>CAZOXM010000016.1:6799-63562 GCA_964583825.1 uncultured Granulosicoccaceae bacterium
CCTCACTGATGGCGCTGCGGCAGACTGATGTGAAGCTAATGCTGGCGTGGACTACCGTAATGGCACTTGGCACCTTAACGATGTTTCTGGGTTCTGATCTGCGCATCGCAGCACTGGCCGCAGTGACTTTTCTACTGGTACATGCGTTCTACAAATGCGCACTGTTTCTGGTTATCGGCAACGTTGACAAGCGCACCGGCACGCGGGAACTGCCTTTACTGGGCGGATTGTTCCGCGCCATGCCTTTGACCGGTTTCATCGCCATTGCAGCGGCATTATCGATGGCAGGCTTTCCCCCGTTTCTCGGCTTTATCGGGAAAGAGCTCAAATACGAGGGTGCGCTGGCCATTTCAGAGGAGCCATGGCTCATCGTAGTCGCTGCTGTTTCTGCCAACGCGATGATGGTCGGTATTGCACTGACTATCATATTCAGGGTCTTTTTGACCGGGCATCTACGAACAGACCGACAACCGTCGGAGGTATCACCAGCCATGTGGTGTGGACCGCTACTGCTCGCGGTTGCAGGGTTGACGACTGGAATCTTTCCCGAGCTCATTGCGCCTAGCCTGATAGAGCCCGCGATCACCAACGTGCTGGCAACGCCGACAGATGTGAAACTGTCACTGTGGCACGGCATCAATGTGCCGTTGATGCTGAGCGTGTTGACAGTCATCCTGGGCTGTCTGATCTTCTGGAAGCTGGCGGCGATAAAGCGCTTGCTTGACGATTGGGTCGATAAACTGCCCAGCGCGGACCGAAGCTACGAGGCGTTGCTCAGGGCGATAACCCGACTGGCAGCGTTCGTCACCCACCGACTGCAAACCGGCTCTCTGAGTCACTACCTCACTATCGTGATGGCAGTTCTGCTACTGGCTGTTGGCAGTACGATGCTGGTACACGGCATTGAACTCGACACCACCGGACTCACGCCGGTCTCGGCGCTGGGCGCCGTGATCATTCTGCTGATGATGGCGGCAGCACTCGTCGTTGCACTCAGCGGCTCCAGACTACTGTCGATCTGTGCGCTCGGTGTTATCGGCAGCGGGGTGGCGCTGTTGTTTCTGATCTTCGGGGCGATCGATGTCGCCATCACCCAGTTAATGGTGGAGACACTCTTTGTGGTGCTGATCGCGGCTGTACTCCTGCGGCTACCGCGCTTCCCCGGCGAAGCTCACCCGGGACGTGCCGGCAATTTCCGCGATGCACTGATATCCATCGGCGCTGGTGTGGTGATCGGCCTGGTGACGTTTGCCGTCGCGACGACACAGCCGGATCTTGCGATTACCGAGTTTTTCGCTGAAAACAGCCTAACCAAAGCCTACGGGCGCAATATTGTCAACGTCATTCTGGTGGACTTCAGAGCGCTGGATACCTTCGGCGAAGTTGCCGTTGTGGCCACTGCTGCGATGGCAGTAGTGGCACTGTTGAAGGTCAGAGCGTCAGGTAAGGAGGCGTAGTTATGAATTCACTTATTCTTAGTACCATCAGCCGTTTGCTGGTCGGACTGATGCTGCTGTTTTCACTGTTTCTGCTGTGGCGCGGACACAATGAGCCCGGCGGTGGTTTTATCGGCGGACTGGTAGCCGCGGCTGCCATCATTGTCCACGGTCTGGCGGAAGGGCCGGAGGTGATGCGTCGGCTGTTAAGGGTTGATCCGCGCACTCTGGTGTTATTCGGCTTACTGCTCGCACTGCTCGCCGGCGTGATGCCAATGATCGGCGGACAGCCATTTCTAACCGGCCTGTGGATGTTTTTCGGTGCTACTGCAACCGACAAGGGCCTGGCAATTGGCACTCCATTGTTGTTTGACGTAGGTGTCTACCTGGTGGTGGTCGGCGGTGTGGCCGGCATGTTCATCGCCATGGAAGAGGAGCTATAAGATGGAACTATTAATGAGCGCCCTGATTGGTGTGCTAATGGCAGCCAGTGTCTGGCTAATGCTAAGTCGCAACCTGGTCAAATTTTTATTTGGTTTGGTTTTGGTCAGCAATGTGGCTAACCTGATTATATTTACAGTCGGCGGGCTGACCGTGGGTGCACCGCCACTTATTGTGGACGATGGCAATCCTGTATACGCAAACTCGCTGCCACAGGCGCTGGTGCTAACCGCTATTGTCATCGGCTTCGGGCTGGTGTCATTCACACTGATTCTGGCGCTTCGTGCCTACCAGTCGCTCGGCACTGTCAACGTCGATGAAATGGTGCTGGCCGAACAATCGCATGTTGTCGCCGCAGCCACCACGCCGTCGGATGCTCCATCCACTCAACCTGCAATCTCCGTAAACGCGGCAGCACATAACGAGGGCGACACTGCAGGACCTTCAAAAGGTGGCTCAGTATGACCTGGCTCCTGATTACCTGCCTGTTGCTGCCGATTGCTACGGCTGCCCTCACTTTTATGATACCGGGGGACAGACGCGTTAAAGGTCTTTTGAGCATCGCCGGCATGGCATTGCTGCTGCTGTTTTCACTGACACTGCTTTACGCGGTTGCCAAACATGGCGTATTGAGTGACCAAATGGGTAGCTGGCAGGCTCCGATGGGCATCACACTGATTGCCGATCTGTTTAGCGCAATACTGATTGCCGTCACCGCACTGGTCGGGTTAGCTGTCGCTGTTTATTCGTTTATTGATATTGACGAGTCTCGCGCGAACGGCGGGTTTCATACGTTTCTGCACATGCTGATCGGTGGTGTCGTCGGGGCTTTCATCACCGGAGACCTGTTTAATCTCTATGTCTGGTTCGAAGTCATGTTGATCTCCTCCTTTGCGTTACTGGTGCTTGGAGGTAACAGAATTCAGCTTGACGGTGCAGTGAAATACGTAGCGATCAATCTAATATCAACAGTGGTTCTCCTGGCCTCCATCGGATTGGTGTACGGAATGACCGGCACTCTCAACATGGCTGATTTACATCAGCGCATACCACTGGTGGAGGACCAGGGGCTGGTTTCAGTCGTCGCTGTTCTTTTTCTGATAGCGTTTGGCATCAAAGCAGCAGTGTTTCCATTGTATTTCTGGTTGCCGGCCTCCTACCACACGCTGCCGATCTCTGTCTCGGCAGTCTTCGCAGGACTGATGACAAAAGTAGGTGTCTATGCGTTGATTCGGACTTTTACGCTTATTTTTCCGGACGCGCTCGCAGAGATCGATCGCATCATTCTAACGATTGCTATTGCCACCATGATCGCTGGCGTATTTGGCGCGCTAACCCAGGGAGACATTCGACGCATTCTGTCTTTTCACGTAATCGCATCAATCGGCTTTATGTTGCTGGGCCTCGGATTGAATTCCACGCTGGCGATGTCCGCCGCGATCTTTTACATGGTGCAGGGCATATTGCTGAAAGCCTTACTGTTTATGATGGCGGGCATAGTCGGCAACCTCGGGGGCAGCTTCAGCCTGTCACAACTGGGCGGTCTGTATCGCGACCGACCTGGCTTTTCCCTGCTGTTTCTGCTTGCCATTCTTACACTGGCGGGTATACCGCCGCTGTCAGGTTTCTGGGCCAAAGTGATGATAATAGAGGCGGGTCTGGAACTGTCTGCATTCGCAGTCATTGCACTGGTACTGCTGATCAGTCTAATTACTTTCATTCCACTTATACGCATCTGGTCTGAAGTGTTCTGGAAGTCAGCACCGCAATCACTGCACGAGGAGCAACAGCAACAGGCGCGACCAGCGCAAACCCCGACAGCCGCACTGATGCCGGTCATAGGATTGTCGCTGGTACTGCTGTGGATCGGCTTACAACCCGCTGCACTTATCGAAGGCGCAGACCGATCTGCCCGAAACCTTCTTGCACCACAGTCTTATGTTGAAGCGGTCCTGGGGCCTGCTTTGGAAACCGATCAGTGAGGTCTGCCCGATGACTCCATTTTCTATCAATCTGCTGCTTGCTTTTGTCTGGTCAGCATTGAACGGAACCATTAGCGTTACCGGGTTACTTGTCGGTTTTCTGATTGGCTACGCGGTGCTTTTCGTACTGCAACCGCTGTTCGGGAAAAAACGTTACTTCACTGCGCTGTTCGACGGCATCGCGCTGGTTTTGTTTTTTCTCTACGAACTGTTTATTTCAAGCCTCAGGGTTGCATGGGACGTACTTACACCGGCTCCGCAAAGCAAGCCCGCCATTATAGCGGTGCCAATCGACACAGCGACAGACGTCGAGTTAACAGTGCTGGCCAATCTGGTTTCCCTGACGCCCGGTTCCCTGTCGGTTGATATCAGTGAAGATCACACGCATCTGCTGGTGCATGCGATGTTTGTAGATGACCCCGATGCGTATATCCGGGAAATAAAACGCGGCATGGAACAGCGAGTACTGGGGGCAATGCGATAATGTTTACGCTCGATACGGCCATCATACTCTCTTTGGTGCTGACGCTTATCGGTCTGTTTGGTGGTGCTGTTCGCATGTTACTGGGGCCGTCACCAGCAGACCGTGTGGTATCCCTGGATCTGATCACCGTGTTACTCATCGCCATGACCTCACTACTGGCACTGCACCTGGACAACTCAGCCTATCTTGACCTGGGCCTGGTCCTCGCGCTGATCGGCTTTCTGGCAACAGTCGCATTTGCGCGCTACATCGAACAGCGGGATGATCAAAATGAATGATGCAGTGGTTGGAATACTCATTGTATTCGGTGGTGCGTTTGCAGCGGTCGCCGGTATTGGCCTGGTTCGGTTGCCTGACGTGCTCATGAGAATGCATGCGTCGACCAAGGCCGGTACGCTGGGCGTGGGGCTGATAGTGGCAGGAGTTTCCTTTCACTTCGGGGGGGCACTGGTGGTCGCTAAGGCGATACTAATTATTGCTTTCCTGCTACTCACCGCACCGGTTGCAGCACACCTGATAGGTCGAGCAGCCTATCGTTCGAAGACACCCCTGAGCAAGAACACGCTGGTGCTGGATGACATCGTGAAATCCCGGGAGTCAGCTCCCTGAGGAGCATTCAGGTGTTCCGTTGCGGATACTCGCACGAGGATACATAGTGGTTGTCGACAAGGAATGCTATTCAAGCGTAAGAGACGTTCGCGCAGAATCTGCTAACTCGTTGACTAGCGGGTGCTGCATTTTCTTATCCAAAGTGATCGCGAAATAGCGTTCACTGAACCCGTCCAGCGTCAACAGCAACCGACAGCTGGTGGTCGCCTCAATTTCTGCGCGAATGTTCAGCGGAGCTATGAAAGCGCCACGTCCTGCTGCTGCCATGGCCTTAATCAAACCACTGTCGCTGCATTCGGCGACAACGCTTGGTGTAATACCATGCTGCAAAAACCAGTCTTCACCTGCCCTGCGCAGTGGACTGTTGCCGTCAGGCAGTATGACGTCCAGATCATTCAGTCCGGCGGGCGCCTTATCCTGCAGACTTTGCCACTGAGCCTCAGGGGCAAACAGCGCAAGCCTGCTGACACCAAGTAAACTCACAGCAAGATTTGATGTATCACCTGCCGGAACAGACCGGTCAGACAAAATCATATCCAGCTTGTGGCTGCTCAGATCTGCGATCAGGTCATCGAGATTGCCTTCGAAACAACACAGTTTCACACCTGCATCGAATGCGGGCTCAAGAAACTGCTCTACAGCAATCTTTGGCAAGGTCTCCACGATTCCGACGTACAATTCTGAAGCATCCTGCTTTTCTCCCCCCCTCATAAAGAGGGACAACTCGGTACCCAATGAAAAAATTTCATCGGCAAAGCCTTTGACCACCGTCCCCTGTTCGGTGAGTACGAGCCTTCGACCCGATTTCTCAAATAACTGGGTGCCAGTGGCCTGCTCAAGCAGCTTTATTTGCGTACTGATCGTCTGCGGTGTTAGATATAGTCGCTTCGATGCGCCCGCTATGGATCCGAACTCTGCGACATTCCAGAAATAGAAAAGGTGGTTGTAGTTGATATGACGCATCAGCCGCTCCTGTGGTCGGAGGGGCGCAACATGCTAAACGTTGCGCTGCTCAAAACCATCCAGCTTACTCATCTTTTCCGGCGAGCCCACCACTGCCTTGCTAACGTTTTTGTCAGTCAGGTAGGTTTCACCGACGCGTTTAAGATCTGAAAGTGTGACTGCCAGTACCTGCTTACGCACCCGCTGAACGTAGTCAGTGCCACGGCCGTAGCGTTCTGCATAGTAGTGACTGATCGCCTCCCCGGCCGGCGATCCCGGTTTGTCGATGCGACTGATCACGCTGAGAACGGCTTCTTCAAGTGCTCTGGCTTCATGTTCAGAATTCAGCAGCCACTGCACAGAGGCATCGAAGTCGCTGTAGGTTTCCTCAAGTCGCGGATCGCGGTAGGAATAAAACCGGAAAGCACCGGATTCACCATCGTAGCTGGCCCCGCCCCCGTAAGCGCCGCCCTTTTCACGGATGGCGCCATGCAGGTACCCGTTGCCGAGCAGTTCGCCCAACACGGTCAGCGCCGGCGCATCATCATGCCCTGCAGGTACCGCTTTATGAGACTGCGCACAGTAGTTGACCTGCGCGTTGGTAGACCAGGCCTGGCGCACATCGCCCCGCTGATAACCCACCTGAAAAGCCGATTCTGCGCCCACCAGCGCTTGTTGCGCCTCTACCAGACCACTGGCCCGGACTGCTGCGGTGACTGCATCGCGCTGCTCTTCGTCTGAAACGATTAACAATTCTCGCTGCACCTGCTTTACCCGTTGATGGATTTGTTGCATTCGTTCAGCGAGCGTATCGATGTAGCCGGGCTCTGCCTGCAGCCGATCATCGATTTCTTTTATAGCCGCGATGCCCTGCAGCCCGCTCCAGCGATGGCTCAGTGATGCTGATGCGCTGCTGTTACTGCTGGCGGCAACCATTGCCAACACATGTCCGCGACCGGTTATAGAACTCTCGCGCCGTATTCTGACCTGAGAAATCAAATCTTTGATTCTCTGCGTTTCGGACAGATCCGGAGTATCAAAGGTTTCGTGCAGCAGTTTCGATACATGATCCGCATTGCGACTGAGACCTTTGGCAGACAACACCATCGACGCGTGCAGTTTGTCGGTGTTGCCCATCACGCTGCGAGTACTGATACGCGCGTTGATACCACCCAGCACCGAGGCTTGCAGCGCCTGAGTATGCAGGTAGTCACGCCCCCCACTACCGACCTCTGCAACACACATCGCATAAAGTGGCAGTAAGTCTGTTTCTTCGTCATCAAACGCTGGCAGATCACTGATCAATTGCTGATAAACCATGCCGTTGGTACCCGGGTGATACCACACCGCAGGCACTGCATCGATTGCCGCAGCCTGCCCTTCGGGAAACTTCAGTTCTTCCGGCACATCATCCAGGGTGACACGCGGCAGCAGTTCCGGGTCATCCTCCTGTGCCTGTCGCTCTTCAAGAGATGTGGCAAGTTTTGCAATCTCTTCGCGTTTCTGATCATTGAGCGCTGCGGTTAAGCCAGCCAGTTGTTCGGATTCTCGTGCCTTTTCCTTTTCAGCGAGTTCAGTATCGGGTGACATCACCAGCCGGATGCGGTGCTTGTTATCGAGCAACAGTTCGTTAATAAGTCGCGGTATAAAAGACGGATCTTCGGCATCCTGCCGCAGGTCGTCCAGTATGTTGTCAAAGTCCAGTGCGGACACCGGATCACCGCCATGCAGCGCTGGTGTCAGTGTTCGCAAAGCCAGTTGCAGACCGTACGGGAACCCATCTCCGGTTATCTCGCGCTGCGACAGTTCCAGCTGATGCAGCACAGACAACACAGCCTCAGTCGACACCCCCTCATCGACAACCTTGCCGAGTACATTGAGGATCAACGCTTCGACCGCATCTGCCTTGTCCGGGTCTGAACCCTCAAGCCCGACAGCGAAACTCATTTCACGGGTGTCTTCATCAAGACCGCACAATGGCGACGGCGCCGCACCAAGTGCTGATGTTTCGAGCGCGTGTCGCAGCGGTGAGCTGCTGTTGTCGAGCAGTACATCTGTCATCACACGCGCTTCCAACACTTTGCGTATATCGGCGTTGCGACCCAACAGCCAGCCCAGCGCTACATGCGTGCGTCCGCTGGTGTCTTCTTCTGCCAGCGGGTAGCTCGATGCGACTTGCCGGGGACTTTGATAACGCACTTCATCCGGAATAGCGAGGGATGACACATCGATGGATCTGAACTCGTTCAGTGCCCGTGCTTCAAAGCGCTGCTGCAACTCCTCTGCCGGCAGATCTCCGTAAGTGACGATCACTGCATTGGACGGATGGTAGTGCAGCGCGTGAAAATCCTTCAGCTGCTGATAGGTGAGGTCGGGAATAAATGCCGGGTCACCGCCGCTGTCATGGTGATACGTAATAGACGGGTAGAGCGACTTTGAAAACTGTTTCATGAGGCGCGCGTTCGGTGAACTGTAGGCCCCCTTCATTTCATTAAACACAACCCCCTTGTACATCAGCGGTGAAGCTTGATTGCCCGCTTCAGAGAAGTCCAGCCGATGCCCTTCCTGACGGAAATCGAGCTCGTTCAGGTTCGGAAAAAAAGTGGCGTCCAGATAAATATCGAGCAGATTGAAATAGTCTTTCCGGTTGCGACTGGCGAAGGGGTAGGCAGTCCAGTCGCTGGCAGTAAACGCATTCATGAACGTGTTGAGCGAACGCCGCAGCATCATGAAAAACGGATCGCGTACCGGATAATTTTTACTGCCACACAAGACGGTGTGCTCGAGTATATGTGCGACCCCGGTGGAGTCCTGGGGCACTGTAAGAAATGCGACCAGAAAAGCGTTCTGATCATCGTCTGCGGCGAGATGAAAGTGGCGTGCGCCGGTCGCGACGTGACGATACTCCTGAAATTCAAGATTCAGCGAATCGATCGGGTAACGTCTCTGTTCTTCAAAAGCCGCATGGTTTGGCATAGCATTCCCGTGGTTCAGTTAATCAGCTTCTACGCAGCTTACCGTTATATGGGCGTCGAGCCGGTTGCGCAATACTTGCCACCGACGGACATTCCCACAACGCTAACGCCCGGCGTCCGCAGGCAGCTGCCGGTAGAGCGACGTGGCAGTCACCCTGAACTGCCCTGCGTCGTGCTCGACAAATCTCGCCGCCAGCGAATGCCGTTGTGCATAATCCGCTCCACGCTCCGCGCCGAGCACCATCAGCGCTGTCGCCCAGCCATCCGCGTACATCGCCGTGTTGGCCACAACGGTGACCGCCGCTGTCCTGTGCTCAACCGGCACACCGGTGCGCGGGTCAATAATGTGCGAGTAGCGCTTCCCCTGCACTTCGCGAAAATTGCGATAGTCGCCGGAACTGGCCACACCGCCAGCAGTAAGCGCCAGCGATGCATCGACCACACTGCCGTCTTCAGCCGGCTGTTCAACGCCGACCCGCCAGGGTTGTGCGGCGTGACGGAACCCGCTCACGCGCAACTCTCCGCCGATTTCAACGAGATAGTGACGGTAGCCAAACGAGTCGACGATGCCGGCCAGGCGATCGACCGCATAGCCCTTGGCGATGGCGGATAGGTCAATAGACAGCTCAGGCAGTGCCTTCTGCAACGCAGGTGGTGCCAGACGCGCTTTGAGGTGCCGGTAACCGATTGTTTGCAACAGCTGCGACAATTCGTCTGCCGCGGGTGGCTCGAGCCATTTCGATTGACTGCCGAACCCCCAGCGCTGCACCAGCGGCGCGACTGTGGGGTCAAATGCACCCTCTGTCGCCACCGCGATCTGCAGGGCGGCAAGCACCACTTCTGCCAGGCTTTCAGGCACCGGCACCCAGTCCGTATCACGGCTCTGATTGAAGCGGCTGATGGCCGAATCTGGCTGATACGTGGACATCGCCGCGTTGACGGATTCAAGCTCCGACTCGATCTGTGCCTGCAGGAGGACGCGGTCATCTTCATCGAAGCCGGGCACACGAACCTGATAGGTTGTCCCCATAGTGGCGCCACTGATCAGCGCTGCGTCGGGCGCGGCCGGCGGCTCCGCCGAACAGGATGTCAGCAGAGAAACAACAAGGATAAGAACACTGTAAACCATGCGCATGACGCGCATGGTATCGCAGAGTCAACAGTCACTGGCATCGAATATGGCCTGCGAGCGCGAGACCATTCGATGCGACTGCCTACATGGTGTTAGTAGCGCGCTCTGAGTTGACCAGACCACCGAGATGGTCCTCGATCGCACGGCGAACGTTGCCGGCCTTATCACCAACAAATTGCAGACCCACACCCGGCACACTGTTACCGCCGGCTGAGGTCACCCAGCACACCTGTGCCGGTACCGGCCAGCGCTCGGCGTCATCCATTAGTCCAAACAACAGAAACACCGAGTCGCCCAGGTTGTACTGTTGCGTGGTCGGCACGAAGACGCCGCCGCCTTCAACGAAGGACATATAGGCGGCCTGAAGTGCACCACGATCAGTGATTGTGAGTGACACGATGGCCTTGCGTTCAGTAGTCATGCTGAGTTCTCCGCTCGAATCCGCATTCTTTGTATTCTTATGTCGGCCAGAACGCCCTCGAGCACAGTCTGGGTTCGCAAACTGGCATTATCGAGCCGAAGCGACCGCTGCAGCAGTAGCATCGTCTGACTTAAGTAGCGGCGCTGTGATTGCGCCTCTTGTTCAGGAGAACGGCTGTTGAGTTCGGAAAATTCAACATTTTTGGCGAAATCTGCGGTCCATTGCATAAAAAGCGTTATGGATTCGCGCGTACTCAATTGACTGGCGGCTTCAGTTGCCAGGGACGACGGGCTTTTGTCACCAAAAATAAACGCCTGCCAGTGCTCACGCACGGTCGCAATTGCCGCCAGATCCCGCTCGGCAGCAAAGCTTGCCGCCAGCAGTGGCGCACCGCGTGCAAACTCAAGCGCTACTTCCGGCTGTGTTACCCCGTTTTGCGCCAGCCACTCCAATGAGAGCGGGCGCGCCGGCGCAGGCATCAGCAATCGCTGACAGCGGCTGTGGATCGTGGCCGGCAGCGCAGCGTCGCGCTCTGCCAGCAGAAAAATCGCACAGCGCCCCGGCGGTTCCTCCAGCGTCTTCAACAGGCTGTTACAGGCGGCCATGGTCATCGTATCGGCACGGTTGATCACCGCAATCCGGTAGGGACCATAGGTCGTGGTCAGACTCAGCGTATCGGACAGACGGCGAATCTGATCCACGCTGACGACCGTGGATTTGTCCGTCCAGTCAACGAAAGTAAAGTCCGGGTGGGTGCCTGCCTGCATCAGCGCGCATCGTTCACACTGGCCGCAGGCAAGTTCTGTCGCCGGAAACTGCATGCAGTGCAACACGCTCGCGAAGGCAAGCGCGAATTCCTGTTTACCAACCCCGGCTGGTCCGGCGAGCAAAGTGGCATGATGCAATCGCGAGGCAGCCGCAGACTGATGCAGCATCGACCACTGTTCAGTTTGCCAGGGGTAAGGCGCTGTCATCGACTTTTTACCAGGCATCCACACTGACGTCGAGCCAGTGCTCGATGCGTGCAACCAGCGCGGTTTCCATGCGCACACAGACCTCCGCAAACTCAGCGCTCGCGTCGATCACTTCAAATCGCCCGGGATACTGTGCAGCACGCTGCAGGTAAGCCTGCCGAACGCGCTCGAAGAATGCATCTCCCTCACTTTCAATTCGATCGAGCGCCCGGCGTTTGCGCGTCCGCTCGATACTGACTTCACGGTCGGCATCGAGCAGCAAAGTCAGGTCCGGCTGCAAACCTTCCTGTACCCATGTCTCGATAATTTCGATGCGCTCGGCACCCAGTTCTCTGCCTCCGCCCTGATAGGCAAAGGAAGCATCGGTGAACCGGTCGGAAAGTACCCAGCACCCTGAGGCAAGTGCCGGTTCAATCACCGTTTCTATGTGCTGTACCCGGGATGCGAACATTAATAGCAACTCTGCCCTCGCACCAATCGGCTCTTCAGAGTTCAGTAATACCTCCCGCAACTGCTCACCCAGCGGTGTGCCTCCGGGTTCACGCGTGCAAAGCACTTCGATGCCAAATCGTTCGAGTGCTTCCCGCACCTTCGGTAACAGCGAGGACTTGCCAACACCCTCAGCACCTTCGAGCGTGATGAGGCGGCCCCGCTTACCGGCAGTCATAAGCAACCCTGCAAAAGTGGAAACCACTGCTGCGGTAGTACCATCGTTTCGAGCCACTTGTCGGTGTTATCAATTCAGGTTCCCGTCCGTTAGCGGTGATCTACACCGGGCTACTTTTTCTTCAAAATGTACTTGCGCACTGCCTTGTTGTGCGCCTCAACAGTTTCATTGAATACGTGCCCGCCGGTTCCATCGGCAACAAAATAGAGGGCCTTGGTATCCTCGGGGTTGACAGCGGCTTCGAGCGACCGGGCGCTGGGCATCGCAATCGGCGTCGGAGGCAGCCCGTCAATTTTATAAGTGTTGTACGGCGTGGTGGTTTGCAGATCCCTGCGCGTGATATTGCCGTTAAACTCCCGGCCGATACCGTAGATTACTGTGGGGTCCATTTGCAGTCGCATACCCTTCTTCAGCCGTCCTGCGATCACACCGGAGATCATCTCACGCTCCTCATCCAGCGAGGTCTCTTTTTCTATAATGGAAGCAGCGACCATCACTTCATAGGGTGTGGACAGAGGCAGGCCTTCCTGTCTGTCTTCCCATACCTCAGCGAGCTTTGCCTTTAATGCATTGTGTGCACGCAACAGAAACTCCGCATCGGTCGTTCCTTTCGGGAAGTGATAGGTGTCAGGTAAAAACTGACCTTCCGGGTGAGCCGCCTCTGCACCGATCGCCGCAAGTAAATCAGCATCGTCGACGCCCAGTAGTGTTTGCTCAAGGATTTCATCCTGCGCCAGCGCCTCACGCAGTTGCCAGATATTCCAGCCTTCGAGGATGGTAAACGGAAACTGCTTCTCACGACTCACCTGCAGAGACTCGAGCAGCTCCACCGGTGTTATCGCAGTGGACAGCGGAAACTCACCGGTTTTAATACTGCGCGCTGACCCATTGTGTCGGGCATAGAGCTCCCACCACAACGGCCTTTGCAACAAGCCGGCTTCGTTCAGCCGGCCCGCAATACCGCGAATGGTATCACCCTGCTTAACATGAAGTTCAAACGGCCTTGTCTGATCACTCAGTGGCGCATTTAAAAAGCGCTGCACATCGAATGCAACATAGCCCGCTGCGGCAAGAAACAACAACGTCACAACCGAAAAAACTCTTTTAAACACGAGAAGCAGCCGCTACAGAACCGTCAATTGCCGGAGGATTGGATTTAGCAATGTATTGAGAAACGCCATGATCAAATGATTGAACCGGCTCATCAGTCGAAAGAAAAATCGGTCGAAAAAAAACCGCCTGCGGGTTGCGATCGAGCATATCGGGAAAGCACGTAACACCCGCGGAACAAACACCAGGATGCTCCAACACCGGTCAGACTTTACTGAAAATCAGTGTGGCATTAGTGCCACCGAAACCGAAAGAATTAGACAAGGCATGAGTGACCGTGAGATCACGCGCTGTGTGAGGAACATAATCAAGATCACACTCGGGATCGGGGTTGTCGAGGTTTATTGTCGGGGGCACACACTGCTTGTGAAGTGACATGACTGAAAACACCGCCTCAATACCACCGGCGGCACCAAGCAGGTGCCCGGTCATCGACTTGGTCGAGCTTACCGCAAGTTTTCCGGCATGGTCACCGAACAGAGTTTTTATCGCATTGGTTTCTGCCACATCGCCCACCAGCGTCGAAGTGCCATGTGCATTGATGTAGGAGATATCACCCGGGTTCAGTGACGCGTCAGACACAGCACTTTGCATACAGCGCCTGGCTCCGTCGCCATTGTTGGCCGGCTGTGTCATGTGGTAGGCATCACCGCTCATCCCGTAACCAGTGAGTTCGCAGTAGATGGTTGCACCACGCGCTCGCGCAAATTCGTATTCTTCGAGCACCAGTACACCGGCGCCATCTCCGAGCACAAAACCATCCCGGTCTTTGTCCCAGGGACGGCTGGCGGCGGTGGGATCATCGTTGCGAGTGGAGAGCGCGCGCGCCGCGCCAAAACCTGCCAGCCCCAGCGGGCAGGTTGCCATTTCCGCGCCGCCACACACCATCGCATCCGCATCGCCATATTTGATCAGCCGCACCGCCTCCCCGATATTGTGGGTGCCGGTGGTGCAGGCTGTGGTAATACAGATGTTGGGGCCCTGCAAACCGCGCATAATCGACAGATTGCCGGCGATCATGTTGATAATGGTGGAGGGGACAAAAAATGGGGAAATCTTCCGCGGCCCGGATTTCAGCAACTGGCCGTGCTGTGTTTCGATGTTGGGCAGTCCGCCGATGCCGGAGCCAATCGCCACTCCGATTCGCTCGGGGTTGTACTGCTCTGCTGAAAGGCCCGCGTCGTCGAGTGCCTGAATACCCGCCGCAACGCCAAAGTGGATGAAGGTGTCCATTTTCCGCGCATCTTTGGCGCTCATGTAGTCGGATACCTCGAAACCTTTCACCGACGCGGAAAAGCGCGTTGCGTAACCTTCGGTATCAAATGAATCGACGGTCGCTGCCCCGGAGACACCCGCCGTGAGGTTTTCCCATGACGACGACACCGTATTGCCGAGTGGTGTTATCGCGCCAAGCCCCGTCACTACAACACGTCTATTGCTCAAAGCAGGCACTCCCGTTGAGTTTGGTTGGTGGCTGACAGATAGCGTCGATAACAGTCGCTATCGGGTTACACGAGGCGGCGGGCTGCCGAGTTAGCCCCGTTTCAAGTCGTGTAAAGCACTGGCAACAGTCAGGACCACTAAATGTCGCCCGAATGACAATTGGCGGGTACAGCGATGGTTTTTCGTTCGACCTGACCGGCGGCAATCAATCGTCGCCGGCCATTGATTGCAAAGCTAGCCGAGATTTGCGTTCACGTAATCGATGGCCTGCTGCACAGTCGTGATTTTTTCAGCTTCCTCGTCAGGAATTTCACATTCAAATTCTTCCTCAAGCGCCATCACCAGTTCCACGGTGTCGAGTGAGTCGGCCCCCAGATCGTCAACAAAGGAGGCAGCGCTGGTGACTTCCTCGTCTTTGACACCCAGTTGCTCGACCACAATCTTTTTTACGCGCTCTTCAATACTGCTCATATTTGATGCCCTCCGGGGACTTTCGTGTTCGCAAGTTATCTGTCCCATTGTATTCAATACAGGGTTCAAGCGCCACTAGTTGGCTGCGCAGCGCTCGTGCCGGCGTAGTAAAAAAGAATTCGGGGGCAGCTATTCCATGTGATTCTTTTTGTAGGGACGCCAAAAAGGAATTCAAGGGCATTAATTCATGTACATTCCGCCATTGACATGCAGGGTCTGGCCGGTGATGTAGTCGGCGCGCGGTGACGCCAGAAAGGCAACAGCATGGGCAATTTCTGCAGGCTCACCCAACCTGCCAAGCGCGATACCGGCCTTCAGGTTGTCTTTTTGCTCATCCGGCAGTGCGTCTGTCATATCCGACACGATAAAACCGGGGGCAACAGTATTCACTGTAATATTTCTGGAACCCACCTCGCGCGCGAGTGATTTCCCAAAACCGATCATGCCTGCTTTGGCAGCTGCATAGTTGCTCTGACCCATGTTTCCGGTCACACCCACCACGGAGGCGATATTGATAATTCTGCCGGACCGCGCTTTGACCATATCCCTGATCGAGGCCTTACAGAGGTGGTAGATCGATGACAGGTTGGTGTTGATGATATCCTGCCATTCTTCTTCTTTCATACGCATCAGCAGGTTGTCGCGGGTGATGCCGGCATTGTTCACCAGCACAGTGCTCGCGCCAAACTCTTTTTTGGACTCCGCCAGTACGGTTTCGATCTGGCTCTTATCAGACACGTCGAGCACCATGCCGCGCCCGGAGACACCGAGCTTGCCCAGCCTTTCGGTAATGGCCGCCGCACCGGATTCGGAGGTGGCCGTGCCGACAACGGTCGCGCCCTGGCGCCCCAGTTCATCGGCAATCGCAGCACCGATCCCGCGGCTCGCTCCGGTCACAAATGCAATTTGATTCTCAAGCATCAGCTGATCACCTCTTCTGTTTCCTCGAGCGCTTTGCCGAGCATGGCGACGGTTTCAACCGGATAAGCGGTAATGGTTTTGTCTATCCGCTTGCACAGACCTGCCAGCACTTTTCCCGGCCCCAATTCCACTTGCTTGGCGACACCGAGTTCTTTCATCTTTTGCACTGTCGACGTCCAGTGTACCGGATTCACCAGATGCGACTGCAGCGACTTGCGCAGAGTTTCTATGTCAGCCGGTATAGTGGCGTCAGCATTTTGCATGATCGGTATTTCGGGCATGACCGGTCTGGCGGCATCAATGGCCGCAGCGAGTTCTTCTTTTGCCGGCTCCATCAGCGAGCTGTGATTAGGCACAGACACCGGCAGCATCATCGCCTTTCGTGCTCCACGCTCTTTGGCGGCGACGCAGGCGTTTTCAAGCGCTGCCAGGTGCCCGGAGATCACCACCTGGCCGGGTGAATTAAAATTCACTGCTTCGACGATCCCCGCTTCGCTGGTCAGCGATTCACACATTTCGCGCACCGCGTCGTCTTCCATTCCGATAATAGCGGCCATACCACCGACGCCCGGGGCAACCGCGTTGGCCATGAGCCTGCCTCTCAGCGCAACCAGCTTGACGGCTTTGTCAAAAGCGAGTGCGCCGGCCGCAGTCAGTGCGGTGTACTCACCGAGACTGTGGCCTGCCATGATGGATGGGGTCGGTGCATTAACATGTTGCCAAACCCGCCACACGGCCATGCCACCAACGAACATCAGCGGCTGGGTAAGTTCGGTCTGTCGCTGTTTCTCGGCATCCGCGTTTTGCGCGAGATCCCACAGATCGTAGCCAAGATGCTCCGATGCCTCGCTGAAGGTATCCGCGACCAGCGGATACTCCGTCGCAAGCTCACCGAGCATCCCGGGTGACTGGGACCCTTGCCCAGGAAAAACTACAGACAGTTTCATCGTATGTTCGGCCTAAGTAATGTGTTTAGTGTATTAAAGGCGGGAGGGTCAGTTCGAACTCAACACATCCTGCATGTTGTATAAACCGGGAGGCTGCGCACTTACCCAGGAGGCAGCTCTGGCCGCGCCGCGCGCAAACGTCATCCGGTCAGTGGCTTTATGGGTAATTTCGAGTCGCTCGCCCTGCCCGCAAAAAAGCGCTGTGTGTTCGCCAATGATATCGCCCGCTCTGACAGCAGAAAAGCCGATCGTCTGTTCTTTGCGGGCACCGGTGATGCCCTCTCGTGCCATCACCGCACATGTTTTCAGATCAAGTCCCAACGCATCGGCGATGGACTCGCCCATACTCAATGCAGTGCCACTCGGCGCATCGACTTTGTGTCGATGATGTGATTCTATGATTTCAATGTCGTACTTATCACCCAGCGCCTCTGCTGCGCGCGCGAGCAGTTCGAGTGTTAAGGTGACACCGACACTGTAGTTACTCGCGTAGACCAGCGCCGTCTGCTCAGACGCCTGCTGCATTAATACCTGTTGCGTCTCTGTGAGCCCGGTGGTGCCGATCACCATGGATTTACCGGCATCGGCGGCGTAGCGCAGCAGTGCTTCAGTATTCGCGGGCGAGGTAAAGTCGATCACTGTATCAAAGGGAGCGCCGACATTATTGATCGATTCGACCAGTGCAACACCGCTGGGCTGATTGCCAATGAGCGTGCCCGCATCGGCACCGATCGCATCCGAGTCCGGATGCTCCGTCGCACCGGCAAGGCTCAGCTCCTGCCGTTCGCCGACAGCCAGCATAAGCTGCCGCCCCATGCGCCCGGCGGCACCAGCGACCACTATTCCAGTCATTACGTAGTCCGGTTGGTAACGAGCGAACGACTATATCACAGCACCAGCCGACATAATTCATCTGACATTTAGCGCGCAGTCTTGCCGATAAAGAGACAGACCGCCGCTACTTACGCAGGGTTGCTCGATGCCAGCGGCTTTTCAGTTATTACGCTTTCATCTTTGCATGAAGAAGTTCTGCCAGCGCCTGTTCATCGATGACGGTTATACCAAGCGACTGCGCTTTGGTCAGTTTTGAACCAGCAGCTTCACCACAAATAAGCGCCGTGGTTTTTTTTGATACCGAGCCTGTCACCTTAGCCCCCATCGCCACCAGTGCCGCAGTAATTTCATCGCGACTCCAGCTCACGAATTTGCCGGTTATGACATACGTGTTGCCAGCCAGCACCGCGTCGGCCACCTCCGTGGCTGCAGGCCACTGCACGCCCGCGGCGATTAGTTTTTCGATTTCCCTGCGGTTGTCGGATTGATTAAAAAACTCCACGATAAAACCCGCCATCGTAGCGCCGACACCCTCGACGCGGGAATCCCCCTTCGATTGAATGTCTGCCACTGTTAACGCCTGCAGATCGCCTGCGGTTGGAAATCTGGCAAGCAGTTGGTCGACCTCTGTTGGCCTAACTCCCTGCAAATTTTCGATAAGCCAGCCCTGCAGTGCCCCGGGCTGTTTATCCGGAAGTTCAACCGCATTTTGTATCGTATCGATTATCCGCAATGCGCGTGTTTTACCGATACCCTCGATACCGGAAGGTACGAAGTATTCCCGCGATGCGTCGACCAGCTTATGCAGCTCACCAAAGTGATTCGCCAGCTGCTTTGCGGTGGACTCACCCACTTCCGGTATACCAAGCGCATAGATAAAGCGCCCAAGCGTGGTGTGCTTGCTCGATTTAATTGCATTGAGCAGATTATCCGCTGTTTTTTCGGCAACAAGATCAAGCTCCAGCAACTGCTCGCGGGTGAGCTGATAAAGATCACTCGGACGGTTCACCATGTCCCGTGCAATCAGCTGATCAATCAGCTTCTCGCCGAGACCATCGATATTCATCGCTTTTCTGGAGACAAAGTGTTTCAATGCCTCGCGCCGTTGTGCGCTGCAGGTGAAACCGCCGGAACACTTGGCCACGGCTACATCGGCACTGACAATAACTGCGGAAGCACATACCGGACACTTTTCCGGCAATTCGATCTTCCGGGTGTCTGCCGGTCGTTTGCCAACCACCGCGCTAACCACTTCCGGTATAACATCACCGGCGCGCCGCACCACCACGGTATCGCCGATTCTGATCCCTTTGCGCGCCACTTCGTCCATGTTGTGCAGAGTGGCATTACTGACCATGGCGCCACCGACGAAAACCGGCTCCAGGCGCGCGACCGGGGTCAGAGCGCCGGTGCGACCCACTTGAAAGTCCACAGAGGACAGCAAAGTAGTGGCTTCCTCCGCGGGAAATTTATAAGCGACCGCCCAGCGCGGCGCGCGGGAGATAAAGCCGAGTTGCTGCTGCAATGCCAGGCTGTTGACCTTGTAGACGATCCCGTCGATCTCATAGTCAAGTGCCGCCCTGCGCTGCAGCATCTTTTCGTAATAGTGCTGGCAGGCCGCCGCGCCCGACAGCTGTTCGCTTTGATCGCTGATCGGCAAACCCATGTCTGCGAACCACTGAAGCATGTCCCAGTGTGTGTCTGGCAGATCCTGCGACACTTCGATCAACCCCATTGAATAGATGATTATTCTCAGAGGCCGTCTGGCGGTGATAGAGGAGTCGAGCAAACGCAAACTGCCGGCAGCGGCGTTACGCGGGTTAACAAACACCTTTTCACTGGCAGCAGCCTGTTGGCGATTAAGCTGCTCGAAAGACTTTTTACCGATAAACACTTCCCCGCGCACCTCGATACGCCCTGCCGGTGCATCTTTCAGCGTCAGTGGCAGCGATCTGATTGTTCGCAGATTAGGCGTAATGTCCTCACCGGTAGCACCGTCACCCCGGGTCGCACCCTGATGAAACACGCCATCCCGATAGACCAGACTAACCGCAAGCCCGTCCAGTTTTGGCTCCGCTACATAAGCGATTTCTGCAGCGGCGCGAGACTTAAGCCGATCCCGTATGCGCTGATCAAAGTCGTTGAGCGACTGTTCATCGAAAGCATTGTCGAGCGACAGCATCGCCTGACGGTGCGTTACCTTTTCAAACTTATCCAGCGGCGCACCACCCACACGTTGCGTGGGGCTATCGGGTGATTGTAACGCGGGATACTCCTGTTCCAGCGATTTCAGTTCCTGAAACAGACGATCATATTCTGCATCAGGTATCTCGGGCGCATCCTGCGAGTGATATAAATGATTGTGGTGAGTCAGCGTCCGACGGAGTTCTGCTGCCTTTTTTTTAACCGCGGCTGACGCCGCCTTGCCTTCTTTCATCGATCAACCCAGCCACCGCAGCAGCCATATTCGACTGGCAGGGTGTTGAAAAACCTTATGAGCGACAGTCTGAGCAGGCCCGTGATCACTGTAAAATGGCCGCCGAAAAAGCGCAATTTACGGGTTACAAATGAGCACTTTGAGGCAGATTTTAACGCCCTCAGACCTGGCGCAATAGTTTTTTAACATCCTGCCAGGACCAGCACCCAAGCGGTGCACACCGAGCAATGTTGTCAGCTCCTGCAGCGCGCGGTCAATACCCACCGACCTCACTGCTGCGGCAATCATTGCGACTGCAATTAAACTGACTAGGAGATCCCCCTCCGGTGGCCGGAAGGGATCTCCTAGGCGTGTGCCAGTGTCTTCTGACGGAACGAGTACTGCTGAATATCCTCCAGCATATGCTGGATCGTTTGCTGGGTCAGTGTGTTGCGATCTGCATCCCGCAGCTGGCCTTCGAGCTCTTCGCAAAGCTCCTGCGCTTCTCTCAGCAGGAACTCAAAAGCGACATCTGCATCAAGCCCGACCGGCAGATGCATAAACAGCGTGATGCCGGGTGTGCTGAAGTCTTTGAGGTTGTCCAGGTCGAAGGTACCCGGTTTCACCATGTTTGCCACCGAGAACACTTTCTGTTTTTCGTGGCTGCAGTGATAAATAGACATATTGCCGAATTTATAGCCGTGGCGCTCAAAAGCGAGCTTGAGCTCGTTGCCGGTAAACTTCCCGTCACGGGATGTAATGTGCAAAGTAACCAGCTTTTCTTCCTGCTCATAGTCAGCGGTGAGGTTCTCTGTTTCGAACTCTTCGGCCATGGAATGACTGACATTTTTGGACTTTCGCTGGCTGGCCTGCTTAACCGCATTGGCGAAGCTTTTGACCTTGCCCACCGGAGCGGCTGGCTTAACAGCTGGCGGGAATTCAGTCTCTTCAATACCCATATCTTCGGCATCGTTGGCAGCAAGCGGCGGCGTCCTCTGAGGCAACACATCGTCGATTTCTTCATCGCTCAGAAATGCCTCACCCTCCTGATAACCCACGTGCTCGGCCTCATCGTCGTAGTATTCATCACTATCTGTAGAGGCAATTGGCACACTCAGCTCATCGAAGGAGGGATCGTAATCGTCCTGTTCGGCCAGACGTCTGCGATAGTCGATGCTTTCCACTTTCCGACGCCCGAGCAGGTAAGTCGCGGCAAGCATGGCAATACCGGTGAGAATGAGAATCCAGCGAAAAAATTCCATCTGCGTCTCGAATGAGTGTTGACTGGTTTTGGGTACGGTTGGATTGCACAGTTTTGTGCGGTACCCACAGCAAGATACGGTGCCTGCTTGAGCCGTTGTTAGCGTACACCGGCTATGGCCACCCTTGTGGTACCGACAAACAGCGTTGCTCCAAACTGCTACCCGACTGTATGCGTGACACGATTGTGCCGCTTATGCAAGACCTTGTCGATTACGCGACAGCGAGTTCCACCGCTTCATCGACATCGACAGACACGAGTCGCGAAACACCCGGCTCCTGCATGGTTACACCCATGAGCTGGTTACTCAGTTCCATCGTGACTTTGTTGTGGGTAATAAAAATAAACTGCACCTGACTGGACATCTCGGACACCATTTTAGCGAAGCGCTCTACATTCGCATCATCCAGTGGTGCGTCCACTTCATCGAGCATGCAAAACGGAGACGGGCGCAAATGGAAAAAGGCAAACACCAGCGCCACCGCTGTCAGGGCTTTTTCACCACCGGATAACAACTGAATACTGCTGACACGTTTTCCGGGGGGACGCGCCATCACAGCGACTCCCGTTTCGAGCAGATCCTCACCGGTGAGTTCAAGGCGTGCCTGGCCGCCACCAAACAGGCGGGGAAACAGCTCCTGCAGTTTGTTGTTCACGACATCAAAAGTTTCGCGGAACATGGATCGCGTCTCTTTGTCGATCTTTGCAATCGCCTCTTCCAGAGTTTCCAGCGCTTCGACGATATCTTCGTACTGACTGTCGAGATACGTTTTGCGCTCGGTTTGCTCCTGGTACTCTTCGATAGCGGCGAGATTGATTGGACCGAGCCGCTGAATTTTCAATTCCAGTGCTTCCACCCGCGTGGCCCATTCGCTTACCGTTGCCTCTGCGGGGATGGTCGGCAATAGCTGCTCGCGATCGACCTCGGCTTCCGCCAATTGTTCGTCAATAGTTTTGAGCCTGACCCGCGACTCCTGCGACTCCATATTGACCTGTTGCACTTTGTCTCTGGCATCGGTCAGCGCCTGCTGCAAGCTGTTTCGAACCTGCTCCTGTTCTCTGATTTCACGGTCGTGATTTTCAAGCGACTGGCGCGCAGTTCTGAGGTTTGCCTCTACCGATACGCGCCTCGCGATGGATTCTTCCAGTTCCGATTTCAATGATTCGATGGCCGTCAGATCGGGCTGCTCTTCGGCGTTGATTTCCTGCTGACGCTGGTTCAGCTGCTGCTGCTGGTGCTCAACGCGCTGCAGATTCTGCAAAATGGAGGTTCGCCCGGACTTCATCGACTCCAGTTTGACAATCGTCGCCTGGCCCCCATCGCGCACCTGATCAAGCGCCTCGCGCGCTTCATCGCGGCTTTGTGTCGCTGCCCCGCGCTGCACTTCGACGTCGGTCATTCTAGATCGCAACACCCGGAGCTGCTGCTGCGCGGCGCTGCCTGTCTGACGTGCCTCGGTTAATTCGCGACTGGTGCGCGACTCCGCAGCACTGAGTTCTTCAAGTTCTCTGCAAACAGCATCGATACGGCGGTTTCCCTGCTCTTGTCTGGAGCGGGCAGATTCGAGTTTGCCGGCCAGGCTGCTCACTTCCCGGTGACGGGCATTGATGAGTTCCTGACATTTATCGCGGTCGTTTTCGCACTGTAGAACCTGCTGTTTACGATCAGTCAAATCCGCCTCATCGGCTTCAATGGATTGCTTGAGCGATTTTATTTTTGCCTGCAGTGTGTCGATCTCTTCCTGTCGCTCAAGCACCCCGCCGTTTTCATCCACCGGGCGTACACAAAGCCAGTGTCGTCCCATCCAGACGCCATCTTTCGTAACTATTGATTCCCCCGGTGCCAGCGAGTCTCGAGCCTGCATTGCTTCGTCGAGGTTTTCGCACACGGTCACGCCATGCAGCAATTCGGCGATTCCGGCGGTGCTGCTTACCAGCGATGCGAGCATTTGACCGCGCTCGTCCCTGCCGTCATCGACCTTGTCGCGCAATGCCTTGATGCCACTGTCCGGAGCACTGGCCGCGTCGGCAAGTTGTGCACTCATGGCATCGAAATCATCGACACAGACTGCGTCCATGAAATCGCCCAACACGACCTCGATTGCTTTGCTCCAGCCATCGTCTATGTCGAGTTGCTGCGCCAGCAGAGGGGAATTTTCAAGCCCATGCTGTTCAAGCCATTCGCGACGACTTTTTTCACTGCCGCCCAGTGCCGACTGTTGCAGCGCTTCGAGCGACGCCAGTCGCCCCGTGGCGTTTTGCAGGGTTGTGCGGCTTTCGTTGAGCCGGTCGGTGGTCAATCGTGCCTGCTCACGCGCGACAGTGAGCGACCGACTGGATTCATCCAGTGCTTCGCGCTGCTCTTTTTCCTGTGCTTCGCGATCTGCCAGGTCAGTGCTGAGGTGAGCAATTTCTTCGTCGAGGCCGCGGGCTTCAATTTCCTTTTTCTCGGTGTCGAGCCGTGTGCGCCGTGCGGTCAGATCACTGAGATTTTTTTCAAGCTGCTCGGCACGCCCGTGCTGTACCTGATCGACATTTTCCTGCTCTGCGAGCGTCGCGCTCAGCTCCTCCCACAGGGTATACACTTCCTCGAATGTCTGTTCGGAGGACTGATAGTGCGCCGTCGCTTCGGCCAGCTCCCGCTCAACCTTCTCGCGTGTCGGGCCGGCTTCAGCCAGGGCAACGTCAATCTCTTCAATGCGTGCCTTGTCAGACACAATATCGTCAGCGGCCTCCTGCAGCGCGTTTTGAATACGGGTGAGTTCCGCTTCGCGTTTGCGTTGTTCCTCGCGCGCGTGGCCGATCGATTGTTCCGCACGCGTAATTTCCGCACCCAGCGCATAGAACTGACCCTGAATATCGTTCAGCTCACCGTCCAGTGCCACCCGCTTTTCCCGCATTGATTCAACGTTCTGCTCAGCGGTTTCAAGCTTTGTCTGCGCTTGTGCTACGCCATCCTGGCGCTCCTGCAAACGACTTTCAAACGAGTCGAGCGCGCTTTGATACTCCAGCCAGCGAAGTCCGAGCAGTTCTGCCCGCAACTGTTTTTCTTCGGTTTTGTATTCTTTATAGCGCTCTGCTGCCCGCGACTGCCGCTGCAGATGGTTCAGCTGCTTCTCCACCTCTTCCCGCAGGTCGTTGAGGCGGTCGAGGTTGTCTCTGGTGTGGCGAATGCGGTTTTCAGTCTCACGCCGCCGCTCCTTGTACTTGGAAATGCCGGCCGCTTCTTCCAGATAGACCCGCATGTCTTCGGGTTTGGCCTCGATCAGGCGCGAGATCATGCCCTGCTCTATGATCGCGTAGCTGCGCGGCCCGAGCCCGGTGCCAAGGAAGATATCGGTGATATCTCTTCGCCGACACTTGGTGCCGTTGAGGAAATACTGCGACTGGCCGTCGCGGGTGACTTTACGCCGGATGGAAATTTCACTGTAACCGGCGTATTCGCCGCCGAGTTTGCCGGCACTGTTGTCAAAGACCAGCTCGACTGACGCCTGCCCGACCGGTTTGCGTGCGGACGATCCGGAGAAAATCACATCCTCCATTGATTCACCGCGCAGGTGTCGGGCAGAGGACTCCCCCATGACCCAGCGAACCGCATCGATGGTGTTGGACTTGCCACATCCGTTAGGGCCGACAATACCTGTCAGGTTACCCGGCAGTTTCAGCGAGGTGTGGTCAACAAATGACTTGAAGCCGGATAATTTGATTTCGCTTAAACGCACTAACGCAATTTCTCTGGCGTAATGGAATCACACAGGCGGCAGGGCCCTCGGCACCCGCTACCGGCTGCCATCGTCGGTAGTCTACTGTCATTTGCCGTTATCGGGTACCGACCAGCACGGTTATCTCCGCATGTGACCGCGTAAACTTTCCATATTGCAAACCAGCAAAATAAATTCGCTGGAAACAGGGACTTATTGTTTCATTTTTGAAACAAATGTGAAATACCCAAACGCCTGATCGATCACTAAAGGCGTCTGCTTAACATCCGGACTGTTAAAGATCGTGACCCCGCTGCCGTTAACCCGGCCTCGAGACGCAGGTGCTTTACGCCATTGGGTACGGCGTCTCGGAAATAGAAGCAGACCAAATAAAAAAAAACCAAACAGGTCTGCAGGTTAGCCCAACGACGGCCAGCCATTTAATAATTGATCGGGGGATCACTCCGGCGCTATTGAACGGGGTTAGGTTAATGAGAAGAATGCTCCCGCAGCTTGCTGGGATGTATAAGACGTGCGCGCTTGTCGCCGTCAGTTGTTCGATGTTCGGTGTCAGTTATGCCGACAGCGGTAAAGTGGAAACACTACCCACCGCTTTTACTTTCCGTGACGGAGCCACGCACCAGCGACATCTCCAGGTGCAGGGTGATTTGCTCATCGCTGAGCAAGACATGATCATGGGGATACGCGGGGTGCAGGCGCAACGCCAGGTGCGCGGGTTAAGCAACAGCGCCTACGGGCGGCTGTGGCCCAACGGTGTCGTCCCCTATCAACTCAACGAAAGCCTCAGTGCGGACAGTCAGCGAAAGGTACGGGAGGCCGTTGACCACTGGAATTCCATTGGCGCCATCACACTGATCGAGCGGACTAGCAACAACGCCAGTGCTTATCCGCACTACATCGACTTTGTTTATGAAGATCGCTGCGCGAGCTGGATCGGTTTTCAGGCCAGTGGCCCGCAGGCGATCTATACCGGCGATAAATGCAGCACAGGCACCATGATCCATGAGATCGGACACGCACTCGGACTGCTACATGAGCACACCCGGTCTGATCGCGACCAGTATGTTCAGATACACTGGGACCGAATCGTAAACGACATGGGGGTTAACTTCGAAGTGATGGAGGGAAGTATCCTGCTCGGTGAGTACGACTACGGCTCTATCATGCACTACGGTGAGTACTTCTTTTCAAGCAACGGACTCCCAACCATTGAACCACTCATCCAGCCTAACGAACAAATCGGTCAGCGTATCGAAACCAGTCAGGGTGACAGGGAATCAATAGCCCGTTTATATGAGACCGATCTTACTCTCGTGGCTTCAACAGAGCAGGAAGTGCTGGCAGGCGAAAATATCGAGTTAAATCTGCAAGTGACTAACAATACCGATAACGGTGCAAATTCACTGACAGTCACCGTGCCACTAGCGGACGACTCAAGCCTTATCTCCTATCAGTCATCCAGCTGGTATTGCTTTGAACAGGACCAAAGCGCCGTGTGTGAGACGCCCATCCTGGCCGCCGGCGAAACCACTGGCGCGGTTATAAATTTGTCAGCACAAGCCAGTAACACCGACGTGGTATTTGATGCATCGCTGAGCAGTCGGACCCGGGATACCAACTCGACTGACAATCAGGACCGAGCGTCAACTCGAGTGGTAAATGTCGTCAACACACGGTTTGCACAGAACACAGACTCGGAAGCCACGCCAAAGCTCGCAAGCGCGCTCGACGGTGGCGGTGGAGCAACAGACACAGGGCTGGCAGCAGCACTGCTGACTTTATTCGGACTGTCGTACCGACGCAAGTGCCGTAGCGCCACGCTTGTCAACTGCGATTGATTCACAATCAAGCGCATGCACAAGCATGGCCAGCAGGCGTATGGTAACCTTTAACTCAACGGATAGAGTCTAAACCGCTCCTCTATGAAAATAATGATTTGTGCCGGTGAGGCCTCTGGCGACATGCATGCGGCCAGTGCGCTCAGACACCTCAGGGAAATGAGCAGGGGAAGTGTTGAAGCCTTCGGCATGGGAGGGCCGCAACTCGCTGACTGCGGTATGGAGTTACTTGTCGACACCAGAAATCATGCTGTCATGGGTCTGGTAGAAGTGCTCCAGCAATATCCGCAGTTAAGATCAAACCTCAACCTGCTGAAACGCACCATCAGGGCACGTAACCCTGATGTGGTGCTACTGGTTGACTACCCGCACTTCAACATGAAGCTGGCTGCTGAGGCAAAGGCGCTGGGTGTGCCTGTCATCTACTACATTGCACCCAAAGTATGGGCCTCGCGTCCGACAAGGGTGCAGGAACTCGCTAACACCATCGACCAGATGGCAGTCATATTTCCTTTCGAGGTAAATATTTTTAAACAAGCCGGTGTTCCCACAAAATATGTAGGCAACCCGGTCCTTGAAAACAGGGCTCTCTCGCACGCCAGAGAGCTGCAAATAAACCCGGGCAACTATATTGCACTGTTACCCGGGAGCCGAAAAAGCGAAATCAACCACCTGCTAAAACCGATGCTTGATGCTGCCAGAATGCTGTATCAGGACCACCCGGAACTGCAGTTTATCCTCCCGGTTGCGGAAACTATCGATTCCGGCTTGATCAGCGAAACGGTCAGCAACAGTGAGATAGATATCGAACTGACGGATGCGGCAGACTTTCAGCGCCTGAAGCAATGTAAAGCAGCACTGGTGTCGTCCGGCACCGCCACGCTTGAACTGGCGTTGCTCGGCATACCGATGGTAGTTGCATATAAAATGAATACGCTGAGCTACCGCGTGCTGAGACGCTGGCTCACCATTGAACACATCAGTCTGGTTAACATCATCGCAGAAAAGCACCTCGTCCCAGAGCTGCTGCAGGATGAGGCCACCGCAACGCAGATGTATGAAGCGGTGCTGCCATTGTTAACGGAAGGACCATCGCGCCAGCAACAACTGGACGGATTCGATGTCATTTATCAGCGCCTGGCGCGACAAAACGTCAATGACAGCGTCGCTTCCATGGTACTGTCGCTGCATAACGATCGGGTGCGACAACGGAACAAAAAACTAACCGCATCGTTGACTGGCTAGCGGGGCTTCCCGAATGTTCTTGAAAATATTCGGAGCGACGCAACCAGAACCTAAGTCGAGCCCGTGCTTCTGACAGCGGGCTAACGCCGCTATGGCGGCTATGGCTTCGATCCGTGTTATCGAACTTCCGCGCCCCCCACCAGCATCTGAGCGCAGCAGCCTGCGTGACAGGAGGTTGTAACGGCGCGTGGAGCTTTACGATTATTTTAGACGGCACAAACCCTCAGCCTGATAAATATTACCAGCGCTCTGCAATTTACTGGCGCGCTCGGATCAACAGACGGTTCCGCGATTACCTGCCTGCAAAAATTCCACGAGATGCTGCACGCTTTCATAGCGGGCCGTCAGTGATTCGAGTGCAGCGTAGTCGGATGCCTCTTTCTTTCCGCGCCGACGCACCAACTGCATAAACGTCTTGTGCAGGGCGGCAATTTCATCGTCGGAAAAACCACGCCGTTTCAGGCCCTGCTTGTTTATCCCTTTGGCTTCTGCAAAGTGACCTGACACCAGCAGGAATGGCGGCACGTCCTTATTAATGACAGCTCCCATACCGGAAAAGCTGTGCGCACCAATTCGGCTGAACTGATGAACCAGTGAAAATCCACCGAGAATCGCAAAGTCTCCTACAGTGACGTGTCCTGCCAGTGAGGCAGAGTTAGAAAAAATCGTGTTGTTACCAATCACGCAGTCATGCGCGATGTGGACGTAGGCCATCAACAGGTTGTCGTCGCCGATCCGCGTCAACCCGCCGCCGCCACTGGTCCCCCGGTTGATGCTTACAAACTCCCGAATACGATTACGGTCTCCGATTTCAAGCCGGCTGTCGGTGCCGTCGAATTTCAGATCCTGCGGATCCTCACCGACAGAGGCGAATTGAAAAATCCTGTTGTCGGCACCAATACGGGTGGGTCCGTTAATTACCGCATGCGGCGCGACAACAGTGCGCTCACCGATGATCACATCCGCACCAATAACCGCATAAGCGCCGATCTCGCAGGAGGGGTGCAACTGCGCGCTTTCATCGACGATAGCGGTGCTGTGTATCAAAGCTCTATCTCATTTTTTGCGATCAGAATTTGTGCGCTGCAGCAAAGCTGATCATCAACGCGGGCCGCCGCCGCAAAGCGCCAGATGCCCCGCCTGGTTTTTTCAAGATCCACTGTCAGTCGCAGCTGATCGCCGGGTACGACCTGTTTTTTGAATCGCGCTTCATCGATACCAACCAGCAAATATAGCGTTTCCTCAGATGGATACCCGCCAAGTTCACGAAACGCGAATATGGCACAGCATTGTGCCATCGCCTCCAGAATCAACACCCCCGGAAACACCGGAAACTGAGGGAAGTGACCTGTGAAGATTGGCTCGTTAATCGACACATTTTTCAATGCAGACAACGTGCTCCCCGGTTCGTATTCTGTCACCCGATCAATGAGCAGAAATGGATACCGGTGCGGTAGATATTTAATTATTTCGGTGACGTCCAGTGCTTCCAAACCAACTTACCTGCGTGTGAACGATTTGTGAAAAACCTGCCGGGCTATTTGATCCAGCCGCTGTAATCTTACCGCGTTTTTTCTCCATGTTTTAGAGGCTTCCACCGGGTAACCCGACGAGTAACTCCCCGCTTCGCGTATTGAGCGGTTAACAAACGAGTTGGCCGTAATTGTCACCCGGTCGCAAATCGCGATGTGTCCGACAATTGATACCGCACCGCCAATGCGGCAGTACCGTCCGATCCGAGTGCTTCCGGCAATACCGGTACATCCGGCGATAGCCGTGTTTTCCCCGATGAATACGTTATGCGCTACCTGAATGTGGTTATCCAGTATGACCCCATCTTCAAGCACGGTATCTTCTATGGCACCCCGGTCCACTGTTGTACATGCTCCGATACTTACGCGGTCGCCAATTCGCACCCCCCCAAGCTGACAGATTTTCTCCCAGCCGCCCTGCCCCGGTGCCCAGCCAAATCCATCGGCACCGATCACCGCGCCGCTGTGAATCTCACAGCGCTGGCCAACGGTAACATCGGCGAGGATAGTGACATTCGGATGAATAGTTGTATGACCGCCGACGCGACTGCCTGCACCGATAAAGCTGCCCGGGCCGATGGTCGCTCCATCTTCAATCACCGCTGATGGTTCTATTACCGTGTTAGCCCCAACACACACATCGTCAGCCAATTGGGCTTTAGGGGAGACTACCGCCGTGCGGTGCACCCCGCGTTCACTCGTATGACTCAGTCGCTCAGCCCAAATCTGGGTAAGCTTCGCATAGCTGAGATAGGGGTCGTCGCAAACGAGACGCACAAGATCAGTTTCATCCTGCAACGCGGCGCTGAGTACAACAGCACCCGGATCTGCCTGTCCAAGGGCGTTGAGATACTTGCGCCCGGTAATGAAAGTGATGCTGCAGGGCCCGGCACTCTCTACCGGTGCAATATGATTGACTTCAGTCGCGGGATCGCCAATGACCGCAGCGCCGATTTTTTCTGCAAGCTCTCCGACCGAGAATGTCGCGAGCCTGTTCAACGAACGCTATCCGACCTGAGGCTCATGCAGGCACTCGCCTGAAGCACAGCAGTAGCGCTATTAAATACATCCCTGTGTTGCCGGACTGATCTCTGTTCAGTTCGCATCAACAGTTTGCTGTAGTTGTTCGAGCACTTCTTCAGTCACGTCAATACGCTTGTTGGCGAACAGTACGCCATCGCTGATAATCAGATCGTATTCATTTTGCTTTGCAAATGCAGCGATGGCTTCCAGCACGATTATTCTGACCTGCTTGAATTCTTCGTTTTTCTGGATATTCAGCTCTTCCCTGAAATCCTGTTCATCGCGCTTGACTCGCCTTTCCGTTTTGTTAAATTCCCTTTCAATCTGCAAGCGCTCGCCCTGATTCAAATCTCCATCCTCAAGCGTCTGCCGAAGTTTGTCGAGATCACGCTTGCGCGCTTTGATCGCATCCTGTCGCGGCGCAAACTCCTGCTCCAGCCGGACACTGGCTGCCTGCGCCTGCGGTGCCTCGTCGATGAGATAGGGAATATCAACGAAACCCACTTTGATTTCGTCACCGATTGCCAGACAAGGCAGCAGTAAAATCAGTGCAAGACAGCTCGAAAGATGCTTACTCACGATAGATCCATTTAAATGTACTGGTTACCACTGCAGCCCCCGACAGAGCGCAGAATTGTCTGCGATGAAGCGCGATCAACTCCGGGAGCCTCCCGCTACAGGGGCTGCCGATGTATATCCCGCACGATTCAACTGATTGCGGAAATTAGAAAATCGCGCCAATAGTGAACTGAAAGGAATCCCGGATATCCCCCGGCTGATCATTGAATGTTTCGGCAACACTGAATGTCAGCGGGCCGATGGGCGCGAGCCACACAAAGGACAGCCCGTAGGATCCTCGCAATTCGTCTGAGTCGAAGTCTGACACATCGCTGAATACATTGCCAAAATCAGCAAACAAGCTCAAACGGGTAGTACCGGAGGCCTCGAGAAACGGGGGCGGGAAGATCACCTCAAGGGACCCGAACGTGCGGAAGTCTCCGCCCAGTGCATCACCGAGAAATTCATTGCCTTCCTCATCGGTCAGCACTTCCCTCGGCCCCAGGCTGCGACGACGATAGCCACGAACCGATTGAATTCCACCAGCAAAATACCGACGGAAAAATGGCAACTGTTCAAGCCCTTCTTCACCCTCACCGTAGTCAATACGCGTGCTGAAGGCGAGTGTGAATCGATCAGTGAGCGGTCGGAATATTTCAACGTTATAGCCGGCTTTTAGATAGCTCAGATCACTGTTCGGGGTCGTCAGTTCAAATGTCAGTGCGTTCCTCGCGCCGCTTGTGGCGAATACTGTGCGATCACGAGTATCGTGCGTAAAGCCGAGCGTCACATCAAATAAATCGTATTCGTCACCAAACTCCGCGACATCGTCCCGAATGTCCTGTGGAGTACCATCGGTCAGAATCACATCGACACGCTCATAGCCAAACCCAAAGCTAAACGTGGAAAATTCACTGAGTGGAACCCCGTAGCGCGCCTTGGCCCCAAAGCTGTCAATGATGTAGTTCGCGGTTGATGAAAGCTGGCTGGTATCTGTCTTTCTTACAAAGGCTCGAATGTTCCGACTGATGCCATCTGAGGTGTAGTACGGATCAGTGTACGAAATCGAAAAATTGTCCTGACTGGTACTGTTGTCAAACGACAGCGCCAGGCGCTCGCCGGTCCCGAACAGGTTTTCCTGCGTGAAATTAATGTTAAAAAGAAACCCGTCTGTTCCGTACCCAGCACCGGCACCGAAAGATCCGGATGCGCCCTCTGCGACATTTACGACAATATCAACCTGATCGTCTGAACCCGGTACACGCGGGGTGCTGATAGCAACCCGCTCGATGTAAGGCAAACGCTGGATGCGGGTTTGTGACCGGTTCAGTGCAAGCGGTGAAAAGCGACCACCTTCCATTTGCCGCATCTCCCGCCTGAGGACGTTATCGTTGGTACGATTCTGACCATTAAACACAATGCGTCTGACGTAAACCCGATTGCCTGGATCGATATTTAAGTTGAGATCTACCGTTTGATTCTCATCGTCAATGTCAGGCACCACGTTAACCCGCGCAAATGCAAAGCCGTCTTCACCCAGACGATCAGCAATGGCACTGTTGGTTTGCGTCATCAATTTGCGGGAGTAGACATCACCAGCCTGCATCTCAAGAAGTGAACGCAGTTGTTCTTCACTTAACACGTTCGATTGATCCGTGAAAGTGACCTCGCCAACGCGGTATTGCTCACCTTCTTCTATATTGATGGTGATGTTAATGTCGCGCTTGTCCGGTGATATGGTTACCTGAGTGGAGGGTATTTCAAACCGCAGGTATCCCCGATCAAGATACCAGGCACGCAGCACCTCGGTGTCCGCCTCAAGTTTGGCACGCGAGTATTCGTGTCTTGAACTGAACGGGTTGATGCTTCCGGTTCCCGATTGCATCAGATCGAGCAAATCGTCTTCTGCGAAGGCCCGATTGCCAACAATGTTTACATGGCTGATCTTTGCTACAGCACCCTCAGCGATATCGATCCCAATCGCCACTCGGTTATTATCGAGTTCTGTCACTGAAGAAGTCACCCGCGTGCCATATTGCCCGCGACTGAAATAAACCTGCCTGACTTCCGTTTCGAGGTTATCGAGCACTGACCTTCGAAAAATCCGCCCTGGAGCCAGACCGATGTCTCGTAAGGTGTCATCCATTTCCTCACGGGGCAGCACGGTGTTGCCCTCAATATCGACCTCTGCGATGGAGGGTCGCTCCGCGACTTCTACAATCAGCGTCGAGCCGTCTCTGAACAAACTGACGTCACTGAACAATTCAGTCTCGTACAAAGAACGTATTACCCGAGCGCTGTCTCTGCCCTGCTCAAAACGCTCCCCGGATCGAACTGGCAGATAGCTGAGCACCGTGCCTTTTTCGACACGCTCTATACCGCGCACCTGAATGTCGCCAATGATGAAAGGCCTGGGTGCCTGCGCCGACGATAACCCGGGGAACAGCAATGCGCATAGGAGCAGCAGTGCAACGCTGACACCGCACTTTCGGAAGACAAGACCTGAGGGCATTTAGGATTGGCTGCGCATTTAATGAATCGCACCAGAATAGCAACCCACTCTGCTGTGGGGGATTACACATTCTAAATCTACTCGCGAACCATCAGCGCGAAGTGGCGCGTTTGTTCAGCAGACTGTCAGTTTGCCCCTGAAACTGGCTATCGTCCGACCGATTCAGCTCGGCAGCACACGGAGAATGTCCTGATAGAACACAAAAGTCATCAAACCGGCCAGCAACAGCAACCCGAGCTGCTGACCGACCATTTGGACACGGTCAGACACCGGCTTCCCGGTGACAACTTCAACTGCGTAATAGAGCAAATGACCGCCATCCAGCATTGGCACGGGAAACAGATTGAAAATTCCCAGGCTGATCGACACCAGAGCAATGAAGTTCAGGTAGTGATCGACCCCCACACTCACTGACTGGCCCGCAAACTGGGCGATAGAAATCGGACCGCTCACTGTGTTTTTCAGAGAGGCCTCACCGGTGAAAAGCTTACCAATCATGCCGAGACTTACTGAGATCATGTCCGCCGTTCGCTGTAGCGCTTTGAACACAGCGGTACCGGGCGAATAGCGCTCAACGGTTCTCAGCTTTTCGTCGATCAGTGCCTGTGACTGCGTTTCTCTCGCACCGATGAATCCGATCGTACCGGACTCGGTCTCCCGGGTGCCGGGAGTAATGGCCATGTCGATGACTGCACCGTCACGCTCAATCTCAAGTGCCAGTGCGCGATTGGGACTGGCGCGGATTAGCATCACCCATTCACTCCAAAACCGCACGTCGACACCGTCGCTTGTCAGGATACGGTCACCGACCTGCAGTCCCGCTGCCTCTGCAGCACCGCCTTCCACAATCCCCCCAATCACCGGTTCTACGTCCGGCCACCAGCGTCGCAAACCCAGTTTGTAGACGATGTCTTCTCTGCCGGAAAGCAGTTCAGTTGAGTCGATAGCCAGCTGCCGCTGATACTGACTGCCGTTTTCAGCGGCCACCGTGAAGTCGATCGATTCAGCACTGTCGACGATGTTATCGAGCATCGCGACATAGACGGTATCCCAGGTCGGGGTCGGGCGCTCACCAACCCGGGTAATTTTATCGCCTTCAGCAAACCCGGCCACCGCCGCCGGAGATTCAGCCTCAGGTGCACCGACAATAGGAGCAACTCCGGTGATACCGACAATGAACACCAGCCAGTACAAAAACACCGCAAGCAGCAAATTGGCCACCGGACCGGCAAGCACAATGGCGATTCGCGCCCACACACTCTGACGATTAAATGCCCGATGGACTTCGGACGGGGCAACGGTGCCCTCGCGCTCGTCGAGCATTTTTACGTAACCACCCAGCGGGATCGCCGCCAGCACGTATTCGGTCTTGTCCGCTCCAGCCACTTTTTTCCAAAGCGGCTTGCCGAAGCCCACGGAAAAGCGCAACACTTTGACACCGACCCTGCGTGCAACCCAGTAGTGACCAAATTCGTGAATCGTCACCAGAATGCCAATGGCGAGTATGAACGCCACTACACTCAGTAAGAAACCTTGCATGTCTAAACCAATCCCACGGATTTGAGTCCGTTAGCTATGTAATCTTCGGCAATCCGTCGTGCGGTCAGATCGAGCGCCTGCAGATCCGCCACATTCGACGGAGACTCAGACGGGCAGTGCTGCAGTACAAAGGCATTGACCTGTGCAATGTCCACAAAGCGGATCTTCTCGTCCAGAAACATGGCCACAGACAATTCGTTAGCGGCATTCAACACAACATTTGCACCTTGTCCCGCGTTAATTGCTTCCCTCGCCAGTTGCAGACACGGAAAGCGAACCGGGTCCGGTGCATGAAACTCCAGTCCTGACAGCGCACAAAAGTCGAGCTGATCAACACCGGCATCCACCCGGGCCGGCCATGCCAGCGCACTCGCGATGGGAGTTCGCATGTCAGGTTCTCCCAGCTGAGCCAGGACCGACCCGTCCCTGAATCGTACCATCGAATGCACCACACTCTGAGGGTGCACCACCACTTCTATCTGACTTTCATCTACACCAAACAGAAAGCAGGCCTCAATCACTTCAAGGCCTTTATTCATCATGGTTGCCGAGTCCACTGATATTTTCGGCCCCATGTCCCAGTTGGGATGTGCCACCGCCTGCTGCACTGTGACACCACGCATGTCGTCGCTGCTGAAGCTGCGAAAAGGACCTCCGGACGCGGTCAGCACCAGGGTGTGAATCTGTTCATCCCCGCGCACCGGCGCGCCATGCTGATGACTGAGCGGCAAGCACTGAAAGATCGCATTGTGCTCGCTGTCTACCGGTAAGATCGTCGCGCCTCCACGGCGCACCGCATCGCATAACAAGTCCCCTGCCACAACCAGCGACTCCTTGTTGGCGAGCAATATGCGCTTACCCTGGTTCGCCGCAGCGATGGTTGAGTTAACCCCTGCAAAACCGACGATCGCCGCCATCACCACAGGTATTTCAGGGTCAGCGGCTATCTTTTCAAGCGCCTCCGGACCGGCCAGCACCTGTGTATTGAGTTTTCGTGCGGCGAGCCGATGCCTGAGTTCCTGCGCCGCATGCGGGTCGCTCATCGCCGCATAGTCCGGGGCAAATTCAATACACTGCGATTCAAGTGCGTCGACACTCGAGTTAGCCGCCAGCGCAGCAACACGGTAGCCATTGGCATTGCGGCGCAATACATCGAGGGTGCTGACTCCGACAGACCCGGTTGACCCAAGCACTGCCACTGCCTGACGCTTCGCAGCCCCTTCCATCACGTCCACATCATTGCAAATGCCAACCACGGTACGGCCGCCTGCAAGCCATCAAAGCGATCGAGTACACCGCCGTGCCCGGGTAACAGATTACCGCTGTCTTTTACGCCTCGCGTGCGCTTGGCACGACTGATAAACAAGTCACCAGCGATCGAAAAAAGCGCGGCCAATAAAGAGAAAAATAACAGACTCGGTACCGACTGGTCGCTGAGCGAAAACACGGTGAGAACCACGAGTGCCAGCAGTGTTGCGATAGCAATACCACCCATCGCACCCTCTATTGTTTTACCACCGCTGATGTAAGCGGCCAGTTTGCGACGACCAAACTGACGTCCGCTGAAGTATGCGCCGATGTCAGCTGCCGCAACCAGCGCGATCAAATACACAATCACATGGGCCGACTGATGCTCGCGCATCCAGAAGAGCGACCACACAGCAGTGACCAGCAGCAGTGTCGCAACAAATAACAGCAACCAGCGAATCGCCCGGGTTTTCTCAATCACCGGCCTGAGTATCAGGTCAATCGCGATTGCAATCCAGCAGAGCACTGCGACAAGCACCATCACACGCAGCAATGTGGTGCTGTCAGAATAAAAAAGTAAGGCACTGGTGACCGTAGTGCCGGCGGCATAGGTGAGTTTCCATCGCGGGGATTCAATATTCAGCAACGCTGCCCACTCCCAGCAACAGCTAAACGTTGCAGTCAGCAGAAATACACTGAACCAGATCGGCGGCCAGCCATAGATGGCCCACAGCGCCACCGCTGCAAGTACCACCGCCGTAACAACGCGCAATTTCAACATCGTGTAATCGGCACACAACCAGTGACTGAGCAATCAATCATCCGGTGCTGCGACCTGTTCGCCTGTTTGTCCAAATCGACGTTGCCGTCTTGCGTAATTATCAAGCGCTACTTCGAGTTCATCGGCATCGAAATCCGGCCACAGTGTCGGGGTGAACACCAGCTCGGTGTAGGCGAGATGCCACAGTAGAAAATTACTTAGTCGATGATCTCCGCCAGTGCGTATGAACAAATCCGGATCGACACCGTCAGCCAACCAGGACGCACCGGTGATATGCGCCTCTTCGACGTCTTCCGGCTGCAATTCACCCTCCTGTATCTGTCGCGCAATGTGCCGGAACGCACTGACCATTTCACTGCGACCACCGTAGTTCACCGCAATGTTCAACACCATGCCGGTATTGTCACCGGTTTTACGGGTAGCGAGAACCATTTGCTCCTGCAACGGCTCGGGAAAACTGGTTATTTCACCGACGAACCGAACCGCTATATTGTTGCGATGCAGGTTGTCCACTTCGCTGCGCAGCGCACGCAGAAAAAGCTCCATTAAAAAACTGACTTCCTTACGCGGACGCCGCCAGTTTTCTGAACTGAAGGCATAGACGGTGAGCATGCCAATGCCGCGTCGGGCGCATTGCTCAACCAGTGTACGTGTCGCCTTCACGCCCGCCTGATGGCCGGAGCTTCTGGGCAGGCCGCGCATTTGCGCCCAGCGGCCGTTGCCATCCATGATCACCGCCACATGTTTAGGCAAGGTACTCACGAGGTACTCACGGTCGTTACATCGGTGTCGATTTGCAAGTGGGTTGATATAGCGGTCTAAACTTCCATTAATTCTGATTCTTTCGTTTTCAGCAACTCATCCACTTTGGCAATGAAGTCGTCGGTGAGTTTCTGCACCCCATCCTGACCTTTACGCTCTTCATCCTCAGAAATTTCTTTTTCTTTTTGCAGCTCTTTGAGATCCGCATTTGCATCGCGACGTGCGTTACGCACACTGACACGAGCGGTTTCAGCTTCCTGTCGTACGACTCGAACCAGATCCTTACGCCGTTCTTCAGTCAGGGGCGGCATGGGTATTCTAATCACCGTACCCGCGCTGGAGGGATTCAGGCCCAAATCCGAATTCATAATCGCCTTTTCAATCGGTGCGACCATATCTTTCTCCCACGGGGTCACCGTCAGGGTTCGGGAATCTTCAATCGCCACCTTCGCAACCTGATTCAATGCAGAGGCAGAACCGTAGTAGTCAACCTTTACATGATCGAGCAAGCTGGTATGCGCGCGCCCGGTACGTATTCGACTGAACGCATTCTGCAGCGCTTCAAGACTGTTGTTCATCTTACCGGTTGCGTCTTTTTTTATATCTTCGATCACAAGATTTTTCTCCGCTGTTCCGAGACCCTGTCTCTAACCTGCCATATTCATGGCCAGCCTTGTTCATGGGGTTCCGCCTCTGGAAAAACTCACGAACAGGCCAGTCAATCTTTCTGATCACTCTTAGAGCGGCGCGCCGCGCTGCGAGGTCAGCTGAATGTGGCGTGAATTTTCTCCAGATGCCTGATAGATACGCTGCTTATCTATGGCCAAGTTCAGCCACCTATTTTGAACGATGTTTATCGACTTTTCAGCCGAATTTAATCCGTTGCCCGCTGCATCTGCCGGCTCACTGAATGCCGCATAGTATCGCGAACCCGAATCATTGCCACCAATTTTGAGCCTTGAGGATTACGGCCCGACAAACCTGGCCTGCCTCGGACGCAAAAAAGCCGGCTAACGCCGGCTTTAATGTGTAAGCAGACCGGGGCATGTCAAAAGTTACTTATTGACCTGCGCCATCACCTCTTCCGCAAAATTCTCCACTTTCTTCTCAATGCCTTCGCCTACTTCATAACGCGAGAAGAAATTCACCGAGCCGCCCGCGGACTTCAATAGTTTTTCTACGGTTTGATCAGGATCCTTGACGTAAGCCTGTCCCAGCAGTGTAATTTCTGCCAGGTACTTTCGCAGACGTCCCTGCACCATTTTTTCGATAATATCCGCAGGCTTGCCACTGTCGGCAGCCTCAGCAGTCAGAATCTCCTTTTCTTTATCGAGTAGTTCAGCGGGTACGTCGGACTCGCCTATGCACACCGGATTGGTCGCCGCCACGTGCATTGCGATATCGCGAGGCATCGCCTCTCCGCCACCAGTGACTTCGGTGACCACACCGATTCGCTCACCGTGCTGGTATACCCCGATCGTCCCGGAGCTTACCTCGTGCCGGAGAAATCGTCTGACCTGGATATTTTCACCGAGTTTGGCAACGAGTTCGTGGCGAACATTTTCGACCGTGTTGCCACCGGCATCGAGTCCGCCAAGCGCCTCGACGTCTGCCGGGTTAGCATCGAGAACCGCCTTGCAGACCGTCGTGGCAAACGCTGAAAAGTCGTCGCCCTTAGCGACGAAGTCGGTCTCACAATTGATCTCAGCCATTGCGACACACTTGCCGTCAGCACTGACCTCAATCGCCACCACACCTTCTGCCGCAGTTCTGCCTGATTTCTTGTCCGCTTTCGCCAGACCCGAAATTCGCATCTGTTCTGCGGCTGCATCCATGTCGCCGCTCGCCTCTACCAGCGCTTTTTTGCACTCCATCATGCCTGCGCCAGTGCGTTCGCGCAGTTCCTTTACCATTGCTGCTGTGATAGCCATTTCTTGACCTTTACCTATCAATCGTTAGCAGCCCCGCTTTTCATGCAGGGCCGACAAGGACATTGTCCGGTTGGGTAAGTCGACACCCCGCAGGCGCGATCGACTTTCTGATTTAAGAAGCGTCGGATGAGCTCTCGGACGCCGCTTCACCGTCAGCGGCAGTACCGGCATTCTCTGCTACTGCAGGAGCAGCCTCAGTCGCCGCTTCTGCTTCTGCGGCAGGCGCGGGTTCAGCACCAGCGGCTGGCTCCTCAGGCTTGCTCTCCTGATCCGCAGGGGTAGTTGCGGCCGGCGCCTCTGCCGGAGCGCTGTTCCGGTTTTCCTTTACTTCAACATATTCGGTGCTGTCCGTGATCGCAGCCGACGCTTTACCGGTCTGGATCGAGTCCGCAGCTGCATCGACGTAAAGCTGGATTGCGCGTACCGCATCATCATTGCCGGGAATCACGTAATCAACGTTCTCGGGCGAGTTGTTGCTGTCCACAACAGCGACAATCGGAATGCCCAGCTTGCGTGCCTCTGCGATCGCGATTTTTTCGTAGCCAACATCGATCACGAACAACGCATCCGGCAGACGTTCCATTTTCTTTACGCCGCCAAGGCTTTTATCCAGTTTATCGAGCTCGCGCCGGAGTGTCAGTGCTTCTTTCTTGTTGAGCCGCTCTTCGCCACCGCTTTCGAACATTTCTTCGAGCTCAAGCATTCGTTTCACTGATTGCTTGACGGTTTTGAAATTAGTCATCATGCCGCCGGGCCAGCGACGATTCACATACGGCATGTTGCACTGGCTGGCCGCATTCATGACCGCATCGCGGGCGGCTCTTTTGGTACCAACGAAAAGAACGCGACCATTCTTTGACGCGAGCTTACCGAGGAAATTCAGCGCATCGTCGAGCGCTGGTACGGTATTCTCGAGGTTAAAGATATGGATTTTGTTGCGTTCGCCGTAGATGTAGGGCGCCATTTTAGGGCACCAGTAGCGAGTCTGGTGGCCAAAATGCACACCTGCTTCAAGCATTTGACGCATGCTTACTTTAGACATAGGAGTTTCCGATTCAGGGTTGAGCCTCCGCCCCGCTGTGGTAACCGCCAGGCACCCTGATTTTCGCGGGACGTGTGTATTTCAGCGCCCACAAGGGGCGTCTGATCGCTGTCAGAGCAAGAGCGCTGCAGCTAACCCGCAATTATATTCCAGAAACGCCGAATATTCCAATACAATAAGACGATTATTCAGCACCCTTCTACTCTGAACCCGAGGACCCAGTGGTATGCTCCGCGCCCGCGACATTCCTATTAAAACCCCCGACGAAATAGAAAAAATGCGCACCGCCGGGCGAATGGCAGCCGAGGTGCTGGATATGATCACCGAACATGTCAGGGTAGGCGTCACCACTGACGAACTCAACGCTATCTGCCACGAGCATATCACCGTCAAACAGGGTGCGATTCCAGCACCGCTCAACTATCGCGGATTTCCAAAGTCGATTTGTACGTCGCTGAACCATCAGGTCTGCCACGGTATACCAAGCGACCGGGTGCTGAAGAAAAAAGACATCCTGAACATAGATATCACGGTCATCAAGGAGGGATACCACGGCGATACCAGCCGCATGTTCTGCGTTGGCGAACCCACAGTCATCGGACGCAAAGTGTGCGACGTCGCACTGCAGGCGCTGCACGAAGGCATTCAGGTTGTCAGGCCGGGGGCCACCCTGGGAGATATCGGCCACGCAATCCAGCAATATGCCGAGGGGGAGCGGTGCTCGATTGTGCGGGAATACTGCGGTCATGGTATCGGCAGAGAGTTTCATGAAGAACCACAGATTCTGCACTACGGACGGCCCGGAGAAGGCGTCTCGCTCAAAGCGGGCATGATCTTTACCATTGAACCGATGGTGAATGCAGGCAAAAGACACGTCAAACTCCTGCCCGATGACTGGACCGTCGTCACCAAGGACAGAAGCCTGTCTGCGCAGTGGGAACACACGGTGCTGGTCACCGAGAACGGTTCCGAGCTTTTAACCACCTCACCGGCAGAGTCCTGAGAATCCGTGGCAGAGGGCACTGACTCCGGCGAGGTAACGTACTCCGAACTGCTTCATCTGCCTTCGCTGTTAAGCAAAATCGAGTCGCAGGGTTTTTCGGTAGCAGCCTACAAATCGGCCCTCGATAAGACCCGTTCCGCCATCGAAAAGCTGTTTCACCAGGGTGCGCCTGCGACAGAACTGATCGGCTGGCAATCGAGAGTCACCGATGCCCTGCTCGAACAGTTGTGGCATCACATTCTACCGACGGAAACGCAAACACTGGTCGCGCTCGTCGCGGTGGGAGGTTACGGGCGCTCGGAGCTGCATCCGTATTCAGACATCGATATCCTAATTCTGCACGCCAACGGGTATACCGGTGCGGACGAACCGATCAGTCGTTTTGTCACCGCACTCTGGGATTTGGGTATGGATGTCGGACACAGTGTGCGCGATGTGGAGCGTTGTGTCGAAGAAGCCGCAGCCGATGTGACCGTCATCACCAATCTGCTTGAGAGTCGTTTGCTTTGCGGTGCAAGCGTTCTTTACGAACAACTGCGAGACGCAATCAGACCGGACCAAATGTGGTCATCTGCTGAGTTTTTTCTTGCCAAGCGGAAAGAACAGAAGCAGCGTCATCTCAAGTTTCACGGATCGGCGTTTCGTCTTGAACCGAACTTAAAAGAAAGCCCCGGCGGACTGCGCGACATCCAGATCATCACCTGGCTTGTCATCCGTCACTACGGGCACGATCACTTCGCCGCACTGGTTAACGACGGTTTTCTAACCGCTGATGAACTGGAAGAACTCACCGAAGGGCGGAATTACCTCTGGACCGTACGTTATCTGCTGCACACCCGAAGCGGACGAAAGGAAGACCGCATCCTTTTTGACTATCAAAGAGATATCGCGGCCGATTTAGGATACGGGGAAAGCACTGGCAATGAAGCTGTTGAGCAGTTTATGCAGCGCTACTTCCGCACGGTCACCCAGATAGAGCGCCTCAACGAAATGCTCTTACAGCTGCTGGAGATGACGTTTGTTCAAACAAGCGATGAGAAAACTCCGATTAACAAGCGATTTGTTCGGGTCAATGATTATCTGGAAGTCGCTCACGACCGCGTTTTTTCTGACTATCCACCGGCACTGCTGGAAATTTTCCAGGTGTTTGCTGACAACGGCGATATCAAGGGCTTGGGTGCAAAAACCCTGCGCCTGCTTCGCAGCCACCTGCACCTGATAGACAGCCGATTCAGGTCGGAGTTTATTTCCAGAAATCTATTTCTTCAGCTGTTCCGTGAGCCCAACAAAATCACTCGCAAGCTGCGCATGATGAATCGCTACGGGGTGCTGGCAAAATATCTGCCGATCTTCGAAAAGATTGTGGGCAGAATGCAGTATGACCTGTTCCACATTTACACCGTCGATGAGCATACATTGATGGTGATCAGAAACCTGCGTCGCTTTGCCATTCAATATCACAACAAAGAATACCCGCACTGTTCGGCGATTATGCAACAGCTGGAAAAACCGGAGCTTTTATATCTGACCGGGCTTTTTCACGATATTGCGAAAGGCCGGGGCGGAGACCACTCCATACTCGGCGCAGAAGACGCACAGGCATTTTGCGTAGAACACGCACTAAATACAGAAGACGCAAAGCTGGTGGTATGGACAGTGCGACACCACCTGGAAATGTCCACCACCGCGCAGCGCAAAGACATTTCAGATCCAGAGGTAATTATCGAATTCGCACGCTTTGTCGGCTCAATGCGTTACCTTAATTTTCTGTACTTGCTCACCGTTGCAGACATACGGGGCACCAACCCTGAATTGTGGAATTCCTGGAAAGCCAACCTGCTGCGACAGCTGTACGCCAGCACCGAGGCCGCACTGCAACGAGGCCTCGACAACCCGCTCGACAAGCTCGAAGCAATTGAGCAGCGAAAGGCAAACGCGAGAGCAACGCTTGTGCAAAAAAGCATGAGTGACGAAGAGATAGACCGTGTCTGGGATCAGTGCAACGAGAATTACTTCCTTCAATATACCGAAGATGAAGTGTGCTGGCACACCGTAAACATTGCACTCGCCAGCGAGGAGGAACCACTTATTCTCGTGCGCAGGGAAACAGAACGAGGATCGACAGAAATCTTTATTCACGTGGACGACTATGATCAGATTTTCTCTGATATTGTTTCCGCGCTCGATCAGTTGCGACTCACAATTGTAAGTGCTCAAATTCTTACATCGGAGCGCGGCCGCACACTGGATACATTCTTTGTGCTCGACCGTGGCGGTGAGTCAATTCAGGACAACAGCCGCCTGGAGCATATTTATCGTACGCTGCTGTTGAGCATCAGCGACAAGACGGATCGATGCAGACCGCAGCCCATCCCTTCCCCCCGGCGTTTAAAGCACTTTGATTTCACCCCCATTATCCGCGTTGATAATGACGTGTCGGATGACTATACGAGCTTGTTTATCAAAGCGATCGACCGACCGGGCTTACTCAGCGCTATCGGCTATGTATTTGCTCAGGAGAGAATCCGCGTGCTGTCCGCTAATATCGCAACACTCGGTGAAACCGCGGAGGATGTGTTCTTCATACAGAAACGGGATGGATCCAAACTGCTCGACCCCGAACGCGTCGATGCTCTGAAGGCGCTGCTCAAACAATCTGTTACGGCGTGATTCGCAATACCTGCGACGCCGCTCTTTGAACCATTCGAGCCTGAGGCAATGACCGACACCATCAAGCTGGCACAAGAACTTATCAGACGCCACTCGGTAACACCCGACGACCAGGGCTGTCAGACCCTGATTGCAGACAGGTTGTCGACGCTCGGGTTCACGCATACTCCGCTGCCATTCGGCCAGGTAAGCAACCTTTGGTCGGTCACCCCGGGCACCGGACCGCTGTTTGTTTTTGCAGGCCACACAGATGTAGTACCGAGCGGCCCCGAGGCGCAGTGGAAGCATCCGCCATTTGAAGCCGTTATCGACAATGGCATGCTCTATGGCCGCGGTGCTGCAGATATGAAAAGCAGCATTGCTGCAATGATCGTCGCCACTGAACGGGTTATCCAGCAACACACGCTGACAGGCCGCATCGGATTCCTGATTACCAGCGACGAGGAAGGACCTGCGGTGGATGGCACGGTTAAAGTCGTTGAATACCTGAGCGGGCAAGGGTGCAACATTGACTGGTGCATTGTCGGCGAACCCACCAGCACCGCGACACTTGGTGACATCATAAAGAATGGCCGTCGCGGTTCAATGAACGGAATGCTGACAATTCACGGCACCCAGGGTCACGTCGCCTACCCACACCTTGCAGCCAACCCGTTTCACCTGGCCGCAGGTGCTTTACATGAGCTTAGCCAGCGGGAATGGGATCAGGGCAATGACCACTTTCCACCGACAACATTTCAGATATCAAATATCAATGCCGGTACCGGTGTAGACAATGTCATTCCGGGCGAACTGCAGGTGAGATTCAACTTCCGATTCTCAACAGAGCAAACGGTTGAGCAGCTACAAACAGAGATTACAGACACACTTAACCGCCACGGACTGAAGTTTGATCTTACGTGGCGTGTATCCGGTGAGCCCTTTATTACCGCTGGCGGCACACTGGTGGACGCAACCCGCACAGCGATAAAGAAAATCTGCGGCATTACTACCGAATTATCCACCAGCGGCGGTACGTCTGATGGCAGGTTTATCGCCCCGACCGGTGCAGAAGTCATTGAACTCGGACCCGGGAACGCAACGATCCATCAGGTGAACGAATGCGTCTCCTGTGATGAGCTTGAGGCACTGACAGATGTATACGAAGAAATCATACTAAACCTGCTCACCTGACCCCGACCCAACCCCGCCGCGCCCTTCAGGGAGTTTTCCAGTGCTTATAGGGGGCCTGCGCCAGTGATGCGTTGTGATAGCGGGTATCTGTGGTCACCTCCTGCGACAGCCAGTCCGGTTTTTCAAACGGGTAGTCGTGCGCCGGTAATTCGATCTCCGCCACTACCAGCCCGTGATTCTCATCGTGGAACTCGTCTATTTCCCACGCAAGCTCCCCCTGTTTAACTACATGACGGGTTTTTCGCACGATCCCGTGCCGGCACATGTGCTCGAACTTAACACCAGCATCTTCCACAGGTATGACATATTCAAAATCAAAACTACTGACCTCATCGATTCGCGCTTTAATGGAGAGAAAACAGACGCCATCTTTTTGCCGCACTCGAAGCACGCTGCCATCAGAACGCATCAGATAGCCCTGCGTTATTTTTATCTGCCGCTTCCCCACCGGCCACCGATTCGGTATGACCAGAAATTTTCTTTCGATTTCAATCATTGTCCCAATACTCCGCTACTCTGCACGTTGCCAGTGACCCGCTGATCCGGCGGCACGGACAACATCATCAGGCCGACCGATGACCCACTGACCACCACCGACTCGCGGCGGTTTTCACCAGAGCGCGATTACTGAGGTATACTGCCGCCAACACAGCTTACTCGATTAAAGTTATGGGATTTCTCGACGGAAAAAAAGCGCTGATCATCGGCATCGCCAGCAAGCGATCCATCGCATGGGGTATCGCACAATCCATGCACCGGGAAGGCGCTTCACTCGCGTTCACGTATCAGAATGATCGCCTCAAAGATCGCGTCGTCGACTGCGCAGCCGAGCTGGGCTCCGACCTCACCTTTCCTTGCGACGTACAACACGACAACGAAATCGAAAGCACGATGAAGTCTCTGGAAAAAGCCTGGGGCACATTCGATATTATCGTGCATGCCGTTGGTTTTGCTCCGCGTGAACAGCTCGACGGTGACTATCTCGATGCGGTAACCCGCGAAGGCTTTCAAATAGCGCACGATATCAGCTCGTACAGTTTCGCTGCGCTCGCCAAGGCCGCACGCCCGATACTCAGCGAGAACGCTGCTCTGCTCACCCTTAGCTATCTTGGCGCGGTGCGATCAATGCCGAACTACAATGTGATGGGACTTGCAAAAGCCAGTCTCGAGGCCAACACCCGGTTTATGGCGCACTCACTGGGACCACAGGGTATCCGGGTCAATGCAATTTCAGCGGGCCCAATCCGGACACTGGCCGCCTCCGGCATCGGTGACTTTAAGAAACTACTGAACTACGTTGCCGAAAGCTCACCTCTGAAACGCAATGTAACGATAGAACAGGTGGGCGATACCGCTGCATTTCTGTGTTCGGACCTTGCCGCAGGCATCACCAGCCAGATTATCTATGTTGACAACGGTTTCAACAGTACCGCAATGCCACCGACTGAATAGTCAGTTGCTCTTGCTGAAGATACTCTGGCTACCATTTCTCTGACTGATAAACTACCCGGCATAAACTCTGCCGCCACTGACTCAGAACGCTGAATCCCTCAGAACGCTGGATTAGTCAGCAGTTGCTCATTACGTTCGACGTCTGCATTCTCTTGCAGCGTCGAAACCATCGCCTGAAGTTCAGCGGACCCGGGCGCAAAAGTCCCTGCATCTGCAACCTCTTCGATGTCGCTTTCTTCAGCATCAGGTGTCGCAACGCCACTGAATATCAGCAGTGCAATGTTCCCGTCTGCCCGGGTGACTGTATCAAATACTTTATCGCCTGCCGCCGCCGGTTTCGGTAACTGAAACAAACGACGGGTAAGTTGCGCATCGAGCTCTGTGTCGCGCCGACCGACGGCACCGCCATCGACGTACTCTGCGCCATTTTCCTCAGCAATTGCTGCAGCATCGCCATCGGCGAGCGACGGTTCCAATGAGGTAGCGAGCTCGATCAGCGCCTCGGTGGCGCGCTCGCGCTGGAGCGTGGCGACGATATCTTCACGCACTTCTTCCAGTCCCTTCGGTTTGGCTTCTTCATGGTCAAGTGTGCGCAGTACAATCGCGTGGTTTTCGCCCACCTCAAGCACCTCTGAATTCAACCCTTCGTTTAACACTTCGTCACTGAGTGCTGCGGCAATGACCTGACGGTATTGTCCGATCCCGTCAGTGGAGTTGACGTCTATCCAGTCGGAGGTTTGTAATTCCAGTCCGGTCTCATCCGCTGCGGGTTGCAGCGAATCACTGTTTTCGTACGAGGCATTGGATAGCAATTCGCTGACCGAGTAATACTCATTTTCAGCCTGCTCGGTGCGGAATTGTTGCTCAACATCTTCTACCACCTCTTCGTAAGACTGCCCCTGCTCAGGAATAATTTTATTCAATCGAATTATGTGGTACCCGAAATCCGATCGGATCGGCTCACTGATATCGCCTTCCTGCATTGCGAATGCCTTCTCCTCAAATTCCGGCACCATTACACCGCGCCCGAATTCTCCGAGGCCACCTCCCTGCGCGCCCGAGCCCGGATCATCGGAAAACTCAACTGCCAGGTCCTCAAACGATTCGCCTGCGTTGATACGAGCCAGCAGGTCGTTGGCCTGTGCCAGCTTGTCGTCCGCGTCTGAATCGCTTTCAACCGACAGCAGAATATGCGATGCGTCTCTTTTTTCCGGCACAACCCACTGGGTTTTGTTTCGGTCGTAAAATCCCTTCAAGTCGGCATCGGTCACTTCAATGGAAGACTCCAGGTCGTCGACTTTGAGCTCTATATACTCCACGGTGACGCGCTCAGGATTGTTGTACTGGCTGGTATTCGCATCATAGTAAGCTTGCACATCTTCATCCGACACTTCGATGGTTTCTGCACGCGCAGCGACATCGAAAGTTATCGTCTCAACCTTCCTTTTTTGCTCCAGCAGTGACTCGACACGTTCGTTTTCGCTGGCCAGGCTGAAGCCTGACCCGACCACAGCAGTCGAGAATTGCTGCATTATCAGATCGTTGCGATACTGGTTTTCAAATTCGGCTGCTGACACACCCATCGACTGCAGCTGCAGTTGATATCGGTCCTTGTCAAACTGACCATCCACCGTAAATTCGGGAATCTCAAGGAGCTGTCGCGCCAGCGAGTCGTCACTGATCGCGAGCTTGTTGTCATCGGTGGATTGCCTGATGACTTCCCTGGTAATCAGTGAATCCATGGCCTGATTGTTCACCATGCTGCCCACATCAAAGCCCTCGGGTATTCTCCCGCCGAAAGCCTGTGTAATCTGGGCGCGCTGCTGCTGATAGGCAGACTGGAACGCATTCAGGGATACCTTTTCGCCGTTCACTTTCACTGCATAGTCCGGCCCGCCTCCACTGAAGTACGAGTTGATGCCGAAAAGGGCAAACGGTATGCAGATAATCGTGACCAACAGGTACTTAAGCCACTTAGAATTACGTATTCCGTCTCTGAGGTCGAGTAACATATCGGTGTTTGACTATTGTGTGAACTTAAGCATAGGTCACCCCCGGCACTTGCTCAACCGGATACATAAAGTAAATACGCTTGAAGAATAGTGGGTGACAACGGATACACCAACGAAAAAGGGTGCCATTAGACACCCTTTTCGCAACATCAGTGGCGGAGCGGACGGGACTCGAACCCGCGACCCCCGGCGTGACAGGCCGGTATTCTAACCAACTGAACTACCGCTCCATATTTGGTGGGTGCTGAGGGGCTCGAACCCCCGACCCTCGCCTTGTAAGGGCGATGCTCTCCCAGCTGAGCTAAGCACCCGCGTAACCCGACTAGTTTATAGATTCTTTTAACGCTTTTCCAGGCTTAAATCGCGGAACATTGGAAGCAGCGATATCGATCTCTTCACCAGTTCTTGGATTGCGACCTTTACGTGCCTCGCGCTTACTTACCAGAAACGTACCAAAACCTACCAGAGTAATCTGTTCACCTTTTTTTAGCTGATCACCGACGACGTCTACCAGTGCGTCAACGATTTTCGCTGCATCAGACTTTTGAACATCCGCACGCTCAGCTACTGCATCAACAAATTCTGTTTTGTTCATTCCAAAGGTGTCCTCGGTAAATATAACGTAAAAGTACCGCAAAAACGGCACGGTAGTGTGCTGTCCCAGTGACCAATCGGTAAGAGTTGGAGGGGATTCAGGCCAGCGGGGGTGACTGGACGCTGGCGCCTGGTAGTGTCTGTTATTCTAACAACCGGGAAGCTTTACGCTTCCCGTCGTACTTTAACACATCTCGCATCTGATACGAAGCGTAACCTCAGTGATGCCGCACCGTCTGTGAAGACTTTTTCTTCGAGGGCTGATTTTTGTTGTCATCCGGTGACGCGTCGTCGATCAGCGGCGCAGGCATGGAAACGAGCGCAATTTCGAGCACGTCGTCGATCCAGCGGACCGCTTTCACATCCAGATTTGCCAGCACCTCTTCGGGTATATCTGCAAGATCCTTTTCATTCTCTTTCGGAATAATCACTACTTCAATATCGCCGCGTTGAGCGGCCAGCAATTTCTCTTTCAGACCACCTATCGGCAACACCTCACCGCGCAGGGTTATTTCGCCGGTCATCGCCACTTCCTTACGCACGGCAATTCCGGTCAGTGCCGAAACCAGCGCAGTGCACATACCGATTCCCGCACTCGGACCATCTTTTGGTGTCGCGCCGTCCGGTACATGTATGTGGATATCTTTATTCTCGTGAAAATCGCTGTTGAGTCCGAGCACGTCGGCACGGCTGCGTACCACAGTCTGTGCTGCCTGTATTGACTCCTTCATGACATCACCCAGCTGACCGGTATAGTTGAACTTACCCTTTCCCGGTACTACTGCCGTTTCGATAGACAGCAGTTCGCCCCCGACCTGTGTCCATGCCAGCCCCGTGACCTGGCCAATCTTGTCTTCTTCCTCAGCCTTGCCGAAACGATACTGTTCCACACCCAGATAGTCAGAAAGATTATCTACGGTAACTTCCACCGAGGTGCGATCCTTCTCGAGCAATATTTCAGTCACAATCTTGCGACAGATCTTACTGATTTCGCGCTCCAGGTTGCGCACGCCCGCCTCTCTTGTATAGCAGCGAATCGTGTGGCGAATGGCATCTTCCCCTAAAACCATCTCTCCGTCGCGCAGACCATTGTCAGCAATTTTCCGCGGCACGAGATAGTTCTGTGCGATTTTGAGCTTTTCTGTTTCTGTATACCCCGGGATACGAATGACTTCCATTCGGTCAAGCAGTGGTGCCGGTATGTCCATGCTGTTGGCCGTGGCGACGAACATCACATCGGACAAGTCATACTCGACTTCCAGGTAGTGATCGGAAAACGTATGGTTTTGCTCGGGATCAAGCACTTCGAGCAGCGCCGATGACGGGTCGCCGCGAAAGTCCATCGACATTTTATCGATTTCATCCAGCAGCAACAGCGGGTTGCGGGTTTCTGCCTTGGTGATATTTTGCAGTATTTTGCCCGGCATCGACCCGATATAGGTGCGACGATGACCGCGAATTTCAGCTTCGTCGCGCACACCGCCAAGCGCCATCCGACTGAATTTGCGACCGGTGGCACGCGCTATGGATTTGCCGAGAGACGTCTTGCCTACCCCCGGCGGACCGACCAGACACAGAATCGGACCCTTGGCCTTTTTCACACGCTTTTGAACTGCCAGATATTCAAGAATTCGCTCTTTAACTTTCTCAAGTCCGTAGTGATCTTCCTCGAGGATCGCCTCCGCAACCGCCAGATCTGACTTGAGCCGTGATTTTTTCTTCCACGGCAGATTAACCAGTGTTTCAACATAATTGCGAACCACGGTGGCCTCAGCCGACATTGGCGACATCATTTTGAGCTTGGCGAGTTCAGAGGACGCTTTGGTTTTGGCCTCTTCACTCATGCCGGCGCTTTCAATGCGCTCTGAGAGATCTTCAGCCTCGTTCGGTACATCTTCGAGATCGCCGAGCTCTTTCTGAATTGCCTTCATCTGTTCGTTCAGATAGTACTCGCGCTGACTCTTCTCCATCTGCTGCTTTACGCGGCCGCGAATACGCTTCTCGACCTGCAACATATCGAGCTCACCTTCCATCAGGCTCATCAGGTACTCGAGGCGCTCGATCGGCTTTTCGACTTCGAGAATCTTCTGCTTGTCGTCGATCTTCAGCGTGAGATGAGCTGCCACGGTGTCCGCGAGCCTGGAGGGATCTTCAATACCGCTCAGGGAAGTCAGAATTTCCGGCGCAAGCTTTTTGTTCAGCTTGACATACTGCTCGAACAGACTGGTGACCGAACGCACCAGCACTTCGATTTCCTTTTCGTCGTAGTCTTCAGGGACCGGTATTATTTCCGCATCAGCGGCGAAAAAACCATCATCCGACTTTCCGATATTCGATATCCGGGCGCGCTCCCCACCCTCGACCAGCACCTTGATCGTGCCGTCGGGCAGCTTCAGCAGCTGCAGAATATCCGCAAGCGTACCAAACTCGTTGATGTCTTCGATGTCCGGCTCATCAACATCCGCGCGCTTCTGCGCGGACAAGAGGATCTGCTTGTCCCGAGTCATCGCTTCGTCCAGCGCCAGTATGGACTTTTCCCGACCGACAAACAGTGGGATGACCATATGCGGGTAAACGACAACATCCCGCAGCGGCAGCAGCGGTAGATTTAGCTTGGGGTAACTGGTTTCCGGCGTGTCTGCCATAGTGCCTCACACTGTTCAGGCGAAATGCGAACTGCGTTCGCGAATCCTGAGTGTAAGGCCGATCGGGAGATTTACAAGCACCAAGGCAGGGTGGAAGCGACGACCGCGAGCGCATCGCGGCCGCCGCGAGTACTACTCGTCCGAAGCGGCTCGCTTGTAGTCCTCGCCATTTTCCCCGTCGATGGTCGACTCATTGCTTGCAAGCAACAGGTAAGGTTTTGCCTCACCGCGCACCACCGCGCCGTCGACGACCACTTTCTTGACGTTGTCCATTTGTGGCAGCTCGTACATGGTATCGAGCAGGACGTTTTCGAGAATTGTGCGCAGGCCACGAGCACCGGTCTTGCGTTCAGTCGCTTTTTCGGCAACGGCGTACAAGGCATCTTCGCGAAATTCTATTTCAACGTTTTCCATACCGAGCAATTTCTCGTATTGCTTGGTAATCGCGTTTTTGGGCTCTGTCAAAATGCGCACAAGTGCGTGCTCATCGAGCTCTTTCAAAGTTGCCACCACGGGCAATCTGCCGACAAATTCCGGAATCAACCCGTATTTGACCAGATCTTCCGATTCGACCGTAGCGAGCAGATCGCCAAGCTTGGCTGATTCATCCTTGGTTTTCACTTCAGCACCGAAACCGATACCCCCCTTCTCGGAGCGATCGCGAATGATTTTATCGAGGCCGGCAAATGCCCCGCCAACGATAAACAGGATGTTGCGCGTGTCCACCTGCAGGAATTCCTGCTGTGGGTGCTTTCTGCCCCCCTGAGGCGGCACCGATGCGATCGTGCCCTCGATGAGCTTGAGCAGTGCCTGCTGCACACCTTCACCGGACACATCCCGGGTGATGGACGGATTGTCTGCCTTGCGGGATATTTTGTCTATTTCATCGATATAGACGATACCACTCTGGGCTTTATCAACGTCGTAGTCACACTTTTGCAGCAATTTCTGGATGATGTTTTCCACGTCCTCACCGACATAGCCTGCCTCGGTGAGGGTGGTGGCATCCGCCATCGTGAACGGTACATTCAGCAGCCGCGCGAGCGTCTCTGCCAGCAGCGTTTTGCCCGAACCCGTGGGGCCAACCAGCAGAATGTTGCTCTTGGAGAGCTCCACATCGTCTTTGCTGTCGCTCTGGAACTGAAGACGCTTGTAGTGGTTGTACACAGCCACCGCGAGAATCTTCTTGGCATCTTCCTGACCGATCACGTACTGGTCGAGAGTATCTCTGATTTCCTGTGGCTTGAGCAGCTCGCCGGTGGCGCTGGCTGCCTTTTCCTGCATTTCCTCAGTGATGATGTCATTACAAAGATCGACACATTCATCACAAATGAAAACTGAAGGACCCGCGATCAGTTTCCGTACTTCGTGCTGGCTTTTTCCACAGAATGAACAGTAAAGTAATTTACTGTCATCTTGACTTTTATTATCGCCGTCACTCATTAGTTGGTTTTACCCCGTCTCATGCTGCGTTCACCTTGCCGTTTTTCAGCAATTATTGCAAGGCACACGCTTCTCAACGAAGCTATAGCCGCCAAAATCACAAACAGCCTAGCTCGCCGCCCCGGACCCGGTGGCCTCCTTGTTTCTACTCTCAACAACTCGATCAATCAATCCGTAAGCGAGCGCATCGTGCGCAGTCATGAAGTTATCTCGATCGGTATCTTGTTGAATGTCCTCAACGTTCTTACCGGTATGTCGGGCAAGTACTTCATTCAGACGCGAGCGAATTGAAATAATTTCCTGGGCGTGTATCTGAATATCTGTCGCCTGCCCCTGAAAACCGCCCAGTGGCTGGTGGATCATTACCCGACTGTGTGGCAGCGCAAGTCTCTTGCCTTCAGCACCGCCCGCGAGCAATACAGCACCCATACTGGCCGCCTGGCCGATGCACAGGGTTGTAACGTCTGGCTTGATAAACTGCATCGTGTCATAGATCGACATGCCCGCAGTGACGGAGCCACCGGGACTGTTGATGTACAGCGAGATGTCCTTGTCAGGATTTTCCGACTCCAGAAACAGCAGCTGAGCAACCACTATATTGGCCATAAAATCTTCGACCTGGCCAACCAGAAAGACTACCCGCTCTTTTAACATCCTGGAATAGATGTCGTAGCGAACCGAACCGCGCGGCGTCACTTCTTCCACAGTGGGCACGTACCCGACATTCTGCGGGGCAGATATTAGGGACTCCATGGGATTTCGTGTCATTTGAACTCAGCTCTTACCTTAATTTGTGTATCAGTACCCGATGCCCTGCAAGGTTTTAGCCTGCTGACCATCAGCTATTGGTTGCGTCGCCAACTTCAGCAGGTGGCTCCGGGTTCATTACCTCTTTGAACGTCAGGGTTTTGTCAACCACAGTCGCATTTTCCATCGCCCACTCAGTTACTTGTTGTTCAAGCACCATACCCTCGACATTTTGCAGGTACTCGGCATTACCATAGTAGTAATCAACCACCTGTTTAGGGTCTTCGTAGGACGAGGCAATACTATCGATAGCCTCTTTGACCTTGTCCGGATCCGCCTTTATCTCATTTTTTTTGATAATTTCTGAAATCAGTAATCCAAGTTTGACCCGCTTAAGCGCGTCTCCCTCAAACAGTTCATCGGCAAGCTCAGGCGTTTCAGTACTGCCGCGGCTTTGCATTTGTTCCGTAATTTGCTGACGCAGACGACCTATTTCATCTTTCACCATACTGGCGGGTACGTCGAACTCGTTGTTTTCCAATAATAGATCCATCACCGCCTGTTTGTTGCGATTATCGAGCGACTGACTTAGCTCACGCTCCATATTCTTGCGGATATCCGCACGCAAGCCCTCAACACCGCCTTCCTCAACGCCAAAACTGGCGGCAAACTCGTCGTCTACGGCCGGTAGTTCCGACTCGTTCACAGCATGCACGGAAATCTCAAAGTTGGCGTCCTTACCGGCGAGATGCTCTGCCTGATAATCGTCTGGAAACTTGATAGTGACCGTTCGCTCTTCGCCTTTTGTCACACCTTCGAGTTGCTCCTCAAACCCGGGAATAAATGAATTGGAACCAAGCACCAGCGGTGTTTCTTTGGCGCTGCCACCATCGAATGCTTCACCATCAATGTAGCCGGTGAAATCGATCACGATCTGATCTTCCGCCTTGGCGGGTCTGGCGACTTCGGTCCAGTTGATCCGCTGCTTTCGGAGCGTTTCGATCATTTCGTCCAGATCCGATTCCTGCACGTTCGCTACGGTTCGTTCGACTGATTTGCCGGTCAGCTCGGCCACCTCGATTTCAGGAAAAACCTCGAAGGTTGCCCGATAGCGGAACCCGCTGCTCTGGGCATCGCTGTCGTCGTCGCTCTTGTTTTCTTCAATGACAGGCTCAATTGAAGGCATGCCTGCAGGTTTGTAGTCTTCCTGCTGTACCGCCTGCTGATAGCTCTCGTTGATGATGTCGCCCAACACCTCCTGTCGCACATGGCCACCATAACGCTTGCGCACCACCTTTAGCGGTACTTTGCCGGGACGAAAACCATTGATACGAGCAGTTTTGGCGATGCTCGCAAGCTTTTTATGCACCGCATCGTCAATTTTCTCGGCGGGTACTTCAACAACGATTTTTCGCTCGAGCCCGTTGGCGGATTCTTCGGTTACCTGCATCATGACCTCAACCAGTCTTTCTCTAAGACTGTAGTATTTAATAGCGGTTATTGGTTGGCTGCAGACGGGCGTCGCACAGCGGTTTATGGTGGCCATCCACCCTATCGGCGCGCGCCGTATCGGGAGACGGTATTACATGGTGCGAGAGGGGAGACTCGAACTCCCACGGGTTACCCCACTGGAACCTAAATCCAGCGCGTCTACCAATTCCGCCACACTCGCTTTCCGCGCCTATTATAAGACAACCTCTGTCAGTGCCACCAGAGGGTCTGGCGTTTGTTGCCGCGCCATAACACGGGCGCACAGCGGGGTGAGAAAATTGGGGTGGACGATGGGATTTGAACCCACGACCACAGGAATCACAATCCTGCGCTC
>CAZOXM010000017.1:0-4170 GCA_964583825.1 uncultured Granulosicoccaceae bacterium
TACTAACAAGTGGCTTAACTGTGACCGGGATTAACAGCAAAAAAGGATTTACCCTCATAGAGTTGATGATAGTCATTGCAATTGTAGGAATCATCGCCTCTGTTGCCATACCTGAATACGTAAAGTATGCCAAGCGCGCCCAATATAGCGAAGTTGTTTTAGCCACGACAAAATATAAAACCTCCATTGAGGCTGCTTACAACATGGGCATTAACCTCACGGATATGGACACTGGCACGAACGGACTTCCTCCCGCCATTACGGTAGCGACCACGCACACTGACAACCTCAAAAGCCTTACCGTTGCGGCCGGTGTGATCACTGCAACTGCTGCAGATGAGTTCGAGAACGCGATTTACCAACTGGAACCCACCGAGGTATCCAACGGATTGACCTGGCGTTTAAACGATACTGTCAGCACATGTCTCACACTAGGTTACTGCACGCCGCTCTAGATTCAACAGTGTCCACCACGCTCTTAGTCACTCATAGATACATACATCTCCCGTAACTGCTCTATTTGTTGCTGATACTGATTGCGATCAGAATATTTCAGATCATCAAGACGTTGTACAACACTTTTTAATTCCCCGGCCTCGCCCGAGACGGCATAGATAGCACCCTGTCGAACCAAGGCCATTGCGTTATGCGGGTTTTCTGCCAACATGGAATTGACCACCTGCTGTGCCTCTTCTCTGTCACCACCGGCCATTAACGCACCTGAGAACTCAAAGGCAAGAATCGAATTAAGGTGTGGCGACAGCCTTTTGCTATCATGAAAATACGCAGCGGACAGAATCTCCCCTCCTGCGTGCGGCTCGACTTCATTGCATGCTCCACTAACTATGGCCCGGTGAAGATCGAGCAGTGTAGACAGGGATGACACATCAAATATCATCTCCGGAAGATCATCTGCCAATTGCACCACCTGCTGCTTAGTGCTGCGCTTCGACAAGCAATCCAGCAAAGTAGTCGCCAACACCGGATACGAGTGTTGCGGTCTGATTTTATGTGCTTCTGAGAGCTGCTGCTTAGCTTCGAAAACGTTACCACGCTTAGCAAGCGAAGCTGCGTGCCATGTCCGCGATGCATAACTGCCAGGGTAGTTTTTTACCGCGGTAGCATTTAACAACCGATCATCACTCCACACTACATTTCTTTTTAGTGATTGAATGGAAAGCATGGTGACAGCTATCACAACGAACAGATGAAATACCCTCCTGCCGCTACCTACCCGACTCGAAAATTGAAATACAACAGACACAGTGCAAAGAACTACTCCAAAAGACGCGAAATAGTTCCTATGCTCAAAAGCCAGGGCTAACGGGAAAATACTGGACTCTAAACAATGGGCAACAAAAAAAACGAATACACCGAGAGCCGCAAGTCTGTTAACTCGGACTAACAGGATCCCTAGCAATAAAAGACCGACCAATACAAACAATGACAAAAGTACGTCATTGTTAAAATTCTCTTGAATGGGCCAGAAATCCTGATAGAGACTCATGCTATTCAGGTCAGGTAGAACCATCGACCTTAAATAACCAACCAGGATCACAGATTCGCTGAGTAGTCTTTCTGTGATTGTATAGGCGACAGAGCCATCGCTGTACCCCGCCAACAGACGATCAGCTTTGGCCAGAAAAAACATACTTCCGATAACAAGAGGAACAACACACACGGAATAGAACAGAAGCCGGAAATGGTCCTTAACCAGCGCATCGGAATGAAATTTAAACAACATCAACTCGAAAACCAGTATATAGAGTGGTACTAACACCCCATTCTCCTTACTGATGATAGCGAGCCCCATAAACGTATATAGCAATACACATATACAAATCGTTTTCGAATATTTCGGTATTAAAACGAACCTGCCGTATACGTATGTAACCAGGGCGAGCAATGTGAACAGTAGACTCAGTTGCGCCATTCTTTGCACAACGTACATCACCGTACTTACCTGGATCGGGTGTATCGCCCACACAATCGCCACAGTGGCAGCAAAATACACAATCACTTGATTGCTGCATGGTTTCTCACGACCGTCGAGGGAAACCAACCGGGCAATCAGACAAGCAAGAATAAATATGAGGATCGTGTTGATAAGATGAATTCCCCAATTCACCACCTTGTACCAGTAAGGATCCTCTCCATTGAAATAGTAATTAACCGCAAGCGTGAGGGCCGGTATCGAGCGCCCGAACATTCCACTGGTATTGCCAGTGGCAACCCTCGCCAAACTGCTTGTATCCAGGCTATCTATCTTTGCGTTTTCAATATTACCGGCATCATCCAGAAGAAATGGCCCGTCGAATGCTGGCCGGTAGATGATGAAAAGTAACAGTATGCAGACACAGGCTACAAACGCAAATACGCCAACACCTTGTCGACTCGAGGTAACATTGGCATCAAGATGTATCAATCTAGTCAAATGAATCTTTTTAGTTTGCGGGCACGGGTTAAGCAGCAGAGTTAAAGGCTACTCTCGGTTGTTTTCATTTCACCTTTTTCTATCGCGCTCTTTTGCATAAGCGTGATGTAGCGCTGCTCCAGATCAGTTTTATAAAATTGACCATTGGAGAGCTTGCTGTATAGATCCGGATCATTTGCTATATTTTCAAAAAGACTATAAAACTCTGCGTATCTCAGCAGAGTCACCGGATAATCTGGCCACGCTGCATAGGCAATCTGAGCCATCTTGATCGCCTCCTGCAAACTACTGAGTCTTACTTTCAGATCTATCAACCGGTCTACCAGGAGCGCCTTTGTGTAAGCGCGAATATTCAGATTGGCATTATCCAGGACGACCTCAAATATCTTTTCAAGTGTGTCAAACTCCGGTTTCTCCAGGGCTTGGTTGTACACAGAGTCCTGCAGATTTGTTAGCGCGTTGAGATCCATCACAGTGACCGGGTTATCAGCGAGTGTGCCAAACAGGCGTTCATAGTTGAACTCACTCTCATTCCCTAATGCGGACATCACATGCAACTTCCTGATCAACAACCCGGGGCTAACCAGGCCGTTACTCAGACCCTGATCTATTCTCTGATTTGCGAGTTCCCACATCGATGATTCAATAAGCACCACAACATAGGTGTCAAGCGCACGAACAGAATCGGGCTGATTATTCACAGCGGATTCATGTAGACGATGAATGTCGCCCCACTCGACACTGCGAGCCCTTGTTTGCAAGGACAGAAATGTCAGGGTCACTACCAAACAAACAACCGGAACATGTCGCAACGAAAAATATTCCCCCAAAAGATTTCCACACCATACAACCAATAATGAAAATCCTATCAGGCCAACGTAGTTTCTGTGCTCAAACACCAACTCCAGTGGAAACACAGTCGATTCAAGCACATGAGACGAAAAGAAAAACAGAATACAGAATGACACAACAGGCTGCTTTACCCGAACAACGAGTGCAACCACAATCGAAGTTACATAACACACCAGAATCATTACTGATTTTATATCTAACACCCTCTGCACGGCGAATCCGTCCCAATAAAGCGACATATTGTTAACATCAGGATACAATATCTGTGTTATGTACAGAAGTAACACATGTAGTTGGGTTATCAGGCGCTCATAAAGATTGAAATCTCTGGATACGTAGTTTCCAAGTAGAGTATCAGCAGTAACACCAGCGACCACAACGCCCGCCGCAAGGGTGAATAGCACTATCAACAGCACCCTCTTGTCATGAAACAGGGAAAATCTTACGGATTCCCCCTTGCGGTAAAAACACACCTCTATCACCAGTAGATATAGAAAAAACAGTATTGCATTTTCTTTGGAAAAGAAAGCAAGAACAAATAGTCCGACAATACACCCTACAGCCACCCAGCTTATAGACATTCCCCGAACTTGCTTGTTCCTCTCATTCAAGTACAGAATCATAGCCGCGAGCATGAATAGCACTGAAAGCGTTGTCATACGCTGGACCACATACATATTTGTACTAACCAGCAATGGATGCAGCGACCATACAGCGGCGGCTGACCATGAAAGGGTAACTATTCTTTCTTTGCTAACAGACGTCCGGCAACAAAAATTTGTCCGTTCCAGAAAAAGCCTGCAAAATATAAATACGAGATAAGTATTAATTATATGGACTACTAGATTTACCAGCTTAAATAGTTCGGCTTCCTCAGATGGAAA
>CAZOXM010000017.1:4245-13917 GCA_964583825.1 uncultured Granulosicoccaceae bacterium
TGATTCAAGGAAAAGGAAAGTAATGATACCGGTCGCATAAATACACTGCTTTCATCAGCAATTATGAAATTCTTGAATTCCGCTAATGAAAAGGTATCCAATCTCGCCCGTAGCACGCTATTGAAATCATCGAACAGGAAAGGACCCGCCAGGGCAGGCAAATAGCACCATACAAGAAGACACGTCAACGCAGCAAGTGCCCCGGCGACATAAAGCCTTGCTGTCCAGCCAATAGCCTCGTTATTCTTGGGTTGCATCTATAACGGCCTGAACCACATGGTTTGCGGGGTCAATTGCGATAGCAAAAAACATGCCACTTCCAACATCAACGAAAGTGAATCAATTCAGTAATATCTGGATAGATGCGAACTATCCGCGCTCGGACTACCTAACCACCTACAGAGTCTATGTGCCTTCAAGTCTCGTAATAATTTGTATCGCAAACAATGAAGGCCATATTTTTGCCAACCATAACAACGGTATTCTTATAAAGGCCCGGTAATTCTTCAAACCAACGAATCCCTTTTGATCAAGTACTCTTAGACCGGAGCTATTGAACATTTCGTTCATCGTGTCCTTTGTAAAAAAACGAAGGTGGGTCCGATCCATCACACCGCTTTCCTTATATTCCCATTTACCCAAAAGATGAGTTAATCTGAAATAGAGAAAGCCGATATTTGGCAGTGACACAATTATTTGACCACCTCGCCTCAGCAGCGGTAGCATTTTCACCAGAACGCTTGCAGCATCACGAGTATGCTCCAGCACATCGCCAAATACGATAATGTCGTATTTGTTTTTTTCCAGCTTCGATATATCCAACTGGTCTAAATCTATTTGAAAAGCATTTCGGTAGCCCCTTGAAACGGCCGTATCCAGACTGTCTGAATCAAAGTCAACCCCATCCACCAGGCAGTTATATCTAGCAATAAGCTCAGCACCAAGAGCCCCTTTCCAGCACCCTACATCCAGAACCTGAGTTTGTTCGCTAACCGTAAATTCTTCAACAAATCCAAGTATGGTCACGTTTGCCAGATCATAGGGATCTTTCTGTTGCATCGGTGCCCTCCTTTTTCTGACTCAACATAGAGTATGCTGACCACAACATCATATCCACCATCATAACCAGCAGCCTAAAGGTAAACACAATAGGTATTAAAACCTCCATTTCATACCCTGGTATACCAATCTTACCTACAATATATTCAAATACGCCAACTCCCTGAGGCGCTAATATAAATATAAATCCAATACTCCATGAGAACAGGTATACAAACAACAGATACACATAATCAGAAAAACTCTGAAACGATAAAAATGCTGATATAAACGCCGTAAAACTAACAGACATGCACAGCCAGGCCACCGCATATACAGCGTATGCATGTGTTATTCGGCGGACGATACTATGCGAAATTTGTGTATGACCACCACCTGTGATCAGGCGCCGGAACATTGTATAAAGCACGGGCAAACCCAACCATATAAAAACCAGCGCAATCAAACTTATCTGTGTATATTTGCTCAGCAACAATCCCGACAATCCGATAGTGAAACTGGTAGTAAATGCGAAAACATGCTCCAGAAAGAAAATCCTGGATACAAGCTGGATCGAAACGCCGTTTTCACGAAGATAATACCCTCTGCCGATCAATTGCCAGACGCCGCCGGGAATGTACTTGGCAGGCAAACTCAAAAGGTGGGCACGCAAAAAATCTACAAACGCTATAGGCTTTGCATTAATCTGTGAAATCAGCAAACTACAAACTGGAGCGAGCAGTATAGCGACCACGCAGGTCACGATTGATCCTAGTATCAGGTATGGTTTTCCTTCTCTGAATATGTCAATCAGTGATTCAAACGATTCGTGAAAAAGATACAGGATATATACAAGTACCGTGGTCACCACCAATATTTTCAGTGGCCTGATCAGCTTAATCAAACACTCGGGTAATATTTCCATTATTCAACTAAGCTTCGGTACGCCATGGTCGAACAACATCTCGCACTTCCTCAATCTGAACGACAACGCCGGGATAACATTATATCTGTTTATTTCATTCGAGTTACTTATACGTTTTCTTTCGCGAGTAACCAGTCTGATTTTTCGACATACATCCCGAATCGACTTTAGATAAATACACTTCAACGCACGAAAGTCCCTTGAGGCCACTGCCAGACCAACGCCTTCCAAGACTAGAAAAAGAAAATGCAATGGCACTACAGCCAGTAAGAGCGAAGCCGGGTAAAACAATAACATCACATAGGTCTTGTTCCTTTCGCTCAGATACCTTCTGATGTACGTACTGCGAAGCCTGCCATCAGAAACTTTTCCACCACCAAAACTTTGCCCAACCCAGTGCCAGTACCCCGTGCCCTTTAGCACTTCCACTGGATAACCCAGACAGACAGCGTAAACACACAGGTATAAATCCTCAGCTACGCTCTCGAACCATGTTGGAAATCCACCTAACTCGAGCCACAGCGACTTAGGCAACCACAAACATGCACCGTGTACTGTTGAAACATCACGATTTTTCCATTGATTTCGGGGGACGGGATTTAGGAAGAAATCGAGATCATTACCGAAATCGATTATTTTCCGCTGTGCTCTATCGTATTGAGGCAGGGTGATTATACCCTTTTTGGCTTGCGACTCACTTCTTTCGATCAGCAACTCGACGGCATCTTCAAACAACGAAGCATCGTTGTTCAACAATAGAATGTACTCTCCTCTTGCGGCATCAGCCATTCTATTGTTGCTGGTACAGTAACCTACATTTTCTTTCGAGGCGAGAATCCTCACCTCCGGATAATTCTGCTGTATCCAGGTAACTGATTCATCGGTAGAAGCATCATCGTGCACTATTATTTCAATTGCTGCGATGCCGATAGATTGAGTTTTTATCGATTCAATACATTCCGAAAGATAAGGCATACCATTATAATTTGCGATACAAATACTACACACAGGCTTCACGGTGGAAGCTGCTAACGCAATTTCCTCATACCCCTTATCATTACTAATTTGCGAGTGAATCATAGCGTTGCCGCCTCCACCACTGCCAGGTTGCCCTCAATCCATCTTCCAGGCTGGTTTTTGGCTGCCAGTTAAAGTCATTGGCAACACGCGACACATCTAATACCACGTTATAAGGGTCTACCTGCCGACCCTCGGACTGGTGCACCGTTAGCTTGCGATCGCCAACTACCTCAACAAGTTGAATAAGCTCATATAGGCTTGTGCTAACACCCGAACCCACGTTATAAGTATGCACGCCGGCCTCAGGGCTGGAACCTACTATTTGCACCAGAAGTTCGACCAGATCATCTATATACAGATAGTCCCGTTTTGCGCCGGCGCCACCCCAGACAGTGAGCGGCAACCCTTCCGATAAGCAGTTCATCAGCGTCGGTACAATCCCAAAACCTTCCCGGTAGCTTTGTCCCGGACCATACACGTTAGACGGTCGAAGTATTACTGCAGTACCGCATGTTTGCTTGATTAGTGCATGTATAAAGACTTCGGCCGACGCTTTTCCAGCAGCGTAATATGAAGACGGCTCGGGAAAAGTACTCTCGGTCAGTTTCTTTTCCTTCGCATCGCCATAGAGAGCCCCTCCTGTGGACATATACACTATGTTCACCTCGGGATATTCGTGAATTAGCTCGAAAAATCTTAGCGTCGGTAGCAGATTTTTCTCTAACTCAGCCACCGGCATCCCGGCAAAGCTTGAAGGTGTAGATTCACTCGCCAGATGTACCACAGTCGTACAATCTTCAAGCAGGTTACGTAACACAGATACGTTCCCGACATCGGCAGTGACCTCGGTAACACTCTTCGGCAACTGACCATTCCCGGTTCGAGACACAACGACTATTTCAGCGTTGTCCTCGGCGGATGACCCACGCTCGATCAGCGCGGCGGTTAGGTGTTTCGCTATAAACCCATTACCCCCCAGCAATACAATCTTGCCGCTGGTGATCACACCACACAGCCCGCGAGTTCATCATAAGCGACATAGTACCGTGCTGCACAATCATCCCATGTGCCCACTTGCCACTGAATCCAATGACCCGCACACTCGGCTACCTTTGTGTTCATTGAGGGATCAATGGCTTGCTCTACCGCAGAGTGAAATTTGTCTTCGTCGGCACAGAGCCAACCTGTCTCGCCGTCCACGATCATATCCCGATGTGCGTCAATATCTGACGCAATAACAGGGAGACCCGAAGCCATCGCCTCCAGTATAATCTGCGGCCGACCTTCATCATGTTCACTTAGGGTAATGAGTGCCGTTGCACGGGCAAACCATTTGTCCTGCAGTTCCGATGGGTTCGTGGCACCGTGATAATTTACCCAGGCGGGTATCTCCACTTCTCGCTGGATCGGGCCGAAAAGGTGCAGCGTTCGACCGGTACCTGAAAACAGGCGCTCACCCCAATCGAACAACTTGCCAATCTTCTCCGGGGTGATTCTCAGCACAACAACAAAGATGGAATCTGCATCGCGGCTGGCATACTGCGATTGCCTCGTTTTCCCTATTTCATACCAGGGAGTATCGATACCGAACGGGATAGTTCGAACGGTAGCCACATCGCCAAAGTGACGCGATAAGTCTTTTTCCATCCACTCTGCATTCGGGGCAATGAAGCATGGCCGCTTCCGGAACACACGCCTTAACATGTATATCATTCCGGGAATCGCCAACATTTTCATGTCAGTACCGAGCACAGTAACCAACAGAGGCTTAGGGCTGTTACCCATTGGCAATGCGTTTTGAAGCCAGTTCACATGGATTATATCGGTGCCGTGCTCTTCCCTGCGGTACATTCTGCGAAGGTGTAGCAGCAACTGCAGCACTCGTATGACCGAGGTGACTTGTTTTTTTCGAACAGTATTGGCGATTCCGCCATCAGACATTAGTCTGTCCAGCCACTGGCTTTCTGTTTCGCTGGATATCCATGTGGCCCCCGGAGGCTTGACCCCAGCAGGAGCCCACACATTGAGCAATGTGCCTCTGCCAGATGCGAGTGACCGGACCATGCTGGCGATAAAGACTCCGCGCCAGTCCTTTTCATTGGCAGGGTAGGAGGTACTTACGAACAGTAAATTATATGAGCGACTAATTGTAGACATACGCTTGACGATCAAGCACTCAACTCTTCTGCTTCTTCAGTTTCTGAAACTATCTGAAGATGAGTCGCTGCGCTTTTAACTTGCGAGTAATTCACTCTTTTAGGTCGACTCGTATCCCGATAATGCAGCGCTGAAACCTGCTCCGACACCAACCCAATCAGGAATGTGGATAACGACGAAATATAAAGTAACACACCCATATTGGTGAATCTGCCCGCTCCGAATAGTGTATAAAGGAAATAGACACTTGCCATACTAAAGAGTACTGCACTAATAGGCAGGAAGAAGCGCATTGGAGAAAACAGCGCACCGACTTTTAGTATAATGATAATAAATCGGACGCCGTCGCGGAAGATCTTTATATGGCTGACCCCCTCACGCTCAGCAGCTTTAATTGGCAGATATTCTACGAAATATCCACTGCGGAAAAATGCCATTGTGCTGGTAGTAGGGTAGGAAAACTTATTGGGTAACAGGTATAGAATTGACAGAAATTTGTCGCGTCGTACCGCCCGAAAGCCGGAGGTAAGATCTCTTATCTCAAACCCAGTCATCAGTGAGGCAAGGTTGTTGAAAAGACTGTTGGCCAGTGCGCGTAGCGTAGAAGCCTGGGAACTTCGATTGCGCGCGCCCACTACCATATCATAGCCGCGAGAAAATGGTTCGAGTAGGCGCGCTATGTCTCGCGGGTCGTGCTGACCATCAGCATCCATAAACACAACGATATCGCCAGTGGCAACTCTGGCGCCGCTCTTAATCGCTCCGCCATTACCGATCCCCACCGGATGATTGACGCAGATCACACCTTCGACCGCTTTCGCTACACCTTCGGTGTTGTCTTCCGAGCCATCGTTTACAACAATTATTTCTGCAGCAGGATGCAACTTTCTGATCAGCGGCAGTGTTTTTTGTAGTCCGACTTCCTCGTTTTTAGCGGGAAGTACTATCGACACGCTACTCATCAGAAATAAATTCCGTATTTTTGCAATTCGCGAAACCCGCAAAATGCACGCCACACTAATAAAAACGGCCGCAAGTTTGCTGAATTTCAGATAAACGCAGAATCATCAGGTCATCCCGCCTGGACAGCCTCAACTTATAAGACTCCATGCCGATGCCACCTATTGACACCAATTATCCAGGATTCAGGCGAAATTATGTCCGTCAACACAACTTCGAATGACGCCAAGCAGTCACTTTCGGGGCTACCAAGAAGATTGGTGCGGGAGGACGTGCTATCTGAAGCGGATGCGCTCCAGGCTCTCGCAGACGCCAGCGCGAATAAGCGCCAGCTAATCAGTCACTTGGTCCATCATATGGATATATCGGCGACTAGGATTGCCAACATCGCCGCACAGGAGTTCGGATTTTCACTGTTCGACTTGGGCACACTGGTGACGGATACGCTTCCCTCGGAGCATATCAACGAGGAAACCGTTGCAAAAAATAACGCACTGCCAATTTTCCAGCGCGGCGGTCGTCTGTTTGTCGCAATTTCAGACCCAACCAACACCACAGCACTGGATGAAATCAAATTCAGCTCGGGTTTGTCTATCACACCGGTGCTGGTTGAAGAGGACAAGCTTGCTGCACTGATCGAGACGGCAAGTTCCGGCAGTGGTATGAGCTCGCTGACAGAGGGACTGGACGAGAGCTTCGACATGGAACTCGGTGGTGACGAGTCCATGAACGACGACGACGACTCATCCGATGTGGATGACACGCCCATTGTGCGTTTCGTCAACAAAGTGCTGCTCGATGCAATAAAACGCGGTGCTTCAGATATTCACGTCGAACCCTATGAAAAGATATTCCGGATTCGATTTCGAATTGACGGGATTCTGCAAACCGTATCCGAACCACCATTGAACATGGCTGGACGCCTGACCGCACGACTCAAGGTAATGTCTCGCATGGACATCTCCGAACGTCGCGTTCCGCAGGACGGACGTATCAAGCTGAAGATTTCCAAGAACCGGGCAATCGACTTTCGTGTCAATACCTGCCCGACCCTGTTTGGTGAAAAGACCGTTCTGCGTATTCTTGATCCGAGCAGCGCACAGCTCGGTATTGACGTACTCGGATACGAGGATATCCAGAAGAAACGCTACATGGACGCGCTGTCCAACCCCTATGGGATGATTCTGGTGACCGGGCCCACCGGTAGTGGTAAAACCGTATCACTGTATACCGGCCTCAATATCCTCAACACACCTGACACCAACATCTCCACAGCGGAAGACCCGGCGGAAATCAACCTGGCTGGTATCAACCAGGTCAACGTCAACCCGAAAGCGGGTCTCACCTTCGCCGAGGCGCTGAAAGCCTTCCTCCGCCAGGATCCGGACGTGATCATGGTGGGCGAGATTCGTGATCTTGAAACCGCCAGTATCGCAATTAAGGCCGCGCAAACCGGACATCTTGTTTTGTCCACACTGCACACGAACGACGCACCGCAAACCATTTCGCGACTGATGAATATGGGCGTGCCGGCATTCAACGTCGCCACTGCCGTTACCCTGATCATCGCCCAGAGGCTCGCACGTCGACTTTGCTCTGATTGTAAACAGCCTGCCGATGTGCCGAAAGACGTTTTATTGACGGAGGGTTTTACAGAGGAAGACCTGACAGACCTTGAGATCTATCAGGCCAAGCCCGGTGGTTGCAGCAAGTGTAACGAAGGCTACAAAGGGCGAGTCGGTATCTATCAGGTGATGCCGATTTCCGACGACATGGGGCGTATTATCATGAATGACGGAAATGCCATAGATATTGCAGACCAGGCAGAGAAGGAAGGTATTGACGATCTGCGACGATCAGCCCTCAAGAAAGTGATGGCCGGTCTGACCAGCCTCGAAGAAGCAAACCGAGTGACTCAGGACTAAATAGACATGGCAGCAGCAGACGCAAAAACTCTATTTGTCTGGGAAGGCAAGGATTCCAAAGGCCAGACCGTCAAGGGTGAGATGGCGAGCAAGAGCGTTGATTTAATCAAAGCTCAGCTCCGACGCCAGGGCATTACCCCGACAAAAGTTAGAAAACAGAAGCCTATCAAGGGCGGAAGAAACAAAATCACTGCCGGCGACATTGCGATTTTCGCCAGACAGTTAACAACCATGATGGCCGCCGGTGTTCCCCTGGTTCAGGCGTTCGAGATTGTTGCGAACGGATTGGACAACAAGGCCATGGCTCAGGTTGTCAATCAAATAAAGGCCGACGTCGAAGGCGGCAGCAGCCTCACCGTCGCGCTTAAAAAGCACCCCGATCATTTTGATGATCTTTTTTGCAACCTGGTTGAAGCCGGTGAACAATCCGGAACGCTTGAGAAACTGCTGAATGAAGTCGCGACCTACAAAGAGAAAACCGAGGCACTACGGGCAAAAATTAAAAGTGCGATGTTCTACCCAATCGCGGTGTTGGTAGTCGCATTCATTGTCACCTGTATTCTGCTGGTTTTTGTCGTACCGCAGTTTGAGTCCCTGTTCGCTGGGGTAGGTAGTGACTTACCCGCATTCACGCGGGTAGTTGTTGATTTATCTGAGTTTATGCAGGAATGGTGGTGGGTGATATTCGGTGCCATCGGTGCAACTGTGTTTGTACTCAAGACCATTCACGGAAAATCGCAGAAGTTTCGAGACAAGGTTGATTTTCTCGTGCTGAAACTCCCGATTTTCGGGGAGATCGTACACAAAGCATCAACATCAAAGTTCGCAAGAACGCTATCTACCATGTCTTCCGCTGGTGTACCGCTGGTCGAGGCGATGGATTCAGTGGCGGGTGCTTCTGGTAATGCGGTTTATCGCGATGCCATTCTGAAGATGAAGGACGACACGTCCACCGGTCAGCGACTCACCGCGACCATGCGTCAGCAGAACCTCTTCTCCAACATGGCCATCCAAATGGTATCCATCGGTGAAGAGTCAGGCGCTCTGGATGACATGCTCGGCAAAGTCGCAGACTACTACGAAGAAGAAGTAGACAACGCCGTAGATGCGCTCACGAGCTTAATGGAGCCAATGATCATGGCTTTCCTCGGCGTGGTCGTCGGTGGACTTGTGGTTGCGATGTACCTGCCAATCTTTAAAATGGGCGACGCATTCTAACGGAAGCACTGCACTCCGCAGTCAGCCAGCCTATGACATTACTCAGTGCCCTGCAGAGCAGCGATCCGCTGCTCTTTTTCGTTTGTATTCTCTTCGGCCTTTTTGTCGGTAGCTTCCTGAATGTGGTCGCCTACCGTCTGCCGATAATGATGGCACGCGGCTGGCGCAGGGAATGCCGTGAGTACCTTGAACTCGAGCCCGAAGCAGAGCCATCAGCTTTCAATCTCATGGTGCCTCGCTCAGCGTGCCCCTCATGCGATAAGCAGATCAGCGGCTGGGGGAATATCCCGGTGTTGTCCTGGCTGTTTCTCCGCGGCAGGTGCGGCAATTGTAAAACCCGAATTTCGATTCAGTATCCGCTGGTCGAACTAATGACCGCCGTTTTATCACTGCTGGTTGCGATGAAATTCGGTGCGACGATGCAGACTG
>CAZOXM010000017.1:14017-62634 GCA_964583825.1 uncultured Granulosicoccaceae bacterium
ACCGCCGTTTTATCACTGCTGGTTGCGATGAAATTCGGTGCGACGATGCAGACTGTATTCGCGCTGCTTTTTACCTGGGCACTGATCAGCCTCGCACTAATCGACCTTCATACCACACTATTGCCAGACTCCATTACCCTGCCACTGATGTGGCTCGGACTCGTGATCAGTCTGGTGCCGGTATTTGTGGACTCACATCAGGCTATTATCGGTGCCGCCGCCGGCTACATGGTACTGTGGGTCGTGTTTCAGGCGTTCAGGCTGATCACCGGCAAAGAGGGCATGGGGTTCGGCGACTTCAAGCTGCTGGCTGCACTGGGTGCCTGGCTTGGCTGGATGAAACTCCCCCTGATTATTCTTCTGTCTTCATTGACAGGTGCCGTAGTTGGAATCATGATGATGGTGCTTTTAAAGCACCGCAGGGACAAACCGATTCCGTTCGGTCCATACCTCGCTGTCGCAGGCTGGGTCGCTCTCATGTGGGGTGATCAGATAATAACGGTATATACCAGTCAATTCGGCTGATCGTGCGCATAGCGGGTGTAAAGCATTCACACTATGCCCGTAACTGTCTATTCTGAATTCAAGCTATGCTGAAGGTTGCACTCAGTGGCGGTATCGCCAGCGGCAAAACATCGGTCAGCGATCAGTTTCAATCCCTCGGCGTTCCCGTGATTGATGCCGATCTCCTGAGTCGAGAGGCCGTTGCAGTCGGAACACCCGGCCTTGGTTCTATCTGTCGACGGTTCGGCGCAGACATCATCGACGAAAGCGGCGCGCTTGATCGAAAGAAGCTGCGGCAAATTGTTTTCAATAACAGCGAGGCACGGGCGGATCTGGAGTCCATTGTACATCCGGAAGTTCGTCGATTAACCACCGAGGCACTGCAACGCTTCGAAGACGACAATGCACCTTATTGCGTTGTCGTTATTCCGCTACTGGTCGAGACCGCTCAGCAAGACCACTACGATCATGTGATCATTGTCGACGTCGGTGAGGAAACTCAAATTCGACGGGTCATGCAACGCGATGGCAGTACGGAACAACAAGCGCGGAAAATACTCGAAAGTCAGGCTAAGCGATCTCAGCGACTTGCCATTGCCGACACCGTTATCGACAACAGCGGGTCAGTGGAATCACTTGCCACCCAGGTCGATACAATTCATCAGACACTACTGCAAAAAGCCGCCAGCGAGCAGCCGGGTTAACTGCGATACTCCGCGTTGATCTTGACGTAGTCGTAAGATAGATCACTGGTCCAGACACTGAGTTTTTCCGAACCGCGCCCAAGGTCAATGGCGATACTGAATTCCGCTTCGGCCATAATCCGGCTGGCGTGACTTTCATCGTATTGTGCCGATGGCTCCCCGTTCTCCACCACTGACAGATCGTTAAGCTGCAACGACACACGGCCAATGTCCAGGTTGTCTACCCGACTCTTGCCGATTGCCATGAGTATCCTGCCGAGATTCGGATCTCCGGCAAAAAACGCTGTTTTTACCAGTGGGGAGTGCGCGACAGAAAGACCTACTTCCCGACAGTCCGCCTGCGACTCTCCGCCCGAGACTTCAATTTCAACGAACTTGGTCGCCCCTTCACCATCACGCACGATCGCATGCGCAAGAAATAAACAGACCTCGTGCAGTGCACCGACAAACTCAGACCATTGGGGGTGCTGTTCATCGAGCACTCGGTTTGATGCACAACCGGTCGCCAGCGTAATGAACGCGTCATTGGTCGAGGTATCTCCATCCACGGTCACGCAGTTGAAGGTCGTGTCCGTCGTCGATACCGTCAGCCGATCAAGCGCCGCCTGATCCACCAGTGCATCGGTGGCGACAAAGGCCAGCATGGTCGCCATATTCGGGTGGATCATGCCGGAGCCTTTCGAAATGCCTGCGATGGTCACGGTGTGACTATCGATCACTACTTTGCGACTGATGGCTTTCGGCACGGTATCGGTAGTCATGATCGCTCTGGCCGCCGCTACCCAGTTTCCAGCTGACAGCTCCTGTGCAAGTCTCCCGACCCCTGCGGCCATACGGTCCACGGGCAACCGCTCGCCGATGACGCCGGTGGAAAAAGGCAATACCTGCGCTGCATCGATTCCAACTGCGGTGGCGACAGTGCGGCACAGTGTTCTGGCATCCTGCAAACCGTTCTCACCGGTGCCGGCATTCGCATTACCGGAATTAATCAGGAGCGCTCTGATGTGGCCGCCGGCGAGATGCTCGCGGGCAATGGTCACCGGAGCGGCACAGTAAGCGTTTTTAGTGAACACACCCGATACGACAGACCCGGGCGCCAGGGTCATCAGCAATAGATCATCGTGACCCTGCGACTTTACACCACCGCTGCCGGCGGCCAGTTCAACACCGGCAACCGAATCTATGCGGTCGGGCGAATCCAGCCCAACGGCCATTAATTCAATTTGCCATGACAGCGCTTGAATTTTTTGCCCGAGCCACACCAGCACGGATCATTGCGCCCCACTTTGGGCTGATCGCGGGTAAACGGTTCTGCAAGGGGATCGGCACTGCCTGCCGGTCGGCCCTGTACAGGCTGACCCTGCGACGCCGGAGGCGCTGATGCCGTCGCACTGGCGGCCTGAGCGTGTTCGTAGCTGACCTCTTTCGGCGCCTGCTCCTGCGCCTGTGCTTCGGCCTGCGCTACCTGTGCCTGATCCTGCACCTGCACTTTGGCCAGCACACCGACCACTTCTTTCTTGTATTCATCAAGCATGTGGGAGAACAACTCAAAAGATTCGCGCTTGTACTCCTGCTTTGGATTCTTTTGCGCATACCCTCTCAGGCCGACACTCTGTCGCAGATAATCCATCGACGCGAGGTGTTCTTTCCAGTGATCGTCGAGCGTCTTGAGCATGACGAACTTTTCGAAGCGTCGCAGCGTGTCGGTGCCCGCCCGGGCCTCCGTCTCCTCATACTTGCCGGCCATCTTATCAATGACCATCTCGCGCAGACCTTGCTCATCCATTTCATCGTCCGCATCCAGCGCCGCTTTCAGATCCACATCGAGGTCGAAGGCAGATTTGATCTGTGTACTGGCTCCTTCAAGGTCCCATGTCTCGTCCATTGAACCCGGCGGAACATACTCATTCAGCAGAGTCTCTACGGCATCTTCACGCATCGCTGTGACATTTTCTGAAACGTCTTCAGCATCGATCAGGTCGTCGCGTTGTTCGTAGATTACCTTGCGCTGATCATTGGCGACATCATCGTACTCAAGCAAGTGCTTGCGGATATCGAAGTTGTGGCCCTCAACTTTGCGCTGTGCGTTTTCTATGGCCCGGGTGACCAGTGAATGCTCAATAGCCTCGCCCTCTTCCATGCCAAGCTTCTGCATGATGTTACCGATTCGCTCGGAGGCGAAGATGCGCATCAGATTATCTTCCAGCGACAGATAAAAGCGCGACGATCCGGGATCACCCTGACGCCCCGAGCGCCCGCGCAGCTGATTGTCGATACGGCGGCTCTCATGCCGTTCGGTACCGATAATGTGCAATCCGCCCGCATCGAGCACCCGCTGGTGTCGCTGCTCCCATTCCTGCGTACGCTTCTGTTTTTCCGCCTCGGCAATCTCACCGAGGCTTTCAAGCTCTGCTTCGAGGTTGCCACCGAGCACGATATCGGTTCCCCGACCCGCCATGTTGGTGGCGATAGTGACCGCACCGGGCCGCCCCGCATCGGCGATTATCTGCGCTTCGCGTTCGTGCTGCTTGGCGTTCAGTACTTCGTGCTTTATTTTTTTCTGATTGAGCAATCCGGAGAGGTACTCCGACGTTTCAATCGAGGTGGTCCCGACCAGCACGGGCTGCTCCCGCCCGGCACAGTCTTCGATGTCTTCAACAATTGCCTCGTATTTTTCACGTTGCGTCAGGTAAATCAGGTCGCCGCGATCATCGCGAATCATCGATTTGTGCGTCGGTATGACCACAACCTCCAGGTTGTAAATAGACTGGAATTCGAACGCCTCGGTATCCGCTGTTCCGGTCATACCGGCCAGCTTGTCGTACAGTCGGAAGTAGTTCTGGTAGGTAATCGAGGCCAGGGTCTGATTCTCCTGATGAATCGTTACCTCCTCTTTCGCCTCCACTGCCTGGTGCAGTCCGTCCGACCATCGTCTGCCCGCCATCGTGCGGCCGGTGAACTCATCGACAATCACAATTTGATCATTGGCGACGATGTAGTCGATGTCCTTTTTGTAAATCGCGTGTGCCCGCAGCCCCGCGTTGAGGTGATGCAGCAGACTGATGTAGGCAGGGTCGTACAGGCTGTCGTTCTCCCCAAGCATGCCATGCTCGACGAGCACCTGCTCCACGTTATCCATCCCCGTCTCAGTCAGGTGTACCTGCTTGGCTTTTTCATCCACCGTGAAATCACCCGGGCCATCTTCCTCTTCGACCGGCTGCAGTTTCGGAATTACCTGATTGATACTGGCGTAGGTCTCGCTGCTTTCGCTGGTCGGTCCGGAAATAATCAACGGGGTTCTCGCCTCGTCGATCAGAATGGAGTCCACCTCGTCGACGATGGCGAAGTGCAAGCCGCGCTGAACTTTGTCTTCTGTCGACATGGCCATGTTGTCGCGCAGGTAGTCAAAGCCGAATTCATTGTTGGTTCCGTAGGTGACATCGGCGGCATAGGCCTCGCGGCGCGATGCTGAATCGAGTCCGCCCACAATGACGCCGACGCTCAGACCGAGGAAACGATACACCGTCCCCATCCACTCGGCATCGCGCTGCGCCAGGTAGTCATTGACCGTGACCACATGTACACCTTTGCCGGTCAGCGCATTGAGGTAGACCGCTGTGGTAGCCACGAGCGTCTTTCCCTCACCGGTCCGCATCTCTGCGATTTTGCCATCGTGCAACACGGCACCACCGATAAACTGCACGTCGTAGTGCCGCATACCGAGACTTCTGGTGCCCGCCTCCCGCACTATCGCGAAGGCCTCAGGCAGCAAATCGGCAAGCTCCGCACCGTCGGCGACTTTCGCCCGCAGCTCATCTGTTTTCGCTCGCAGCTGCTCATCACTGAGCGCCGCACAGGCATCGGCAAACTGATTCGCAGCCAGCACCTGTTTCTGGTACTGCTTGACCAGCCGATCATTGCGACTGCCGACAAATTTCTTAACCAGATTGCCAATCATCTGTCAGCTACCCAAGCCTGGTTATTTATCATTTCTGAATATCCGATCTGAACGTGACGCAGAAGCGCCTTATGGTAGCAGGAGTGACAGCGGTCGTGACTGATTCAGATATCTGGTCCGGTCCGAACTGCCTGTGATGTACTGACAATGTGGGCAAGACCGGCTGATGCAAGGCGGCGCCACACCAAACGTGTTGTTGATGCAATTTTAACGCTCATTGCGCCCCCAGCGGCATTAACGGCTGATCATCTGCCGGCGAATGTGTAAAAACGCGTTATCCGGCGCCGCTTGCGGTAGACTGTTGCCATAACGGCGAGTTCCAGAAATGCAGCAAATCAATCAATACCTCGACCCCACACTCGTTCGCAAATCCGATGAGTGGCAGAAGCTGAAAGACCTCTTGGTGCTCGCACTGCCGCCGGAGGTGCAGCGCACTGTCGTCTACGCCACACTAGAAGACACAAAGCTCACCGTTTTTTGTGAATCACCCGCCTGGACCGCAAAACTGCGGTTCTACGACGCCGAGATTAGAAAAGTAATGAGCAAGCACGGCACCGTGGTGCGCGCGGTGGCGGCGAGGAGTGTGCCTCCGGTCGCGCCTCGCAGCTAAACCGCGCACCTGGCGCGGCTTCGAGGGAGGGTACTAGCTGGCCACTGCCAGTGGCTGAGAGTAGACAATCGGTCCCTCTTCCTCTTCGAAAGTCACCTCTTCCCACGCATCGGGCTGTTCGATCAGCGCCCGCACCAGCTTATTGTTCAGGCCATGGCCGGATTTATAGCCGGTGAGCTGCCCGATCACACCGCGACCCAACTGAAACAGATCGCCGATTGCATCGAGAATCTTGTGGCGCACGAATTCATCGTCGTAGCGCAATCCGTCGGTGTTCAGCACTTTATAGTTGTCGACGACTATCGCATTGTCGAGACAGCCGCCCAGCGCGAGATCCCGCTTGCGAAGGTTCTCGATATCGCTCATAAAACCGAAGGTGCGCGCCCGACTGATTTCGCGCACAAAAGAGGTGGACGAAAAATCGATCACCGCTTTTTGCGAGCCTTCGGCAATCGCGGGGTGCTTGAAGCTGATCTCAAAATCGACCCGAAATCCGTCATACGGATCGAAACGAACCCACTTATCGTCTTCCTCAACCATCAGTGTGCGCTTGATTTTCACAAAGCGCTTGGGTGCTACCTGCTCGCGGATACCAGCTGACTGAATCAGGAAAATAAACGGGGCCGAGCTGCCATCCATAATCGGTACCTCTCGGGCGCTGACATCAATGAAGCAGTTGTCGACACCCAACCCTGCGAACGCCGCCATGAGGTGTTCGATGGTTGAAATAGTGTTACCCCGATCGTCACCAATAGTGGTCGCCAGTTCAGTTGATACAACACGGCTGGCGACTGCCGGAATACTGACAACCTCTGAACCAATGGTGCGTCGAAAGACAATGCCCGTATTAATCGGCGCTGGTGACAGCGTGAGATAAACTTTACGCCCAGTGTGCAGGCCCACGCCAGTTGCATGGATTGGATTGTTGAGCGTTCGCTGACGGATCACCTGTTATTATCCTTTTCGGCTTTCCCCGGGAGGGGTATTAACTGCGGGTGCTTACCCAAAACTAGTTGCCACCGACCAATTGGCGTCAGCGACCAAAGCTGCATGCTAATGCATCGGACCCACGAATCACCAGCACGTTAAACGATGGTAATTATAGTCGAGGCTCACCGATTGCCGACGCTTCCACTGCCACATATTGTGCCGACCATGCCTGATTTCAACTGAACTGACGACTGCGCCCGACCCGGAGCGGGCGCAGTGTGCCCTACTTCTTATTCAATAGACCCCTCAGTCTGCCTGACGTCGCAGAAATGTTGGAAGATCGAGGTAATCCAACTCGTCATCCTCACGCTCAACATTGGCAAGGTCGAGTGCTTTACCTGCCTTTGGCTGCGCTTCTTCCGTACTCTGTCTTACCCGGCTGCGCACACGACGCTCACTGTTTTTACCCATCCGACCGGCAGCCGGCTCTTCATATTTGGCATAGTTGCTGGTGGATTTCTTTTCATCTGAACTCACCAGTCGCATGGGCTTCTTGGACCGATCCTCAGCCAGCCCGGTGGCCACGACAGTGACGCGAATTTCACCCTCCATTTCCTTGTCGATCGAAGTACCGATCACTACGTTCGCATCGGTGGCGGCGATATCTTCGATCACATCACCAACCTGCTGAAATTCATGCATTGAAAGATCGGCACCGGCAGTGATGTTACACAGGATGCCGCGGGCACCCTTGAGATTGATGTCGTCCAGCAGCGGGCTTTGCGTGGCACCGGTCGCGGCTTCAAGCGCACGATCTTCGCCGTGACCGCTACCCGTACCCATCATCGCTTTACCCATCTCAGACATCACCGCTCGGACGTCCGCAAAGTCCACATTGATCAGACCCGGGTTGGTGATAATTTCGGCGATACCCTGCACTGCGTTTTTCAACACATCGTTTGCCGCTTTAAATGCCTGCAGCACGGTAACGTTCGGGCCGAGGTTAGTCAGCAGCTTCTCGTTAGGCACGATAATTAGCGAATCCACGTGCTGGCGCAGTTCGATGAGACCTTCCTCGGCTACCTGGCGGCGCTTTCCACCTTCAAATGGAAACGGCTTGGTGACAACCGCAACCGTGAGAATTCCGAGATCCTTGGCAATGGACGCAATAACAGGAATCGCACCTGTGCCCGTGCCACCACCCATACCGGCAGTCAGGAATAACATATCGGCACCATTAATCACCTGTGCGATATGGTCGCGGTCTTCCTGTGCGGCCTGTCGTCCGATATCGGGGTTCGTGCCTGCACCCAGACCCTTGGTAATTTCAGTGCCGAGCTGAATTGTGCTTTTGGCACCCATCTTTGACAGCACCTGTGCATCGGTATTTGCACAAATATATTCAACGCCATGAATGTTGGCGTTCATCATGTGCTCTACCGCATTGCCGCCACCACCACCAACGCCGATCAGCTTGATGACAGCTGCCTGATTCTGATTAACATCGTATTGGAACATTGCTCACCCTCGGTTGTTTAACTATTAAGCTAATAAAAAGTCGTGCATCTAAAAATTTCGTTTGAACCAATTCTTCATTCGTTCAAGTATCCCCTCCTCACTTGTTTCACCCCCTTTCCCGTCACCAATTGACTGCCCGCCGGACCTTTGTCCATACATCACCAGCCCAACACCCGTTGCGTGGATTGGATTGCATACCACATCCGCCAATCCGTGAATATTCTGCGGTTCACCTAAACGCACGGGCATATGGAACACTTCCTCTGCCAGCTCAACTGCTCCTTCTATTTTCGAACTGCCGCCCGTCAGGACAATCCCCGACCCACAGGCTTCTTCAAATCCACTGCGCTGCAGCTCCGCGTGAACCAGTGAAAATAGTTCTTCGTATCGCGGCTCGACCACTTCAGCGAGTGTCTGTCTTTCGAGCTCTCGCGGCGCCCTGTCACCGACACCCGGCACTTCTATCACTTCGTCGGGCTGCGCTTTCTGTCGCAGCGCACACGCATAACGCGTTTTAATATCTTCGGCGTATTGCGTCGGTGTGCGCAGCGCAACCGCAATATCGTTAGTCACCTGGTCGCCCGCTATGGGGATCACTGCAGTGTGCTGAATGGCACCATCGGTAAACACAACAATGTCTGTCGTACCACCGCCGATGTCCACCAGGCAAACACCCAGATCCTTTTCATCTTCTGTTAGCACGGAAAACGATGAGGCCAATTGCTCAAGGATAATGTCCTCAACTTCAAGACCACATCGTTGTACACACTTGATGATATTCTGCGACGCACTGACCGAGCCGGTTACCAGGTGCACTTTTGCTTCCAGTCGAACACCGGACATACCGATCGGTTCGCGTATACCTTCCTGCCCGTCAATAATAAATTCCTGCGGCAGCACATGAATTATTCTCTGATCCGCCGGTATTGCCACCGCTTTGGCTGCATCGATCACGCGATCGACATCGTTATCTGAAACTTCGCCATCCTTGATGGCCACGATGCCGTGCGAGTTCATGCTTTTTATGTGACTGCCGGCAATGCCTGCATAAACAGACTTAACCTGCACACCCGCCATAAGCTCAGCTTCGTTAACTGCCTCTTCTATCGCAGACACAGTGGCTTCAATGTTAACCACCACTCCTTTCTTCAGGCCTTCGGATGGCTTGTGTCCGAGACCGATAATTTCGATTCGATCATCCTCGTACACACGCGCGATTATCGCGACTATCTTCGATGTGCCAATGTCCAGCCCAACAACTATTCTCTGATCCGCAGCCATCGCCATCAGTTCACCCTCGCGTTATTTGATAACTCACTTTTTCTGGCCATCGCAAAACCATTGGTATATCGCATATCCACGCGCGCCACATCGTCGTATACGGGCGCTACGTAAGATCGGAAAATATCGACAAACCGTTCTATCCGCTCAGCAATAAGTCGGTGCCCGATCACCACCTGAACATCCCCGTCCAGCATCAGCGTCACCGAACGCCTTTCATCTTCACTGATACCGACCAGCGGTGCTTCTATCGCCCTGAACAGTGGCTCAGTTTCTCTGTGCAGCTTAAGCAGCGCCGCATGCCGCCGAACCGGTGAATACAAGACCGGAAGTTCATGGACCAGATTGCTCACCAGTGCATCTTCGGCCCCGCCAAGCTTAGGCGGAAAGAACAATTTGAACTTGTCGCTGACCAATCCATCATTTCCCCAGCGGGCAACCGGCGTGTGTTCCTCGATCAGGACATTAATACTCTCCGGCCAGATACGTCGCACATAAGCACGATCTACCCAGGGCAGTTCCTCCACTTCCTGCTGAATGGTGGATATGTCGAGATTAAAAAAACCTCTGTCTGCCTGTGACAGCACACGCTCTTTGAGCTGGCTCTGGCTGGTGTGCTGATACACCCCTTCCACCACAACCGTGCGAATTGGAAAGCGCCCCGGATCGCGAAAGTGGTTGATTGTCATTTGTCCGATGATAAAAACCACCACCAGAATGGTCAGTGCGGCAATAATCCCGGCGCCCGATATCGAGGTACCATCAAGTTCGACCGGTGAAACCGGCTGACTTACGTTGTTCATTGACGCTTCCCGCAAAAGATAGAACGCATTGCCTTGATGGGCGCCGCACTATTTATGGATTTACGCATGGCTGGCGACCTCCGCTGCAAACGCTTCCGGCAGTGAGTTGGCCAGTGCTCCAATAGAGCCGGCTCCGAGTGTTAACACAACATCTCCATCAATCAGTACGCCACGCAATGTCTGAGGTACAGCTTCGATATCACTGACAAAAATCGGATCGATCACACCACGCTGGCGGATCGCACGCGCCAGCGCTCTGCCATCGGCACCGGCAATCGGTGTTTCACCCGCGGGATAAACCTCAGTGAGCAACAACACATCTGCATCACTGAGCACTTCGGTAAAGTCGTCGAACAGATCTCTGGTGCGGGTATAGCGATGCGGCTGAAACACAACCACCAGGCGATTGTCCGGCCGGCCCGCCGCTATTGCCTTCAGAGTGGCCGCCACCTCTCGCGGATGGTGACCGTAGTCGTCATAAAGCTCGGCTTTACCGGCTTCAAGATGCAATTCCCCGAGCGGCTGCGCGCGTCGCCCGATGCCCTGGAAGTGCTGAAATGACTGACGCATATTGGTCGGACGCAAACCGAGTTCCCAGCCAACTGCCACGGCGGCAAGTGCGTTCTGGGCATTGTGCAGACCCGGCAGGTTCAACGTGATCTGACGCATTTCACTGCCGTCCGGCAGTCTAACATCAAAGCACGACTTCATTTGATCCTGCCTGAAGTTAAAACCCATCACATCGGCCTCGGCGTCAAACCCATAGGTCATCACCGGTCGCGCCACCTGCTCCACCAGTTCTTTTACTGTGTCGTCGTCTATGCACATGACGGCCAATCCGTAGAAAGGCAGGTGTTGTAGAAAATCAATAAAAGCCTGCTTCAGGCGATCAAAGTCATTTTCGTAAGAAGACAAATGATCTGCGTCGATATTCGTGACGATAGCAATGACCGGCTGCAACAACAGAAACGACGCGTCACTCTCATCGGCCTCAGCCACCAGCCACTCGGACTTACCCAGATAGGCATTGGTGGCAGAACTGTTGAGCTTGCCGCCGATGACATAAGTCGGGTCCATTCCACCTTCGGTAAGCACACTGGCCACCAGGCTGGTGGTAGTGGTTTTACCGTGAGTGCCGGCAATGGCGATACCCTGCTTAAACCGCATCAACTCGCTGAGCATCTCCGCGCGCCTGATCACCGGTATACGGTTCTGCCTCGCCGCCATCACTTCAGGGTTATCCTCGGCAATGGCAGACGAGATGATAACCACATCCACTCCTTCCACGTTCTCGGCACTGTGACCGAGGAACACCCGCGCACCGAGAGACTCCAGTCTTTTCACCAGTGCATTACGCGATGTATCCGAACCACTGACACTGTAGCCGAGGTTAATCATCACCTCGGCAATGCCGCCCATGCCAACACCACCGATGCCGACAAAGTGCATGCCGTCAATCCGACGCATCCAGTTTTGCACCCGGACACTGCTTGCCGGAAAACTCATGCTGCCTCCCCAAGTATCTCGCGAACCACCAGATCAGTGGCATTGCGTTTACCAAGCTGTCGGGCATTGCCAGCCATATACAGTAGTTGCTCCCGGTTGGCGCATAGTGAATTGAGTTGCTGTGCCAGCAACTGCGCCGTCAATTCAGATTCCTGCACCATCACCGCTGCCTCTGCCTGCACCAGAAACCTGCCATTGGCTGTTTGATGATCATCAACCGCGTACGGGTAAGGCACGAGGAGTGATGCGACGCCGACGGCTGCGATCTCTGCAACAGTCATCGCGCCGGCCCGGCAGATAACCAGATCAGCCCATGCATAGGCATCTGCCATATCGTCGATAAACTCAGTCACCTGCGCATTCACATTGGTTTCGCCATACGCCAATGCAGTGGCATCAGCGTTCGACTTTCCGGCCTGATGTCGAACCTGCACTGCGTGTTGCAGCAAGGCGAGCGCCTGCGGCATCACATCATTCAGCGCGCGTGCACCCTGGCTGCCACCAACCACCAACAGCCGAATCGGACCACTGCGCTGTTGCATGCGCTCGACCGGCGTGCCCAGTAACAGGATGTCCTGCCTGACCGGGTTGCCGGTGTGAATTGCACCGACCGCAGGTTTAAAAGTACCGGGCACCGCTTCAAGCACGGCACTTGCGAATTTTTTTACGATGCGGTTGGTCATACCTGCCACAGCATTTTGCTCATGCATCACGGTATGGCGATTACACAATCTTGCAGCAACACACACCGGTCCGGCAACGTAACCACCCATACCGAGTACCGCCATCGGCTTTTCACGGCGAATCAGTCGCAATGACCCAACAATGGAACCGAACAGACGAAACACACTCACCAGCCGTGCGGTAATTCCCTTGCCGCGCAGTGCGACGACGCGCAGCGTTCTCAGATCAAAGCCATGCGCCGGTACCAGTTCCGCTTCCATGCCGCGTTCCGTACCGACCCACACCACTTTGACATCGCGCGACTTCAATTCGCTGGCCACAGCCAGTGCCGGGAACACATGCCCCCCGGTGCCACCGGCGGCAATGATGACGGTTTGTATCTCAGACACCGTGCGCCACCGTTACGTTTCGCCCCAGTCGCTTTTCCACCTGTTTGCGCAAATCCGCTTCCGAACGCTCTGCGGTTTCACGATACGCCCTGAGCACCAGCCCGAATGCAATGCAAACCACCAGGACGCTGGTACCACCGTAACTGAACAGTGGCAGCGTGATGCCCTTGGTTGGCAACACGCCAACATTTGCACCGATGTTGATAAAGGTTTGAAATCCGATCCAGAACCCGATACCGGTCACCATATGGGACGCAAACAAGTGTCCGGCTCGCTCGGCATCACGCGCGATGCGAAAGCAGCGGGTAACAATGAGTGTGAACAACAATAACACCACCGTGACACCGACCAGACCCAGCTCTTCTGCGGTCACCGCAAAAACAAAATCAGTGTGGGGCTCCGGCAGGTAGGCCATCTTTTGTACACTGTTGCCCAGACCGACGCCGTTAAACGATCCGCGACCGATCGCAATCAGCGCCTGCGTCAATTGAAAGTCCGTTGCAAACGGATCATCCCACGGGTTGATAAAACTCAACAGACGGGCGCGGCGATACGAAGAAGAATAAATCGCTACGATTGCAAAAGGGATCGCCAGTGCAAATACAAAGAAAAAGTGGCGCAGCTTCACACCGGCAATAAACATCATGGCAAGTACCGTTGAAACCACGACTACAGTGGCGCCGAAATCCGGCTCGCTCAACAACAATGCGCCAGCAAGTACCGCAATGACCAACGGCGTTGCAAATACCACCAGATCATTTCTGATTTGCTCGCCCTTGCGAACCAGAAAGCCCGCCAGATAGAGAATCAGGGCCAGCTTAAAAAATTCTGACGGCTGTACCGAGACTCCGATATCTATCCAGCGCTGTGCGCCGTTGACACTTTTACCAATACCGGGAATCAATACGACGCACAATGAGAGCAGACCAAGCCCGAGCAGCAACGTGCCATATCGCTCCCACAATGCCAGTGGCAGCTTCCACACCACCGCACACGCAACGACTCCTAAACTGAGGTATAACGCCTGACTGCGACCCAGATGAATCGCGTTTTCGTGCAAACGCTCCGACAACGAGATCGAAGCGGAAAACACCATCACCAGGCCCAGTGTCGCCAGTACGCCGATCAGCAGCAGGAATACCCAGTCGACAAGGCGTCGCTCCGTCGTGATGAACGTCGTGCCGGTTTTCACTGCACCGGGCGCTTTGCCAGCGGGCAGGTAACTGAGGGAATCGGTATCGCCGTTATCGATACGGGCGGTTGTATCTGTTATGCGCACAGCTTTCTCACCTCCGCTGAAAAAGCCAGACCCCGGACCTCGAAATTTTCGAACATATCAAAACTACTGCATGCCGGAGACAACAGCACACAGTCTCCCGCCTCGGCAATCCGGCCTGCCCGGTCAACTGCATCAGCCATGGATTGCTCAAAATACAACGGCACCACTGAATCAAGCGCAGTTGATATGTTTTGTGCCTCTTCACCAATCAGCACCACGGCTCGGCATTTTCTGCCGACCACCGATTTCATCGGTGCATAGTCTGCTTTCTTTCCGCGTCCGCCGGCGATCAGGACTACCGGACAATCCATACCTTCCAGCGCACTGACACAGGCACCCACATTGGTGCCTTTGGAATCGTTAAACCACCGGATATCATTTTGCGCACACACCAGTTCAGAGCGGTGCGGCAGCCCGTTAAATTGCGACAACCCGTGCGCAAAAATATCGCTCTTTCTGTCTGCAGCCAAATCAACCACGGTGTCTGCCAACGCCATCGCCGCCAGTGCGTTCGAGCGATTATGGCCACCCGAAACCTGCAACACATCAAGCGCCACCCTGACATCGGGACCACACAGAAACTCGCCGGACGAATACCAGTCTGCGTGGGTATCGCGCGCAGAGAAAGTCGCGCTCGACTGACCGGCTTCAGGAATGGTGCGCTGATCATCAACATTGCAAACCACGTGCACGGCACTTCGATAGATTGATCGTTTCACCGCGGCGTAGTCTTCAAGGCCGGTATATCGATCCAGATGATCTTCACACACATTCAACACACTCGCAGCATGCGGCTTCAGCGAGACGGTGGTCTCAAGCTGAAAGCTCGACAGTTCGAGTACATAGACATCGACATCATCGGACAGTCCATCAAGACAGGCGACACCAACATTACCGATCACCGCTGCCTTCAGACCTGCTGCCCGCAGCAGCGCGCCCACCATGCTAACCACCGTACTTTTACCATTGGATCCGGTCACTGCCACAACCGGTTTAGATACCCGCCGCGCAAACAACTCGACATCCCCGACCACGTCCACGCCAGCCGCACGCGCCTGTGTAAACGCCTCAGCCCGCGTAGAGATACCCGGACTGACGATTACCTGGCGATAGTCACAGAGTAATTCCGCCGTCCAGCCTCCGCCAATGTAGGCAGCGTCTTTCAGTGCAGGGTCGTTCAGTGTGTCAGCCGTCGCTTCCTTCTGATCAACGACATCGAAAGCGATGTCGTTCGCAGCGAGATATCTGGCCACAGACTTTCCGCTGACTCCCAGACCGACAATGAGTGCGCGCTTGTCTTTCATACTAGCGGATCTTCAGGCTGGCCATACCGACCAGTACCAGAATGAAAGTGATGATCCAGAAACGCACTATTACACGCGGTTCGGGCCATCCCTTGAGTTCAAAGTGGTGGTGAAGCGGCGCCATTTGAAATATCCGCTTACCGGTAAGTTTAAATGAAGCCACCTGCAGCATCACGCTCACAGTTTCCATTACAAACACACCACCCATAATAAAAAGCACAATCTCCTGCCTGACCAGCACCGCCGTCACACCGATTGCAGCACCGATGGCAAGCGCACCGACATCTCCCATAAAGACCTGGGCCGGATACGTGTTAAACCACAGAAATCCCAGGCCGGCACCGACGAGACTCGAGCAAAAAACCGTGAGTTCACCGACTCCGACAACCCCGGGTATGCCGAGGTATTCAGAGAACACCGCATGGCCGGTCACATAGGCAAAAATACCGAGACCAGCGGCGACCATCACGGACGGCATAATGGCAAGTCCGTCAAGGCCGTCGGTTAGGTTCACCGCATTGCTGCAGCCGACAATGACAAAATAGGTAAACGGAATAAACAACCAGCCAAGAAAAATCGAAACGTCCTTCACATAGGGAATCAACAGACTCACTTCCGCGGAACTGCGGGCGGTCTGATAAATAAAGATTGCCGCCACAAGCGCCGCCACCGACTGATACAGGTACTTGGACGATGCGGACAGTCCATCGGAGTTTTTCAACATGACCTTGCGGTAGTCATCGATCCAGCCGATCACACCAAACGCAGTCATCACAAACAACACAACCCATACATGCCTGACAGACAGATCAGACCACAACAACACACTGACCGTAATGGCAACAAGTATCATCGCGCCACCCATGGTGGGAGTGCCGGCTTTCGACAAGTGACTGCTCGGCCCGTCGTCACGCACGCTCTGGCCAATGCTCGCCCGCTGCAACCAGCGAATCATGCCTGGCCCGAACAACAGACAGGCAACCAGTGAAGTCAGCGCGGCGAAGATAGCGCGCAGCGTTATGTACTGTACGACACGAAATCCGTCGTCAAACTGCATCAACCACTGCGACAACATGAGCATCATGGTGCAAGCCCTGCCGCATAGACCTGAACCACTTCGCTGTCGCTGAATGGCAGCTTTTGATCACCCACCAGCTGATAGGCCTCGTGCCCCTTACCGGCAATGAGAACAATATCTCCTGCCTCGGCACCGGCAAGCGCCACACGAATGGCTTGCGCTCTGTCGCGTTCGACAAAAACCCGATCAGTTGCGCTGAACCCGGCAACAATCTGACTGATAATCTCATCGCCACTTTCATGCCTCGGGTTATCGTCGGTCACGATACAGCGATCGGCATACTGCTCCGCAATACCCGCCATCAAGGGTCGTTTGCCCCGATCGCGGTCACCACCGCAACCAAACACCACCGTCAGCCGTCCATCGACGTGCTTCGAAATACTCTCCAGCACTGACTCAAGCGCGTGCGGGTTGTGCGCGTAGTCAACAATTGCCGTTACACCGTTGTCGAGACGGGTAACTTCCATGCGCCCCGGTACTGGACGCAACTGACCAATCGAGTTGGCAGCAAGCTCCGGCGACAACCCCAACGCTACCAGCACGGCAAATATTGCGGTCAGATTCGACACATTAAAGTCACCGAATAAACCGCTGCTTACCCCGTACTGCCGACCGGCAAACTCAAGTTCGAATTCAAGCCCGCGGTGGTTTTGAACGACGTTTGCAAAGCGCACATGCTGTCCGGCCTGTGGATTCACACCGTAGGTCGTCAATTCGAGATCCGCCAGCCTGCCGATCAGACTGTTGCCAAAATCATCATCGCTGTTAATGACCGCAGCGCGTAACTGCGGCTGATAAAAAAGCGCTTCCTTGGCAGCGCGATACTGCTGCATATCACCATGGTAGTCGAGATGATCCCGCCCGAGGTTGGTCAGCACTGCGACATCAAATGCAATACCGGACACCCGATGTTGCGACAGCGCGTGAGACGACACTTCCATCGCAGCGTAGTTAGCACCGGCATCTCTGAACGCTGCCAGTGACTTCTGCAATGTGACACAATCCGGCGTGGTTAGGCCGGCATCCACCAGGGCATCGCTGAAGCCAATACCCAGCGTACCCACAACCCCGCAGTTGTTGCGGTTTTCATTCAATGCCTGACCGAGCAAATGGCACAATGAGGTCTTGCCGTCGGTACCGGTGACGCCGACCACCTGCAAATCCTGTGAAGGATCACGATAGTAACGACTGACCACTGCGCCGGCACACCGCGCCAGTTCGGGTACCGCGACGACAGGCACTGAATACTTTTCTGTCGGCACTGACGCCGCGGCGGGATCATCTGCATCCACCAGTATCGCAACCGCACCCTGCGCTACCACCTCATCAATGAAGTCGACACCATGGCTGAGGCCACCGGCAAGCGCTATAAAGACATACCCGGAAGCGACCTGTCTGCTGTCGATCTGCATACCGTGCACAGCGCAGTCGTCGGCCGCGACAATCTCAACCCAGGGAGCCAGCAATGCGCTAAGCGACATACCCCCGCCGGTCGATGGCACAGACACGGGCTCGGCGATCATTGGGCGTTCCTGACCTGCAGACCATAAACCTGCTGACCGTCCGGATTCACATTGCTGATGCGCAGCGCGCCCGCCATAATTCTCGAGAACACCGGTGCCGCTACTTCGCCACCATAATAGCGACCACGCGGCTCTTTGATCACGATCACCGCGACCATGGCCGGGCTAATTGCAGGTGCCATACCGGCAAACATGGAAATGTATCGATCATCCGCGTAACTGCCGTTTTCAGAAATATGGGTTGTCCCTGTTTTACCGGCGACGGTATAACCGGGAATCCCTGCCGCCTTACCGGTGCCACTGCTGACAACCGACTGCATCATTTGTCGCAGATCGCGTGCGGTCTGTTCACTGAAAACACGTTCCACCCGCGGCTCACCGGTTAGCTTCTGAAAGGTAACCTCGGGCATCAGACCGTCCGCCGCCAGTGCGGCATACGCTCTGGCGAGCTGCAGTGTCGTGGTCGACATACCATAGCCGTAGGACACGGTTGCCTGCCGTACCACCGACCAATGCGAATAGTGTGGCATTGATCCCGGCACCGCACCGGGAAACTCAATCAGCGGTGCCTGGCCGAAACCAAGCCGATCAAACGCGTTCCACAGTACTTCACGGTCCAGCTGCAGCGCAATTTTGCCAGCACCAATATTGCTGGAATTCTTTAGTACGCCGGTCAGTGACAGCTCGCCGTAGTTCTTAAAGTCACGCACAACATAGCGCCCGACATTAAACCTGCCCGGTGCAGTATCGATCACGTCGTCCACCGCAAACTTACCCGACTCCAGCGCCGCCGCGATTGTAAAGGGCTTAATCGTCGAACCGGGCTCAAGCACATCGGTAACCGCACGGTTGCGCTGTATGCCGCCGGAGCGATCTGAAAATCTGTTCGGGTTAAACGAAGGCTGATTCACCATCGCAAGCACTTCACCGGTATGAACATTCAGCACCACTGCCGAGCCCGACTTCGCACCATTCAAGGTGACCGCCTGCTTCAGCTCGCGGTAGGCAAGGTACTGAATGCGCTTATCAATACTGAGCGTTAAATCACGGCCGGGACGCGCTTCAGACACCAATTCAATATCTTCAATGGCATCCCCGAGCACATCAGTCACAACGCGACGCTTGCCGGGCGTACCCTCGAGCCATTCGTCAAAGGCCATCTCCAGCCCTTCCTGACCCTGATCATCAATATTGTTAAAGCCGAGCACGTGTGCGGTGATCTCACCGCTCGGGTAGTAGCGCCCGTATTCACGCTGGATATTAACACCCTTAATCTGCCCCCGATCCTTGATCGACTGCAGCGCTTTAGTGATACGCGGATGTACATGCCTTCTCAGGTATATAAATTCGCGTTCATTCGCCACTCCATTGGCGACGAGCTGCCTTACCCGCGCCGGATCCATTTCAAGCGCAAAACCCAACAGGTCTATTTTTGAATCATAGTTCGACAGCTCTCGCGGGTCGGCCCAAACCGAATCAATCGGTGAACTGACGGCCAGCGGCTCCCCGTGCCGATCAAGCAACCGTCCCCGGTGCGCCGCCAGGGGCAGTGTACGAATCTGTCGCACATCCCCCTGATGCTGATAAAAACCCGCATCAAGTATTTGCAGCTGAAAGGAACGCGCCCACAACACCAGAAAAAGCAAGGCAAAGACAGCCAGCACAACCGCGCGACGAACGCCGAATCTGGACTGCTGCGCAGGCGCACTCATTTGACCACCATCTTGATTTCGCTGTGATCGGGCATGCGCATGTTTAACTTGCGTGTTGCAAGATCTTCTATGCGTCCGAACCGCGCCAGGGTACTCTCCTCGATCTGTAACCTGCCCCACTCGGTGTTAGCGCTGTCGATCGCTTTTTGCACCGTACGCAGCTCTTTAAAGCTCATGCGACTCTGATGTTTCGTGTAGACAATGCCAAGCGCGGTCACAAGGTTTAACGACACCAGACCGGCAACAATCAGATGACTGCCTTTCATGCCGCCACCCGCTCTGCAATGCGCATAATGGAAGATCGCGCACGCGGGTTGGCGTCAATTTCACGCGGCCCCGGTCGAATTGCTTTTCCAACTGCTTTAAATGGGGGTCGCGCCGGTGTCTCCATCACTGGCAGACCACGCGGCAGGTGCGCTTTTTTCTCTGCACCGCGCACAAACTGCTTTACGATCCGGTCTTCCAGCGAGTGGAAGCTGATCACCACCAATCGCCCGCCCGGGCGCAGCACGTCCACACAAGCCTGCAGTGCCAGCTTCAGATTATCCAACTCCCGATTAATATAAATTCGCAGCGCCTGAAAACAGCGCGTGGCCGGATGCTTGTGCCGCTCCCAGCGCGGGTGAGCCTTTTTGATCAGTTCTGCAAGTTCTGCCGTGGTGGTGATCGGGCGCTGACTGGCAACCTCCACCACACGGGTCGCAATGCGATTGGCATATCGTTCTTCACCGTAGGAACGAAACACCTCCGCCAGTTCCTGCTGAGAGACCTGCGCCAGCCATGCCGACACCGGCTGGCCACGAGACTGATCCATACGCATATCCAAAGGCCCATCACGATCAAAACTGAAACCGCGCTCAGACACATCGAGCTGCGGTGATGAAACGCCTAAATCAAACAGCACCCCGTCCACCTGGTCCGGCGCCTTTACCTCGTGCAACGCAGAGACGAGTTCACTGTAGTTTCTATGCACAATACAAAAACGATCATCATTTCTCGCCAGCGCCTGCGCATGAGCGATTGCATCAGCGTCACAATCAATCGCCAGCAGACGGCCCTCACTTCCCAGACGACCCAGTATTGATGCGCTATGCCCACCTCTGCCGTAAGTGGCATCCACGTAGTAACCATTTGCTTTTATCGCGAGTGCCATGATCGCTTCATCGTGCAGCACTGAAACATGATCAGGAACCATTACAGGGTAAACCCAAGGTCAGGCCGATCGGGCTTGGAACGCATTGATTGCATTAACTTATCCACCCCTTCTTTGCTGACCCGTAACCACTCCTCTTCGCTCCACAGCTCAAACTTGTCGTTGTGTCCAATTAACACTGCATTCTTTTGCAAGCCGACATACTCCCTCAGCTCCTGTGGTATCAGCACGCGGCCACTGCCATCCATATCCACTTCGTGGGCAAACGAGTAAAGCATTCGCTGCAGATCCCGAAACTCTTTGCTCTTGTTTTCAACCTGATCCATCTTGCGCATGCACTTTTGCCACTCACCGTGCGGGTAGATCGTCAGGCATCCGTCCATCGGATTGAAAACCACCACAAGCTTTCCGTCACACGCATCCGCCAACTGCTCGCGATAGCGCGCAGGAATAGCGATTCGCCCTTTGGTATCGAGCGAGATGTTGGTTTTTCCAAGAAGCATGGACGCAGACTGTTGTGACTATTCCCTTTCGACCCACTTTACTACACATGACCGATCGGATAAGCCACAACTTTACCACAGGGCTTCCCAGTTACAAGTTACCGCAACCACTTTTCTTTGAAAAACTCTGCCACGACAAGGAGTTACAGCAACTCGGCCCCACCAAACAGGCCAGGCTCTTTAAAAATCAGAAGCTTAGAGAACAGATAAAGAATTCACTTCAGTAATCGTATCGTTCTCGACACAACACAGGGAATGTGGTGGAGAATGGGCGAACGCAGGCCGGCCAATGGCAGCATGCGCTGGGTGTTGCCGACAAAATCCCCGGTATCACCGGTTGTGGTCCTGCCACACACACTGGTAGCATCCGCCGGGTGAAGTTGGCCAGACAGTCGCTGCCGCTATGGCGGAGGAAAGTCCGGGCTCCACAGGACAAAGTGCCAGGTAACGCCTGGGGGGTGCGAACCCACGGAAAGTGCAGCAGAGAGCAAACCGCCTAAGCCAATTCGTTGGCCGGTAAGGGTGAAAGGGTGCGGTAAGAGCGCACCGCATCGGTGGCAACATTCGATGGCATGGCAAACCCCACTTGGAGCAAGATCAAATAGGGAAGCAATGCCGTGGTCCGCGGTGCTTCCGGGTAGATCGCTAGAGGCACATGGCGACGTGTGTCCCAGATGAATGACTGTCCACGACAGAACCCGGCTTATGGCCAACTTCCACTTTTATCCTCGTGCTCAGGTTGACCGATCGCGCTCGACCAACCACTGATAGAGCACTTTTTTACTGACACCCACGTGGTCGGCAACAATCGCAGCCGCTTTTCGCGGCGCAACTTCTGCTGCCACCGCGACCAGCAGTGCTTCGGTCTGCGACGATATGATTTGCGCTGTCCCGGACTCCAGCCCGCGCACGATGATCACAAACTCACCCTTTTGCGATTCAGGGCTTGCCACGATCCGGCGACACAACTCTCCGGCCTCTCCGTGCATCACAGTTTCAAAGGTTTTGGTTAGCTCTCTGGCAATGCACAGAGGTCGTTGCTCGCCCATGAGCTCACAGATATCCAAAAGCGACTTTACGATCCGGTGCTTTGACTCAAACAACACGGAGGTCGACGACTGTTGCGCAATCTCGGCCAGCAGGTCGCGGCGGGCCTTGGACTTCGCCGGCAAAAAGCCGTAGAAACAAAACCGGTCAGTAGGCAAACCGCACACTGACAGCGCTGCAATCACCGAAGAAGGTCCCGGCACCGGACTAACCCTGATCCCTTGCCGATGACAGGCTGAGACCACTTTGTATCCCGGATCGCTGATCAGTGGAGTACCCGCATCGGACACCAGCCCCAAATGCGCTCCATCGGCCAATCGTTCGAGCAGTTCGGCAACCCGATCACCCTCATTGTGATCGTGCAGTGCTCGCAGCGGTGGAGAGAGACCGAGCCGCTGGCACAGCATGCCTGTATGGCGAGTGTCCTCGGCGTAAAGACAGTCCACCATAGCGATCACCTCACGCATCCGGTCACTGACATCCGCCAGGTTACCGATCGGCGTGGCGATGACGTAAAGAACGCCCGTGCTAATGACAGACTCTCCGCTCAACAGACATAGTACAATTAGCGTTCAAAAGACCTCCAATTAGCAAACAGCTGAGGTAGCGTGTTTTGTTGTCAATCATTTCAAAGCGTCGGCGACTGGCGACAGCGTCGATCATTATATTCGCGCTGATCGCAGCCGGTTGTGGCCAGCCAAGAATCTCGCAGACTCCCGGTGCACCGAGAATTCCGGCAGGAAAGCCGACGCCGGAACTCGCACAGAGCCTGCTGAACAACGGCGACAGTGTACAGGCGGCACATATGTATGCCCAGCTCGCCAGCACCGAAACCGATCCCGCTCGCAAACTGCAGTTCCAGTTGCTCGCCACCGAACTCTACTTCGACAATGAACTCTACAACGACGGTGCGAGAGCCTTTGCCGGCCTGCCTCAAACCATGCCATCGGAGCCGCTGCAACTGCGTCGCAACATCGCAGCGGCCTACTATGCTCTTGCGCAGCGCAACCCGCAGCCGGCCCTTGAGAGCCTGCCCGACACCCGAACCATCACGGACCCTCTACTGAAAGCGCGCATTCTCGAGGCCCAGGCGCGCGCCCGACTGCAAATGAGCGACCCGGCACAGGCGCTGAAGGCCAGGGTTCAGCTTGAGGCCAGCCTTCGCGATCCGCAATCGATCGCACGAAACCACGAACGTATATGGGCAATGCTCACAGCACTGGACAACGCCGGCCTGCAGGCACTGGCCAGAACACCGGCCGGACCAACCTACCGCGGCTGGGTTGAATACGCCCTGCTGACGCGAGTGCAAATGGACGAAACCACGCGCGCACGACGCCTTGCCCTGTGGCGCAACCGCTACCCGAACCACCCGGCTTCCGATGTCACGCAAACCGGCACCGACCCTGCGACACCGTTCGGCAACATCGCCTCTTCATCGATTTCATCCGGACAAATAGCCTTACTTCTTCCGCTGAGCGGCAAGTTCAGTGAACTTGGCACCGCCATTAAAACGGGATTCATGGCAGCACACTACGCCGATGGGGCTATCGCGTTCGTGCGCTTTTACGACACGCAAAGCGATCCCATGAAAGCGATAGAACAATATCAGCTGGCAGCAGCCGAAGGCGCATCGCTGATCATCGGACCATTGAACAAATCGGCAGTCGTCAACCTGACGGCGAGCAACCAGATCACAGTGCCAACCCTGTCTTTAAACTACGTAGGTGAGGATATCCCCGGTAACAGCAACCTGTATCAGTTCGGCTTACTGCCGGAGGACGAAGCCAAAGATGTCGCCAATTTCGCCAGACTGGCCGATTACAACAACGCCCTGATCATCCATGCGGACTCGGCACTGGCGCAGCGGCTGGCAGCCGCATTTGAAAAAAGGTTTGTCGAGACCGGTGGCACCACACTCGGCACCGATGTGATCGAAGCGGACACTTATGATTATTCAAGGCAACTCGGAAAACTGCTGTCGATAAACTCAAGCAATGCACGCCGACGGCAACTGGAACAACTGCTCGACACGAAAATAGAATTTGAGCCCGCCATCAGAAACGACATCGATGTAATTTTTATGGCAGTCGACGCTGAACAGGCCAGACTGTTAAGACCGCAGCTTAAATTTCACCGGGCCGGTGAAGTACCCGTGCTGAGCACTGCCATGGTGTACTCCGGAGCACCCGATGAAAAAGCCGACAGCGACCTCACCGGTATACGCTACAACGAAATTCCGTGGCTGCTGACTGATGTGCCCGCACGCACCACACTTTTTCAAAGCATCGCGCCACATCAGCCGGATGACTCCCCCGGTTTTGCGCGACTCAATGCACTGGGTATCGATGCCTACCTGCTGCACAAAGAGCTCGAAAGAATGCGCCTTGATCCGCAGTACAGCGTGGCCGGCAGTACCGGGGCGCTGTCCCTCGCGCCCGGCAATCGCATTCAACGTCGCCTGGCCTGGGCAGAGTTCCAGGAAGGCATCCCCGTGCGCACCAGTGATGCAATCCCGGTGGAAGCCGCAGCGCCGCCGATGCTCTCTCCGGACATATAGACGTTCGATGTTTTTATGGTGAGCGGTGAATAAGCGGGCGCAGGGCGAACAACATGAATCCGAGGCGGCTCGCCACCTGATCAGTGCGGGCCTGCAACTGCTGGAGTCTAACTATCACTCACGACAGGGCGAAATCGACCTGATCATGCAGGACGGCCGCACACTGGTATTCGTTGAAGTCAGATATCGGAAGAGCAACCGTTTCGGCGGTGCTGCCGGCAGTATTACGCCGGCCAAACAACGACGGATCGCCCTCACTGCACTGCATTATCTGCAATCAAAAAGGCAAACCAATGCTATCTGCCGATTCGACGCGGTGACGATTTCTGCATCGGGACTGGACTGGATAAAAGACGCGTTCCACTCGCCGCTATAACGCGAAGTCTGCGGCAAACCCGGGGCCGACAGCAGCTCCAATCTCTACTTCACAACTTTGAGATTCGGGCCCTTTCTTCCCTTGCCCGCAGGCGGTTTTTTGTCGGGCGGAGGCTCTGTCGGACGATCAGTCTGGCTCTCGGTCTGCACCGGTTCAAGCGGCGAACGCTTCTTCTTTTTTTCGCTGTCGCCCGCACCCTGGTCTTCGTGGCCTTCGTCGTTGAACATCATGCCCTGACCATTCTCACGCGCATAGATCGCTTTCACACAATAAGTCGGCACAACAATGCCAATGGCCTGACCGCTAAACCGCGCGTTGAATGTGACCTCCTCATTGGTCATCAGGAGTTCACTGGTAGCGCTGGGGCTGATATTGAGAATAATGCGCCCCTGCTCGTCCAGATAGTCCTCAGGAACAATGGCGCCTTTTTTTGTGGCATCGACCATCAGGTAGGGTGTCAGGTCGTTATCAACAATCCACTCGTAAATAGCGCGAATCAAATACGGCTGACTGGACGTCATTTTGAGCGTGTTGTCGCCCGAGTTGTCGTTATCTGAACTCACTGGATACGCTATCGCATTTCTCGCTCACTCTCGGTGAGACTCAGTTGAAACCCTTCCCTGTCGAACAATCGCTTTGCATATTTCGTGACAGCGCTGGCGGTGTCCGGTAGTTCCACACCGTAATGGTTCAGCCGCCACAGTAGTGGCGCTACAGTGGCATCTACCAGAGAGTACTCATCACTCAGGAAAAATTCCTTCAGTGCAAACACCTCGGCAGATTCCACCAGTGAATCGCGCAGAGCGATCCGGGCGGCGTCGGCTCTTTTCGCATCACTGCCCTCCAGAATCGGAATCAGGTCGTACCAGTCTTTCTCGATGCGATAAAGCGCCAGTCGGGATCGAGCGCGAGACACCGGGTCGACCGGCATCAGTGGCGGATGCGGAAAACGCTCGTCCAGGTACTCTGCCACCACGCGCGAGTCGTACAGCACCAGGTCGCGATCCACCAGCGTCGGTACCGTGTTGTAGGGGTTCAGATGCAGCAGATCATCCGGCTTGTTGTCCGGATCGACGTCTTCGATTTCGACCGTAATGTCTTTTTCGAAAAGAACAATCCGTACGCGGTGACTAAAAATTGAGCTCGGATCCGAGTAAAGGGTCATCACGGAACGGCGTGTTACGGGCGCTGTCACATTCTCTCCAGATTGATTTCTCTGGCCGGTTGCCTGACCCTCAGGTCGGACAACCGGCAGCACTGATTACTTCTACTTGTCACTGCTGGAAACCTGCCTCACCCTCAGGTGTTGTGCGGCACGTCTTTCCAGTATTCTTTCTTCAGCAGGATAGCGATGATGAGGAAAATAAACAGAAACAGCATCACCTTAATACCCAGCGAATGACGCGCCTCGCGATTCGGATCGCCAAGGTAGTCGAGGAAGCTGACCAAATCGGTGATCGTATCATCATATTCGTCTGCGGACAGACTGCCCTCAGTAATTTGCTGAAAGCCGACAAACTTTTCGCCGCCCGCTCCGTCCGGCTCGTACACCGCCTTTTGCCAGCCCTGCAGATCCGCCAGCACATGCGGCATCCCCACATTCGGGTATACCTTGTTATTAGCACCGAGTGGCCGGGATTCGTCCAGGTAAAAAGTCTTCATGTAGGTGTATAACCAGTCCACCCCGCGCGACCTTGCGGTAAGCGCCAGATTAGGGGGTGCTGCGCCGAAGGCCTGCTGACCGTACTCTTTGCTCATGTTGTTATGCATGAGTGACCCGATTTTACTCCGCTCACCATTTTCATCCGTGGTGAAGATTAAATTCTCCACCACTGCTTCATCGGTCAATCCGATGTCGCGGGCGACGTGCGAATAACGGTGGTAATCAGCCGTGTGACAACCCATGCAGTAGTTAACAAACACCTGGGCACCGCGTTGCAATGCCTTGTCTGTGCGCACCGGCGTGAAGCTGTCGAGCTCCACGGCGGCCCCGGCGGCGTGCACACTGCCCACTGAGGACAGTGCAATCGTTGCACTCACAAACGTCGTGGTGAGTAAGGATCTGAACATTTTCATCAGTACGTCACCCTCTCTGGCAGCGGCTTGGTTTTTTCGTCTTTACTGATAAACCAGAGCGCAATAAAAAAACCGAAGTACATCAGCGCACACAAACGCGAGACGACCGTGCCTACCGGAGTGACCGGCTGAATGCCGTAGTAACCCAGCACAACAAACGAAACGACAAATAATGTGAGGATCACTTTGTAAGCAGTCGAGCGGTAGCGCACCGAACGAACCGGCCCGCGATCAATCCAGGGCAGGAAGAACAGCACTGCGATTGCCGCAAACATTGCAATGACTCCCCAGAACTGATCGGGTACCGCACGCAGAATGGCGTAGAAAGGCGTGAAATACCACACCGGCGCGATGTGTTCCGGCGTTTTCAGTGGATCGGCCGGGACATAATTCGCATGCTCGAGGAAGTAGCCTCCCATCTCTGGTGCGAAAAACACGATGGCAAAGAACACGATAAAGAACACCACCACACCGACCAGATCCTTCACTGTGTAGTAAGGATGAAACGGTATGCCGTCTACCGGCTTGCCATCGGCGTCTTTGTTCTTCTTAATATCGATGCCGTCAGGGTTGTTCGAACCCACTTCGTGCAGCGCGACAATATGCACAAAGACGAGACCGATCAGTACCAGCGGCATCGCGATCACGTGCAGTGCGAAAAATCGATTGAGCGTTGCATCGGAAACCACGTAATCGCCCTTCAGCCAAAGGGTAACCGCATCACCGACAAACGGTATTGCACCAAACAGGGAGATGATCACCTGCGCACCCCAGAAAGACATTTGTCCCCAGGGCAGCAGGTAACCCATGAAGGCCTCCGCCATGAGCACCAGATAGATCAGCATGCCGAAGATCCACAACAGCTCACGCGGCTTCTTATAGGAGCCGTACATAATTGCGCGCATCATATGCAGATACACCACCACAAAAAACATGGACGCGCCGGTAGAGTGCATATAGCGAATCAGCCACCCCCAGTTCACATCGCGCATGATGTATTCAACAGACTTGAACGCGAGGTCACCATCGGCCTTGTAGTTCATCGTCAGAAAGACGCCGGTAACAATCTGAATCACCAGCACCAGCAGTGCGAGCGACCCAAAGTAGTACCAGAAATTAAAGTTCTTCGGCGCGTAGTACTTGCCGACGTGTTTATCCCACGTGTTGCTCAGCGGGATCCGTTCGTCAATCCACGACAACAGATTCGATGCTCTGCTCATCAGGCCTGCCCTCCGCTCTCGCCAACGAGAATGCGACTGTCGGTCATGTAGTAGTAAGGTGGCACCTCAAGGTTTGTCGGTGCCGGCACGCCTTTGTAAACACGTCCGGCAATATCGAATCGCGAGCCGTGACACGGGCAGAAAAACCCACCCTGCCAGTCCGGGCCCAGATCCGCCGGCGCTACCTCGGGGCGAAAAGTCGGCGAGCAGCCCAGGTGCGTACAAATGCCCACCATTACCAGCACTTCGGGCTGACTCTCGCGGGACCGGAATTCGTTTTTAGCGTATTCCGGTTGATCAGAATCGTCTGAGCCGGGATCACGCAGATCGTCCTTCACCGCCTCAAGCCCCTCGAGCAGAGCCGGTGTGCGCCGCAGCACCCACACGGGTTTGCCACGCCACTCGACGATGACACGCTCTCCCGGCTCGAGCTTGCTGATGTCCACTTCCACCGGTGCACCGGCAGCCCTCGCGCGAGCACTGGGTGACATCGACGAAATGAACGGTACCACCATCGCAAGCGCACCGGCAGCACCGACCACTCCTGCGGTGTTGGATAACAGGCGACGGCGTTTTTTATCAACCCCGTCAGAATTTTCATCCCGACCGGGTGCAACATGATCTGTTGCCATTGGATGCTCCAAAAAGATAACGAAAGATTTAGTTTCGCAACGAACCCACTATGCCTCAGGCCCGAAGTGCATGAATTATCCTGTCTACATTATCCACCCGTATTCCCAGGCTCGTCGCTGGAATACAGCGGTTGGTGTCAGTGGCTGCAGCGAAATACTCAGACTTCGGCAAACCGAAAATAGTATCACAATTTGCTGGTTGGATACCGACACTCAGGTTAACGGCAAGACTATCCACGTTCCTTTGCCGATGCTTGCGAGTTAAATGCCACACACGCTGGCAAAATCCAACCTGCAGGTTACCGCTGGCGGTAAAAACCGGTCACCGCAGCCAATAAACTGTCGTTTTGTTCCGGCGTGCCCACAGTGATACGCAGACAATCCGTCAAACGCCCGCCGGTGGCGGACAAATTTTTGATTCTGATCCCCTCGTCGAGCAGATGCTCGAACAACGCCTGTGCCTCACCCACCGCCCTAACCAGCACAAAGTTGGCATCACTGGGGTACACGGTCAGGCCGGGGTAAGCGCCAAGCGCCTGCAACAGGCGCGACTTTTCCCTGAGAATCAGCTGCGCCTGTTCATCAAAAACCTCATGGTGTTTCAACGCGAACGACGCTGTCTCCATCGACAGCGTATTCACATTATATGGCATACGTAACTTGTCCAGCTGTTCGATCACTGCGCCGCTGCCGATCAGGTAACCGAGACGCAGACCGGCCAGACCAAATTTGGACAGGGTACGCATGACCACTACGTGCTCAGGTGGTTGCTCATCCATCCAGGTAACCCGCGCGAACGGCTGATACGCCTCATCAATCACCACCAGACCAGGTGCTGCCTCAATGATTTTGCGGATACTTGCCGCATCAAACAGATTCCCCGTGGGGTTGTTCGGGTAGGCAATAAAAACCACCGCCGGCTGCAGTTCGTCGATGGCGTCGAGCATGGCGGCCGTATCCATCTGGAAATCCTCGTCCAGCGCGACTTCTTCGTAGCGCATGCCATACAGCAGAGACGCACTTTTATAGACCACAAATGCCGGTGCCACCGACAGCACCACTGCACCCGGCCCGGCAAAGGCGGCACAGATTATCTGGATCAGCTCATCCGAGCCATTGCCGACCAGCAGATCGCGGTCGTCATCCACCCGGTAGGTCTGCCGCAGTTGTTGTTTGAGATCACGAGCGGCCGCGTCCGGATAACGATTGACATCAATCTGTTCCAGCGTATCGAGCCACTGCTGGCGCAACGGCGCCGGCCAGGTATACGGGTTCTCCATCGCATCGAGCTTTATGCGCCCGTCCGGTGTCGGCACATTGTAGGCCTCGATGTCCAGCAGACCTTCCCGCAGGTGGTTTCGCCACGACATGACTCAGGCCTCTTCGATGCGCACTTCTGCGGACACGGCATGGGCCACCAGACCTTCACCTCGCGCCAGTATCGAAGCAGTCTTACCCAGCGCCGAGGCACCAGCCGCTGAACAGGCAACGATGCTGCTGCGCTTTTGGAAATCGTAAACCCCGAGCGGACTGGAAAACCGCGCCGTTCCGGACGTGGGCAGCACATGATTGGGCCCCGCACAATAGTCACCGAGCACTTCGGCGGTATATCGCCCCATAAACACCGCGCCCGCATGACGGATATGTGTCAACAACGATTCGGGGTCTTCCACCGAAAGCTCCAGGTGCTCGGGCGCCACCCGGTTGACAACATCGACGGCTTCTTCGAGATTATTCACCCGGATACAACAGCCCCGGTTACGCATCGACTCGGTAATGATATCGGCGCGCGGCATCGTCGACAGCAGATCCTGCATCGCGGCGATCACCCGATCGATGTAGTCATCATCGGGCGCGATCAATATCGACTGCGCCTGCTCGTCGTGCTCCGCCTGGGAAAAAAGATCGGCGGCAATCCACGCCGGATCTGTCTGTCCGTCGCACACCACACAAATTTCGGAGGGGCCGGCAATCATATCGATCCCAACCTTGCCGAACACAGCGCGCTTGGCAGTCGCCACATAAATGTTGCCCGGACCAACGATCTTGTCGACGGCCGGCACCGTTTCCGTGCCATAGGCCAGCGCCGCCACGGCCTGTGCGCCGCCAATGGTAAATACCCGATCAACACCGGCAACGTGCGCTGCGGCAAGCACCAGATCATTCAATTCGCCATCCGGTGCCGGTACCACCATCACCAGTTCCCCCACCCCAGCAACTTTGGCAGGTATTGCATTCATCAACACCGATGACGGATAAGCAGCCTTGCCACCGGGTACATAGAGGCCGGCACGGTCGAGTGGTGTCACCCGCTGCCCCAGTACTGTCCCGTCGGCCTCTGTGTATCTCCAGGACTCGGTCACCTGACGTCGATGGAAATCTGTCACTCTGGCTGCCGCTGTCTGCAGCGCCTCGGCGGTGGCAGCAGGCAATCGTTCAAACGCCTCCGCTAACTGCGGTGGCGACAACTCGAGCGCCGCGGCGTTCGCGACTGATCGACGATCAAAGTCATTGGTCAGCGCAACCAGTGCCGCATCCCCGTGCTCACGAATGCGCGCGATAATAGTCTCTACTGTATCGGCGATTGACCGGTCAGACACCGACTCCCATGACAGCAGCGCCTGCAGCTTTTGTTCAAAGTCGTGATCGTCGACGGACAGACGACTGGTAAACGTCATGTCGGTTCACCGCGTTCTCGTCTTTGCGCTACCGCCGTATTGAGTTCGTGCAGCATTTCAACCGTATCGTCCCAACCAATGCAGGGATCAGTAATGCTTTGACCATAGGTCAGCTCTCGATCGGGCATTTGATCCTGCCGCCCTTCGATCAGGTGACTTTCAATCATGACTCCCATGACCCGATAATCACCTTCGGCGATTTGACTGCAAACATCTCTGCACACATAGCGTTGTCGTGCAAACTTCTTGCGGCTGTTGGCGTGACTGAAGTCAATCATGATGTTCGGTGTCAGGCCACTTTTTTCCATCATTGCGGAGGCATCATCGACACTGGCGGCATCGTAGTTGGTGTGCGGGCCGCCACGCAGAATTAAATGGCAGTCGTTATTGCCGGAGGTCGAAAAAATCGCAGATGCGCCATCCTTTGTAACTGACAGAAAGTGATGCGGTCGCGCCGAGGAGTTAATCGCATCAACTGCTATTTGAACACTGCCGCCCGTACCGTTTTTGAATCCCACCGGTGCGGAAATACCCGAGGCAAGTTCTCTGTGACCCTGGCTTTCAGTGGTGCGCGCTCCAATCGCTCCCCAGCCGACAAGGTCAGCGATATACTGCGGGCTGATCAGGTCGAGAAACTCGGTACCGGCCGGCACACCAGCCGCGTTAATATCGCGCAGCAGTGTTCGCGCGGTGCGCAATCCTTTATTAATCGAGAAACTGTCGTCCAGATCAGGGTCGTTTATCAAACCCTTCCAGCCCACGGTAGTACGCGGCTTTTCAAAGTACACACGCATCACGACCAACAGATTTTCAACCTCAGGGACCACCGCGGCGAGTCGCTTGGCATATTCAATCCCCGCCTCCGGATCGTGGATAGAACAGGGGCCAACCACAACCACCATGCGATGATCTTCACGATCGAGAATGCCCCGTATCCCCATGCGTGCGTTGTATACACTTTGCGCAATGTCTGCGCTTACCGGAATCTCTTCTATCAGGCTGGCGGGTGAAATTAATTCCTTGATCTCACGGATTCGTAGGTCATCAGTGTCGATCACCGCTTGGTCATTCATCGGGAACTCTTTTTTGCAGGGCGCTTTTAATCGAGTTAATCAGCGCGTGAATAGTTTCGTGTTTCATTTTCATGGATGCCTTATTGACGATAAGGCGTGAACTGATCTCGGCTATATCTTCAATGACCACCAGACCATTGGCCTTTAGCGTAGAGCCGGTTTCCGTGATATCGACAATCAGGTCCGCCATACCAACCAGCGGCGCGAGTTCCATCGAACCATAGAGCTTGATGATCTCAACCTGCTGTCCCCGTCGTGCAAAAAAATCAGCTGTCACAGCAGGGTATTTTGTTGCTACCCGCAGTCGTCGATGACTGATTTCGTATGCACCCGGCTTACCCGCCAGCACCAGACGACAACGACCGATGCCGAGATCGACCGGTTCGTACAAACCCGATCCCGTGTGTTCAAGCAATACATCCTTACCGGTCACACCAACATCTGCACCGCCGTACTCGACATACGCAGGTACATCGCTCGCGCGCACCAGCAACATCGAGGTACCTGCCAGTGTAGTCTCTACCTGCAGCTTACGTGTCGCGGTTGCATCTTCCACAGGCTCAATGCCTGCAGTGGCAAAGAGCGGCAGCGTATCAGCCAGAATACGTCCCTTGGTCAGCGCTATGGCGAGCGGTTCAGTCATGATGTGACGGTGGGTTATCCGATCCTGCGTGGCAGCACAGCCGCGGCTCAGGCAGCGACCCGCCGGATATTGGCACCCAGCGCATGAAACTTCTCTTCAATACGCTCATAACCGCGGTCAATATGATAGACACGCTGAAGCTCCGTTTCACCCTCAGCAATCAGCCCGGCGATAATCAGGCTAGCCGACGCCCGCAGGTCCGTTGCCATCACCGGCGCCCCTTCGAGTTTCTCTACACCTCTGCAAAAAACCGAATTGCCGCTTACCCGCAGGTCGGCACCCATGCGCTGTAATTCCTGCACATGCATGAAACGGTTTTCAAAAATGGTTTCCGTGATCGTTGCAGCACCATCTGCAACCGAGTTCAGCAACGTAAACTGTGCCTGCATATCGGTGGGAAAAGCCGGATAAGGCGCTGTGCGAATATCCACTGCACGCGGGCGCTCGAAGCGACTGGCAATCGAAATGCTGTCACCGTCGACACTGAGATCAGCACCGGCTTCCTCCAGTTTGTGCAAAACCGCATCGAGCGTTTCGGCCCGCGCATCCTGCACTGTCATACTGCCGCCACTCACCAGCGCCGCCACCAGAAACGTTCCGGTTTCGATGCGATCCGGCACGACACGATAATCGCAACCACTCAGCGACGGTACGCCGTTAATAGTAATAGTATCGGTGCCGGCACCCTGTATGTCGGCACCCATTGCGATCAGAAAATTCGCAAGATCGACCACCTCGGGTTCACGCGCCGCGTTTTCGAGCACCGTGCGCCCCTCGGCCAGCGTCGCCGCCATCAGCAGGTTTTCAGTACCGGTGACAGTCACGATATCAAAATTGATGACCGCCCCTTTGAGCTTCCGGCATCGCGCCTTGATATAGCCGCCTTCAAGTTCGATATCCGCACCCATCGCTTTCAGCCCGTTGATATGCAAATCAACCGGCCGCGCACCGATCGCACAACCACCCGGCAGCGATACTTCAGCCACACCAAACCGCGACAGCAAAGGGCCGAGCACCAGAATGGAAGCGCGCATCGTCTTCACCAGTTCGTAGTCTGCGCAGTAGTTGCCCACATCGGAGGCATCCGCCTCGATACGCATCTTGTCATCCAGCGTGAGCTTGACACCCAGGCGCCCCAGCAGCGTCATCGTCGTCGTGACGTCATTCAGATGCGGCACATTTTCGAGGGTGACAGAATTTTCGCACAGCAGGGTAGCCACCAAAATCGGCAGCACCGCGTTCTTGGCGCCGGAAATACGCACAGAACCACTGAGCGGTGTGCCACCGCTGATAATCAATTTATCCATTCGGTTTACAATTCGAGGGCGGTTTATTCGGGCTCGCAGAGCGACCGCCCTGTGAGCAGGCAGACCAGCGCGACTGGTTACCAAGATGATAACGGATTAGGCAGGCTTATTCATAGGGGCTGCACACAAATGCGCCGGGCAAAACAACACCCCGGCCGAAAGGATAGCCTTTCGGCTGGCTGCGCTAGCAGAGAACAGAGGATAGATGACAGACAACAGACTAAAACCATCCAACTACAGCCGCACCCCACCCCCGAGCGTCTGTTTGGTTATTTGAAACCCCGCGGAGCCGTGAGAAGCCGTTCAGATAACAGAGAACAGAGGATAGAAAACAGACTACAGATCACCCCTCTACAGCAGCACCACACCCCTCAGCGTCTGTTGGGTTTTTTGAAATCCCGCGGAGCCGGGTCAAAGCCCCATGGATGGGGCGTGAGCGCTCCCAGCACAGGGATGTGCGTGAGCGCGGCCCGGCGGAGCGGGATTTCAAAAAATGGCGCAGCCACCCGCAGGGCCAAACACCCGCGAAAAAGCGTTTGGTTATTTGCGCTTTTCAAAGTAACAAAGTTACTGGTTTTTCTTCTTCAACACATCGATCAGGCCGTCGATGCCGCCTTTTTCAATCTGCGCACCAAACTCCGAACGATACCCGAGCACCAGACTGACCTGCTCCACTTTGATGTCGTAGATCATCCACGGCCCGTTCTTGTTGTGCAGTTTGTAGTCAATCGGAATCGGCTCGCTGGCGGCTGGATCCTTGAACAGGGAGCGGACTTCCGCGCGATCGTCTCTGGTTCCGGCCTCGTAGGGCAGGAACTCGAGCGCCTGACCGGAATACTGGCCCAGCGCCGTGGTGTAGGTACCGAGCAGAAAGGTTCTGAATTCACTCACCAGCGACTCGCGCTGCGCCTCACTCGCTGATTTCCAGGCCTTGCCGACGGTGAGTTTGGTCATGGATTCGAAGTCTATGTGCGGCAGCACATCGCGATTGACCGCGCTCTCGATGTAGGCCTTGTCGCCTTGCGCTTCGGGCTTCTCGAGTTCGGCAATAAAGTTTTCGGTCACCTCTCTCACCAGATCGTGTGCCGGGTGCGCCAGAGACAATCCCGGCAAAGAGACCAAGAACAACATAACTGCAGCAAGCATCTGTTTCATCAGATTTCCCTGTGGATGTTTCAGCGTCCGTTCAGGTTGCGATCACCCAAGGGACACAGTCAATGTAGTACAGGCAACCTTAACGGTGCCTTTAATAAATAGGTGTAACCAAATATTACCCGGCCGCCGGACAGAAAACTGGATGTAATATGGCCCGTTTTCAAGCGCGTGCAAATACAGACATACCAATCTGTCACGGGTTCCGGCGGAATTCTATGCGGCGCGCCAGACAATTGCCGCCATATTCCATGAACTGTAATTTTCCCACCCGCACGGCCTGCTCTAAGATGGAACCGCATGCACGCTTGCCTGCCTCACGAGCGGCCGGACGAGCGCGCTATCTAAGGAAGATCAATAATCAACCGGCTCTGGTGCAGCGCCTGCATATACGATTTGATACCTCTGTCGCGCCCGCATTGGCGCAATATTGGACTACGCTTTTTGGATAGGTCTGTCAGAAATCATAAACAAAAGATATTCGATGAGGGTGATCACCAACAGATTGTTGAAAGACGTCACGGGCGACGGGCTACAGGCGCAACGCGCCGTTCAGCAACGCGCGGGGCACGGGGTCGTGGTGCACGCCAATAAAAGACAAACAGACACGCTCAACCCGAGTGCAGTCGTACATCAGTGCATCCGGATCTGCCTCGTCATCGTCGCGGTGATGCTCGCCACCGGCTGCGCTTCCACACGCCCGCCCCCAACAAAAATACAGGATCCGTTCGAGCCGGTGAATCGTGCGGTTTACAAATTCAACGACACCCTCGACCGGGTGGCCCTCAAGCCAATCGCAACCGGCTATCGAAAAGTCACACCCACGTTCGTGCGACGCGGCGTCAGCAACTTCTTCAGCAATCTGGGGGATGTCAGTGTGGCCGCCAATGCCTTCCTGCAGGGCAAGTTCGAGCAGGGCCTGATGGACACCGCACGCGTCGCCGTTAACACCACCATCGGTGTGGGCGGGCTGTTCGACGTGGCGACCAAACTCGATCTCGAGCGACACAACGAAGACTTCGGACAAACGCTCGGCACCTGGGGCGTCCCGGAAGGACCCTACCTGGTGCTGCCTTTTTTCGGATCACAAACGCTCCGCAGCACCACCGGCCTGCTCGGCGACAGCCAGATCGAGCCATTGAACTCGTCGCAGGTACCCACTTCAGTCCGCGGCAAGCTGGTTGCGCTGAATGTCGTCAATGCCCGCTCCAATCTGCTGGCCGCATCCTCGATCCTCGATACCGCAAGCCTCGACCCCTACATCTTCGTTCGCGACAGCTACCTCAACTGGCGCCGACAACAGGTGCACGATTCCCGCAGGACAACGGCGGGCACCAACGCAAAAGCGAAACGGGAAGACAAAGGCGATGAGCTCGACGAGTTAGGCGAACTGGATGAATTGGACGAACTCGACGAATTAGACGAGCTGGACAAACTCGACGAGCCGGATGAGTTAGACGAACTCGATCTGCTGGATGAACTGGACGCCCCGGAACCGTCGGGTGACGACCCGGTCACCCGTTCACCCGATTACCCGCCGGACGAGTTAGACTTGCTCGACGAACTCGAGTAAAGCGACACACCGTGACCGATAACCTGACCGTGCTGGAACCCCCGGCGCAACGTCAATCCCTGAATAAATCACAAACCGACGCCACCCTGGCGCTGGCACGGCGCGTGTGCGAAATCGAAGCGCAAAGCGTGCTCGCGCTGACCGAGCGGCTGGACGACAACTTCCTCGCTGCCTGCGATGCCCTGCTGCATTGCCGCGGGCGCGTTGTGGTGTGCGGCGTCGGCAAATCCGGCCACATCGCCACCAAAATAGCCGCCACGCTGGCCAGCACCGGCACACCGGCATTTTTTGTTCACCCGTCGGAAGCCAGTCACGGCGATTTCGGCATGATCAAACCCGAAGATGTGGTGATCGCCATTTCCTACAGCGGCGAGTCCGACGAACTCAAAACCATTCTGCCGCTGATCATGCAAATGGGTAACACACTGATCGCAATGAGCGCGCGCGGCCAATCGTCACTGGTCCGCGCCGCGAACATTCACCTGGATATTTCAGTCGCAGCAGAGGCCTGCCCGCTCGGGCTCGCCCCGACTTCAAGCACCACCGCCACCCTGGCGCTGGGTGATGCGCTGGCGGTTGCCGTGCTCAATCTCCGGGGCTTCAGCGCCAACGACTTTGCCCGCACCCACCCGGGCGGAGCGCTCGGAAAACGCCTGCTGCTAAGCGTGGCCGATGTCATGGTCAGCGGCATCGCCACACCGACTGTCGAATCAGACGCTACGCTCAAAGAAGGACTGCTGGCGATGAACTCCGGACAACTCGGCTTTCTGGCGATTGTCGATGCCGATCATCGCCTGGCTGGCGTATTCTCCGATGGTGACCTGCGTCGCGCACTCGACCGCGGCATCGATATCAACCACACCGCGATCTCGGACGTCATGACACCCGGAGGCCACAGTGTCGAAGACACCCAGCCCGCAGTGAAAGCGCTGGAACTGATGGAAAAACACAAAATCTATGCACTGCCAGTGCTCGATCAACAACAGCGTGTCTGCGGCGCACTCAACATGCATTCGCTGCTGCAGGCAGGCGTCGTACACACGCAATCCATTCAGGGGAAAGACGCTTGACCAGTCAGCAGAGTGCCGCGCAACGCGCCCGCCAAATTGAACTGGTGATTTTTGATATCGACGGCGTGTTCACCGACGGCGGCCTGTACCGCAGCGACGACGGCCAGGAGAGCAAACGCTTCCATGCCATGGACGGACTCGGACTGCGCATGCTCGCTGACGCCGGCATCACCCTCGCAGTGATCACCGGCCGCACCTCGAACGTCGTTGAACATCGCTGCGCCGAACTGCAGATTGAGCATCTGTATCAGGGGCAGAAAGACAAACTCAACGCCTTTGAGAATCTGTGCACGCAATTACAACTGGCACCCGAAAAAGTCGCCTACATGGGTGATGACATCATCGACATGCCCCCGATGCGGCGTGCAGGGCTGGCACTGACTGTGCCCGATGCCTGCGAGGAGATCGCCCGGATGGCACACTGGACGAGTCACCGCAGAGGCGGCAACGGCGCGGTGCGCGATGCCTGTGAATTTATACTCAAGTCGAAAGATCTGTATCAGCAGGCCATCGCCCGGTACCTCGTATAAACCATATTGGCGATGAGTGGCTTGTGCACAAGTTGGCTTCTATACAGGTACCACCATTAGAATGACCACACATCCCAAGGCACATGCAGCATGCCCAGAAAACTAGCCAACGCACTCCTGATTCTGTTTCTGCTGATCGTCGCAGTCGTGTCGTGGCAGTGGCTGGACGATCGCGCGCCCGACCAGGAACTGGCACAGCTGACCGTACCGATGGCCGAGAACGAAACCGACTACACCCTCGAAGATTTCACAATCACCAATGTCAATAACGCCAAGGGACAGGTGTATCAGCTGCGCGGCAGATCACTGGCACACTTTGTCAATGGCAGCGCCTCGGTGATAGACAGCCCTTCAATACAAATGACCGGCGACGACAATCAGCGCTGGTCCGGCGATGCGCATGCCGGCTATCTGTCCAACGACTTTTCGCGGCTGGAACTGGTCGGAGATGTGCGTCTGTCGCACGTGCGTGAAAACAATCCGCCGGTCCATGTAACCACTGAACTGCTCGATATCGACACCCGGTCCAGACAAATGCAAACCACCGAGGCGGTCAGTATCAATGGCGAGCAATGGTCTTTCCAGGCGGCGGAAATGCAAGCCGACCTCGATAACGGTATCCTGAATTTCCAGTCAGGCGTGGAGGCCAACTATGCCGTGCCCGAATAGACTCAACCTGCAGCACTGCATCGCCCATCTGATGCAGGGTCTGCTCATTGCGACGATCACCGCCACGCTGGCGCTGGCCAACCCGGCGGATCGCTCCAAACCCATCAGCATCAGCGCCGATTCTTCAGAGTACGACGAAAAGGCGAGCACCCAGGTGCTGGCCGGCAACGTGGAGATCAGCCAGGGCTCTATGGTCATTCGGGCCGACCGCATCAAAGTAGAGCTGAAAAACAACACACTATTTCGCATCACCGGCAGTGGCAGTCCTATCCGCTTTCAGCAACTCACAGCGAACAACGAACTGATGCGCGGTCAGAGCGAGCAGATTTCGTATAACACCGAAACTTCGGAAATCACCTTCAAGGGCAATGCGGAATTCGAAAGGCCCGGGCAAAAATTCAGCGGCCACAGCATCAACTACAACATGGCCAAACTCACTTTCAAAGCCGCCGGTAACGACAAAGGGCGTGTGAACATTGTACTGCAACCCGGCAAGTAACCCCCACCCTACTGCGCATTAACATTATGCTTGTCGCTCAAGACATCAGGAAATCCTACAGCAAACGCGAAATCCTAACGGGCGTGAATCTCAGCGTCAGCCAGGGAGAAGTGGTCGGCTTGCTGGGTCCGAATGGCGCAGGTAAAACGACCTGCTTCTACATTGTGGTCGGACTGGTTAAACCGGATGCCGGGCAAATCACCCTCAACGGTCGGGACATCACCAACACACCGATGCACGCGCGTGCGCGACTGGGTGTCGGTTACCTGCCGCAGGAAGCGTCAGTCTTTCGCAAAATGACGGTTGATGAAAACATCATTTCGATACTGCAGTACCGTGCCGATTTACCCAAATCCCGCTATGGAGAGGTGCTCGAAGGTCTGCTTGAAGAACTACAGATCTCGCATATCAGAAACAGTCTCGGCATGAGCCTGTCAGGTGGCGAAAGAAGACGCGTGGAAATCGCACGTGCGCTGGCAGCCAACCCGGAGTTTATTCTGCTGGACGAGCCGTTCGCCGGGGTCGACCCCATCTCCGTGCTGGACATCCAGAAGATCATCGAACATCTCAAGGCCCGTGGCATCGGTGTGCTGATTACCGACCACAATGTGCGTGAAACGCTCGGCATTTGCGAACGTGCCTATATTCTGAGTGACGGCAAAGTCATCGCAGAAGGTGGCGCTGCAGACATACTGCAAAACCAGCAAGTAAGAGAAGTTTATCTGGGTGATAATTTCACCCTTTAACCAGCCCCAACTACTGATCCCCGAATAATTACTTTGCGTGCGCACCGGCTGGCGGGTGCCTGCAATTATTCACGTCAATCAACATATCAGCGCACACAATGATGCACTGCACGTAGCATTGGACGCGGGATTTAATTACCCTTGACAAATGCGCCTGAGCCGCTTTTTGACAGAGTCACAATCGTGACAGTGCGCCAACAATTAGGCGTGTGTAACCCATCACCAATGCAACTTATTGTCCAATAAGTTAAATGGTTTGTGAGCCATTACACAGACAATAAATATTGTGCAATTGACATTGCGGTTGGGCACTTTTGAACCATACTTTATCCATGCAACGCAAACTGCTTATCGGCGGCTTCGAAGCATCAATAACAACAAGACGGTACTGGCATTGGGTGAATACCCACCGAGGAATGCCGGAGAATGAAATCAGTTCCCCACCCGCGTTACTGAAGATAGATCATTTGCCGTTTGCACCAGTCACAATGGATAACGCGCACGTATGAAAAATTCGCTTCAAATGAAGATTGGCCAGCAGCTGGCGATGACGCCACAGCTGCAACAGGCGATCAAACTCCTGCAACTCTCAACACTGGAATTGCAAACAGAAATTCAGCAGGCACTTGAAAGCAACCCAATGCTCGAAGTGCAGGAAGAAAATGACGACGGCTCTGATAAAGACGCCGCCAAAATACGCAGCGACAACGAGCGCGAATCAAACAAACAGGAAGAAGCGGAAAAGGAAGCCGCCGACAGCGATGAAGACTTTCCGGTAGACGACATCAGTGTTGAACGCCTGGAAGAATTTACCGAAGCCGTTGAAGTCACCGAAGCCACACCCGACATCCCCGACGAACTACCGGTCGACAGTGCCTGGGAAGATATTTACGAACCCGCCTACGGCGCGGGCTCAATGCAGGCTGGAGAAGAAAACCAGCGCGACTTCACCGAGTATACCAGTGCCGGCGGGGGCAACCTGCAGGACCATCTGCTGGAACAACTGCAGCTGAGATCACTCAGCGAGTCCGATCAGGTAATTGCATCCACCATCATCAATTGCATCGATGATAACGGCTACCTCGAAGATCCCGTTGAAGTCATTCTTGAAGCAGTTAACGAAAACTTTGACAACCCGGAAGATCATGTATCGGAAGACGAAGTCGAAGCGATCCTCCGACTGATTCAACAACTCGATCCGATCGGATGCGGTTCAAGAGATACTCGGGAATGCATGCTAATACAGCTGCAGGAAATGGATACCAGCCCGCACATCGAAGTGTGCAAACAGCTCATCGGTGACCATCTGCAAATGCTGGCCGCAAGAGACTTTGCAAAGATCAAGCGGCAATTAAAGATCAACGAAGATCAGTTACAGCGCTCTATACAAACCATACAAAGCCTGACACCACGACCAGGCTCACAGGTAGTTTCCAACAAACCGCAATACATCGTACCCGATGTTTTTGTCAAGAAGGTCAAGGGGGTCTGGCGTGTGGAACTCAACCCGGACATTGCACCAAGACTCGCTGTCAATTCAATGTATGCAGGCCTGGTTAAGCGCGCAGATAAAAGTGATGACAACAACTACATGCGCAACCAGCTTCAGGAAGCACGCTGGTTTATCAAGAGTCTGCAAAGCAGAAACGAAACTCTGCTCAGAGTAGGCACGGCCATCGTTGAACGGCAACGTGGTTTTCTTGAGTATGGCGACGAGGCAATGCGTCCACTGGTATTGCGTGATATCGCAGAGCACCTCGATTTGCACGAATCAACAATCTCTCGTGTTACAACGCAAAAGTATATTCACACCCCGCGTGGCATCTTTGAGTTCAAGTACTTTTTCTCAAGCCACGTGTCAACCTCTGATGGCGGAGAATGTTCCGCAACTGCAATCAGAGCAATGATCAGAAAGTTTATTGCCAAAGAAGATCCCGGCAAACCTTTGAGCGACAGTAAAATTGCAAGTACACTGGTGGCATCCGGCATACAGGTGGCTCGCAGAACCGTGGCTAAATACAGAGAATCCATGTCAATCCCTCCGTCCAACGAACGAAAGCGACTGACGTAGCAAAAGCATGAAGCGCCATGCACCCGCTGAGTCCCCAGCGCTGCATCGAACCGCAGTGTTGCCCGAACACTATCCGCCGGGCAACACATAATGAAGCCACAGGCTTTAAACGCGCCCCATGTGTCAACAACTGGAATGGCAGCTTGAGTTATTCAGGCTGCCCGTTATACGAACCACCTCTCCCCGCAGGGCACACCTGCAGTACACCGTTTTACACCACACTACCTTTCACTCGCACCTCGCGCGCAGCTTTCTGCCGGTGCGCTATAGTCTCATTAACCAGGTTGTCGAATCGATTCGTCGGCCGGCGACTGCACTTCCACTCTAGCAAAGAGAGAGAATTTATGAATCTCACCGTCACAGGTCATCATCTGGATGTCACGGACTCACTGCGCCACTACGTCACATCGAAAATGGAACGGCTCGAACGGCATTCCGACGATCTCACCGATGTACATGTGATCCTTACCGTGGAAAAACAACGGCAGAAAGCCGAGGCCACTGTCGGTGTCAAAGGCGCCCAGCTGTTCGCAGAGACGATCGAAGAAGACATGTATGCCGCTATTGACCTGCTGACCGACAAGCTCGACCGCCAATTGATCAAACACAAAGAAAAAGCCAAAGATCACCACAGAAAAGACAAAGACAAACTTAACATTGAGGACTAACGGCGATACAGTACGCCCCCTGACAAAGCAACGGCCCCGCGGCCATTCAATCCGTCATGTCGCAAACCACACTCGGTAGTCTACTTGGCGCTTCGCGCGTGCAGTGCGAAGCGTCGATTACCAGCAAAAAGAAATCCCTGCAATTAGTTGCGCAACTCATTGAAAACTCGCTCGATCTCTATAGCGAAGACGACGAGGAAGACGTCGATATGGACGTCATCGATGCGCTCGCCGCACGAGAGAAACTCGGTTGCACCGGCATGGGACATGGCATCGCCATCCCCCATGGACGGGTGGATTTTGTCTCTGAACCCGTCGGTGCGCTGGTCACACTCACCGACCCGGTCGATTTTGACGCCCCGGACAACGAACCGGTCGATGTGGTGTTCGGCCTGCTCATTCCCGAGGAAAAGACCGAGGAACACCTGCATATCCTCGCATCGCTGGCGCGGTTCTTTAATTCCGAAGAAAACCGCGAACGCGTACGGGCGGCCAAAAACCCCGCCGAAATACTGCAGATGCTCGATCAGCACGAAATCGCCCCGGTAGAAGAAACGCCGCAGCGCCACGGCACCAGCCACTGAGCCTTTCCTACGGCACCGTCCGCGCTAACGTTGAGTCAACGGAAATCCACCTATGACGCAGCATGACAGCGCAACCAACCTCACCGTCAAAGAGCTATTCAACGAGCTCTGCGAGCCCTTGTCACTGACCTGGCTGGCCGGTCAGGACGGTGCGACACGCTCTATCGAGCAGGACGCGCCCGACGACAACCGCCCCAACCTGCTCGGCATACTCAACCTGATCAGCCCCAACCGCATTCAGGTGATCGGCAAAACCGAATTTGAAGGCCTGACGCGCATCGGCAACTACATACAGCAGGAACTGTTCAGACAACAGTGCCAGCTCATTATCGTGGCCGACGGCATCGAACCGGACGAGCCACTGGTTCAGCTGGCCAACGACGCAGCGACTCCGCTGGTGGTCAGCCCGCTGCCCTGTCGCCGCGTCATCAATGCGCTGGGACAGTACCTGAATCATCGCCTCAGCCACACCGAGGTGATCCACGGCGTCCTCATGGAAGTACTGGGCGTCGGCGTATTAATCACCGGCGAGAGCTCCATCGGTAAAAGCGAACTGGCGCTTGAGCTGATCAGCCGCGGCCACAGCCTGGTCGCAGATGATGCACCGGAATTCCGCCGCATCGCGCACAACACCATCGAGGGCAACTGCCCGCAACTGCTGCGGGACTTTCTGGAGGTGCGCGGCCTCGGTGTATTAAACATTCGCCGCATGTACGGGCATGCCGCCACGCGCCACCGAAAAGTGCTGCGCTTCATTGTGCGACTGGAACTGATGGACGACTTTCACAACGAACCCAGACTCAGCAATATCGAACGCATACGCAATGTGCTTGGCGTCGAGATTGCAGAACTCACCCTGCCGGTCGCGCCGGGAAGAAACCTCGCGGTCCTGGTGGAGGCAGCAGTTCGTAACTATCTGCTAAGAAAAAGCGGGTACGATAGTGGCGTTGAATTCGAATCACTTCAAGCGCAACTGATGGAAACCTGATCGGCGGGGTACACCGAACACACCATTAGCTGCCAGGCTGGAACATGCAACTGATCATCATCAGCGGTTTATCAGGAGCGGGAAAAAGTGTCGCCCTGCACACCCTCGAAGACGAAGGCTTTCTTTGCGTTGACAACCTGCCTATCAGCATGCTGGTCGATCTGGCGAGAAAAATGTCTGCCGATGCCGAGAGCTACAGCAAGGTTGCGGTCGGGATCGATGCGCGCGGCGAAGCAGACCCGCTCGATCAGTTCGAATCCATCATCATGCAGGTCGGCTCACTGGGCGTCGAAACTCAGATCGTCTTTCTACAGGCACAGCATGAAATTCTGATTACCCGCTTCAGCGAAACCCGTCGTAAACACCCACTGTCAAAACACGGCGCCCCGCTCGAATCCGCACTGCAAACCGAACGCGCCCTGCTCGGTCGTGTCGAGCAAATCGCGGACGTCGGCATCGACACCACCAATTTGAATTTGCATCAGCTGCGCGAAATCATTCGCAAGCGCGTACTCGGCTACAACCGCAAACCGCTGAACGTACTGCTGCAGTCGTTCGGCTTCAAACACGGACAACCCATTGGCACCGACTTCATGTTCGACGTGCGCTGCCTGCCCAACCCCTACTGGTCAACCCGGCTCAGACCACTGACCGGTCGCGACCAGCCGGTGGCGGAATTTCTGCAGCAACACGACCTCGTCGAAAAAATGATCGACAACGTCAGCCGCTTCTTTATCGACTGGACACCGATCTTCGAAGCGGAAAACCGGTCCTACCTCACCATCTCTATCGGTTGTACCGGCGGCAGGCATCGATCAGTATTTATCGTTGAAGAAGTACAGAAACGCATACACAGTAAAGTAGATCAAATCACCATCCGACACCGGGAACTCGACTAGGGAACCTCTGGCCCGTGGTACAAAAAGAAATAGAAATAATCAACAAACTCGGACTGCACGCACGCGCCGCGGCCAAACTGGTCAAGCTCGCGAGCAGCTTCGACTGTGAAATAGAGATTCAAAAAGGCAATCAGAAAGTCAACGCCAAAAGTATCATGGGCGTCATGATGCTCGCCGCCGGTCGCGGTAACGTCGTCACCATTATCAGCCAGGGCAACCAGGCATCCCAGGCTATCGATGCGATCGAAAAATTATTCAACGACAAGTTCGGTGAGCCGGAATAATGGCAGTGATGCTCGGCGGCATGGGCGTCTCACGAGGCATCTCGATCGGCCCGGTCTATGTGCTGCGTCGCAACCAACCAGAAATTGTCGAACGAAGCATTGAAAAAAAACAGGTCGCCAGTGAAGTGCGACGGTTCAAGGCTGCGCATACCCGCGCACGCAAAGAACTGCTGAAAGTCAGGGAAGGCATTCCGGAAGACTCACCGGAGGACATCAGCGCATTTATCGAAACGCATCTGCTGATGCTGGACGATTCAATGCTTGCCAACACACCGGTCGATGTCATCAAACAGCAGCAGTGCAACGCCGAATGGGCATTGAAGACTCAGCGCGACGCCATTGTAAAAGTATTCGAATCGATGGACGATCCATACATCGCAACCCGTCGCGACGACGTTCACCACGTATTCAATCGCGTGATGCAGGCATTAATACGTGGCAGCAACCGCGACGACGACGAAGTGCAAAACTGGAAAGATCACATCATCGTCGCCGACGACCTGACCCCGGCAGACACCGTACTCATGCAGAACAACGGTGTGGCCGGCTTCGTCACCGAAATGGGAGGGCCGCTGTCGCACACCGCCATCCTTGCGCGCAGCCTGAATATACCGGCCGTGGTCGGTCTGTCGGATGCGAGGCGCTACCTCAAGCCCGGTGAACCACTGGTGCTCGATGGCACTAACGGCATGGTGCTGGCGGATACCGACACCGACGTAATCGAGTATTTTAAAAAGCGTCAGCGAGAGCTCAAACGCAAGGCACGTGAACTGGTTAAGCTCACCGACGCCCGCTCACGTGCCAAAAGCGGTGAAAAAATCACCCTGCTCGCCAACATAGACATCGATGACGACTTAAAGTCACTGAAAAAAGTAAATGCCGCCGGCGTGGGTTTATATCGCACCGAGTTTCTCTATATGAGTCGCGATGACATCCCCAATGAAGAAGAACACTATAAAACCTATATGCGTGTGGTGCGCGCACTGCGCGGTGCGCCGCTAACCGTTCGCACCGTCGATCTCGGTGCAGACAAAGAAGTCGAAACCGTCGTCACCGGTGGTCCGCTGGCGCACAATCCGGCCATGGGTCTGCGCGGTATTCGCCTGTGCCTGAGCGACCCGTCGCTTATTGTGCCGCAACTGCGCGCCATACTGCGTGCGTCAGCAAAAGCACCGATCAAAATCATGTTCCCGATGCTGACCACCGTTAACGAACTGCTGCAGGCAATCCAACTGCTGAACTCCACCAAAGAGACGCTGCGCTCAGAGGGAATCAAGTTCGACGAAAAGATTCAGGTGGGCGGTATGATCGAAGTACCGGCCGCCGCCATTTCTGCAGCCCACTTCGCCAAACATCTCGACTTCCTGTCCATAGGCACCAACGACCTGATTCAATACACGCTCGCCATCGACCGCATCGACGACCAGGTAAACTACCTCTACGATCCGTTAAACCCCGCGGTACTCACCCTGATCAAAACCGTCATCGACGCGGGCAGCAAACAAAACATACCCGTGACCATGTGCGGGGAAATGGCTGGCAATACAGAGTACACCCGCCTGCTACTCGGGCTGGGCCTGCGCGAGTTCAGCATGCCGCCCAACTCCGTGCTTGAAGTAAAGAACGTACTGCGCAGCACCCACATCGGCGACATACGTCGCAAAGCGCTGACATTTCTGGGTGTGAGCGACCGGGATCGTCAGGGGGAGTTGCTGTTGCGGCTTAATAGTTAAGGGGTTTTTGTTACTTTGAAAAGCGCAAAGTAACCAAACGCTTTTCGCTGGTGTTCGGCCCTTTGGGTGGCTGCGCCATTTTTTGAAATCCCGCTCCGCC
>CAZOXM010000018.1:0-62270 GCA_964583825.1 uncultured Granulosicoccaceae bacterium
ACAGCGTCAAGCACGTGAATGATGCCGTTCTCAGCTTTGATGTCAGTCTGTACAACACGAGCATTGTTGATAAACAGTGACCCATCTCTGATAGAGAGGTTGACGTTCGTACCGCTGGCCGTTTCTACACTGCCGCCGCTCAGCGAAAATGCAGTGACCGAGTCAACGTTGGTGCCGGTGATGACGTGTGTCAGCAAAATGTTTGACAGTGTGTCAGGGTCATTTAGCAACGAATTGATGGTTTTCTCACCCAGCATCGCGAAGGCTTCGTCCGTCGGTGCGAATACAGTGAAGATGCCATCGTGATCAGCCAGTACAGTGTCAAGCCCTGTGGTCTGCAGTGCCGCTACCAGTGTGGTGAAGCGGCCATCAGCAAGTGCCAGATCTACAACGGTGCCGTGAGTTTCGACAATCGCCGGTGGCATCAGCACAGAATCGATAACGTGGATGATGCCGTTGCTCGCGATCACGTCAGTGGCAACGACCTGAGAAGTGTTAACGAACAGATTGCCATCGTTGAGAGACAGTGCGAACTCGTCATCATTGACTGCGGTTATCTTGGTGCCTGCCAGACCGATAGCCGTTTCCGCGTTGACCGCTGTGCCGCCAATAACGTGGTACTGCAATATGTTTGACAAGGTATCGACATCGTTCAGCAGAGCATCAATTGTATCCTGACCAAGTGCCGCGAAGGCTTCGTCGGTTGGCGCAAATACGGTGAATCGAGAGGATGGATCGGCCAGTACGCTATCCAGGCCTGTAGCCTGCAGGGCAGCGACCAGTGTGGTGAACGATCCGGCTGCGACAGCAGTATCGACAATAGTACCTGGCTCGACAGGTGCTTCGTCGGCAGGTGGCGTTAACACGGCGTCGATGACATGGATGATGCCGTTGCTGGTTGCGATGTCGGCGGTAATAACCTGCGAATCATTGATGAAAAGATCGCCGTCACGTACCTCAATGTTCAGAGCGTCGCCATTCGCCGCGTCCACCATGGAGCCATCCAGGCTGATAGCAGTGGTCGAATCGACTGCAGTGCCGGACAACACATGATACAGAAGGATGTCACTCAGGGTTTCGGTGTCTTCCAGCAGGCTGTTTATAGTGTCACTGCCCAGGAGGTTGAACGCATCGTCTGTGGGTGCGAACACAGTAAAGGTTTGCGATTCATCTGCCAGTACGGCATCAAGCTCTGTGGCCTGCAATGCGGCGACCAGAGTACCAAAGGAGCCGGCAGCGACAGCCGTATCCACGATATTTGCAAGTGGTGCTGTCGGTTCCGTCGGCTGCTCTGCAGCAGGCAGCAGCACCTTGTCAATTACATGGATAATGCCATTGGTTGCATTGACATTGGCGGTAGTGACCTGAGAATCGTTGATGAACAGGGCCTCGGCTTCGAGCGTGATGTCCAGCGCCTCACCGTTGGCGGCATCCACCATGCTTCCGGCCAGACTGATGGCGGTATCCGCATCCACGGCACTGCCGCTTATTACGTGATACAGAAGAATATTGCTGAGGCGATCGGTATCTGCCAGCAGGGCGGTAATCGTGTCCTCCCCGAGTGCTGCAAAGGCCTCATCAGTCGGGGCGAATACTGTGAACGTACCATCATCGTTGGCAAGAGTCGCATCGAGGCCGGTGGCTTCAAGCGCCGCTGCCAGTGTGTTGAAAGATCCATTGGCTTTGGCAGTTTCAACGATGTTGTCCACTGCTGGCGAATTGGCAAACTCGGTGGCTGGGGTGCCGCTGTCCTGACCACCTGAGCCGGATATGATGCTGCTGCTGTCGCAGGCGACCAGCGCTCCCAACACCATCGCAGCCAGTGTGGATTTACATAATTTTTTCACTAATTTAATCCTGTTGTTTTTATTTTGAAAATGGAGGGTACGACAACTCACGTTCACTGTGTGTTTCCCAGTCACCAATACGCGTCGATTGACCAACCGGATGTGGAGAGGATGTCGATTGCTTGATACCTGTCACAAATACCGGATTTATAGCAGGCGCTGCCTGGTTGTCAACGCATTTGGTTCCCCGCTGACGGCGTCGACGCGGTGCTTTGAGGCAGCATTATTTCGGCATGGGTGCTGGCGTCCCGAGGGCTGATGCGCCGTGGACAGGAATATTGTCCGTTTTCTGCCGGCGGGGTGTGGTCGCCCGCGCACCTTATTAAGTCACACTTAGCAATAGGAGGGCATCTGCACTTCCTTGCAAGCTGTAAGTTGTGCACCACCGGGTGGAGCGAGCGTGGGTTGTGTGCAACAGGTAGTCCCAATCGGTACGCAGCAGAAGGTTTTGTTGATAAAACAATTAAAATCCAGTCGCCGGCCACTTCAAAGGTTGTTGGGTCATCATGTACTTTCAGCGTGGGTTGTGTTCTGTTAGCAGCCCTCATTGAGTTGAACTTCGCTGTGCTGCTGGTCGGATGCCCCGCTGCGGAGTGCGGGAAAACGAGGGCGGTGGTGATCTCGCCCCGGATGACGATCCGATGTGACAACACTGATGTCTTTCCCTGTGTGGTAGGCGCACGCTCGAACATCTCAAGGTGTGACTTTATACAGTATCAGTTTTATACTGTATGTATGAACACTATTCAGAAACTGGCCATACTCGCTGACGCCGCCAAATACGATGCGTCATGCGCCTCCAGCGGTTCGTCAACCCGTCACTCGTTGACAGGCAGGGGGATAGGCTCAACCGAAGGCTCCGGTATTTGCCACGCCTATGCACCGGATGGACGCTGTATTTCGCTGCTCAAGGTCTTGCTGACCAATTTCTGTATTTACGAGTGTGCCTACTGCATTAACAGAAACTCATCCAATGCGCAGCGAGCACGTTTTTCAACCGACGAAGTAGTCAACCTGACACTGGACTTCTACCGTCGAAATTACATTGAGGGGCTGTTTTTAAGTTCCGGTGTTATCCGCAACCCTGACTACACCATGGAACAACTGGTCGAAGTGGCCCGGTCACTACGCGAGGATCACGACTTTCGCGGTTACATTCACCTGAAAACCATCCCGGATGCCGATGGTGATCTGCTCGCTAATGCCGGTAGGTTTGCCGACCGGCTCAGTATTAATGTCGAACTGCCCAGTCAGCAGGCGCTGGTCCGCCTTGCCCCTGAGAAAAACCATCGCACCATCAAACTGTCCATGGCGCGCATCCGCACCCGCCGGGAGGAGCAGGAGGCGCATGCGTATTCAGCGGATAAAGTACATAATCTGACTCCCAGGAAGAACAAGCCGCCAAAATTCGCGCCGGCGGGGCAGTCTACACAAATGATCATCGGCGCTGAACCATCGAACGATGCGTCTATCCTGTCAATGTCCAGCAACCTGTACGCAGCCTATGATTTAAAGCGTGTGTATTACTCGGCCTTCAGCCCGATCGCTGATTCCCCCACTACGCTGCCATCAATACGTGCGCCGCTGGTACGTGAACATCGACTCTATCAGTCTGACTGGTTGATGCGTTTTTACGGATATTCCGCAGATGAACTGATGGCCGGGGCTGACAACGGCATGCTCGATCTGCAGATAGACCCCAAACTGTCATGGGCGCTGCGCAACCGGCACCTGTTCCCGGTCGACCTGAACAAGGCCTCGCGTGAACTGCTGTTACGAGTGCCGGGGCTGGGTGTGAAAACCATCAACAGCCTGCTGAGGATCCGGCGTTGGCAGTCGGTAAAACTTACCGACCTGGTCGCGTTGAAAGCGGGTGTCAAACGCGCCATGCCGTTTATCGTTTGCGGCGGTCATCAACCGGTCGAAGCCGAGTACTCCAGTGAAAAGCTGCGTGCCATGTTCGTCCCTGCCGCAGAGCAGCTGCAGCTCGCTATCTGAGCCGTTTTATTAAGCACTATAAAAAATAAGGGCACCGGCGATGCGACAGATTGGATTGTTTGAAACGGCAGTGGATACAGCGGACTGCAACAACGCAAACGAACATCCGGGTGGTATGGCTGCTGAACCTGCTGCAGCAGATTTAATTGCTGCAAACCGTCAGCGCGTAGCCAACACCATCAGTGTCGGTCTGCAGTCCATGCAGTTTTACCCCGACTTTAACAGCTGGTGGGAGAAAGCTGTCAACTGCCTTGGCAACCGCATCCGCCCCGCAGACATCTGGTGGGCAGCTGATCGCAGCGCAGCCCGTGCAACGCGTCAGCCATCCACCGCAGCGCTTCCTGCATTTATGCACGAAGCGACCGCCGCCGCCTGCCATCGAAACGAAGATCGATGGGCACTGCTTTACAGCATCGCATGGCGCCTGAAAAATGCCGAACCTCAGCTTCTGGAACTATCCGGTGACCCGGAAGTGGCCAAATTGCGCAAGTATGCCAAAGCTGTTTCAAGAGACGTTCATAAAATGAAAGCGTTTGTGCGCTTTCGAAAAGTGAAACCTTCAGCGGGCCGCGTTGCATCGCCGCGTTACGTTTCGTGGTTTGAACCGCAGCACTTTATTGTCGAATACGCAGCACCGTTTTTTAAACGGCGTTTTTCCAACATGCACTGGTCCATACTCACGCCGGTCGGTTGTGCCCACTGGGAGAGTGGTGGTGACCTCTGGTTCAGCGATCCGGTCGATAAAAACGTCGCACCGGCAGGTGATCAGTTCGAAGACGCCTGGCGCGTTTACTACAAAAGCATCTTTAACCCGGCGCGGCTAAAAATCAGCGCAATGCAAAGCGAAATGCCGAAAAAATACTGGAAGAACCTCCCTGAAGCCAGCGAGATTGCAACGCTGGTCGCCTCTGCCGAACAACGAACCCGGGTGATGGTTGATCAGCGCAAATCAGCAGATACCCTGCATTGCGGCGCAAGGCCTGCCCACCCTGATCAGACCGTATACCAACAACTGCAGCAAACAGCGACGGCCTCACTTGAGGCGCTCCGGCTGCAGGCGAGCCTGTGCACTGGCTGCCCGCAAGCCACGGCCGCCACCCAAACCGTCTTCGGTGAAGGGCCGGAAGATGCAAAACTGGTGATCATTGGTGAACAACCCGGCGATGAGGAAGACCTTTGCGGCAAGCCGTTTGTCGGCCCGGCCGGGAAACTTCTGAACGCCGCCCTGCAACATGCCGGCATAGATCGCGAGCAATGTTACCTGACCAACGCGGTGAAACACTTCGGCTTTGAGGCTCGCGGCAGGAGACGCCTGCACAAACGTCCGCAGGCGTCGGTGGTAGACGCCTGCGGACACTGGCTTGCGCGGGAGCTTGAAATCATCAATCCGGATATCGTGGTGTACCTCGGGGCAACTGCTGCGTCCACACACTTCGGTCCACGGGTGCGCGTCAGCCGTGACCGGGGCAGGCTCATCACACGCGACAACCGCCAACACCTGATTACCGTGCACCCGTCGAGCATACTGCGGTTACACAATAAAGCCGCACAACAACAGGCTTACCTGCAAATGGTTCGCGAATTAAAACTCTGTGCTAATGGCAGTTGCTAAGCTGCCAGACTGACTCCCCCTGGAGTCACTGCCTGTCCGGTCACCAGGTACGTAGGGAACGCCCGCGCCACTAGCTGACCTGCGTTGGTGCGGAAAAAGCGTTTTGTGCTTCGTTGTCAAATCCGTACAATCTTTTAGCGTTTATTGCGCCCTGCCAACCCGGAACAAGCCCATGCAAGTGACAGTCGATCAGTCTGGACGTTTTGTCAGTCTGACCACCGATAATCATAATACTCATCGGTTTCACGCTATCTGGCTGAGGGATAACGCGCAGGATGAAACTACCCGCTCCGCCACGAACAACCAGCGGCTTATTTCGCTACAGGACATTCCACCGTCCACTCTATTCAAACCGCCATACTGTCGGAACAGCAACTCACGGTCACGTTTCAGCCGGAAGCAATTGAAATCGACTTTCCCGTGAACTGGCTGCTTGATAACGCCTACGATGGCTACGCTCCTAAACAGCCCGGGTGGACGGATGAGTCCATGGAGCTGTGGAACCGGGCAACCATCGGCGCATTGCCTGTTGAGCACTATAGCCAACTAACCACGAGCGACTCCGCGTTGCACCAGTGGCTATGCCAGTTTAAACGCTACGGTTTTGGCCTTATCAGCAATGGCCCAACCGAACCGGACGCTTTGTTACGTATCATTGACCTGTTCGGTTATGTGCGTGAAACCAACTATGGTGACGTATTTGATGTACGTGCCGAAGTAAACCCGACCAACCTCGCTTACACGGGCATGGGCCTGCAGCCGCACACCGATAACCCTTACCGTGATCTGGTACCCACCCTGCAACTGCTTTACTGCCTTGAGAATTCGGCCAACGGTGGCGAAAGCATGGTGGTCGACGGTTTCCATGCCGCCCGCAGACTGCAAAAAGAAAACGCCGCGTGGTTTAGTGCATTGTGTAATCACTGTGCGCGGTTTGAATACCAGGGTTCGGCAGGCGTGCATCTTCAGTCTAAGCGACCGATGATCGAGCTCGGTCCTGACGGTGAACTGATCGGTATTCGCTTTAATAATCGATCAAGCGCGGTGCCGGTTGATATCCCGTTCGATGCAATGGAAACTTACTACGCAGCTTATCGCCGCCTTGGAGAAATTATAGAGGAAGATGCTTCAGCGGTGTCGTTCAAACTTAATCCCGGTGACAGCTTTTTACTCGACAACACACGTGTGCTGCATGCAAGGAAAGCCTACACCGGTACCGGCAACCGCTGGCTGCGTGGCTGTTATGCCGACAAAGACAGTTTGTACTCCACGCTCGCTGCATTGCAGAAAAGCCTCGATGACTGATACGCCACTCACGCACGATAACATTGTCGACTTCCCCGATGGTATCTTCACCCGCCGTGGCAATGAAGAGTACCTTGGCGAGCCGGTGACCATGGCGCAGCATATGCTGCAGGGAGCGATGCTGGCTGAACAGGCGCAGGAAGACGAAGTCGTCGTGGCGGCCGCGCTGCTGCACGACATCGGCCACTTCACCAGTGAGTGTGGATCGTTTTCCATGCAGGACACCGAAGACAAATGGCATGAAGTTGCCGGCGCCGAACTACTCGAACCGTTCTTTCCGCCGCTGGTTATCGATTGTATACGCTACCATGTCGCCGCCAAGCGCTACCTGTGCACGGTTGATCCGGATTACTTCAGTCAACTGTCGGAGGCCTCTGTCCACTCGCTCAAACTGCAGGGTGGAAAAATGTCGGATGTCGAGGCTGAAAAATTTGTCGCCAATAATAATGTAGACACTATTGTTCGCGTTCGGTTATACGATGATGCCGGCAAAGACCCCAACCTTGCTACACGCGACTTTCGCGAATATAAGCCGCTTTTGCAGCGTGTTGTCGATAGAACCAGGGCTGAGAGGCGGTGACGACCGGAAGTGCGTCAATTCAACGACGCTGACAGCACTTTATATGAGGTGTGGGAGTCGCTGTGAATGCTTCGAACACTGGAATCGCGTACAACGATTTCGCACCCATCATGGATGTATTCGACGGCTTTCCCTGCGCGACTGCCGTGCAGCACTTGTTAACGCAACGGTTGATGCGAGCGGTGTAACCGTGAAACTGCTATTTGTGAGGCGTTACACGAGTTTTTTGACCTAAGATTTCCAGCGACGGCGTTCAGTTTCAGAGGCTTGCAGCCGCTTTTAAAAGTAGTAGGGAAGCGTCCATCGGAAAACTCTTGTCTCGACCCCAGCCCATTCTGTTCCGACAACAACCCGGCGCAGATTCCTATTGTGTCTGACTCAGGCGATAGCAAATGGAATTGCGGGCCAGCCACGACCTGCACTTTGCCAGCTGGCCGCGATTCCCGTGCATTGGTGGAACCGCTGGAGCCGCGTGTGCTGTACTCGGCAGATGTGTGGTCAGGCCTGACCGGAGTTGTTGCAGACCCCCTTGAGGACTCGACAGACACTGGCATCATCCCGACACTGCACGATGATGCGCCCGTTGAGCTGGCCTTTATTAATTCTGATATCGAAAACCGTGACACGCTGCTGGCTGATCTGTACGCGCAGCAACTGCAGGGGCGCGCACTTGAGATTTACCTGCTTGATGATGCGTCTCACGGGTTGGATCAGATTGAACAAATACTGGGTCTGCACGAGTCCGTAAGTCAGGTGCACGTGCTCTCTCATGGCAACGGCAACGGCATCCAACTGGGTGGTTCATGGCTTGATTTGGCAGAGGTAGAGGCTGCTGCAGCTCAGGTCGCGTCATGGCGCAGCCATCTGACCACTGATGCGTCCTGGCTGTTGTACGGTTGTGACCTGGCTGCCGACGAGAGTGGTATTGCCTTGGTTGACAGGCTGGCCGAGCTGACCGGTGCGCAGGTATTTGCCAGTAGTGATGCTACCGGACATGCGACGCTGCACGCTGACTGGACGCTGGAATACCACAGTGGTGACGACGAAGAGTACGAGTTACTGCTAAGTGAAGTGGCGCAGACTGCCTGGGTAGGCACACTGGCCGCGCCGTCACTCGGTGACGGTACGCTGGCTGATATCAATGAAGACCTGCCGCTGCTGCCTGGTGACACGATCGCAAATATTTTCAGTGGTCAGTTCAGTGCAGCAGACGGTCGCGGTTTTGCGGGTATCGCAGTGGCGGGAGATGCAACGACCATCGAGGGCGTTTGGGAATACTCGGCTGACAGCGGTAGTAGCTGGGTTGCGGTGGAAAACGTGGCGGCTGATGCTGCGTTGCTACTGGACGTCAATACCCTGCTGCGGTTCGTACCAGCCGCCAACGTTAACGGGGTAGTGCCTGCGCTGACACTCTACGGTATCGATGACAGCTATGCGGGTACATTTTCCGACAATACTACACCTGCGATCATCGATGTGACCACGCGTGGCGGGGCCACCCCGCTTGCGGCAGATGCAGCGACTATTCATTCGTTTATTCACCCGGTTAACGATGCACCGTTGCTCGGTGACGGTGCTCTGACAGATATCGTTGTGAATGCGCCGTCGCCAATCGGGGCGAGCATTGCCGATATATTTAGCGAGGAATTTTACGATGATGACGCAGATGCCGTATTCTCTGGTGTGGCTGTTGCCGGCGATAGTACAGATGCGGAAGGGCAGTGGCAGTATTCAACCGACGATGGCTCGCAGTGGTTTCCAGTCGACAGTGTTTCTATTAGCGATGCGCTGTTGCTCGATAGCAGTAGTCGCTTGCGTTTTGTACCGTCGGCCGATTTCATCGGTAACGTGCCGCTGCTGACGCTGTACGCGGTGGACGATACCGGTGGGCCGTTCACGGCTGGTGGCTCGAAAGTCACTGACAGTGTTGCTTCCAGAGGCGGGGCGTTATCGTATGCCGCGGGTGAATCGACTATTCGCACGTCGGTGGTTGCCGACTTTACTGCAAATTCAGATGACCTCGGGAGTGTCCGGTCCGGTAGTTCTCATGTTTTTTCGCCGGACGTGTTAACCGATAATGACGCGATAATAGGCACCAGCGCTCCGCAAGTGTTGCGGGTGACTCCGCCTGATCAGGGCGCGCTTAGCGACAACGGGGCTGATTTCGAGTTTCTCAGTGATGTCGGAGACAGTTATCAGGCGCAGTTTGACTACATTGCGCTGGACGGAACCCCGAATCTTATCAGTCAGTGGCAACTCACTGAAGACGGCGCAGACGAGGCTGGCATCAACCATGGGCTCGTGGTCACTGACAGTGCCCCCGGGTCGCTCGTTTTTGACGGCGATGATTATGTCGAAGTGCCGAATTTCAGCTACCCGTCCGAATTTACACTGGCATTCAGCTTTCGCGTAAACAGTCTGGATAACGACAATGAAGAAGTGCTCATAGCACAGGGCGAATACCAGAAGAAGAATTCACTGGTCGTCTGGATTACCGGCAATGAGGCAGACTCGAAAAGAACGCTGACGACTGATTTTTGGGACAGCAAAAGCAAGAAGGCGGGCTACAAAGGTTTTGAGTTCGACATAACCGATTTTGAAGACGATGGCCTTTGGCATCACTATGCGATTGTAGTGAAAGAGGGCGTCGGTAGTTCAATCTATATCGATGGCGATCTGAAAAATACCTCTGCCCGCGGTGAGAACCCGTTTACTCCCGATGACCCGCTATATGTTGGTGCCGAGGATGAAGATGACGGAGATCTTGACTATTTTTTAATAAACCATGAGATCAGGGATCTGCGGTTTTATGAAGGAGTTGACCTCGCCCTGGATGTGGCGACGGCCACAATTACCGTAAGAAATGAGGAGGTGCTGGTCACTAACACTGGTGTTGAAGTTAATGAAGATCAAACACTGACAATCACATCTGCCGAGCTTCGAACGACTGATTTTGAAGAAGGGCCGGCAGATCTGGTGTACGAGATCGTGACTGATGCCGCCTACGGCAAGCTTGTGCTCAATGGGAACGACCTTTCTGTCGCCAGCCGTTTTACTCAGCTCGATATTGACAGTGGCTTACTTGCATTTCGTCATAACGGCAGTGAGACGGCAACAGCCGATAATATCCTGCTGCGAGTAGACGACGGTGCGGGTACTCACACTGAATTCGTGCTCCCGGTGACTTTAAACGCACTGAACGATCAGCCTGTGCTCAGCGATTTGGAGTCTGATGTACTGGAATATCGGGAAGGCGATGGTGCAAAGGCAGTATCCCGGACCATTGTAGTATCTGACGCTGACGACTCTACGCTAAGCGAGGCCACGGTTGTGATCTCGACCGGCTATCAGGCCGGTGAAGATGAATTATTGTTTTCCAATACGCCGGCCATTACTGGCACGTTTGATAACGGCACCTTAATGCTTGCCGGGTCGGCAGATCATGCAAGCTGGCAGGCGGCACTGCGCAGCGTGCAGTATCGCAACACCAGCGAACAGCCCGAAAATAGCGAGCGGGAAGTTTCCATTTCGGTGGGGGATGGCGATGCACTGTCCGCGACTGTAGTGAGAAAAGTTGACGTCAGTGGCGTTAATGATGCACCCGCCATGGGCAATGCCATCCTGGCATCGATAGATGAAGATGAACCCGACCCTGCCGGGCAAACCGTAGCGGCACTCTTTGACTCTGTATTTAGTGATATCGATGGCGATCTCGGCGGGCTTGCTGTTACCGGCGGTGCAAGCGGACTGCAGGGCGACTGGCAATACTCTACTGATGCCGGTGCCAGCTGGTTTGATATTGGAGATGTCAGTGTAGACTCAGCACTGCTGATATCCGCCACCACGCTGGTGCGATTTTTACCGGCGGACGGTTTTTTTGGTGAAGTACCGTCGCTCACACTTCATGGAGTGGATGACTCGTTTGCCGAAAGCTACACCGATGGCATCGATCAGACCCGCAGGAACGTTAGCATTACCGGTGGAGACAGTCCTTTTACCGCTGATGCGTCGATAATCGAATCCTTTGTCAACCCGATCGGACCTACCGACCTGATCCACGGTATTGAGTTCAATACGGATGGTGGTAATGATGCCTATTTACTCGTCGATGACGGGTCCGTGCTGCTGGGTGGTCTGGATGCGCTGACGGCCGAAGTGCAGTTCGAGATTGAAACGCCAAATTCGAAAAATACGCTGTTTTCCTATCGTGACAGCGTTAACGATCAGTTTAAACTGGTGGTTCGAAGTGGCGGAGAGATTGACGTCGCTGTAATGGATAGTACCGTACGATCGATGCCGGTGCCGGAGTTGCTTGACGGGCAGCGTCATAGCGTGTCGGTGACGTGGGATGCAAGCGGCGGGTATCTAAGGTTGTATGCCGACGGCAGATTAATACAGACCTTTACGGATATTGCTACCGGCCAGTCTCTGCCACCGGGAGGCACGCTGACAATGGTGATGGAGCAGGACAGCCTCAATGGCGATTTCGAACACGAAGAGGTGCTGTCCGGCACATTGTACGACGCACGTCTGTGGTCTGAAGCCAGAACCGGTGCAGAAATAAAGAGCCAGTACCAGCATCAATTCTATGTCGATTCGCTGCCGCAAACGCTGATAGCGAACTGGCAGATGGACGGTGTCGGTGCTGAAGGTGTCATCGCAGATGTGGTGGGTGGTAACAATCTCACTATTTCGCACGCGACCGGGGCAGGGTTTTCAACCAGTACACCGGTGGCGCGACTGCAGGTGGCGGAAGACGCGCCAGTGGGCACCGTTATTGGCTCACTACAGAGTAGTTTCCCCTATTGGGGCGAAGATCTGATTCGCGATGGCAGTTTCACCACATCCGTCGATACATCGATAACGACCTATGCTGCGGGCAGTACAATAGGCGGGGCGGCCGGGCACTGGCAGGTGCGTAGCGGTACGGTGGATGTGGTGCCGACCTGGGATGCCTCACCCGGTGGCGGTGTCCCGCTTGACCTGGTCGGCTCGACTAATGGCTCTGTAACTCAGAGTGTGGTCACAGAGCCGGGTAAATCCTACCGTCTGAACTTTGCGCTGAGTGGCGATTTCAACCACACGGACCAGCAGACAGCACAGGTTATGTTCGATGATGGCACGTCCATATCGAGTCATATGGTAAGTGCAAACAAGCCACCCAACTGGTCAAACACTAACCTGCTGTGGGACAGCCGGAGTGTGAGCTTTGTTGCTGCCTCAGCCGCTTACGATATTTCGTTTGTGGCTGTGACCTCTGCGAATACCGGCGGAGCATTAATCAGCGATGTGAGCCTGATGGAAGTGAATCCGGCGATAGAGGCTGTACTTGCTGACAACCCCGGCCTTATGTACGACGAGAATACCAGCAAATTTTACCTGGTGAACAGTACCGAAACTGATTGGGTCACGGCGCAGAACGATGCGGCAGCCAGGATTATCAATGGTGTGAGCGGGCGCCTCGTCACCATCCATTCAGCGTATGAAAATAGCGTGGTTCAGTCGATAGCCGCTACCAATAACATCAATCCTTTTCTGGGAGCCACGGATCAAACGTCCGAAGGGCAGTGGTACTGGCACAATGGGGTAGATGATGATGCGCTGCTTTGGAGCGGCGGCACGGGCGGGAGTGCTCCGGACGGTGTTTATACGAACTGGAAAACCAGTGAGCCAAATAATATAAACGGTGAACATTATGCGGTGATGTATTGGCAGGAAGGCGACGGTGTCTGGAACGACGCCAGATTCGACAGTGTGTACGGATCGATCATCGAGTGGGATGCCGAAACCGTGCTGTCTCAGGTCCGCTATAGCATCGAATCCGATCCGGATGGTGCATTTGCCATTGATCCGCTGACTGGCGAACTTCGCGTCGTCGACATCAGTGGTATTGATTCTGAAAGCAATCCCTCCTATGAAATTGGAGTCAGGGTCACGGATGCGACGGATGAGTCCTTTGACAAACCGATAACGGTTTTTATTGCCGATAATTCTGCACCCCAACTGGCCGGCATAGAATCAGACACCCTGAACTATAGCGAAAATAGTGGGCCGGCAGTGATCACCTCCACGCTGACCACCAGTGATGCCGATGATTCAAGCCTTGAATCGGCGACTGTTTCTGCGCCAGGCTTATCGGCCAACGAAAGACTGGTGTTCAACGACTACGGACCCTTTACCAGTACTCGTGATACCGGCTCCGGTGAGTTGACCATCACCGGTACTGCATCTGTCGCTGCCTGGCAGAGTGCGTTGCGCACCGTCGCGTACGAAAATACCAGTGATGATCCGACGCCGGGCAGTATCAGCATATACTTTCAGGTCAGCGACGGTAGTGAATCTTCAAACGTTGGCGAGCGGGTGCTGAATATCATCGCTGAAAACGATGCGCCGATGTTAACCGATAGTGTATTGCCCGGTGTGGAGGAGGGTGACGCAGCGCCGGACGGTCACCAGGTGGGAGATGTTTTCGAACCTCAGTTCACAGATGTCGACGGTCAGCTCTTCGGTGTGGCTGTGGTTCAGGATGCGACGACCATGGAGGGTGTCTGGGAATTTTCTGTTGATGGAGGGCTCGATTGGCATTCAGTAGGGAGTGTTTCAGAGTCTTCAGCGCTGCTGCTGCAATCGAGCGATCTGCTTCGCTTTCTTCCAACTGGTGACTACCACGGCCCCGTGCCGGCGCTCAGCGTGGTCGGGGTGGATGATAGTTTGCCGCTCGATCGTTGGACCACTATTGACGTTCGGCTGCTCGGCGATGTCACAGTTCGCGGTGGATCGACAGCGTATTCAGCTGATATAGCAGCGGTTGATTCAGTAGTATCTGCCGTTGGACCGACCGATTTTTCTGGTGGTGTACAGCTTAACGCAAATGGTAACAGCGCCTATCTGGTTGCAGATAACGGTGCGGACCTGCTGGGTGGTCTGAGCGCGCTTACCGTTGAGGCGCTAGTAACGCTCGATACGGTCAGCGGGGCGACGCCTTTGCTTTCCTATGCAACGGCGGCTGTGAATAATGCGCTCATGCTCGAAGTGCAGAGCGATGGTTCGCTTGTCGCTTATGTCGGTGATCACCGGCTGGATGCACCGGATGAATTATCACTTGCACCTGACGGGACGCCGCGTGCAATCGCATTCACCTGGGAGTCGACCAACGGTGCGGCTGCTTTCTATATCGACGGACAACTGATCCACCGGGAGTACGGTCTGGCTACCGGAGAGGTGATCGCCAGCGGTGGTGTACTGGTCTTTGGGCAGGAGCAGGATCCGGTCAGTGGAGAGTTCGACCCGACACAGGTATTCGAAGGCACTTACCATGACATCAGATTGTGGAACGAGGCGCGCACGAGTGCAGAGGTAGCACAATCCTATCGCCATAAGTTCTCACTCGACCTGAGGCCACCTGCGCTAATCGCTAATTGGCAGATGGATGAATTTAACAACGGTGGTGATATCACTGATGTGGTGGGTGGCGGCACGCTCAGTGTTGACCGCGCGACGGGCAACGGCTTTATCGCGGGCACTGCGTCGGATGAATTGTCGGTAACAGAGCATGCGCTTGCAGGCACGATCGTCGGCGCACTGGTACCGTATGCAAATTACAGTGTTGAAGATCTGATTGCCGACGGTCTCTTTACCGACGCCGGTGCCACAGGTTCTGATCTGTACAACGCGGGAGACACGCTGGGTGCCGGTGGCGCATGGTTAGTGGAAACCGGTCAGGTTAATCTACAGGGTGGCTGGTCCGCATCACCTCTGGGAGGCGTCCCTTTGGATCTCAGTGGTGACGTTCCGGGTGCGGTAAGCCAGACTATTGCGACGGAAATCGGTGAAGTGTACCAGGTGCACTTTGCACTGACCGGCAACTTCGATGAGCTCAGCGATAAAGCGATGACAGTGACTGCCGGTGCAGCGTCGGACAGTTACAGCATTACGCCAGTTGCAGGATGGAACTCTGCCGGTGCGCTTATGTGGAGTCAGCGGACTTTCACATTTACTGCCACCACCGACACGACCACACTGACCTTTATTGCCGATTCCCCGAATACTCAGTACGGCCCTGTGATCAGTGATGTGCAGGTGGTAAAACTGCCGGAGGCGGTGGCAACCCTGCTGGCGCAGGATACAGATCTGCAATACAACCCCGGGACCGGTAAGTTTTACAAACCGGTTTCCACCGCGACAGGGGCAACTGACGCGCGTGAGGCCGCGATTGATCTGACACTTAACGGCGTAAGCGGGCAGCTCGCGACTGTAATTTCCCCTTATGAAAACACGGTACTGCATAGTATCGCCAAACGCATGGATGATGACATCTGGCTCGGCGCCAGTGATAGTGAAAGCGACGGGCACTGGTACTGGATGCAGGGTAACACGCAAAACACGCAGTTCTGGGATGGCGTTGGCAGCGGCTCGCGAGTCGACGGGGCGTATGTCAACTGGGCGACCGGGGAGCCTGGCAGCAACGCTGCCAGTCAGGATTACCTGATCCTGAACAAAAGTAATGGAAGCTGGGATGATCAAGACGCGTCAGCGTCTTTCAGTTATGTAGTCGAGTGGCGTGCGGACGAGGTAATCTCTGCCCATATGTTTGCGCTGTTGTCCGATGACAGCGGTGCTTTTGTAATCGACCAGCTTAGCGGTGTTATCCGCGTGGCCGACGGTACATTGCTGGACTACGAAACAAACGCGATGCACCAACTTGAGGTACAGGTCACCGACCTGTACGGGGAAACTTACAGCGAAGTCGTCAGTGTGGCTGTGAAGAATGCCCGTGCGCCGGTTATCTTCGATACTGCTGCGGCTGCGCTGACCTATACCGAAGGAGAGCTGCCACTCGCGATTGCCGATGCAATCGGGGTTGACGATCAGGACGATCTTTACCTGCAGGCCGCAGACTTCTCGATAACAAGCGGATATCAGGCGGGGCAGGACGAGCTCGTTTTCACCAATACAGCGACACTCACCGGCTTCTGGGACTCCGGCAACGGCGTGCTTACCGTTAGCGGGGAAGATACCGTTGAAGCGTGGCAGGCGGCGCTTCGCACGGTGGCTTATCAGAACCAGAGCGCCGATCCGGTGACCGATGATCGATACATTGAGATCTCAGTGTCTGATGGCAGGGAGTGGTCGAATACGCTGTCGAGAACGCTGTCAGTACTCGCGATTAATAATGCGCCAGCCATCGCTGGTGCGACACTGAGCGATGTGGCCGAGGACAGTGATACCCACAGTGGTGAAGGGATAGGTGATCTGTTGGGGAGCGGGTTCTCCGACCCTGACGGGTCGGTCATCGCGATCGCGGTAGTGCACGATGCCTCCGCGTCGGAGGGAACGTGGCAGTACTCAACCGATGGCGGTGCTCTCTGGTATCCGGTCGGTGAGGTAACTGAATCAGGTGCGCTTGTACTTAGCACGGACACACTGTTGCGTTTTCTGCCGGGCGCCAACTACCATGGCGCGGTGCCTACACTTTCTGTGATTGCCGTGGATGATTCATCCACACGCACAGTCACGGTGAATGATTCGCGCAGCATCGCGGATGTAAGTACGCGTGGCGGTGACACTGCTTTTTCACTGGATGCTGCCATCATCGACGGTGCCATTACACCGGTGAATGATGTGCCGGTAATCGCTGGCGCATCCGGCACGGAGATCTCCTACCTGCACCGATCTCCTGCGGTATTCGTGGTGCCCGGTATTGATGTGACTGATATCGACAATAGCCAACTGGCCGGTGCGCAGATACAGTTGACGAACTTTGAAGCGGGCGTTGACCGTGTGTCGGTTACTGTGTCCGGTGGATTAAGTCAGGACTGGAATGCGAGTACCGGTCTGTTGACCCTGAGTGGCACCGCCGACAAGACGGTGTACCGCGATGTGCTGCAAACGCTTGTTTATGAATCCGACAGTGCGCCCGCTGCCGGTCCATTGTCTACGCGTGGCATCTCGCTTTTTGTTATTGATCAGATGGGTGAAGCGAGTGCACCCGCGTCGATGACAGTCAGACTTGAAGTGCCGCCGTTTCCGATCACGCTGTCCAATCCGGGCCTGGCTGTACCGTCCCTGATTGAAAATGAAGCGCCTGTAGCATTCGCAAATCAAGTGTTGGTGAACTCGCTCGATAGCCGCAATATCAGCGAAGCTGTTATCACAGTAGATAATTATCACCCCGACGAAGACAAATTGCTGTTTAACAATACCGTCGCCATTAGCGGTGCCTGGGATAATGACACTGGAATACTGCGACTGAGCGGTGATGCGCCGGACAGTGTGTGGCAGCAGGCTATCCGCGAAATCAGATACGAAAACCGCAGCGAGAATCCCGTTACCGATACACGATCTGTGAGCATGACGCTGCAGTCTTCTTCAGGTGATTCCACGCCACTGTCGCTGGAGGTGCCTGTTATTGCGGTAAACGATGCACCGCTGGCAGCCAGTGTTGAAAAGACGTTTTCTGCAGACGCGCCGTTTATTTTTACAGCAGACGATTTCGGCTTCTCCGATCCGGCAGAAGCGGATACGTTACTGGCGGTCAGGTTTGAGCAGGTGCCTGTGGCCGGGCAACTCATGTATGGTGAAACGTCCATTGGTGCCGGCGATGAAATCACTGCGTCCGACATTGCGACGGGTCGTTTGCAGTATGTTCCGCCGAATGTATCGGATACGCTGTTTGAATCGCTGGAATTCAGGGTGCGTGACAGCGGCGGCTCCGAGCAGGGCGGGCATGATCTCTCGGATGCAGCTTATTTATTTGCGTTGACTGTTACCCCCGGAACAACTCAATCCGGCCCTGAAACAGGCCAGGCGCTGCCGTTCACGGTGGCGGAAAATGCCGCAGCGGGTACATTGATCGGAAACCTTTCCGACCTCGATCAGCCAGCGCTTTTTGTACACCAGCGCGATGGGGACTTTGCTGAGGCAACCCGTCTGCAGGTCGACTTCAATCGCTACGCGGCAGATGGGTCGCACCTCGGGTCGAGCCTCGGCGAGTGGCAGGTAAGTGCGGGTAATGTTGATCTGAGAGGGGCAAGCTGGGCAGCTGCCCCCGATGGGGGAATTGCCCTGGACCTGAACGGAAACAGCCCCGGGCAGATCTCGCAGCAGATAACCACAGTGCCGGGTGCGCAGTATCAAGTCAGTTTCCATTTAAGTGGCAACTTTCGCGATGTGTCGACAGAGGCTGCAGTTCAAGTGGCCGTGAGTGCCGCTGCGGTGACCGAGGAATATCGCTTCGAGTATGTTCCGGACTGGTCCCAGACAAATCTGCAGTGGACCGCTGAGTCGATGACTTTTACCGCCGTTGATCCTGTCACTACAATCACTTTCAGTTCGCTGACGCCTGGCTCCTATGGGCCGTTGATCGCCGACATCGAAGTGTTGGATGTGCTCGAGTATCAACTGACCGATCAATCGCTGCCGTTTCACATTGCCGGAGATGCTCTGCAGGCGGGAGGGTCGCTCGATTACGAAACACAGTCCGGGTACACCGTCGATATCAGGCTCAACAGCAGCGCAGGCACATCGTCCGTGATGTCTGTGCCCATCGAACTGCTCGATGTCAATGAAGCGCCGGTGCTATCCGTCAACGAGACGCTGCCTGTGGTTGCCGGTACGGAAACCGCGATAGGCAGTGCGTTTCTGTTAGCCACTGATGTGGATGAATCGGACGCCGATGCCACTGCCTTGCACTATACGCTGGTGTCGTTGCCTGTCAGCGGAGAGTTGCGACTCGATGGTGCGGTGCTCGCTGCCGGTCAGGCATTTACCCAGGCCGACCTCCTGTTGAGTAGGCTCACCTACGCGCACAACGGGATAGATACATCGCCCGACACTTTTGGTTTTAACCTGAGCGATGGCGGTGAAGATGGTGTGTCAGGGTTCAACGGACAGTTCAATATTGATGTCCATGCACCGCTTTCCTTCTCCATCGCTGAAGTGTGGTCCCTGCATGAAGGGGAGAGCGTCACGCTCTCTGACGACCACTTGCTTCGAACAGGCGGCCTTATGCAATCGTCAGATTTGCAGGCCGAGGTGGTGTCGGTCAGTGAAGGATTTACGCTGCTCGATGCTCACACTGCAACACCCGTAAGCAAATTCACAGTACACGATTTGACCACCGGCGGTGTGCGCCTTGCTCACGATGGCAGCAATATACACAGCGGTGAGTTGCAGCTGCGCATTGTGCTTGCGGACGATGAGAGACCGGTGGCAGACACGACCATTGTATTATCTGCAATTGATGTCGCCGATGCGCCGGGTGGGGGCAACAGCGCGCGGCAGACTGATCATGCAACACCGGTGGTGGTGACAGCAACTGAACTTGCGTTTACCGACAGTGATGACGGTGACAGTTTTGCGGGTATAAAAATAGTCTCGCTACCCGATACCGGCCGATTGCAGGCTGCAGGTGTCGATGTTGTGATTGGTGATCTGGTTGATGCACAGCTGATAGAGGAGGGCTTGCTGCAGTATCAGCCGGATACTGAACTCGTGGGTTCAATTACCGAATCAATCGGGTTTCATGTGGTCGACACGGGTGATCTCAGTACTGGCGGGGTCAATGTTTCGCAGGAAGTTTTTAAGATCGATATCACCGTCGTCAGCGATCACAAACCTACCGCACGGGACGACAGTGCGATCGTTAATGAAGGTGGTACGATTACGTCGCTGAGTTCAGGTTCACTCAGTGTTATCGACAACGACTCTGATCCGGACACAGACAGCTCGGATCTGCTGGTGGAACTCGATAGTGAACCACTGCACGGCTCGCTGCAACTGTACCGGGACGGCTCGTTTGTCTACGTCCACGACGGCAGCGAAACCATCAGCGACCGCTTCAGCTATCGGGTGATCGACAGCGACACTGAACTCGGTCGATTGCTGGCCGGGGTTGGCATGGTGGAAATAGAAATTGTGCCGGGCAATGATTCGCCCGAAGCAGGCAGGACGGAAGATCGCACAGTCAGCGCCAATGAACCGGTCAGTTTTCGATTACCGAATAACCTCTTTACGGATATCGACAGCAATGACGAGCTGACGCTGACAGCGAGTATGGCTGACGGTTCGGCGCTGCCGGCGTGGCTTGAGTTTAACGCATCAAGCGGAGAGTTCACCGGGTTGCCGGATGATGCACAGACGGGAACTTTTCGCATTGTCGTTACTGCGACGGACAGCGCCGGTGCAAGCGCGCAAACCGAGTTCGAAATTGAAGTTGAGCCGCAGATTGGTGCAGCGGTCTCGCAGGCAGTGGCAACATTCACTGCCGTGAATCACTCGAACAACGAGGTAGCCGATACATTCAAGCCAGTCACCCGTCAGGCGCTGACCCGGGAGCCTTCGGAAAGACCTGAAATTCAGCAATCGGGTGGTGAGTCCCAGCCCGCTGCGAATGAATCATTGTTTAAATCGCTGCTGACGAATCAGAGGGCAGTGGATGCCGAAACGCAGGCGCAGGTCGTTAAGCACAGCCAACAACGCAGTGTGGTCTCAAGCGTTGCCGACTCCTTTATTGAACAGGTGGTGTTCGACGACGCGGTGGTTGAGCTGGAGCAGTTGTTTTTCATCGCTGACGATAATCCGCTGCGCTTAAGCAAAGCGATTCAGCAGGAATTGAATCGCGTGAATGGTGAGCTGACCAGAACGTTCTCGAAGGAGGATCTGGCTGTCGGCGGCACGATCAGTCTGTCTGCCGGGCTTTCCATCGGTTATGTCATTTGGCTGGTACGCGGCGGCTTGCTGATGAGTAGCGTGCTCGCATCAATGCCTGCCTGGAGAATCATTGACCCGATACCGGTGCTGGAAGATCAGAATGGTCAGGGAGATGAGGCAGACAATGAAACCCTGGAGACCATGACGTCGTCTCCGGGCAGTGCGCAGGATTGCGATGGCGGGGCAGAAGATAGCGCATTGCACGAGAACCACGATATACACAACCGGCCACGCACTGACTGGCAGTAAGCCGCTCGTCACAGCATTCTCTGCTTTTCGGCAGTGGCCAGTGACCTTCGGCCTGGCTCACTTGCCGTGAGTCGATATTATCAGTCCCTACATATTCGGGTAATTCGGTCCACCACCACCCTCGGGTACAACCCAGGTGATATTCTGGCTCGGGTCCTTGATATCACAGGTCTTACAGTGCACACAATTTTGTGCATTGATCTGAAATATCTGTTCGTTATTTTTTTCTACTACTTCATAGACACCGGCCGGACAATAACGCTGTGCCGGCTCAGCCCACGTCGGCAGATTTTTTGAAATGGGTATTGAGGGGTCAGCCAGGGTCAGATGACAGGGCTGATCCTCTTCGTGGTTGGTGTTGGAAAGAAAAACAGAGCTTGGTTTATCGAAGCTGATTTTACCATCCGGCTTGGGGTAGGTAATCATCGGGCTTTCTTCAGCTGTTTTCAGGGTGGTGTGATCCGGCACCTTGTCTTGCAGGGTGACCGGCATATTGCCGCGCAGAATGTTCTGGTCGATAAAGTTAAAGGCACCACCAAAGAACACCCCGAACTTATGCAACGCCGGCCCCCAGTTGCGTGCCTGGTGCAGCTCTTTATAAAGCCAGCTGTCTTTGAAGTTATCGGTGAACGCGGTAAGCTCGCGACCGCTGCTTTCCGGGTTTGCAGTGAGTTCACTGAACAGTGTTTCTGCGGCGATCATGCCGCTTTTCATCGCGGTGTGGCTGCCTTTGATCTTGGAATCGTTCAGCGTACCTGCATCGCAGCCAACCATCAGCCCCCCCGGAAAAGTCATCTTCGGCAACGAGTTCAGTCCGCCTTTGGAAATGGCTCTGGCGCCGTAGGCGATACGTTCGCCCCCTTCGAGTACCGATTTGATGCTGCTGTGATGCTTGAATACCTGAAACTCATCGAACGGGCTCAGGTGGGCGTTGTCATAGCTCAGGTCGGTAATCAGACCGACAACAACCTGATTGTCTTCGAGGTGATACAGAAACGAGCCGCCGGTAGCACCGCTTTCATTCAGTGGCCAGCCGGCACCGTGAACCACGAGGCCCTGCTGATGCTTTTGCGGATCAATTTTCCACAGCTCTTTGATACCAATGCCATAGTGCGGTGGCGTTTTCCCCTCGTCGAGGCTGAACTTGCTGATGAGCTGTTTTCCGAGGTGCCCGCGGCAGCCTTCCGCAAACACCGTATATTTGGCGCGCAGTTCCATGCCGGGTTCGTAACTGTCTTTTTGTTCCCCGTCAGATCCGATCCCCATGTCTCCGGTGGCCACGCCGGCCACGCTGCCGTCCTCATTGTAGAGAATTTCCGCGGCGGCAAATCCCGGGAATATTTCGACCCCGAGTGCCTCCGCCTGCTCGCCCAGCCAGCGCGCTACATTACCCAGACTGACAATGTAGTTGCCGTCATTATGCATCGGCGCCGGGATCATGAAGTTCGGTACTTTGATGGACTTTTCCATGCTGGTGTAAAAGTGCATCTCGTCGCCGGTAACCGGTGTGTTCAACGGAGCCCCCCGATCTTTCCAGTCTGCAAAGAGTTCGTTCAGGGCGGTGGGTTCCAGTACGGCACCACTCAGAATATGTGCGCCGATTTCAGATCCCTTCTCGAGCACGACTACACTCAGCTCGGTTTCTGCTTCGGACGCCATTTGCATCAGGCGACAGGCGGTGGAAAGCCCGGCGGGGCCGCCGCCGACAATCACCACATCGAAGTCCATTGATTCTCTTTCAGTAGTCACGGATGGTCTCGCTCTGATACTCAGGGTGTGAAAGGTGCGCGGCAGCATAAGGTGCCAGATAACCGCCCGCCGCATTATAGTGGTAGCGACCAGCAAGCAAAACTCTTCGTCAACAGCGTGCTGATTGATCGGGTATTCTGCTGAAAACCGGCCTGTTAAGCCAAGGTTGATCCGCGCATCGGCTATTATTGGTGTTGCCCGGCGCCCGCTTCGCCGGTGTGCGCGCGGATCTCGCCGGAAAACGGCTGGCTTGAACGGTACAATCAACCTGTCGGCACGGGCTGTCGGCCAAATTTTTACAGTATCTTTTCAGGAGTTCGGGGTGAATCGCCACATAGCGATCGTCGAAGATGAGCCGGCGCTGCAACTGAATTATCGGGAAGCGCTGGAGCGAAACGGGTACTCGGTAGACGTTTACAGCAATCGTCCTGAGGCGATAAAGGCATTTCATGAAAGGTTGCCGGCGCTCGCGATTATTGATGTCGGGCTCGGTCCTGAAATTGAGGGCGGCTTTGAACTGTGCCGCGAACTGCGCACAATGGCACCGGCGCTGCCGATTGTATTTTTAACTGCACGCGACTCAGAGCTCGATACGATTTCCGGCCTGCGGCTCGGGGCAGACGACTACCTGACCAAAGATATCAGTCTGGATCACCTGGTTGCCCGGGTGGTTGCCCTGTTCAGACGTGTCGATGCGTTCCAGCAACCCGCGCAGCCGGAAGATGTCATTGTGGTCGGTGAGATCGCCATCGACATTCAACGTATGACGACGATGTGGCAGTCACAACCGGTACCGTTGACGGTAACCGAATTGTGGATGGTGCATGCGCTGGTAAAACACCCCGGCCATGTCAAGACACGACAACAACTAATGGATGCGGCAAACGTTGTGCTGGATGATGCAACCATCACCTCGCATATTAAACGCATCCGCCGGAAGTTCACCTCAATCGATGATCAGTTTGATTGCATAGAAACTGCTTATGGTATGGGTTACCGATGGCGCGCCGGTTAGTGCGCTTAGCCGGCGTTTCGACTCCGCCCATGGTCGCTGTTGTGATGATCGGGTTGTAGTCACTCTTGAAACTCAGAGCCCAGTTATTACTCGTTAGCCTGTCGCTACTGGTGTTACCGTGGGCAGTGTTTTTCTTTGTTGCAGAGCTTGATCGCAATCTGCGGGTAAATCAGCTGTCCGAGCTGCAGGCTGCTGCAGTTTCAATTGCCGAATCACTCAATGCTGAGCAATTGTTTGACGAGCGCGTGCGACCGGAATCAAAAACCCTGCTGGCGGCAACCCTGACGAGTCCGGTGTTGCTCGATGGTTATGCACATGACTGGGCAACGTTTGAACTGAGCGCCAGGGAATTTCTATACGCCGACAACAAGGTGTCCGTTGAGCCGGAAGATTTGGCAGCGGCGAGCAGGCTCCGCCTGCATGCCGCCGCTCGAGGTGGTCGACTGTATTTATACTTGCGGGTACAGGATGATCGAGTGCTCTACCACCTGCCGGGGCAGTACGAAAGCAGCCAGCATCGCATGGCGAACGGTGACTCTGTCATCATTCGGGTGCCGGCGGCAGACGGCAGTATCAGGCGCTATACATTCAGCTGGGAAGTACCCGGTCGTGCGCTGGGTCGCTACTATGGCGAGGTGTTCGAGGGGGAGCGCCCGATCCTTACCGATAATCGCTACATCGCATCCATGGTGGAAGTCGGTGACGGCTACCACGTGGAGATGCGCATTCCGTTGCCGGCCGACAACATCTTCGGACTCACGATCATTGATCGCGATCAGCGTGATGGACTGTCGCGCTGGACGGGTATGTTCAACCCGGAAGAGCTCGACGACACCGGTCAGCTCAAGCTGGTGAATGCGGACCTGTCCGGGCAATTGTCGCTCTTTACCAGGCCAGGTATGCGTGTGCGTGTGTTTGACGGGCAGGGCTGGCTTACCGCCGATGCCGACCGGCGCGCACCGGATGCATCGGTGCGTGAATTTGAGCCGGCAAATGCGAACATAGTTGATGCACTCCTGTATCGGTTTATCAGCTGGTCACTGGCCAAGAACGTAAACGCCGGTGCACTTTCAGAAATCGATTCAGGAAAAATGAGTGCGACTGAATTTGAGGTATTCGAGCAACTGGCTAATGACGGGCCGCAGTTCTTTCGCGACAAGTTTCGTCGCGTCTTTTTAACGGCATTGCAAAAAGTAACGGTCAGCGATGACCTGTACGGCTATGTACTGATCCAGCAGCCGAGAGCTGCTCTCAGCGCATTCACAGAAACGGCGATGTTGCGGATGGTAAAGATTTTCGGCGCCGCAGTGTTTCTGATAGCCGCGGTGCTGCTGTCCTATGCGACCTGGCTATCTTGGCGGGTGCGCAATCTGCGAAACGTGGTCGAGGGGGTGGTATCGCGCGATGGAAAAATTACCGCTGCGATGCCGTCATCAACTGCCGGTGATGAAATTGGTGATCTGTCGCGTAGTTTCCGTGGCATTGTCGACCGCCTGGGCAATTACACCGGCTATCTGCAATCGCTTGGCTCAAAACTGTCGCACGAGTTGCGCACACCCCTGAGTGTGGTCACGACATCTCTTGAAAATATTGATAAGCGCCAGCTCAATGACAGTGCGCTGGTTTCGGTGGATAGGGCGCAACAGGGCGCAGCGAGGTTGCAAAAGCTGATTAGAAGTTTGTCCGAGGCAAGCAGCCTTGAACAGACCATCGAGTTGTCGGAGAAGGCGCCGGTTGATCTGCGTGAATGGCTGGCTGTAGCCAAAGACGTATACTCCAGTACTTATCCGCAACGACGGTTTATCACCGATGCCGACCACAGCGGTAGCGTGCAGATTGAAGCATCGCTGGAGTTATTGCATCAGATGCTGGACAAGCTGGTTTCCAACGCGTTGGATTTCAGCGAGTCGGGTTCGATCATTACCATCGGCCTTTATCAATCCCGCGGCAGAGCGGTCGTCTTTGTAGAGAATCAGGGGCCGATGATTGCAGCTGACGTCATCGATAATCTGTTCGAACCGATGGTGTCCCAGCGTGATCAGCGCGATGATCACCCGCACATGGGGCTTGGCCTGTACATCGTGCGATTAATTGCATCTTTTCATAACGCAACGGTGGCGGCGATTAATCTGCAACCGGACGCCGTGAGAATAGAAGTGGCATTTCCCCTGCGAGCGCCCGCCGATTCTGACCGATGAGGTCGGCATGTTAATCAGCGATAGTGAGGGGCCATTCCCTGCGAGCTGCGACTTGCTGCAGACTAAATGACAGGCGCTAAAATGACCACACTATTTGCTCCAGTACACTGGCACGCGAATCACTGCGTGCTGATCACTACTGTGCTGTTTTATCTTGCCCGGCCGCTTATTGGAAACACATCATCAGTGCAGCTATGCAGATTTTTGTAACTCGTCGATGATGTGATTCAATGCTTCGCTCGGACGCATGGCAGCGGATGCCATTTCCCGGTCGGGGTAGTAGTAGCCACCGGTGTCCACGGCCACGCCCTGGGCGTTAATCAGATCGTCCACGATTGTTTCTTCGTTGTCGCCAAGCGCTTTCGCAACCGGCTGGAAGCGAGTGGCAAGCGCTTTGTCATCCTGCTGTGCGGCCAGTGCCTGCGCCCAGTAAAGCGCCATATAGAAGTGGCTGCCACGGGTATCGTTTTCACCGACTTTTCGCGAAGGTGATTTGCCTGTATCCAGCAGCTGTTCTGTCGCGGCATCCAGGGTCTGGCTCAGTACGCGTGCGACCGGGTTGTCGGTGGTGTCGGCGAGGTGTTCGAGCGATACTGCCAGTGCGAGGAATTCTCCCAAAGAATCCCATCGCAGGTGATTTTCCTGTTGAAACTGTTGCACGTGTTTGGGGGCAGAGCCACCGGCACCGGTTTCGAACAGGCCGCCGCCATTCATCAGTGGCACGATGGAGAGCATTTTTGCACTGGTGCCGAGTTCAAGTATCGGAAAGAGGTCGGTCAGGTAATCGCGCAATACGTTACCGGTCACTGAAATGGTGTTCTCTCCCTGACGAATACGTTCGAGGGTATAGGTGGTCGCGTCGGCCACCGACATGATCTCTATGGTCAGTCCGCTGGTGTCGTAGTCCTTCAGGTAATGCTCAACCTTGCTGATCAGCTGCGCATCGTGCGCACGGTTTTTGTCGAGCCAGAAGACTGCCGGCCAGCCCGTTGCGCGGGCACGGTTCACTGCCAGTTTGACCCAGTCCTGTACCGGCGCGTCCTTAACCTGACAGGCACGCCAGATATCGCCGGCCTGCACCTGGTGCTCCATGATCACGTCACCATTACTGTTGCTCACCTGTACGGTACCGCTTGACTCGATTTCGAATGTCTTGTCGTGTGATCCGTATTCCTCTGCCTTGCGGGCCATCAGCCCGACGTTCGGACAGGTACCCATAGTGGCCGGGTTGAAAGCGCCGTGTTGTTTGTGAAACTCAATGGTCTTTTGGTAAAGCGCCGCATAGCTGCTGTCGGGAATGACGGCTTTGCAATCCTGTTGTTTGCCATCGGCATCCCACATCTTACCCGAGCTTCTGATCATCGCGGGCATGGATGCATCGATGATCACATCGCTCGGTACATGCAGGTTGGTGATGCCGTTGTCGGAGTTCACCATGGCGAGCGCCGGCTGAGACTCGAAGATCGCTGCGATATCGCTTTCTATTTGCTGTTGCTTGTCGCCTGGCAGCTCTTTAATTGCATTGATCAGATTGCCAAAGCCGTTATTGACGTTGACACCCACCGACGTGAGGTCGTTGCCGTGCTTGTCGAACAGTGGTTTAAAAAACTGCTCCACTGCATGGCCGAAAATAATCGGATCGGACACCTTCATCATCGTCGCCTTCAGGTGCAGTGAGAACAGCACATCACTGTCTTTTGCATCAGCAATCTGTTTTTCGAGGAAAGCAAGTAACGCGGCTTTGCTCATGAAGGTTGAGTCGACGATTTCACCGTCCAGCACGGGCACGCTATCCTTGAGTACTGTTCGGGTACCGTCTGCGGCGACATGGGTGATGGTCAGGTTGTCAGCTTTTTCAACCGTGACTGACAATTCATTGGAGCGAAAATCTCCATCGGACATAGTGCTGACATGGGTTTTTGAATCGTCTGACCACGCGCCCATTGAGTGCGGATGTTTTTTGGCGTAGTTTTTAACTGCCGTTGGTGCGCGACGATCCGAATTACCTTCGCGCAACACCGGGTTAACGGCGCTGCCCTTGACCGTGTTGTAGCGACGAAGAATATCTTCCTGCGCTTCGTTTTCGGGATCATCCGGGTGGTCGGGAATGTCGTATCCCTGCTCCTGCAGCTCCTTGATGGTGGCTTTCAACTGCGGCACTGAGGCGCTGATGTTGGGTAGCTTGATGATATTGGCTTCGGGTTGTGTCGCCAGCTCACCGAGTGCGGCAAGGTAATCGGGCGTTTGCTGATGTGACGGCAGCGTGTCACTGAAGGCGCTGATCACGCGACCGGCCAGTGATATATCCGGCGTTTCAACCGCAATGCCTGCAACGCTGGTGAATGCCCGTACTACCGGAAGCCATGAAAGTGTGGCGAGTGCGGGTGCCTCGTCAGTCCATGTGTAATAGATTTTTGCGTTGTCGGGCATGTTATCCGGGCCTTGGAGTATGGGGTTGCCAGCAGAAGTTAAGCTAATTGTTACGAGTCAACTGATCACACCGGTGCCGTCGACAAGACGTTTTCCGAGTGCATAGAGAATCAATGGGCGGCTCTCTGCGCAAGAAGCGCAGCTGAATCGCCCGGGCGGGGTGCCCCGCCAGTGTAGTGTCACACCACACCAGTTACGCGCAGGCGGGATTATAGCCGATTGTGGCGTGCAACTGACAGATAGTGGCCCGCTATTGGTTCAGGTCGCGAGGCGACCGTGTTTTCTTCACGGCGAAGTCGTTTTCACCGGCCGACTCCGCCGTGATCGTGTGAAAATGCGCCAGGCGCTGTGGAGAGATGATCTTTTGCTCCAGTCCCGCATGAACCGCGCAGTCCGGCTCTCCGTCATGACGACAGTCGCGAAAGCGGCAGTGTGCGGCCGCATCGGCGATCTCAATGAAGCCGGCTTCGATGTCCACCCCGGATAAATGTTCCAGTGCAAATTGCCGGACACCTGCCGAATCGATAATCGCACCGCCCGCAGGCAGGTCGTACCACGTGGTCACCGTTGTCGTATGTTTCCCCAGCCCGGAATTTTCAGACAGAGCGCCTGTTTTTGCGCTATTGCCGGGCAACAGGCCATTCAGTATCGATGACTTGCCAACACCGGACTGCCCGACCAGAATGGATATTTCGCCTTTGAGCACCTGTGCAAGCTGCGACAGACCTTCACCTCCCCGGGCGTTGCATCTCACAACGGGGTAGCCGATTGACTGGTACAGTGCCTCGATTGCCGCAGCGCTGCCGGCTGCGTCCGGTGAGGACAGCAAGTCAGTCTTATTAATGACCAGCACCAGTTTAACGTTCATGTGGCGGGCTGCGATGGTGTAGCGGTCTATCAGCAATGGGTCAAACGGCGGGCTGGGGGCGGTCACGGCGACCAGTTGCGTGAGGTTGGCAGCGATGGGCTTGGCATTGCCGCGACGGTCGGTGCGCTGCAGCACGCAGGTGCGTTCAACCAGCTCCAGCATTCGCAGAGATTCCCTGTGCGGTGTGTGGCTGTCGGCATACTCTTTGGGTGGCACCGCCGGGGCGGTGCAAATCGCGCTGTCGCCGCAAACCACCAGACCATGTTTTTTAAGCGGCTGCGCGTTGAAGTGGCCGTACTCATTGTGCCGCACAAGCAGATCGATACCGTGATTCGAGATCACTCGGACCGTGAGATTGGCTGGCGTGCCGGGAGCGTTCACCGACAGTCAGTTCCCGGCAGGAGGCGGTAGGTGGCGTTATGGTTAATCATCGTCTGGTATTGTAACCTGCCTCGCTGCAGGCGTCCGCGCCCCGACGCATGGATGCACCATTCACCGGAGTAAGCTGCCACATGAATTCGAACTCGGACAATCTGATCTGGGTTGACCTGGAAATGACGGGGCTGGACCCCGACAATGACAAGGTAATTGAGATCGCAACTATTGTCACTGATGCTCAGCTGACGGTTCTGGAAGAGGGGCCGGTCATGGCCATACACCAGAACGATGAGGTGCTGGCCGCCATGGATGAGTGGAACACGACGCACCACAACCGCTCGGGGCTGGTGGAGCGGGTACGGCAAAGCCGTTTGTCCGAAGAGGATGCCAGTCATCGCACCATGGAGTTCCTGGCCCGCTGGGTCGACCGGGGCGTCAGTCCGATGTGTGGCAACAGCATTTGTCAGGATCGGCGCTTCATGGCCCGTCACATGCCGGAACTGGAACGCTACTTCCACTATCGCAACCTCGATGTCAGCACGGTGAAAGAACTGGCGAAGCGGTGGGCTCCGGACGTGGCGTCCGGCTTTAGTAAAGAGTCAGCACACCTGGCACTGAGCGATATCCGCGATTCGATCGATGAACTGCGGCACTATCGCGAGACCTTCTTTCGCTGAGCATTCACGGCATCTGGGCAAGCAGTGTAGAATAGCGCCTTGAGTGTGACGATCCGGCGCTGTTTTACGCCGAGTAATGAGAAAAAATATCAGCCGTGACAGAACTTATGCCAGTCCCGCCTTGTCTGACAACCCGGCGCGAAGAATTCACTGCCGCGGGGAATGGTGTCGCAGCATCCGGATTTAGAAGGGTGTTGAAAATCGTTATGAGCGACGGTCTGAGAAGGCAAATCCTCCCGAAAAAGCGCAGTTTATGGTTTATGAACGAGCATTTTGAGGGGGAATTTAACGCCATCAAACCTGGCAGCCTGCGCGGCAGAACCTCCGCTACTGCGAGCGCACCGGATTTGCGCCTGAATACGCCTTTATTTTCGTCGCGTATGAACAACTATGCTTCTCAAATAAAAACCTATTCAGACACAACCGGACACGCTCTCGCTACGCGGAATTCTACCGCGCAGGCTCCTGGCGCAATAGTTTTTCAACACCCTGTTAGACCTGTATGAGCGAAAAAGAGGACGATCTCGCCCTGGTCAGAAAGGTCCAGGCAGGGAACAAGGCGGCATTTGATCTGCTTGTATTGAAATACCAGCACAAGATCGCCAATCTTGTATCGAGGTTCGTGCACGATCACGCCGAAGTACAGGATGTGACGCAGGAAGCGTTTATCAAAGCCTATCGAGGCCTGAAGAATTTTCGCGGCGAGAGCGCTTTTTACACATGGCTGTATCGAATTGCGATCAACACGGCGAAAAATCACCTGGCTTCAATGTCCAGGCGCATCACTGAAGGAACCGATGTGCAGGAGGCCGAGCAATACGCCACGGCAACCACACTACACGATGTTGCAGATCCGCAACGCGAAATGATGACAGACCAGATTGCCGACGTGGTGAGCACCACAATCGAGCAGCTGCCGGATGAACTAAAAACGGCGATTACACTCAGAGAGTTGAAAGGAATGTCCTACGAGGAAATCGCCGTGGTAATGGAGTGTCCGATCGGCACCGTACGCTCGAGAATATTTCGGGCGCGCGATGCGATCGATCAGAAGCTTCGTCCGTTACTGCATGAAACCGCTATCGTAGAAGAGCAATCGTAGATTTTTTAAGAGCACCAGCGTATGCACAATGAACGACACGCAAACAGCGCCAGCACGGATGAACGATACCTTGAAGCGCTATCCACCCTGCTGGACGGCGAATGCCCGCAATCTGATGCTGTCATGGATGAGACCGCGGCTGACAGTCAGTGCCGTGCTCGCTGGCAGAGCTACCACCTGATTCGCGACGTAATGCAGAACGAGCGCCACGCCGCACTGCCAGCGAACTTTGCCAGCCTTGTGGGTGAGAAAATCGCCGCTGAACAAAATATTGCAGATCAGTCCGCCGATGTCGTTTCCTTCGCCGGTGCTGCTGCTTCAAGACGTCAGTCCCGATCGCGGGCCGCCGGGCACCGCCCGGCTGCAGCACCGCGCTGGCTGCCGTTTGCAGGACTTGGTCTGGCAGCCAGTGTCGCAGCCGCCGGTCTGATCGGCTGGCAGGTGGTTAAGAATTTCGACGGCCCGGCGGGCGCCGACCTGACCGTCGCCCAGGTGACGCCACCGGTCGCGGAAAGTCCGGCTGGTGATGCATCGACTTCCGACCCGCTCCAGCAGACGCGCAAATCCGGTCTGGTACGTGCTGTTTATCGCGGCGATACCGGAACGCGCTGGGTTGCCGCTTCAGGCCAGCACAACACACAGGTCGAGCAACGGCTCAATTCACTGCTGCTCAATCATCTGGAAGATTCCAGTATGACTCGAGTGCAGGGCGTGGCGGTGCATTCCCGCCTGGTGGGTTACGACACGGCGACAGGCAATGACAGTTTCTAGTACCGCATCTTCCTGTGGCATGACCCGGTACTTCAGTCGTTGTCTGATGACGCTGACTGCAGTCGGTGCTCTGCTGCTTGCGGACAATGGCTTTGGCAAGACACCCGCTGCTGACGATCAGGCTGCCAAAGCGTCGATCGGGGCCGAGGAACTGGGTCGCGACTGGATAGAGAAAATGTCCCGCGCGATGCAGGACGAAACCTACGTCGGTACTTTTGTCTACATCCACGATGCGGATGTCGAGACGATGAAAATTTACCACAGCAAGATCGACGGAGTGGAACACGAGCGTCTGTTGTCACTCAATGGTGAGGCGCGCGAAATAATCCGCGATGCAGACAGCGTCGTTTGTATCTGGCCTGGCAGCAAGTCGGTAATCGTCAGTAAGGCGCAGCCTCGCACACCGTTTCCACAGTTCGACCCGCAGCAACTCAATGTGCTTTCGGAATTCTATGATTTTCGTAAGGGCCGTGACGCCAGAGTGGCAGGCCGGCGAACTCAGGTCATTGATATTGTACCGCTGGACAATTATCGGTACGGCTACCGGCTGTGGATCGATACGGAGACGTTTCTACTGATCCGGTCAGCAATGAGTGATGCCAGCGGAAGACTCGTGGAGCAGGTTATGTTCACCGATATCACCTTTCCGGATCAGGTGCCGCTTGAGATGTTCAGTGCCTCGATCGGCGGCAAGCGTCACGAGTGGATGGTTGACAATGAGCCGGTCGCACCACCGATAGAACCGATTATCGGTACTGACATACCGGGTGTCGACGAGATGGCGCTGCCCGGTGGCTTTTCGCTGGTGTCTAACCAAGTAACACCTGTTGCCGGGACAATGAACGCGGTGCGGCGCCTGATGTATTCCGATGGTCTGGCATCGCTTTCGGTTTTTATCACCAATGCGAGTGATGATTCGGCAGGTGAACTCAACGGCGGCACCTCGATGGGCGCGGTTAACGCATTTGGTGTTCGCCATGATGCGTGGCATGCGACGGTGGTGGGAGAAGTGCCTCACGCCACCGTTGAAATGCTGGCCAAGTCCATGCTAATTGCCGGCCGCTAGCACGGTCTCAGGTAGCACGGGTCGGTGGCAAGCTGTCACACCGTAGCAAGGGTGCAGGCGGTCTCGACAACCAGCATCGAGTTAAAAGTGCAGCAATCCGCATGCAGCGGGTGCAACGGAAGGTGCCTTGGTATCGACACCGGTAACGGTATCGTGCAGTTGTCGAGGTCGTTGACTGACAATGGCACTGACTGGCAGCCGGGACATCTGATCCGATTGTCGATGCCGGGATCCATTTTGATTGGAGTGTCAATGCTGGTGTACCTCGTACCACTCCTGCTTATGCTATTATTGGCGATTGCTTGTGATATTTTTCTTGATGTGTCCGAATCGTTCGTCGCTGCTGCCGCTTTGGTTGGTCTCGGTTGCGGATTCATCATCTGCCGCTTAATGGCAGTTCGGTTTTCGCGGGCGATTCGGTCGCGAATCCGGATCAGTGCCGAGCCTTAATCACGGCATTTCAACAGATCAGCTATCCGTGTTGATCTGACATTATCCGATTCCGGAGATCGACAGAGTATGAATGGTGCAGGTAAGCCGTCACGCTTTTATGCAGGGCTGATCGCGTTACTGTTTGGTCTATGGTGTAACCATAGCCTGGCGGATTTGCCCGACTTTACCGAACTGGTGGAGCAGAATCACCGATCTGTGGTGAACATCAGTACCACCGCAGCACCGGAGCGTGAGTCTTCGGGGCAATCCATGCCGGAATTCGACGACAGTCCGTTCGGTGAGTTTTTTCGTAAATTTCTCGAGCAACAGCAAAACCAGCCAGGCTTGCAGGAGCAGCAGTTTGACTCCGACTCACTCGGTTCCGGCTTTATTATTTCCGAAGATGGTTTTGTGCTCACCAACAACCACGTGATTGACGGTGCAGATGAGATTATCGTGCGTTTGTTTGACCGTCGCCAATACGTGGCGGAGCTAATCGGGAAAGACGCTCGCAGTGATGTTGCCGTGCTGAAAATCGACGCGACCGGACTGCCGGCCGCCAGAATCGGCGACTCCGGCGCGCTCAGGGTCGGTGAATGGGTTTTGGCCATCGGCTCACCGTTCGGTTTCGATTTTTCCGTCACTGCCGGTATTGTCAGTGCGACCGGTCGCTCGCTGCCACGCGAAAACTATGTGCCGTTTATTCAGACCGATGTCGCGATCAATCCGGGGAACTCCGGCGGCCCGCTGTTTAATCTTGCCGGCGAAGTGGTTGGCATCAATTCACAAATTTACAGCAGAACCGGCGGTTTTATGGGGCTGTCGTTTTCTATTCCGATTGAAATGGCAATAGATATCTCCGACCAGCTGAAGGCTACGGGTACGGTCTCGCGCGGTTGGCTTGGGGTCATTATTCAGGAGGTAACCCGGGAGCTTGCAGAGTCATTCTCAATGCGTACGGCACACGGTGCGCTGATCTCACGAATTCTGCCGGAGAGTCCGGCCGACAACTCGGATCTTGAGGTGGGAGACATTATCGTCGGTTTCAACGGCGCTTATGTGGATAAGTCGAGCGCGTTGCCGCCGATGGTCGGTCAGGTGCGGGCAGGCGGGGTTGCAGACGTCGATGTGATTCGCAATGGCGAGGAAATAAAGCTTGAGGTAAAGATCGGCGAACTGCCGGGTGCGGAAGAACTGGCACAGAATCGCCGTGCGCCGAGTAGTAAAGTAAGCAACAAGCTCGGAGTGGAAGTCGAACCGATTGACGATGAAACCCGCGAGCGTCTGGATTCGGGCGGTGTGGAAGTGAAAGCTGTTGCCAGTGGACCTGGCAAAGATGCGGGTATTCGGGTTGGTGATATCCTGACAATGATCGATAATACCAAAATCGAGTCGATTGACGATTTTGAGAAAGCGATGGACAGCGTTGAATCAGGCGCCACGATTGCCGTGCTGGTGCAGCGTGAGCAGGGACCTATATTTATCGCCCTGACGGTTGAGTAGCCACCGGGTGCAAAGTGAATTCAACCCGGGAACTGATTCTATACAATCGCTACGGTTGTCATCTGTGCGAAGATATGTTGTTGTCGTTGAACGACTATGCCGACGAGCTGCAGTTTGTGGTGACACTTGTGGATATTGACGACTGCCCCGAGCTGCGCAGTCGCTACAACGACGCGGTGCCGGTGTTAAGCTTTTGCGATCGGGAGATCTGTCGTCATTTCCTGGATCTAAACGCGCTGCGTGATGCGCTGACAGCCAACTTCGACGTCCATAATCAGGCGTATCAAAACTAATGCAGACCCTCCCCATTTTTAGTCCTGCCATGCGCGTGACGCGTTTGGCCCTGTGTGCTGCACCGTGGTGCCGGCGAACCGGGAATGTTGCCGGTTAATGAAACAATCTCAGATACGAAACTTTTCCATCATCGCGCACATAGACCACGGCAAATCGACTATTGCTGACCGGTTTATACAGGTCTGCGGCGGACTGACCGAAAGGGAAATGTCGGAACAGGTGCTCGACTCGATGGATCTTGAGCGAGAGCGCGGGATTACCATCAAAGCTCAGTCGGTATCACTCTATTATCAGGCTAAAAACGGGTCATCCTATCAGCTGAACTTCATAGACACGCCGGGCCACGTAGACTTCTCCTATGAAGTATCGCGCTCTCTGGCAGCCTGTGAAGGAGCACTGCTGGTGGTGGATGCATCACAGGGTGTTGAGGCGCAGAGTGTTGCCAACTGTTATACCGCTATTGAGCAGGATCTCGAAGTGATTCCGGTGCTCAACAAAATCGATCTGCCCGCGGCCGACCCCGAACGGGTAGTCGACGAAATAGAAGAAATAATCGGCATCGAGGCGCACGATGCAGTGCAGTGCAGCGCCAAAACCGGACAGGGTATCTCTGATGTGCTGGAGATGCTGGTAGAGCGGGTGCCGCCGCCACAGGGAGATGTCGACGCACCGCTGCAGGCGCTTATCGTCGACTCCTGGTTTGATAACTTTGTCGGAGTCATATCGCTGGTCCGCATTGTAAACGGCAGCTTAAAAAAGCGTGACAAGATGCGGATCATGTCTACCGGCAGAACCTTTCTGGTTGACTCGGTGGGGGTCTTTTCGCCAAAGCGTCAGGAAACAGATCAACTCTCGGCCGGTCAGGTCGGATACATCATTGCAGGTATCAAGGAAATCGATGCGGCGAGGGTCGGTGATACCATCACCCTGGAAACACAACAGTGCGAAACTCCGCTGGAAGGTTTCAAGGAAGTGCAACCCAGGGTGTTTGCCGGCCTCTATCCGGTCAGTGCCGACGACTACGAGTCATTCAGAGATGCGTTGCAAAAACTGAAACTGAATGATTCGGCACTCGCGTTTGAGCCGGAGACTTCCACCGCGCTGGGCTTTGGTTTCCGCTGCGGCTTTCTCGGCATGCTGCACATGGAAATCGTGCAGGAACGGCTTGAGCGTGAGTATCAGCTCGATCTCATCACCACTGCCCCGACTGTGATCTACGAACTGCTCGATGTGCAGGGGGAGATCACTTACATCCACAATCCATCGCAGTTGCTGCCCCCGGCTCAGCTTGCTGAAATCCGCGAGCCGATCATTCAGGCCAATATTCTCGTTCCGCAGGAATACCTGGGTGACGTGATTACACTGTGCATCGAAAAACGCGGCGTGCAAAAAAATATGCAGTATGTCGGGCGGCAGGTATCACTGACCTATGAGATGCCGCTGAGCGAGGTTGTGCTCGACTTTTTTGACCGACTTAAGTCTGTGAGTCGCGGTTATGCATCTTTTGACTACAGTTTTCTGCGATTTCAGGAATCCAACCTGGTTAAAGTCGATATACTCATCAACGGTGAAACGGTGGATGCGCTGGCTGTGATTGTTCATAAGGAACGCTCGCAATCCCGTGGACGCGAACTCGCAGAGCGTATGAAGGACCTCATTCCCAGGCAAATGTTTGATGTGGCTGTGCAGGCGGCGATCGGTAGCCACATCATCGCACGCAGTAATGTGAAGGCGCTGCGTAAAAATGTAACGGCCAAGTGTTACGGCGGTGACATCACACGTAAAAAGAAACTGCTTGAAAAGCAAAAGGCCGGTAAACGTCGGATGAAACAAATCGGGCGGGTAGAAATTCCCCAGGAAGCCTTCCTTGCGGTGTTGCAGGTAGACAATAAATCCGGAGGCTGAGACATCAGCACGGCAACAAAATAATGAATATAGACTTCTCCTTGCTACTCGTTCTCGTGACCCTTGCCTGTGGTGTGATCTGGTTTATCGGCTCGGTGATCTTCAGGCGGCCGGCCAGTTGGCTGGTTGAATATGCACGGTCGTTTTTTCCGCTGCTGTTGCTGGTGTTGGTGCTGCGCTCTTTTGTGTTCGAGCCCTTTCGAATTCCTTCGGGCTCCATGAAACCGACGCTGCTGGTCGGTGATTTTATTCTGGTGAACAAGTTTGCCTACGGCGTGCGCCTGCCGGTGATCCACAAGAAGGTGCTTGAAACCGGTGCACCGGGGCGCGGTGATGTCGCGGTCTTTCGCTACCCGCAGGATCCGCGGCTCGACTACATTAAGCGAATCGTCGGCGTGCCGGGCGACTTGCTGCAATATCGAAACAAGCGGCTGTCGGTCAATGGTGTGCTGGCTGATCAGGAAAGTCTGGGTGAGTACGACGATCCGGATGGTGGTCGGCAAATCAGTGTGGAGATTATCGAAAACCTGATGGGCGTGGAGCATCGTATTCTCAATACCCGCAACGCCCTGAACGGTGATTTTGAAGTGAAAGTGCCGGAGGGTATGTATTTTGCTATGGGGGACAATAGAGATAACAGTAACGATAGCCGATACTGGAAATTTGTCCCGGAAGATCATCTGGTTGGCAAGGCATTCCTGGTGTGGATGCACTTCAACTGGCAGAACGGCGGGTTTGAATTCAGCAGGATCGGCGACGGCATTCACTAATGGTGGACCTCAATGATCAAATGGTTAATTGGACTAACGGTGGCTGGCATAGTGGGGTTGGCCGGCTTTAAGCTCGTTCCCGTCTACATCAACAACCATGCAGTCAATAAAATCGCGCAACAGGTCGTCAGTGACGTAGAGCTGAAAAACAGCCCGAAACGCGAAGTGATGGGGCGGATCCGTACGGGTTTCGCACAAAACAATATCACCCACCTCGACCCGAAAGACATCTTCAAAGTCGCGCGCGATACCAACGGCAATCTGGTACTCGACGTCAAATACGAAGAGCGTCGGAAATTAATGTACAATCTTGAGATTGTTGCTGGCTTCGACGAGCAGTTCACCTACTAGCAAGCTGAACAGTCCAACTGTTCTGTAGTCCGGTGACTGCACCGGACTATCTTGGATTCCGCTGAAAAACACCTCGCAAGAAAGCTTAACTACGAGTTTTCCAACCCCGCCCTGTTACGCCAGGCGCTGACCCATCGCAGTGTCGGCGCGCGCAATAACGAGCGGCTCGAATTCCTCGGAGATGGTGCGCTTAATTTCGTCATCGCCTCGGAGATCTACCGGCTCAGGCCGGAGTATCGTGAAGGTCAGCTGAGCCGGTTGCGTGCAAACCTGGTGCGCGGTGTTACGCTTGCTGAAATCGCTCGTGAAATCGGCTTGGGAGATTACCTGTCTCTCGGCAGCGGTGAACTGAAGGCGGGCGGATTTAATCGCGATTCAATTCTCGCAGACGCACTCGAAGCGGTGGTGGGTGCCGTCTATATCGACAGTGACTATAACGGCATGGCCGCTGTGGTGTGCCACCTGTTCGCATCGCGCCTGTCCGATCTGCCGCACGATGAACCCCTGAAAGATCCAAAGACGCGCTTGCAGGAATACCTGCAGGCACGCAAGCTGCCGTTGCCGGTGTACGACCTGATCAACACCGCCGGGCAGGATCACGCGCGTACCTTCACCGTGGCAGCGAGTATCGATGAACTCGGCTTGAAAGTTTCTGCCGACGGTTCCAGCCGGCGCCGGGCCGAACAGGCTGCAGCGGAAAATGCGTTACAGCAGCTTGAGGAACAATCGACTTGAATACCCGTTGCGGCACCATCGCACTGTCGGGCCGGCCCAACGTCGGCAAGTCTTCCCTGCTGAATCGCCTGATCGGCCAGAAACTCAGTATAACGGCACACAAGCCTCAGACCACGCGCCATGCGCTGCTCGGAATCCGCACCGTCGGAGAAACCCAGTTTGTGTATATCGACACCCCCGGTATTCACGGCAGCGAAAAAAGAACGCTCAATCGCGTGCTGAACAAAACCGCCTCGTCGGCGGCTACCGGCGCAGATGTCATGGTGCTGGTGGTGCAGGCACTCTCGTGGACAGATGACGACTCGCTTGCGCTCGAGGTGGTGAAGCGCCAGCAGCGACCCTGGATACTGGCAGTGAATAAAGTCGATCTGGTGCAGCCCAAAGCAAAGCTGTTGCCTTGGATACAGGGCCTGCGAGGTATCGAAGAGGCAGTGGCGGTGGTGCCGATCTCTGCCACCCGTGGTCAGAACATTGTCGAGCTGCAGCATGAAATCGAAGCGCAGTTGCCGCTTGCGCCTTTTATGTTTGACGGTGACGCGCTGACCGATCGCTCGTCCAGGTTTCTGGCATCGGAACTGGTACGTGAGCAACTGACGCGTTTTTTATCGCAGGAACTTCCTTACTCAGTCAGCGTTGAAGTGGAGCAGTTCGAACAGTCGGCATCACTGGCAAGAATCGCCGGTGTTATCTGGGTGGAAAAAGCGAGTCAGAAGTCGATTGTGATTGGCAAGGCTGGAAAACAGCTGAAGGAAATCGGCAGCCGCGCGCGCCGTGAAATGGAACAGCTGTTCGGCACGAAAGTGCATTTACAGCTATGGGTGAAGGTGAAGGATGGCTGGTCTGATGATGCCGCGATGATCCGCAACCTTGGCTACGAATCCGAATGAGTCAAACGCGATTCGACTTAAACCCCGCTTATGTTATTCACTCGCGCTCGTATCGCGACACCAGCCTGATTGTCGAAGTGTTCACGGCGGCTCAGGGGCGACTGTCGCTGCTGGCGCGCGGTGCGAAGTCCGGCAGGCAGAAAAAATCACTGATGCTGCAGCCGTTTAGAAAGCTGCATGTCGCCTGGGCTGGTCGAGGGGAACTGCCGGTATTGTCCGCGGTGGAAGAGGCGGGCGGCAGTAGACGATTGCAGGGGGAAGCGCTTGCCTGTGGCTACTATATCAACGAATTGATCTATCATTTGCTGCCGCGGTTTGAACCGGCAGCGGAACTGTTTGTGATGTACTGGCCGGTGATCGAGGCAATTGAAGCGGAGGCCACCCGGGAAAGTGCCTTGCGCCGGTTTGAGTTCAGTTTGCTGCAACATACCGGCTATGCGCCATTGTTGAGTCACGAGTGGGATAGCGGTGAGGAGGTTGTCGCCGGTCAGCGCTACCGCTATCGCGTGCCCGAGGGACCGGAAGCGACTGCCGGTGATGAGGGATTGATGCTATCCGGCGAAACGCTGCTGGAACTCGAAGCGCAACAGTTTGAGTCTCTCACCCATGTGAAAGAAGCAAGAGATTTAGCCCGTATCCTGATTCACTACCAGCTCAACGGACGTGAGTTGTTGTCGAGGTCATTGTTCAACAGCATGCAAAAACTTGTTGCCGGTAGCAGTGAGTGACAACATTGAATACACATAACATTCTCTGATGCACGGCAGGCGATTGTGAAAGACTTTTTTCTGGCGGCACACAAAGCGCTTCACAGCTGCAGTATTACCTGCAAGCGCCAGCTGTTATCCGATTTGTGGGCAGCGCTTGATTCCGCGGACTTCAACAGTACCGATGCACCGATCCGGGTTGATGATCCGGGCCGCCCGGTGTTGCCGATGCTGGTGCACCCGTCGGAGGTGCCTCGGCGCAGGCTCGGTAGTATCAAAGGCAGAGTCGGCCTGATCCACGCGATCGCGCATATAGAGTTCAATGCGGTCAATCTGGCGCTCGATGCCGTTTATCGCTTTAGAAATATGCCGCAGGATTTTTATCGTGACTGGTTGCAGGTAGCACGCGATGAATCGCGGCATTTTGAAATGCTGAATACCAGGCTGCACGAGCTCGGCAGCAGCTACGGGGCGCTGGTGGCACATGGTGGCATGTGGGAGATGGCGGTTCAGACAGACTACGATGTCGGCGTGCGCATGGCATTGGTGCCGCGTGTGCTGGAGGCGCGTGGACTCGATGTGACGCCCGCAATGATCGACAAACTGGATCAGCACGGGGATGCCGCCACGGTCGCGATTCTGCAGCAGATATTGCGTGAAGAAATTGATCATGTCAGGGTGGGCAACCGCTGGTTTAAACATGTCTGCGAACGTCAGGGGCGGGAGCCGATTACCACGTTTAGTCGGTATCTGCGCAAACACGGGCGAATCGCACTTCGCGGCCCGTTCAACCGGGAGGCTCGACTGCAGGCGGGCTTCACCGAACAGGAACTACGCGAGCTGATCGCGCTTGAGGCCGAGTTCAAACAGAGCTTTGCGCTTGAGACGGCATAACGCACGCTCCGGGTTAACTACTCTTTGGCGGTGAGTGAATTGCCGTCCCATCGGAACAGTCTGCAGCTTTCCTCGCTGGCCAGTGCAATGATCGCGTGGTCGCTGTGCCAGTCGCCGAGCACCATCCGTTCAACGCCCTGACTGTTGTCATCGCCGCTGTAGTGCGCCGGCCGGTGAGTATGTCCGTGAATCAGTCGTTCGACGTTTTCTGATTGAAGCAGCGACTCCAGCGCATCCCGGTTGATGTCGGCAATATTATTGGTATGCGCGCGGTGGCCCCTGGCCTGGCTGGTGCTCCTGATCATCCTCGCTGTGGCCTCTCTTTCACTCACCGACTTGGCAAGGAAATCAGACTGCCAGCCGTCGTTTCGCACCATCCTGCGATAAAACTGATACTGATTGTCATCGGTGCAAAGCGTATCGCCATGCATGAGCAGTGTTTTCTTACCGGCGATATCAACGGTCAGCGTGTCCTCGCGGAACAGAGTCCCGCCAAAGCCTTCAACGAACTTCTCGCCGAGCAGGAAATCCCGGTTGCCGTGCATGACGCTGATCCGAATCCCGTTATTGCAAAGTTCTCTGAGTCGCGACGAAACTTCGCGAGCGGTGTGATCACTGGCGTCGTCACCGATCCAGTATTCAAACAGGTCTCCGAGAATAAATATCTCATCGACAGAGTTGGCAATATGGGTAAACAGCGCAAACGCCAGGCCGGTAATTTCCGGTTCACTCGATTGCAGATGGAGGTCAGAAATCAGTAGCGTTTGCATTGATCAGCTATTGTCTGCGTTCACAGCAGTTTCAATTACCAGTGCTTCGATTGGCACATCACCATGGCCGCCGTGGTTTCCGGTGGGGACGGTACTCATTTCCATTACCACGTCCATGCCTTCCACCACTTTACCGAAGACACAATAGCCCCATCCGTTGGGCGACTTTTCCGTGTGATTCAGAAAGCTGTTGTCGTTAACATTGATAAAGAACTGTGCGGTGGCGGAGTGGGGGTCACCGGTGCGTGCCATTGCCAGTGTGCCGGTATCGTTGGCGAGACCGTTATCCGCTTCGTTGGCAATGGCTGCCTGCGTGGGTTTTTGCTGCATGTCTGCGCTAAAGCCACCACCCTGAATCATAAAACTCGGAATGACCCGGTGGAAGATGGTGCCATCGTAGTGCCCGCCATTCACGTAAGATAAAAAGTTCTCGCAGGTGGCCGGTGCCTTGTCGTGGTCCAGCTCAATGACGATCGCGCCTTTGTTGGTGTTCAAGGTAATCATGCTTTACTCGGTCTTCTGTTCCGGTTGTTGTTCCGATGGCTGTTCGGTGTTTTCGTCATCGGTCTGGTTTGTATTCGAATTGTTAATCAGAGTGACTGATTCAATCACAATCGGGTTGGCGGGTACGTCCCTAGCGAAGGGGCCGGCCGGGCCGGTCGGCGTCTTGCCGATCCAGTCGGCGACATCCTGTCCTTCAACGACGCGTCCGAAAACGGCGTAGCCCCAGCCGGCGATATCTTTGGATCGATAATTCAGAAAGTCGTTGTTTGCGGTATTGATAAAGAACTGGGCAGTCGCTGAGTGCGGTGACTGGGTGCGTGCCATGGCAATGGTGAAACGGTCGTTTTTGAGTTCGTTATCCGCCTCGTTCTGGATCGGATCGCGAGTATCCTTTTTTTCAAATCCAAGGGTGAACCCGCCGCCCTGTATCATGAAGTCTTTTATCACCCGGTGAAAAATGGTGCCTTCGTAGTATCCGTCGCTGACATACTGTAAAAAATTCTCGACGGTTTCCGGTGCCTTCTGCGGTTCGAGTTCTATGGTCATCTCACCGAGATTGGTCACCATGCGTACGCGCGGGTTGGGTTCGGCGGCAGCCGACGGGTCGACTGCGAACAAGGTGAGTACACAGGCAAAAATGCCGACGGCACGCAAATGATAAGGAGCTGGTCTGGTCATATGGATGAAGGGTGCTGTGTGAGGTTACGCTTTCGCCTATACTATCGCGTTCTGACCCACGTACCAATGTGCGCGGGCAAGATACGCTCTGTATTTCCTACCCCCACGGCTCATACCTGCTACCTGTGACATCGCCCGACCCTAAAAAAACATCCGCACCGGAAGGCGAGAAACCGGCGCGTGGTTCCCTGGCCAAGCGCCGACGCAATGCACGCCAGAAAGCCATGCAGGCTCTGTATCAGTGGGACTTCGATCCGGCCTCGGCATCAATTGAGAATATCGTACAGCAGTTCTGCGACCTGCAGAATATGGACAGGGTAGACACGGATTTTTTCCGCGAACTGGTCACCCATGTGACTGCGAATCTGTCTGACATTGATAACAGTATCGTCAGTTTCGCTGACCGGGAACTCGCCGAACTCGATCCGGTGGAACGCGCCGTCCTCAGAGTGACCTGTGCCGAACTTCGCTGCCGGCCGGATATCCCCTACCGGGTTGTCGTCAATGAAGCAGTCGAAGTGGCCAGAGTGTTCGGTGCCGAAGATGGCTACAAGTTCGTCAATGGCGTGGCAGACAAGCTGGCTGCGGAGCTTCGCGCAGTAGAGTATCGCCATTCCGACAAGCAGGAATAGTTGATGGAAAAAAGAGCTGCCACACTTGCCGATCTTCTGCATTCGCCGGCTAACTTCATGGCGTTTGGTTTTGGCTCTGGTCTCGCACCATACGCGTCGGGCACCTTCGGTACGCTACCGGCGCTGCTGCTGTGTGCGCTGCTGGGGGGCTTGCCGGTGGTGTTGTACCTCGCGATTATCGTGCTCGGGTTTACTGCGGGTATCTGGTTTTGCAACGAAGCGACCAGCTACCTCGGATCGCACGATCACGGGGCCATTGTGTGGGACGAAATCATCGGTATGCTCATTACCATGATAGCGGTGCCGGTTTCGGTCGGAACGCTGATCGCGGGTTTTTTTCTGTTCCGCCTGTTCGATGTGTGGAAGCCGTGGCCGATTCGCTGGATGGATGAATCAATCGATGGCGGCCTGGGTATTATGATCGACGATGTATTTGCGGGTCTGCTCGCCTGCATCGCCTTACATCTGGTGGTTTACTATCTGCCGGCGGTTGCGGACTTTATGCGACTGCACTAGCAGGATGTTGAAAAACTATTGCACTAGGTCTGAGGGCGTTAAATTCCCCCTCAAAATGCTCATTTATCACCCATAAACTGCGCTTTTTCGGGGAAATTTGCCTACTCAGACCGTCGCTCATCACGTTTTTCAACACCCTGCTAGCCTGCATTATTCACAATGCGACTGAGAAAGTTTAAGCAAATGTCTATTTCCATAGGTCTACAACGGCTTTAGGAACCATTCTATTTTTCGCAGTGTGTCTATTCACCATCAGTCGAAAATATGGCTTCACATCTCGCCTGATCAAGCTCGGCGCGTGGCGGGCCACGCTTCTCGCTCGATCAAGCGACCTGTTTTGCCCCCGTAGGTTTATCAATTTGGCCGCTGAATGTCGAATCATCATGAATAATGCAGGCTAGGGCTCTGGCAACACCCAGGTTCGAGTGCGTCTTTTAGTAAACTCAGGGGATAGCTACCCCGAGTTCATCCAGAAAGCGGGCCACCGTAATCAGCGGCAGTCCGATCAGTGCTGACGGATCGTCGCTTCGCATGTAGTCCACCAGAATGCTGCCGAGACACTCCGACTTGAAACTCGCGGCGCAGCCGTATGGCTGATCAGCCTGCAGATAGCGCTCGATCAGGCCGGGCGAGAGCGATTTGAACCTCACTTGCGTGGTCACTACGGCCTGCAACCGGCGTTCCCGTGTCATGACGCAAACACCTGTGTGGAACATGACGGTTTGTCCGGAGAGCGCCGTCAGCTGCGCCACGGCAGCATCGTGCGTGTGCGGCTTGCCGATGATTTCGCCGTTCAGATCTGCGACCTGATCCGAGCCGATAACAACGTCCGTCGCGTCGACGGATTGGTATACCGAGCCGGCTTTGCCGACAGCCAGTCGCTGCACCAGCGCGTCTGACAGCTCATTTTCCAGAGCAGATTCGTCAAACTGCGGGTCGATCTGGCTAAATGGCAGCCCAAGGCGCTCCAGCAGGGATTTTCTGAAGGGCGATGTGGAGGCCAGAATCAGTGTGGGTCGGGACATGGTTCAGGGGATAAAAAGCAGAATAGGGTTCGGGGCCCGGAGCGGCCGGGATTTTTGACTAAAATACCGATGCACAGTACACTTGAGGGTTTATGGACAGTCTCCCTTCCAGGTTCAACCCCGCCGAGATGGCTCGGGCCGGGCGGCACTGCAGCATCCATTTACCGGTCTCTCACTTTAAGCGCTTTTCCGGACTCCTTGCAAGCGAGGTCGGGGAGGTGGTCGCGTCAGTCAGGTTCGGAATGCATGGTGCCCAGGCGGTAGCACGCGGCACGCTTGAAGCCACTGTGGAAGTGCAGTGTCAGCGTTGTCTTGAACCCGTCAGTACGGAGATCAGTGCGGATTTTGCGTTTGGTTTTGTCAGTGATGAGGCGCAGGCGGACGAATTGGTGGAAGCGCTCGACCCGCTGCTGGTGGATGAGAGCGAAGAGATCAGTGCGGTTGAATTCCTGGAAGACGAGCTCATCTTGCAGGTCCCGGCGAGAGTCGTGCACAGTGATGAGCAAAAATGTAACGCGGTAGTGATCGATGCGCTGAGCGACGATCACACGACCGAAACCAACAAGCACAACCCGTTCAGCGAGTTGGGCGAGTTGCTGAAAAACTAATTGGAGAGGCCACATGGCTGTACAACAGAGAAGAAAGACTCCCTCGCGCCGAGGTATGCGCCGTTCACACGATGCATTAAAGAATCCCGCGCTGTCCACGGATCCGACCACCGGTGAAGTGCACCTGCGCCACCACATCACTGCTGAAGGCTACTATCGTGGCAAGCAGGTGGTTGAGGTCGCAGAAGAAATCGATGACGAGGATGATGACGAATAAGGCATAGCCGGTCAGATTGATCCGGTGCAAGCTCAGCTGCCTGGCGTTGCAGAACATCATCGTTCCGCAGCGACCGGCCGCTCCGTCGATAATCAACCCGCCTTTCATTTATGAGTGAAACCGTAACCATCGCACTTGATGCGATGAGTGGCGACCTCGGCGCCGGTACCGCGGTTGAGGCGGCATTTGTGGCCACGCGAAACTACGACGACCTGCGTATTATTCTGGTCGGCGACGAGGCGGTGCTCGCTCCGCTGGTGGCATCACGCAATACCGACCTCATCTCCATTCACCATGCCTCCGAGGTGGTGACGATGGAAGATTCACTCGCCCAGGCGCTGCGCGGCAAGCGTGACTCCAGTATGCGGGTGGCGATTGATCAGGTCAGGGAAGGCAACGCCGCTGCCTGCGTCAGCTGTGGTAACACCGGTGCGCTAATGGCAATCGCCCGATTTGTGTTAAAAACCATCGCAGGGGTGGATCGCCCCGCCATTATCACCGCCATTCCCAATATCAACGGCCATGTGCAAATGCTTGATCTCGGCGCAAATGTCGATTGCACGGCCCAACATTTGTATCAGTTTGCTGTGATGGGATCCGCGCTCGCCGGCGTCGTGGACAACAACGAGCGACCGCGGGTTGGGCTGCTGAATATCGGTTCCGAGGACATCAAAGGCAACGAACTGGTGAAAGAGGCCGGCAAGTTGCTCGAAGCCTCGAATCTCGACTATATCGGTTTCGTTGAGGGCGACGAGATCTACATGGGCAACGTGGATGTCGTGGTTGCCGATGGTTTTGTCGGTAACGTATCACTGAAGACGTCGGAAGGCGTGGCCAAGCTGATTACCAGCTACATGAAGCAGGAGTTCAGGCGTTCCCCTCTCAGTAAGGTAATGGGGCTGATCGCATCTCCTGTGCTAAAACGCCTGGGTAGACGCATCAATCCCGACCTCTACAACGGTGCCAGTCTTCTGGGGCTGCGCGGTGTTGTCATCAAAAGCCACGGCAGTGCCGGAGTGCTGGCATTGGAAAACGCGATAAAGATTGCTCGGGTGGAAGCTAAAAAAAGTCTCATCTCCAAAATCGAGAGCGCCATTGAGGTGCAACTACAGTCGGGCCGGCAGTGAAATTTTCAAAGATAACGGGTACCGGCAGTTATCTGCCTGAAAAAGTGCTCTACAACGCTGATCTCGAAAAGCTGGTCGACACGTCCGATCAATGGATTAGAGAGCGCACCGGCATTCATCAGCGCCATATCGCCGCCGACGATGAAACCACACTGGATCTTGCCGAGCAGGCGGCACGCAACGCGATCGATGCGGCGGGCATTACTGCCGATGATATTGACCTGATCGTTGTTGCAACCACGACACCGGACTGTGTGTTTCCGAGTGTTGCCTGCATGCTGCAGGCGCGACTGGGTGTGAGCAATGCCTGTCCTGCATTTGACGTACAGGCTGTGTGCGCCGGTTTTGCGTATGCACTCGGCGTGGCTGACAACTTTGTCCGTGCCGGGTCCACGGGTGTGGCGCTGGTGATTGGTGCGGAGACTTTCTCGCGCATACTTAACTGGAAAGACCGAAATACCTGTGTGCTGTTCGGTGACGGTGCCGGCGCAGTTATCCTGAGTGCCTCCGATCAACCCGGTGTGCACAGCACGCACCTGCATGCCGACGGCCGCTACAAAGAGTTGTTGCATGTGCCTGGCGGTGTATCCCGCGGGTACGATGTGATGCAGCAGGAACAGGCGTATGTGCAGATGCGCGGTAATGAAGTGTTCCGTATGGCTGTCAGTAAAATGCATGAAGTCGTCGAAGAAGCGCTGGAGCAAAACCGGATGGACAAGTCCGATGTGGACTGGCTGGTACCTCACCAGGCAAACATCCGGATTATTAAAGCCACCGCCAGAAAGTTGCAGATGGATATGGATCAGGTCGTGTTGACGGTGCATAATCATGGCAACACGTCGGCAGCCTCGATCCCGTTAGCGCTCGATACAGCGGTTCGCGACGGTCGAATCAAGCGGGGTGAACGGTTGCTGTTGGAAGGATTCGGTGGTGGATTCACCTGGGGTGCGGCACTCGTCACCTTCTGAGCCGAAGTACCTGCAGTTTCCCGTCGTGTTGTTCAACCTTCATCCGATGCGGTGGTGCGACAGGCGCACTGTTCAGTCAGAGATATTTGTTGGTTTTGATTGATGAGCGACGCAAATATAGAAAAGTGGTGCACCCTTTTGCAGGAAACTGCGGACTGATGGAAACCCCGACCCGCGATGTCCCGTCTGGCCGCAGCGATCAGTATCAGTCTATTTTGCTGGTAGATGATCACGAACTGGTGCGTTCGGGGCTGAAGTTGCTCATTGAATCGGTCGCACCGGGTGCCGAAATTATCGAAGCGAGCACCGGCGAACAGAGCATTGACATAGTCTGTGCACGATCTGTTGACCTCGTCTTTATGGATATTATCCTGCCGGGTATCGACGGTATTTCCTCGGCGTTGCGGCTGATCAATCTGCGCCCGGACATAAAAATACTAATCCTCACCGGTCATACCGAGATGGTAGTGCCGCGTGCGGTGATGGAATCGGGTATCTGTGGCTATATTACGAAGTCATCGGCTGCGCAGGAAATTAGCAATGCGATGATTGCAGCAGGTCGCGGTGAGTTCTTTATGTCGGGCGATCTGAAGAATCGACTCGGTGATCAGGAGCCTGAACTGTGCGGCGAGCATACCCCCTTTGATCGCCTTTCCAATCGTGAGCTTGAGGTGGTGTTGCTGTTGCTGAAAGGGTATAAAACGTCTGATGCCAGTGCTTCGCTGACGCTCAATGCGAAAACCATCAGCACCTACAAACGACGGGCCTTCGATAAACTTGGTGTCGACAGTACCGCGGAGCTGATCAGGCTGGCCATCGATCACAGCATCCTCGGGTATTAGCTTTTTCGCAGTGCGCGTTGTTTTCGGTGATTTTTGGTGGGTTCCGCCACCGCTGGCAGCGGCCACCGGCAGCATCGCGGATCTCGCCGGTTTGACCTGCTGCTGGATAACTGGCATTTTCTGTTTATTCCTGTCATCCCGGATCAGATAGATGATCACACCCGGTCCGTTCCGGTACGGGAACCCGACAGGTCTTTGGCCGCTACTGATTAACGCATGACAAACCAGGACAACCCATCGGTAAACGACCAGCATGCTGCGGTAGCTGCCCCGTCGCTGGTGGAAAGTCCGGCGACCGAGTCGTTCGATGCCGCCGCCTTTTTAAAAACAGTCACGCATCGTCCCGGTGTTTATCAGATGTTAAACAGCAACGGCGATACCATTTATGTCGGTAAAGCCGGCAACCTGAAGAAGCGTGTCAGCAGTTATTTTCAGAAAGACCCGGGTTCTCTGAAAACCCGAATCATGGTGTCGCAGATCGCCGATGTACAGCTGACCGTCACCAGCAATGAAATCGAAGCCTTGCTGCTTGAAAATAACCTGATCAAAGAGAAGCGACCGCGTTATAACATCTTGCTTCGTGACGACAAGAGTTATCCGTTTCTGTTTGTCTCAACCGAAGATGATTACCCGCGCATCTCTTACCGTCGGGGCGCGCGCAAGCAGACCGGACACTATATTGGTCCTTATCCACACGCTGGTGCAGTCAAGAAGACACTGCGCTACATTCAAAAATTATTTAAGGTGCGGCAGTGTGAAGACAGCTACTTCAGCAATCGTTCACGACCCTGTCTGCAGTACCAGATCAACCGATGCACCGCACCCTGTGTCGGTCTGATCGACGAGAGTGCTTATCGCCTCGATGTGGAAATGAGTATCAAGGTCCTGGAAGGGAAAACCAGTGAGGTGGTCGAGCGCCTGGTGTCACAAATGGAATCTGCATCGGTTTCACTCGACTTTGAGCGTGCTGCAAGGCTGCGCGATCAGATCAAAGATCTCAAGGCGGTCAATCAGACGCAATATGTCGAAAATGAAAAGGGTGATATTGATGTCGTCGCGTGTTACCAGAACGGCGGCAGCAGTTGTGTGCAGGTGTTCTTCATTCGCAACGGTGTGAATCTTGGCAATAAAGCGTTTTATCCGGCGACCCCCGAAGGTGCCAGTGTCGAGGAAGTGCTCACCGGGTTCGTGCAACAGTTTTACCTGCAGCATGAAGTGCCGCGACGACTGATTACCCATACCGCCATACAAGAGCATGATTTAACGCAACAGGCTTTGTCCATGCGTGCCGGTCACAATGTCGATATTGTGTCTGCCGTGCGTGGTGATCAGCGACGCTGGGTCGATAATGCGCTTGAGAATGCGAAAATTGCGCTTGAGTCGCGGCTCGCATCGCGCAGCGGGATGGCGGAGCGCCAGGAGCAGTTTCGTCGGTTGCTGCAACTCGACGACCTCCCCAAGCGCATGGAGTGTTTTGATATCAGTCATCTCAGTGGTGAGGCGACGATCGCCTCCTGTGTGGTATTTGGTGTCGAAGGAGCTGTTAAGGCCGAGTACCGCCGCTTTCAAATTAAAGATATTACTGCCGGTGACGATTACGCTGCGATGCGTCAGGCGCTGACCCGGCGCTATACGCGCTTACTTAAAGAGAATCAGCGTATTCCTGAGGTGCTGTTGATTGACGGAGGCAAAGGGCAGGTGGCAGTCGCGCAGCAGGTGATGGAAGAGTTACAACTCGAAGAGGTCGCGATTGTCGGTGTATCGAAGGGGCCGGAACGCAGACCCGGAGAGGAAACGCTGTTGCTGGTACGCAGCGGTCAGGAAATTCAAATGAGGCACGATTCTCCCGCGCTGCACCTGATCCAGCAAATCCGGGATGAGGCGCATCGTTACGCGGTGTCCGGACACCGTGCAGCGCGGGGTAAGAATCGCCGCAAGTCGGTGCTGGAAGAAATCCCCGGTCTGGGGCCGAAACGCCGCAAGCTGCTGCTGACACATTTCGGTGGCCTCCGTGCCTTGCAAAATGCAAGTGTAGAAGATATTGGCAATGTGCCTGGAATCAGCCAACAGCTGGCTCAACTTGTGTACGATTTCTTTCATGAACAATAGCTGCCCCGCGGTTTATCGATGAAGCTAAATATCCCGACCATGCTGACGCTGGCGCGCATTCTCATGTTGCCGGTAATCGTATTGATTTTTTACCTGCCGACGCCCTGGGCGCGCCCGTTGTGCTGTGCGGTCTTTCTGGTCGCGGCAATTACCGACTGGCTCGACGGCTACCTGGCGCGCCGCTGGCAGATCGAATCCGATTTCGGTGCGTTCCTTGATCCGGTGGCGGACAAACTGATGGTTGCGACCGTATTGATTCTGCTGGTAGAGGATGCGGCCGCCTGGTGGCTGACGCTGCCTGCGATCATCATTATCGGCCGCGAAATCACCATCTCGGCACTGCGGGAGTGGATGGCCGGGTTGGGTTCACGCGCAAAAGTCGCGGTCAGTTATCTGGGTAAAGTGAAAACGACTATGCAAATCACCGCACTGGCGATGCTGTTGTATAAGCTCGATTTGTTCGGGCTGCCGATCTACAGCATCGGTATCTGTGCCCTGTATGTAGCGGCAGCTCTTACGATCTGGTCGATGGTGGACTACCTGTCCGTCGCATTCCGAACCAGTGGTGAAGCCGGGGAGTCCTAGCCTGCATCATTCCCAATACGGCGAGGACTTTTCGAATCGCTTTCAGTGTTTTTCCTCCCGGTGAAGCGACAGCCCGTTAACGTTTTCCTTGCGCTGTAAAGGTGCCGGTGCGCCCACCGAAAAATGCCAGCGGTGCGTATTCATCGAGTGTGGTAACCAGATTTACGCGTCCGAGTATAATCATGTGATCTCCGCCTTCGTACAGTGCTGCTTTCTCGCAGTCGAAACGCGCCATGCAGTCGTCCAGTACCGGAACACCTTCGGCATTGAATTCGAGTGACGCGCCGTGCAGTACCGCCGGGTTCCGTGCGACTTCCATGCAAAGCTGTTCCTGGTGCTCATGCAGCACATGAATCGCGTAGTGCGTTGCCTGTGCAAAGGCGTGATAGCGTGAGGATTGCCGATCCAGCGACCAAAGCACCATGGGGGCTCGAGCGATACAGATGAGAAGCTGTTCACCGTAATGGCAACCGGTTGGTTATCCGCCAGCGCGGTCACGATGGTGACGCCGGTCCCGAAGCACCCCAGAGCATCGCGCAGCTGGCGCTGATTGCCCGCGTGTGGCACAAAACTGTTGTCAATGTGTTGTACTGCTGCCATGCCCATTATGCGACCTCCTGACCGAGAGCGGCTTCGTAGAGTTCGAACCAGCTTTGCCTGTCCAGGCTCACATCAAGTGCCTGACGGATGTTCGCGATACGATCCAGGTTGTTGGTTCCAAGCACCGGTAAGATTCGGGCGGGGTGATGCAGCAGGAAAGCCACTGCGGCAGCGGCGCGATCAACACCTGCAGCTTCTGCCACACTGTCCAGTCGTTGCGCGGTTTCGTTCGATGCAGACATCAGGCTGCCACCGCCGAGCGGGGACCACGCCATCACTGCCTGATCATGCTGCTGATAAAAGGCGAGATCGCCGTTGCTGAAGGGTTCGATATGTGCGAGTGACAGTTCGATCTGATTTGTGACCAGCTTGTTGCTCATGGCCGATTGCAACAGATCCCAGTCCCAGGGTTTAAAGTTCGAGACACCGACCGATCTAACCTTACCTGATTGCACCAGATCGTCGAGCGTAGCACCGGTTTCGTGATGATCCATCAGCGGGTCCGGTCGGTGAATAAGCAGCAGGTCGATATGGTCGATCTGCATGTCCCGAAGAGACTGGTTAATTGACGCTTCGATGTGGGCGCGGGAGGTATCGTAGTGCTTCACTCTTTTGTCGGCATGGCGCCCGACCGGTGCCACAATATCGCACTTGGTGACGATTTCCATGGCGGATCGCAGCGTCGGGTTCTTTGCCAGCGCTGCGCCCAGAATTGCCTCGGCAGTGTAGCCACCGTAGATGTCTGCCTGATCAAATGTGGTAATGCCCTGGTCGAGGCAGCTTTGAATCTTGGCCGTTACGTGCTCGGGAGATGTGTTGCTGTCGTCGCCAATACGCCACATGCCGTAGATTAGCTGGCTGAATTCAACGTCACTGTTTAGTTTTATTCTTTTCATGTTCGTCTCTTGCTTTTCTGTTCTTACTTTCGCTGCCCGGTAGCCAGTGGCGTGGCCGGGGCGGTGTCTGGAACACGTCCGTAGGCATGTGGCAACGAACAGTTATTCAGATGAGGCAGCACTTTGGAGCCGAAATGGTTGGCTTCGTCGATATGCGGGTAGCCGGAGAAAATAAACGAACGGATACCCATTTTCTGGTACTCGTGTATACGTTCAATAATCTGCTCGGCAGAACCGACCAGCGCCGCACCGCAACCGGAGCGTGCACGGCCGACACCGGTCCACAGCAGCGGCTCGACAAACCCGTCGTCAGCGGCCAGTTCGCGGTTCTTTGCCTGGTGGCTGACACCCAGTGAAGTGGAGTCGAGTGCGCGCTCCCGAATAGCCCGACCTTGTTCATCGTCGAGTTTGGACACAATATACTCGGCGTACTCACGTGCTTCAGCTTCGGTATCACGCACGATCATGTGCACGCGCAAGCCATAGTCGAGTGTGCGCTGATAGCGTGCTGCCACCTCATTGACTGCTTTCATGCGTTCGGCAAGCGCTTCCTTTTTTTCCGGCCACATCAGATACACATCGCAATGCTGGCCACACAGTTCGAGTGCGGCGGGTGAGTAACCGCCAAAGTAAAGCAGTGGCCCGCCGGTCTGATAAGGTTTAACCGGGTCAGTGGTTAGATCGGAAAAGTGATATACCTGCCCTTTATAATTGATTTCCTGCTGAGTCCATGCCTGCTTAAGAATCTCCACGACTTCGCGGGAGCGCTGATAGCGATAGTCGCTGTCGGCTTTTTCACCCGGAAAATCAGACGAGATGATGTTTACCGTTAGCCTGCCTTCGAGCATGTGATCGAGTGTGGCGATGGTGCGTGCCAGCATAATTGGCTGCATTTCTCCACAGCGGACCGCCGCCAGTAGATTGATCTTTGATGTGATCGGTGCGCAGCCTGCAACGAAACTCAGTGTGTCCTGCCCCACCTGATAAGACGATGGGCACAGGATATTCTGAAAGCCCTGCTGCTCGGCCACTGTGACAATTTCAGAGCAGTGCGACCAGGAGGATCGCAGTGATCCATCCGGCACACCCAGAAACTGATAGTCATCGGAGCACAGCGCGGAAAACCAGGAGATTTCGGCTGCATCGAGGTCGGGTGACGTAATCGGGACTACTGACATGGTGCAACACCGTTGGAATTTTTGGTCAATCTATCATTGCCGAAAAGGTAAAGCAATGGTGTATCAATTTCACTGGCGTTTTTCGGTAACGCGTAGCAAACTATCGGTCTGTCATCATAAAAAACCCGGGGATGCACCGATTGAGAAGGGGCCTTGTTGAAAAACACGTATCAGCGGCCTTGGGTTTTTCGCTGACGAATCGAAAGTCAATGAATAAGCAGGAGCGCATGTCGCGATTTCAAGACGGTGTCACCCAGTAACAAACCAACAGGTCCGTCGGCGGCGACGCTGATCCCGCTTTATCTGCAGATAAGTGAATCAATCAGCCGGGAAATTGCCGCCGGTCGTTACCGCGAGGGTGACCGTCTGCCGCCCGAGCGGGAGCTGGCCGGTCAGTTTGGCACCACGGTTCGCACTTTGCGCAAAGCGCTGGCGGAGCTACAGCGCCAGGGAATGCTGGAGCGCATACAGGGGTCCGGCAACTACGTGCGCAATACCGATGTGTCGCGCGGCATTTACTCAATGTTTCGACTGGAACTCACACAGGGTGGCGGTTTGCCTACCGCTGTGATCATTGAGGTGAAAGAAATGAATAAACCGGCGTCGCTGCCGTCATTTGGTCGTTCGAAACGCGCCACCAGAGTCCGGCGACGACGCTTTCTGGATAACATCGAAGTCGCTTGTGAAGAGATATGGCTCGATAGAAAGGCCGGTAAAGTAGACGCTGATGATCTCGGGGATTCGTTGTACCGGTACTATCAGGTTCGGCTGGGGGTATGGATCAGTGCTGCGGAAGACCGGGTATCCGTGGCGGCGTTGCCCGACTGGGCTCCGGCGGACTTCGCTGCACATCACGAAAGTGCTTATGGCTATATTGAGCGCCTGAGCTGGGCCCAGGATAAGCTGCCGGTCGAGTACTCACGCACCTGGTTCAGCCCGCAAAAGGCGCGTTATGTGCAGCGCCTGAAGTAGCCCCGACGATTCGAATAGACTCCCGTATATAACAACAGAGCACGCATATTACTTATGGCTGACACCATTCACTACGGAATTATCGGTTGCGGCATGATGGGGCAGGAGCATCTGCGCAATATCGCGTTGCTGCCCGATACCCGCATCTCCGTAATTTATGAGCCCGACACGGATATGGCCAACCGCTCAAGGCAATTTGCACCGCACGCCCGGTTCACTGACAGCATTGACGCATTGTTGCAGCACGAACCACTTGATTGTCTTGTGATAGCAAGCCCGAACTTCCGGCACATGGAGCAGCTCGATCTGCTGCAGGGTTACAACCTGCCGGTGCTGGTAGAAAAGCCGCTGTTTACTGATCCGCAGCACATCGCGCGAATCGATCAATTCTCAAGCGCGTACAACGCGCCGGTCTGGGTAGCGATGGAATATCGCTATATGCCACCGGTTGCGAGCTTACTGCAGCAGGTTGAGGATGCGACCGGCGGGATCAAAATGTTGACCATTCGGGAACACCGGTTCCCGTTTCTTGAAAAGGTGGGAGACTGGAATCGATTCAACCACCAAACAGGTGGTACCTTTGTCGAGAAGTGCTGCCACTTTTTTGATTTGATGCGTCATACCATAAGAAGCGAACCGCTGCGTGTGATGGCGTCCGGCGCACAGGATATTAACCACCTCGACGAATCCTACCCCGGTGGAACGCCGGATATATTCGACAACGGCTACGTGATTGTGGACTTTGAAAACGGTGCGCGTGCAATGCTTGAGTTGTGCATGTTCGCCGAGGGTTCGCGCTGGCAGGAAGAGATCAGTGCGGTGGGCGTGCGCGGAAGAATAGAAACCCGTGTACCGGGCCCGAGCCGCTTCTGGGACCACAGTGCCGGGCCTGAACCGGTGCCGGAGGTGGTGGTTAGCCCGCGCTCACCGGTGGGTCCGGTAGTGACACAGGTGCCGGTTGATCCGGAACTGCTGCAGGCGGGTGATCATCACGGCTCGACTTTTTATCAGCATCAGAAATTTTTGCAGGTGGTTCGCGGTGAGCAAACCGATGTCGAAGTGAGTCTTAACGATGGCAAAATGGCCGTGCTCATGGGGATGGCGGCGCAGACATCGATGATCGAAAATCGTATGGTATCGCTGAGCGAGTATTTATAACTGGGGTTTCCCGAGTGACTGTACGAGAGTGCGTTCGTCACTGTGCGGGAGCAGGGCAACGATCCACTGTTAGCAAATGATACTGCTCTAACCCGGTTTTAAGAACTGACCGCGCACCGGGTCGGTCATGCAAGGGGGTGCCATGAAAGAAGCGACAGAGTTATTGGTAAAAGATTTTTTAGACGAACATCCGCACTGGTCTGTCACAGCCGGCAAGCTGCACCGGGAGTATCACTTCAGGGACTTTACGCACGCCTTCGGTTTTATGAGCATGGTTGCGTTGCTTGCAGAAAAGGAAAATCATCATCCAGAGTGGTCTAATGTGTACAACCGGGTCATTGTTGATCTGACGACACATGACGTAAACAGCATTACAGATAAAGATGTCAAACTTGCCAAAGCAATGGACCGGCTGGCTGGCAAGCCTTTGGAAGAATAAGTGTGGCGTAGTCAATGAGGTGTCGGTTCGTTTGGTGTGCCTTCACGACAAGCGCATGTTACCGGCAATCATCGATCACGCAGTTCGGCGATTTCTGCCCGCAGTGTCTTGATTTCAGCGAGTAGCGCGCGGTTGTCTATGTCTTTTTCTATGCCCGCTGCCTCGGCTGCTTCTGCATTTGCTCTTTCCTGTTCCTTGTCCAGCACGTTGACGACAATACCGATTACCATATTTAAAAATGCAAATGCTGTGAAAAAGATGAAGCTTAAATAATATATCCAGCTTAGCGGATAGACTGCCTGTGTTTCGTACATGACGTCAGTCCAGTCTTCGAAAGTCATTACTCGGAAAAGAGTCAGCAGTGATACTGCTATGTCACCCCACAGCGTCGGATTGATGGCTTCAAACAAGGTGGTGCCCATGGCTGCATAAATATAGAAAATAATAAACATCAGCAATAACACATACGCGAGCTGCGGGAGTGCCTTGATCAGGGAGTTCAGTAATACTCTCAGTTCCGGGATAATAGAAACCATCCTCAGTACCCGGAATACTCTGATCAATCTGGCAACGAGCACCTGATCCGTGCCGCCGCCCGGAATCAGGCTGACGGCCACAATCACCGTGTCGAACAGGTTCCAGCCGTTGTGGAAGAATTTTTTCTTGTCTGGTGCGGCGATAAAACGAAGTGAAATTTCAAGGACAAAGAAAACGGTGATTGCCCAGTCGATCACTCCGAGGAGGGTCTGGGTGGAAGGAGCCAGTTCAAAGGTTTTGGCGCCCAGCAACAGTGCCGAGGCAATAATGACGCTGACAGCAGCCCATTCAAATAGCTTGTTATCTGCAATACGCTGCAGTCGCTGGTTTAAGTCCATGTGCCAATCAGGAAGTGGGGCAATTGGCTAATTATAGCGCGTGAATTCACTCACCTTAATGACTGATTTGTCGGTGATGCTGAAATGGAAACCTTGCCCTCACCGGGGGAGAGGTTTGTCACTCGCACTTTCGGGCACGCCCCACCACGCTTATGCAACGACCTCCTGATGCACCTCGATGACATTCCCTTCCGGGTCCTGAAAGAAAACCTGATGCCACTCGGCCGAAAACGCGTGGCCGTAGTCTGAGTAGGGAATATTTCGGGCATCCAGAATTTTCAGGAATGCGGCCAGATCATCGGTTCTGAAAGCAATGTGACCCCGATCAACCGGGTTAATCACTTGTCCGTTTTTGAATGCCACCCGAAAATCTCTCTGGGCAAGATGCATTTGCATTTTACCTTCGGTGGCAAAACGAATTTTTCCGGCAAAGCCCTCTTCGTCGGTCGCCTCAGTACGTATGAACTGCTCCGCAGGTATGTTGTCAAGACCAAGCACATTGGTATAAAAATCGTGCATACGGTCAACGTCCTCCGCAACGTAGTTGATGTGATGGAATTCCAGTTTCACGAGTGCTCCGGTTTGTACGTTAAGTTATGACTATGCGTGAATGCTTCGCTTTTCTGCGCACTGATGCACAGGCAGCCTGTGCTATGGATAGAACGAACTTCACGAGTGTTCCATGCTTACTGGTACGAAGTCACGGGTTTCCGTGCAGAACTGCCCACCCCGCCGACGCTGCAAACCGACCGGGTTAGCGTCCTCAAACACACAATTCTTCATCAAAGAATGACCCATGTCGCCGACTTCTCAACTATAACAGTCGTGAGAATCCGCCATGCAATTGCCGTATTTCAGTGTCGATGTGAAAAAGCCAGCGTTCCTCGATCAATGGCAGCGTGTGCTGGTGTATTGCCTCCTGCTGATCGTGGCGGGATGTGGGGGCGGGGAGACCGATGGGCGTGTGCCCGCTGCCGCTGAAGGTAGTTTTGGCATTGAGGATATAAGCCCGTCGGCGGTCGATGGCGTCATGCTTTCCACCGACAGCATTGTCGTCACGTTCACAAAACCCCCGAGAGCGGAGACTGTATCTTCGCAAACGGCGGGAATTTGGAGTGAAGCCGGTCAGCGGGAATTGCCCTCGACGCTGTCCCTCGAGGGGCGACGGGTGACTATTACCCCGTCGCAACAACTCACACCGGGCGCGGCTTACACGTTCGTGATCACTGACGAAGTGCGCAGTAATGCCGGAGAACGGTTTGCCGGATTGATCGCGCGCTACACGGTGGATGGCTTTGAGATGCTTCGATCCAGCGTGAAGGACGATGCGGTCGACTTTCATGTCGATGGAACCATCCTGCTCGGCTTCAGCGAACCCGTCATGGTGGACAGCCTTCGTGAGCACCTTGTTTTATTCGATACGACCACTGCGTCCCCCATCCCCTACCTGGCCGAAGCGGTCAACACCTCCGGACGGCAAAGTGAAACTGCGCTGGAGGTACGAATTCGCCCGGTCGGGCGGCTGCCGGGCGGGCACACCATTGAGTTGCGCGCCGGTTCAGGCATCATGAACACTTCGGGGGAACGGCTGCCGCCGGCCATGCGAACGTTCACCGTCTCGGACAAACACTTCGCGCCCGTTGTACAGGATTTCTTTCCGGGTCCTGATGAACAGATCGACCCGTATGATTCGATAGTGATTACCTTTTCACAGGATATAGATCCCGCATCGGTTGACGAGGATGACGGTTTTCTTAGAAAGGATAACCGTTGGGTCAAAACGAAAACAACGGTTGACGGACCGAGGGTAATTATCACGCCAGTCGAACCTTTGAGCTACCGTGCCCGCTATGTATTCACCACGGTACTCAGTGATAGTTCAACTTTTAAAGACGAGGCGGGTGTGCCGCTTGCGACGCCGATTACCCGCGATATTGATACGGGCCGTCCGGAAGATGAGTTGTTGCTTGAGTTTACCCCGGAATTTTACGCGGCAGACCCGGACCATACGGCGTTGTTCTTTTACAGTCCGGATGAAAAACAGGTGGCCAAAGTCAATCTGCCGGCGTTTGATCGTGTCGAATACCTGGAGCTCGAAAAAGGGTTGCAGTCCGCCTGTGTGAACGACACACATTTGTATGTGCTCACGAAGCTCGGCGAAACCGGGACGAATGTTCGCTGGCACCTCGGAGAGTACGACAGGCACAGTCTGCTGGAGACCAATTCAACCTCCTTCCGTCAGGATTCTGATCACCGTGGTACCGACGAAGAGGAGTGGCTGCATTGCATTGAAGACAGTGTGTTTTTCCAGTCGTACAGATTTTTCTATGAATTGAATATCGCGGCACCAGAGGGGGAAGATCTGACGGTGTTCCATGAATTCGACAAAGACGTTAATCGAATCACGCAAAGCGAGGAGGGGGTGCTGTTCTACCCGTCTAACGCACTTTACCGGCTGGATGGCAGAGAAGTGGTCAAGGTCATGGACTTGCACACGCAGTACAACTGGCGGTCCAGTCAGGGTACTTTGCAGGCCAGTATCGACAGAAACCTGTTGGCCAGTAACAATGCCATCTATCGACTTGACACTGGTGAGGAAATTATCCGCCTGTCACTAAACTACACGTGGGATGATAACTACGTCTTCGCGGTTGACTACCAAAATATGCACTGGTTCGACGGGGAGTCTATCTATTCGCTGGAGGACAACAGCAGTATCGGATCCGTCGAGCAGCGTCGCGGTTATATCAGTTTTTTTGACCCCTACGGCAACCTTTATTATTCAGGTATCAAGCGACTGTTCCGGGTTGAGCACGACGTCATTACCAGCGGTGCCCTTCGCGAATAGCGATTCTGTTAACTGATGGAGTAAAGCTGTGCGCAGCGCTGAGAATAATCCGCCTGCCTTAGATACCGCCAATCGAAGAAAGAGGTAATTTGGTGCCCGGGGCCGGAATCGAATTTGAAGCCTAAATCATTGAAATAAAAGGATTTCGAGTGCAAGTGATAGGCCTATGGAGTGCATTGTGGAGTGCATAAAATCTGTGTATAGCTGGTTTTCACTGCTCTGACGACAGCGTACTGGTATGCTCCAGAAGAGAGCGTGGCAGTTGTGTGCGGTAATGAATTGAGCAACACGGTCAAATCCAAAGTCACTAGATTTACTATTAAGATTTACGCATCGCCCTCGTTGAGAAATAGTGAGTTGGAAGGGGTCCAACCACTTGCGAAACTGTCCGCTCTTGCAAGCCATTCGCTGATCCGCTTTTCCGGGGGAACGCTGACGCCCCAATACTCCACAAATAGAGCATCTTCCATTCGTAGGGCAGCTTCTCGGATGTTGGGTTCGATTAACTTCAATGCTCGTTCTATGTATATACCCCCTGCATTGTCGTTTTTCGGATTCGCCACGCTACCAGCAGAAAACAAATCTCTAGCTTGATGACAGATTACACCGTGATAAGTCATCAGGTACAACACAACGTCATCGTACTTGTCTCTCGTTCTTCCAGAGTTGACAATCTGTGGGCATAGCAGA
>CAZOXM010000019.1:0-60393 GCA_964583825.1 uncultured Granulosicoccaceae bacterium
GCATGGAAGGTTGGATCTGGTTTCAAGCTCATATTTTCCCCCTGTGATGGCCTGAATAATCGCCGGTTAAGATCGCCGTCGATTAAGCGGTGAGGAGGACCAGCCCATATAAAATCTGCCGATGCACTACTTTCGCGCTGCCCGGTTCCTCCGCACTATTGAGTATTGTATTTACCTCATGAGGTCGAAACAGGTTATATTGACTAAAAATGCTCGCGAAATTAGCGGAAAACCTCCATGCAGCTTGATGCTATTGATATCAAGATACTCGAAACCCTGATTGATGACGGTCGCGCCAGCGTCGAGTCCGTCGCCGAACGCATTGGCTTGAGCCCGACGCCGACCAGACGCCGAATCAGGCGCCTGGAAGATGAAAAAGTAATTGCCGGCTACCGTGCGGATGTTGACCCGGAAAACGCCGGGCTCGAAATCCGGCTCCATGTGCTGGTGAAACTTAAGGCGAGGGACAGGCCCACGATAGAGAAGTTTGAGCAGATCGTGCACGAAACCCCTGAGGTTCAATCCTGCGATCTGCTCACCGGGCAGTACGACTACATACTACTTATACATCTCGCATCGATGCGCGACTACCACCAATACCTGAGGCAATTTCTCGAGCATAATGACGGCATCAGCAGCATTGAGTCCAACGTGGTAATAGGTAAGATCAAACGTACGCCAAAACTCGCGCTGGTTGAGGGTAAAAACTGACGAGCGGTTTCGGTGTCTGCATCTTTAGCCGGCATGTTGCTTATGTGCTCGCACTCTGGAAAGAGCCAGGTCGGGCTACAAGCGACCGGGCAGGGTGCCGTAGTCTTTCCTCGCTTTGGGTTACTCAATCTGGCCAAATATGTTACTCATGGTAAATGTTATCTGGTCGGGAGAATTGGGCACGCCGGTTCCCTCGTCTTGAGTCCGTGTCAAAGTTAACGGCTCGATTGTTGATGCATGGTACCTGCCGCTGTCATCTCTCCTGATCGATATCAGGCCTGTGCTCGATACCCAGGTTGACCTGGCCAGGCCCTCAACCTCTGTGCCGGCTGTAACTCTGATAAAGGCAACCCGCGACCCGCCCCCTTCAAGGTTGATGTTATCAACGACGGTATAGTCGCCGGTGCCACGCTGCGACAGTTGCAGGGTGAGCAGCGAGCCGTTGTACTCCGCGTTCCCGCTATCCTGATCAACCGTGGATGCACTTACAATGACACGTCCTGCGATATTTATCTGTGCTGCTGAATTACCAGCAGGTAGCGTGTAATTGGCGGGGCCGGCACTCCAGGTACTTGGTCCGTTCAGCGGCACGAGGGTGAATTCCCCGCCACCATTGTTCGAGTCCGCAGGGGTATTGGAAGTGTCTGACATACCACCGCCGTTGCCGTCGGCGGTGGTATCGCCGCCATTGCCACCGCCGCAGGCAGTACCCAGGAGCAGGACAGCCGCGACTGGCAAGAGGCGGAAAAATTTGTAGTGATGGATGTTCATATACTTTTCTCTTTGGAGTTCTCGAATAACATCAATTGAGTGTCAGTGAAAAACAGGGTAGTGAGCAGTACAAAAGCGCGCTACATCATTGGCCCGCAACATAGTTTGCTGCATTGTTCAAGGTTGCTGCAGTACGTCAATAACGAACTGCGCTTTACCGCTGCAGGACGACTCGAAATATGGAATGCTAAATCATCAACATTCGTTTAGATCAGCGATCGCCACACCAGTGACTCTGGGAAAGACATCAGTGCCGAAGCTGTCTGAAAGTGTCATCGAATCTCCATTTACCACAATCGTTGCGATCTCTCCCAACCCGTCATAACGATTGCCGCCAAGATTCAAAATGGGGAATCCGGGAGACCGGTCGTAGCAGTTTTCACCACTTCCCGCTGCGTCTCCTTCATAGTCCCAGATGTAGTAGATGCCATCCGCGGTATATTGAAGGTATTGAATATCATCGCCGGAGGTGGCGTCCCATAAACCCTCGATCGCTGAGGTGTCTGTGTTGCCTGAGGCGTTTTCACTATCGGATGCGTTCGATCCACCGCCACCACAGGCGCTCAAAATAACTGCACATCCTGCCGCTAAAATATATATTTTCGCATACGTGCCGGATACATATTTATTCACTACTGATCCCCCTGGGTTTAATGCCTTGTATGCGGAGTCCCCGTGCGGAGGGTTTTACTGTGTTCTCCTGGCACGAGGATGGCATCCTGCTGTTCTGCATACTTCGCTTGAATATGAATAAGCGCTTTTCTTGTAAAAAATACAGTGATAAGCGCGGAGCTAGGTTAGTCTATTTGTTCATTATCGTCTGTCATCCGAAAAGAGGACAAAAACAGGTTTCCAGAAATTCTGTCTAATCGGTCTCATCAACAGTCGAACTCAACCTTTTATTTATATTCTTCGCTCGTAGTTTAAGTGAGTGGCTGAGAAGCTCTTCAGTAAACAGGTGACGATAAGCGGCGCAATACGTATCAGCTGCTTCGTTAGTAGTGGTTCCGGAATTATATCTTCCAATTGAGTGGTTACACTTAAACTGCGGCTGCACCAGCCAGCATTGTTGTAGCGTTAACGTCGGTTATTCATAGGAATACGAATTCAATCGGTGCATGCGAAAAATTTTACCGGAATGCCCGAACCGGGGAGTGCGGGCAGCCATGGAGAATGAACGGCTACTTCCGCTTTGCCTATTTCAATCGATATGGGCCGATCTTCGGCGAGGGACAGGCGCAGAGCAGCCTTCTGCCATCGGAGATTGTCGAAAGCAGTCGTGGTCTGCCAGTTAGGGTAGACTCGGCACCAGAGAAAGCCACATTCACAGGACAGACCGTGACAACACTGGCAGAAAGAAAATGGGTCCCGCGGGAATCCGAGCAGCTTGTACTGCAGTACGCATCCAGTGCCTCGACTGCCGATTCGCAATCGCTCGCCCGTCATATTGAAGTGCTTGCGCAGCGCAACAAAGCGATACATGAGCGTGAGTGTTTTAACCTGAACCCGGCCGCCAATGTGATGAATCCTCGTGCCGAAGCGCTGCTCGCGTCCGGGTTATCCACGCGTCCTTCACTGGGTTACCCCGGCGATAAGTACGAGACAGGTCTTGAGGCGACAGAGGAAATAGAAGTCATCGCCGCCGAGCTGTGTGCAGAGGTGTTCGATGCCCGGTTTGCAGAGATACGCGTGGCCTCCGGTGCGATGGCTAACCTCTATGCGTTTATGGCCTGCTGCGCACCGGGTGACAGTATCATTGTGCCGCCGGCATGCATTGGAGGTCATGTGACTCATCATGCCGATGGCTGTGCCGGGCTTTTCGGATTGAAAATCTATGAGGCACCGGTCGATGCTTCCGGCTTTACCGTGGACGTGGACGCACTAAGGGCGCTGGCAAAATCAGTAGGGCCCGTATTAATCACGCTCGGCGGTAGTCTCAACCTGTTACCGCACCCGGTTGCCCGTGTGCGCGAGGTCGCCGACGAGGTTGGCGCAAAGCTGTTGTTCGACGCGGCACATCAGTGTGGAATCATTGCCGGTGGTGTGTGGGAAAACCCGATTCACACGGGCGCTCACCTGATGACCATGAGCACGTATAAAAGCCTGGGTGGACCTGCCGGCGGAATGATTGTCTCCAACGACGCTGCACTGATGCAAAAAGTAGACGCTATTGCTTTCCCGGGTATGACTGCCAATTTTGATGCTGCCAAATCTGCCGCACTTGCAATGGGTATGCTCGACTGGCGCAGTCACGGTAAGCGTTATGCAAAGACCATGGTCGATGTATCGCAGGCACTGGCCGAGGAGTTGCACAAGCGAGGTATAGACGTCTACACCACTGGTAATGGTATTACTGAATCGCACCAGTTTGCCATTCGTTCCCACCAATACGGTGGCGGCCAGGCGGCATCAAAGCGATTGCGCCGTGCAGGATTTTTGGTCTGTGGTATCGGATTGCCGGATAAAACCGTTGAAGGCGACCTGAATGGTATCAGGGTCGGAACACCGGATATCGTCCGCTTCGGTGTAACCCCAGAACATTGCGATCGGCTTGCGGATTTGTTTGCACAGGCGCTGTCATCCAGTGCGCCCGAGTCGTTGGCAGATGAAGTGGCGGCTTACCGTAAGCAGTTTGATCAATTGTGTTTTATTAATCAGTGATTCGTCTATACGATTATTTCGTCGTTTGTCCTCCCCCAACACACGCTATAGCGATACTCTCATGCCTGTCCTAAGGCAATTCAATATCACTCTGGTTCGCATAAACCTTCGCCACCGCTGCATCATCCTCTCGCCCGAAGCCGGCACCTGATGCGGCAATAAACTGCTGTAGCGCGGTGGCTGCCAGCGGCAGCGGGAATTTGCTGCTGTGGCCGATGTCGCAGACGATACCGAGGTCTTTGACGAAAATATCGACGGCGCTGTGCGGCGTGTAGTCGCCTTCGGCAATGTGTGGCCCGCGGTTTTCAAACATCCAGCTGGTGCCGGCGCATTGCGAAATCACATCGACAGTGGTTTTTGCATCGACTCCCTGGCTCAGCCCGAATGTAATTGCTTCGGCAGCGGCCGCGATATGCACACCTGCCAGTAGCTGGTTAATAGACTTCAGCGCAGAGCCGGGGCCAGCCTGGTTGCCGAGTGTAAATACTTTTTCGGCGACGGCATCAAGCGCCGGCTGCGCTTGTTTGAATGCTTCGTCAGTACCGGAGGCAAGCACGGTAATCGCACCAGCGTCAGCTTTTACCGACCCGCCGGATATCGGAGCATCAAGATAATGCAGTCCGTTGTCGTGGCACTGCGTTTCAAGCGATTTTGCAAACTCGGGTGGTACTGTGGCACAGGCCACCACCACCGCACCTTTTTTTAGCTTGTCGATGACGCTGTTTAGTACGGCAGTGGTTTGCTGTGCGTTAACAACAACGATCATCAGGCAGTCGACTTGCGCTGCTATGTCTGCCAGCGGGGCACGTTTACCACCGGCCGCGACAAAGTCATCCAGTTTGCTCTGATCGGTATCGCTGCCATAGGTGTCGACGCCCCCGGCAAGCAGGCTTTTGGCCATACCCATACCCATTGAACCGAGGCCGGCGACTGCAGTGGTGTAAGGCAAGTTTGTTTCTCCGTTAATGGCAGGATACGTTTATTCTCTTTTACGCTGTTGTTAGTCTTTCGGGCGGTTATCGATGGTGCGGACTGCTTTACCCTGGCTTCGGGCAACTGCACCCGGTTCAGCCACTTTCACTACTGCACTGATGCCAATGGCATCTTTAATGAGGCCTGAAAGTTTGTCACCTGCCGCAGTTCTTGCGTCAGCGCTTGTGTTGTCTGCGGTGCTTTCGGTATGAATGGTCATGACGTCGAGCCGGTTGTCGCGCGTGAGTTCAATTTGAAAGTGCGGTGCCAGTGCTTCAACCCGCATTAGTTGTTCTTCAATCTGTGTCGGGAAGACGTTTACACCGCGCAGTATGATCATGTCATCGCTGCGGCCGGTGATTTTTTCCATGCGTCGCATGCTACGTGCCGTGCCCGGTAACAGACGGGTCAGGTCGCGGGTGCGATAGCGGATGATCGGGAAGGCTTCTTTGGTGAGTGAGGTAAACACCAGTTCACCCTGTTCACCATCGGCGACCGGTTGTCCGGTGTCAGGGTTAATGACTTCCGGATAAAAGTGATCTTCCCAGATGGTCGGGCCGTCTTTACTCTCTACGCACTCGTTGGCAACGCCCGGGCCCATCACTTCTGAAAGACCGTAAATATCCACCGCGTGCATATCGAACGCATCTTCGATTTCTTCGCGCATCGCATTAGTCCACGGCTCGGCACCGAAGATACCCACGTCCAGGGATGAGTCGCGCGGGTCGATGTTCTGTGCCCTGAATGCGTCGAGAATCGACAGCACATAACTTGGCGTCACCATAATGGTCGATGGTTTGAAATCATTAATTAAAGTGACCTGGCGTTCTGTCATGCCACCGGAGACGGGCACCACGGTGCAGCCGAGTTTCTCTGCCCCGTAGTGTGCGCCGAGTCCCCCGGTGAACAGTCCGTAGCCGTAGGCAACATGGACCATATCACCCGGTCTGGTACCCGAGGCGCGCATTGAGCGGGCCACCAGGGTGGCCCAGTGGTCGATGTCCTGTGCGGTGTAGCCCACCACGGTGGGTTTACCGGTGGTGCCTGACGATGCATGAATGCGTATGACCTGCTCGCGCGGTACGGCGAACATGTTAAACGGGTAGTTGTCGCGAAGATCGCTTTTTACGGTAAACGGAAATTTGGCCAGATCTTCCAGAGTGGATAAATCATCCGGGTGAACGCCGGCGTTATCGAAGGCCGACTTGTAGTGCGCCACGTTGCTGTAGGCATGGTTTAAAGACCATCGCAGGCGCTCAAGCTGCAGCGCGGATATTTCATCGCGCGAGGCTATTTCTATGGGGTCGAGCGATTCTTTTGTCGGGGTCAGATCCTTCACACCATCCACCGGATTGAGCAGGTGGTGGGAGTATATCTTTAAACCGGGCCGGGAGTCTTTGCAGGAACACCCCGCTACTGTCGGCAAACCTTGATATTGCGTTAGCGGATGATCACTCGCTGTGGATGCGTGTGTTTGTGAGTGGCAGGTGTCGTCTGACAAATGGTCGCAGTAACAGCAAAAGGCAAATAACGAAAGAAACTGCGCCTGTGAACGTTTCCGGGCTCGCTGATGCCGCTGCTGCCTGTGGCGTCAGCCGCTGTGGTTCGATGTGTTGCAGGTCACCGTCGAGTAGCAGTTGCAGTGCTTTGCGTGTATTCAACAGACCGGCACCACATTGTTGCCTGGCACACTGACTGTCTGCGGATGGCACGGCCGACTGCTGCAGCGCGACGCGCACCTGGGTAGCTGTGAGCGCCGGTGATGCCGAGAGCAGGGTGGCTGCGGCTGCACTGACGTGTGCTGCTGCGAGACTGGTGCCGTATTGATAGCCGTAACTGCTGCCGGCGGATGGCTCCCGGGTGCCTTCGTTGTCAGTGGTGATAATCCCGTCATCACGACTGCCACCGGGGCCCAGCAGAAACAGCGCGGTGCCGGTGGCGCTATACGGCGCGAGGGAGCCGTTGCGCAGACTGGCACCCACGGTGAGCACCTGGCTGCAACTGGCCGGCGCGTGCGGGGACAGATCCAGATTGACAGCGTAGTTGGTGGCGGCGGTCACGACGATCGCACCGGCTGTTACCGCGTCGTCTATCGCCCGCTGCAGTGATGGGCTGCATGCACCGCTAAAGCCGACACTGAGGTTGATCACCCGCGCCGGCGTTGGGTTGTCCGGTACCCCTTTCACCCGCAGTCCCGCCGCCCAGCGAATGCCGTCGATCAGATCGTTGACGTAGCCACCACACTTGCCGGTGACGCGCACCGGCAGCAGTGCCACGTGCCGCGCAGCCCCGGCGATGCCGGTCAGGTTTTCGGTCTGCGCACCAATGATGCCGGCAATCGCGGTGCCGTGCCATCGACTGTTGGTGAGTGCGCAGGTGCCGGCCAGTGCACCGTCGATATCATCCTGATTGACCCAGTCTCCCGGATCGGACGGGTCCGGGTCGCGGCCGTCGCCGTCGTTGGCCACCACCGGGTCGCTGATAAAGTCGTACCCCGGCAGTGCAATGTAGTCTTCATGATCAAGCCGCATGCCCGAGTCCACCACGGCGACTACCACGGTGGCCTGTGGTGCGTTATGTTGCGCGTTGAAACTGTTTGCGGCACCTGCAAAACGGTCATGTGACATCAGGTTCCACTGCTTTTCCGACAGTGGATCGTTGGGCAGGAAATCGTGGGTTTGTCGCACCGACCGGCGTACAGTCGACTGCTGAAACGGGGTGGGGGTTCCCATTAGCCGAACAGATGTGGTGTCCACTGTTTCTGCGGATGAATTCGCATTGACCTGCACGGCGGGCACCGCACACAGCGCTGCGATCAGGCAGGCGGGGCTCCATTGTCTGAGACGCGATTCGAACATTGACCTGCGGCAGCAATTAGCGTGCCCCGGTGCGGGTGACGCCGGCGGTTGAAAGGCGCATAATTAAAGTCTGTTCAACACCGGTGCACGACCATATTAATTCGACTGACAGCCGCCTTATTTTGCATTGTGTGCATGGCACTGCTGCCGGCGCGCGCGGGCATTGCCGGTGTCGATCTGCAACTTGAACCGGTCGACCGGCAACACGTGCGGGTTACGCTGACCAATCAAGGTGACCAGTCGCTGCGGTTCCTGCGATGGGGGTCTCCGTTTGAAGTTACGCTGACGGCTGATCTGTTCAGGCTCAGAGCGATAGCAACCAATCAGATCGCACCCTTCAGCGGTCGCTACATTAAACGCATCGATCCACTGCCTGAAGATTTTATTGAGCTGGCAACCGGTGCCACCATAGAGGCGGTGATCCCGCTTGCACAGAGCTATCGGCTGCCCGCCAGTGGTGCGTATGAAATTCAACTGTCGTGGGCAATGCATCGAGGTACAGACCGCCTGTTCAGCCAGCAGCCTGTGCTATCGAGTGTGCTGGTTGCCGAACTGATTGCCCCACCGCGTGCTATCGCGGCGCTGCCGCCGCAAGTTAACGCCTGCAGTGAGGTGGAACAGGATTTCGTGCGGCAGGCGGTAACCTCCGCCGAAGCGCTGGTGATCGAGGCGCGTGATGGTCTGGCCGGCTTAACTGAAGATGGCCGATATAACTCGCCACGCTACAAGCAGTGGTTCGGTGAGTACGCGCCGGAGCGGTTTGAGCGGGTGCTCAATACCTACCGCAACCTCATTGAAGTACTCAACACGGAAACGGTGCAGTTGAGCTGTGACTGTGATCGCGCGGGGTGGTATGCTTTTGTGTATCCATCACGGGAATACAATATCTATCTGTGTCCGGCGTTCTGGCGCGCGCCTTTGCTGGGGCGGGATTCTCAGGCAGGTACGCTCATTCATGAACTCACACACTTTCCATCGATTGGTGGTACAGCGGATCATGCTTATTCAACCGAAGCGGCCAACCTCGCACCTGCACTGGCGGTCGATAATGCAGATAACTACGAATACTTCGCTGAAAATGTGCCGGCACTGCCGATATTCAACGGGGTTGAATTCACCTGGCTCGATCCCGGTGTTGAAGTCAGCGGCGATCTGTCCGCTGGTCAGAGTCGTTTCTATAAAGTCACCGGGGCAGATGTGATTGATTTGTTTTCTGATCTCGGCGATGCTGATCTGCTCCTTTACGATTCGGCAGCCGCCGAGACAGCAGTGTGCAGCAGACTGACCGGCGACTTCGCAGAGCGGTGCACAGCGGACCGGGATGTTGTTACCTACATCGAGGTGCAGGCTGCGACAGAGGTGAGCTATCGGTTGCTGGCAGACACGTCGCCGCTGGTACTGGTGCAGGCAGAGGAAGGGGAAGATGCCGAGGGTGCGCCAGCGCCGTCGATTGATACGGATGACAGCACCGGTACGTCATCGACGCCCGATGAAGAGGGAGGCGGTGCAGTACAGTTTTCTTTCCTGTTGCTGTGTTTCAGCCTGTTACGGCTGCGTCGCCGTCTGCCGCTGACGCATGGCTAAAGGCCTTTTTGCAAAGTTGTTTGCGCTGCTCTTGTCGGGCAGTGCAAGCGGTTGCGCCGACAGCGCAGGTACACTGCAGTCAACCGTGCTCGATGCCGGGCTGACCCCGGTTCAGCCCCTCTACACAGCCGATGCCGTAATCACTGTGCGATACTTTTTACACAATCGCAGTGATGCACCGGTAACCTTGCTGCCGTGGGGGACGCCGCTTGAAAAACCGCTGACCGCTGATTGTTTTGATGTATTTGTCGATGGTCGTGCGCTGCCGTACAACGGCATGATGGTCAAGCGGATGGCACCGGGTGCCGCGGACCATCTCACACTGGCAGCGGGGCAGCGCACTGAAGCGATTGTCGAGTTGTCCCCTTCGTACGACATGCGTGCTCCCGGTCGCTACACCGTGAAGCTTAAACAAGATCACGGCGTACCGGGTGACGGTTGGCGCATCGTGACCGAAGCAATCGATATTGTGCGTGAATAACGCTGATTCGATGAACACTATAGAGCACTGGTCTGTTGCCAAGCAGGCAGTGGTTTCAAAGCGCGGTGTTGTTGCCGCGCAGGATCAGCGGGCCGCCGCAGTGGGGGCGCGTGTGCTCGGTGACGGCGGCAACGCAGTCGATGCCGCGGTCGCCACCGCATTCGCGCTCGGCGTGGTGGAACCATGGATGTGCGGGTTAGGCGGCAGTGGCTATCTGCTGGTGTGGAACGCGGCAACAAAGCGGGCCGAAGTGTTCGATTTTCAGGGGGTGCTGGCAGGTGCAACTGACCCGGCGCAGTATCCGCTCGACCCGATGGTGCCAGTCAGCACCATGGGCTTCCCCGGTGTTAAAAATGAGTTGAACACGGTGGGCTATCGATCGGTATCGATCCCCGGTGCGGTCAGGGGGCTTTGTGAAGCGCTGGATGCGTACGGTGCGAAGAAGCTTGATGCTGTGTTGTCACCGGTGATCGATCTGGCACGTGCCGGAGTGGGTGTTAGCTGGTTTACCACGCTCCAAATTGCACTGGCGGCCAGAGAGCTTCAGGCAGACAAGGCCGCCGGTCAGCTGTTTATGCCGGGTGGTAACCCGTTGCTGCCGGACTCGGTGTTACACAATAAGCCACTGACACGTTCACTCGAAACACTGGCGGCTCAGGGCCCCGATGCCATGTATGGCGGCAGCCTTGGCGCACGAATGGTGGAAGATCTGCAGGCCGGTGGCAGTGTAATAGCACTTGAAGACTTCGCGCGGTATCAGGTGGTGCGATCGGAAAGTCTGTGTGCAGAACATCGCGGCTATCAGGTGCATACCGCCGGTGCCACCAGTGGCGGGCCGCGTTTGCTGGATACGCTTAAGTTCGTTGAAGCACAGCTTGATGTTAATCGCGGTATCGGCCCGCACAGCTGGCTTGTGTATGCGCGTGCCTTGAGTGAGGCCTGGCGCGCGCACAGCGAGCGCATCGGCAGGGCAACCGAAGTGAGTGGCTGCACCACTCACCTCAGCGTGGTGGATGAAGCGGGCAATATGGTCGCGCTGACTTATACCCTGTTGAGTCGGTTTGGCTCCGGTGTATTGCTGCCGCAAACCGGCATTCTGATGAACAATGCGGTTTCCTACTTTGATCCGCGCCCCGGTTATCCAACCAGTATGGCATCCGGTCGTCGAATCAATGCCAGCAACATGTGTCCGACGATTGCCGTCAGGGATAACGGTGACGGTTTTGCAGTCGGCGCATCCGGTGCAAATTTTATTATGCCGTGCACCACTATTATTACTGCGTTAATGATCGATTTCGGTTTAAGCCTTGAAGCGGCGTTTAACTGCGCGCGGCTCGATGTCTCCGAGGCCGGTCGACTGCGTGCGGACCCATTGCTGGGCGATGATGTGATCAACACACTGTCTGAAGAGTTTGCACTGGAGCAGGCGCAGCGGCTGGTGTTTCCCAAGTTATACGCCGGCCCCTCCGGTGTGAGTCGCAACGGTGCCGACGGTACTTTGTGTGGTATCAATGATCCGTCGCAGCCGGTCGGTGCTGCGGTGGCGGCAGAGCGCTTTGAATAGCACAGCGGGCTCTCGGGAGTCTGCACAGTAGCAGTCCGCGTCGCAAGCGCGTGTCCGGTTGTGTCTGAAGAGGTTTTTATTTGAGAAGCATGGTTGTTCATACGCGAGGAAAATAAAGGCGTATTCAGTCGCAATCCGGTGCGCTCGCAGTAGCACAGGTGCTGCCGCACAAACCCTGGCCTGCATCATCCACCGGCATTATTCATCTGCATTATTTAAAAATGGCGATGCTCCGTGAAAGAGCAGGTTAGCAGGATGTTGAAAAACTATTGCGCCAGGTCTGAGGGTGTTCTATTCCCCCTCAAAATGCTCATTTATAACTATTTAAAAATGGCGATGCTCCGTGAAAGAGCAGGTTAGTAGCCACGACTGCGATCGGTTAAGTCTGCCACTGGCCTGCCTTGCATAAAGTCCTTCAGGTTGCGGGCGATTTCTTTGCCGCCTGAAACCGGGTCAATCAATGAGGCGATGTGTGGTGTGATCGTGATGTCGGGGTGGTGCCAGAACGGGTGATCTTCAGGCAGCGGTTCCTGTTGAAACACATCGAGTGTGGCGTGACTGAGTTGTCCGCTGTCGAGCGCTTCGATCAGATCCTGTTCGATCAGGTGATCGCCGCGTGCGACATTGATCAGGCCGGCTCCGGTTTTAAGTTTGCTGAATAGCGATGCGTTGAGTATGCCGCGGGTGTGGGGTGTCAGCGGCAGCAGACACACCAGCAGATTGCACTGTTCCAGAAATTGATCAAGCTGTGTTTTGTGGTAACAACAAACGCCCTCGATCGTATGTTGTTGCTGTGCCCAGCCGACGACCCGGTAGCCGAGATGTGCCAGGCTGCTCGCCGCATTGCTGCCGAGTTTGCCAAGCCCCATGATTCCGACGGTCAGTTCACTTGCCGGTGGTGTGATCAGTGGTTGCCATTGACCTTCTGATTGTGCCGTGCGTGTCGCAAACAGTTGACGGTGCTGGGCGAGCACGTGCAGGCATACGTATTCACGCATGCGTTGCGTGAGGTCATCACCGGTGGTGCGAATAATCGGCACATGGTCTGGCAGTGCTTCATCGGCAAGTACGTGATCGATCCCTGCACCGATTGAGACAATACAGCGCAGATGATCAAAGCCTGCCAGCCAGCCCTGCGGCGGGCTCCAGACTACTGCGTACTCGACGGCCTCGGGTGTGTCTATGTTATCCCACAGCCGGCAGTCGAGTTCGGGTAACAGGCTTTGAAGATGTGACTGCCACCAGTCTGCACGGCTGGTAGTGGCATAGATGGCGAGGATCGGTTGGCGCACTGCGCTATGTTTTGCCCAGTTCACTGCGAATGATATTGGTGATTACCGCGATATCGTCGGTGTTAAATGTCAGTGGCAGTCGCATGTCCAGTGTGTTGGTGAGAATTTTCATTGTCTGCGGCAGTGTCGGCGGCTGGCCGAGGTAGCGCCAGCTGTCAAAGCGGCTGGTAAAGCCCTGCGGATCACCACTGCCGAACCACTTCAGTTCAACACCGCGTTGCATACAGCGGTTAAGGAAGTCTTCGATTTCCCCGGCGGTATTGAGGCTTGTCGGTCTGAACTGGATGGAACTGCCGACATAGCACTCTGCATCGGGTCGTTCCGGCAGTTCGATACTGTTGATATTTCCCAGTCCGGTCTCTGCAGCGCGATACAGCGTATTCCAGCGCCGGCAGTTTTCGTCGAGCAATGGCAGTTGGGCGCGCAGTATCGCTGCCCTTAAGTTGTCCATACGCCCACTGTAGTTCGGTGTGTCGAGTCTGATGTCATCAAACGTGGCGGTCGCAGGTGCGGCACCGTGGCGGTCGAACAACATGTACGAGCCCGAATGCATGATAGCGCGTGCCATTGTTTCTGCGTTGTCGGTGGTTAGCAGGCCGCCTTCGCCGCTGTTCATGTGCTTGTAGGTCTGTGTGCTGAAACAGGCCACACTACCGAACGTGCCGGACGCCTTGCCATTCCAGCTCGCACCCATCGTGTGTGCGCAGTCTTCTATCAGGGTAATGCGGTATTTCTCGCACAGCGCGCTGACGGCATCCATGTCGGCCAGGTGTCCGCGCATGTGGGAGATCATGAAAAAGCGATGCTCACCGGTTTGCATCAGCGTTTCCAGGTGAGCAAGATCGACGCAGTAGTTGCGATCAATTTCTACCAGCACGGGTACGCCGCCGGCGTTGTGAATCGCGCCGGGTACGGGGGCCAGTGTAAATGCGTTGGTGAGGACTTTTTCACCGGCGCTGAGTCCGGCCGCTTTGAGTGCGACGTGCAGCGCGTAACCGCCGGAGGCACAGGCCAGGCAGTAAGGAACGCCCAGATAATCTGAGAATTCACGCTCAAGCGCTGCGGCTTCGGCCGTTTCTCCGGGCTCGGTGTTATAGCGATGTAGCTTGCCGCTGCGCATAATTTCAACAGCGCGTTCGATACCGGCTTCGGGGATGGCTTCCTGCAGGGTAAATGGTTTATTGAAGGTATTCATCGAATTGCGTGATTTCTATCGGGTGGCCGTGCGTTGCTCACGTGAGGATACGGCATTTGCTAAAAAGTCTCGTCGGAGTACTATCTGTGGGAGACTCTGATTGTGACACTTTTACACACCAATCGACTTGGTTTTGCGCACGTAAACCTTATTGCAGAGAGTCGAACCCAATTTTTTCAAGAGGCATTCTAAATATGAGTATGGCAGGAACGTTGGCAAAGGTCGCCATTGGTGCATTAATCGCCAAAGGTGTGAGTGGCGCAATGAAGGGCGGTGGTGCCGGAGGTGGTCTCGGTGGTTTGCTCGGCGGCGCGTTGAGCAAGGCGGGCGGTGCCGGCGGTCTGGGTGGAATGCTTGGCCAGCAGGGTCAGCAAGGCCAGCAACAGGGCGGCGGCGGTCTCGGCGGCATGCTGGGTGGTGCACTTAGCGGCCAGGGCGGCGGCCAGGGTGGCGGCCTGGGCGGTTTGCTTGATTCGCTTGGTGGTGGACAGCAGCAGGGTCAGCAGGGAGGCGGTGGCAGCCTCGGAGATCTGCTCAACTCTGCGCTTGCAGGCAACGAACAGCCGGCGGAGCCCACCGCCGAAGAACAGGCAAAGATCTGCCTGAAAGGCATGCTCTACGCCGCGCGTTGCGACGGAGAGATTGACGCGGAAGAGCAGCAGAAAATCACCGGCCAGCTGGGTGATATTTCCCCTGAAGAAGCGGAGTTTATCCGTCATGAGATGGCTGCCCCCATGGATGTCGACGGTTTTATTCAGGGAGTGCCCAAAGGCATGGAGCAGCAGGTGTATCTGATGTCTCTGCTTGCGATCAATCTCGACAGTCAGGCCGAAGCGCAATATCTCGACAAGCTTGCCAAGGGGCTCAACATTGATCACGCCACCAGCAATGCGATTCATCAAAAGCTCGGGGTGCCGGCGCTGTACAGCTAACCCTTTGATGGTTTGCAAAAAGGGGCTTCGGCCCCTTTTTTTACGACTGGGCTTTATGCCAGGCCAATGTGCCTGCGGATTGCTTCGTCCTTCAGTGATACTTCCTCACCGGCATAATTTGCTGCCGCCTCGGTGCAAAGCCACACAATGGCACGCGCCGGCCACTCCGGTGCGATGTGGTCCGACGGGTCGAGTTTGCTGACCGGATTGATGCCGGAGGCCTTGATCAGTACCTGCATTTCCGTCGCTACGGTGCCGGGGCTCAGGCCGACCACGCGTACACCGCTTTCCGATGACTCCTTGTGTGCGCACTGGGTCAGCATTGCCGCGGCAGCCTTTGCCGCACAGTAGTGGCTCCACCCCTCAAGGGCGCTGTACGCAGCACCCGACCCGACATTGACGATGACACCACGCTGTTGCGCCTGCATCAATGGCAGCGCTGCGCGCATTCCATGATAGACCCCCTTGAAGTTGATGTCGGCGGCGTGGCCCCATACGTCCGGGTCCGACGTGGCGAGGTGCCCGATCGGTTCGATAACACCGGCATTGTTCACCAGTATGTCCATGCGACCGAAAGTCGATTCGCAATGGGATATCAGCCCCTGCACGTCTTTGTAATTACTGACATCGCAGGTGACGGCTTCGGCTTGCCCTCCGTTGTCGCGGATAACCTGCGCATTGTGGCGAATAGTGGACTCTGAGCGGGCAGCCAGGATGACCATCGCACCGACGTTGGCGAGTTCTGCTGCCGCGGCGGCGCCGATACCCCGACTGGCACCGGTGACGATGGCTGCTTTTCCCTTAAGCTCATGCATTGGCGTGTTCTCGGTTTTTGTTGTTGTGTTGCCTATGATACCGCAGCGCCGGAAATGGAAAAGGTCACCGTTGCGTAAGGCTGCCACACCGATAGCGGCTGGGAACTGAGTGCATCGGTCGTTATAATCGCAGGCTTGAAAAGACCATCCGGTATTCATGGACTCCACGCTTTTTCGTCTGCTGCTGCAACCTCGACACTGGATCGCGGCGTTTAGTCTGTCCTTGCTGTGGCTGGTGAATCTGTTGCCTTTCCCGATCAAGATTCGCCTGGGGATGGGGCTTGGTAATCTGTTGTACTACGTGCTGCGCAACCGCCGTCACGTGGCTGACGTGAATCTGAAACTGTGCTTTCCGGACATGTCCGAGACCCGTCGCGATGAGCTGGTGCGGGGTGCGTTTAAAAATTTTGGCGCCGGACTGGTGGAAACCGCCATGGGCTGGTGGACTGAAGACAAAAAAATACACCAGCGCGTAAGCTACGAAGGTCGGGAGCACCTCGATGCCGCAATTGCTCAGGGCAAGGGTGTGATTCTTGTGGGGGCACACTTTTCCTGTCTGGATCTTGCCGGCAAGCTCGTCAACAGGCACTACGATATTCACGCGGTGTACCGTCGACAGAAGAATCAGCTGGTCGACTACGCGCTGCGTCGCGGCCGCTCTACCGCTGTATTATCAATGATCGACAATCGCAACACGCGCCAGATTGTTAGAACGATTCGCGCCGGCGGGATCGTCTGGTTCGCCGCCGACCACGATATGGGGCCAAAGGTGTCAGTGTTTGCGCCGTTTTTCAGTCACGATGCAGCCACGGTAACGGCGACAGCGAAGTTTGCGAAGATGACCGGCGCGCCGGTTGTTTTTTGCGCCAATCATCGAACACCGGATAACAACCGTTACGTCGTACGCATGAAACCGATTGTGGCGGACTTTAAAAACAGTGACGACGTCACGATCGCGACGTTGGTGAATAAAACCATCGCCGATCATATTCTGATCGATCCGGCACAGTACTACTGGTTCCATCGCAAGTTCAAAACACAACCCGGGCTGCCGTTCGCGGCACTTTACCGGGTAAAGTAACGTTGGGCCGGTCCGCCAGGGCGGGCTCATGCGTTTCAGCCCGAAACTTGCGACTGCCCGCTAACTTCTGTCAACCAAATAACAGGTCAACACTGTGAATCTTGACGCCATCGCCATCGGCAAAAATCCACCGGAAGATATCAACGTCATCATCGAAGTGCCGATTGGCGGTGAGCCGGTAAAGTATGAGCTCGACAAAGCGTCCGGGGCGCTGGTCGTGGACCGGTTTTTATATACCCCGATGCGGTATCCGGGGAATTATGGATTTGTGCCACACACACTTTCCGAAGATGACGATCCGATTGACGTGTTGATCTGTAACACCCGGCCTATCGTGCCGGGGGCTGTTATGAACTGCAGGCCGGTGGGTGTGCTGGTAATGGAAGACGATGGCGGACCCGATGAGAAAGTTGTCGCCGTACCTTCGAGCAGTATCTCCAGACGCTACCTGCAGATTCAGGACTTCGGGGATCTGCCGGAAATCACTCTGCAGCAGATTCAGCACTTCTTCGAACATTACAAAGATCTGGAGCCTGAGAAGTGGGTTCGGATCGACGGATGGCGCGACAGCGAGACTGCCAGAAGGCTGATTCAGGAAGCGATTGATCGACACGCCAGCAAGAATGGTTGAGCAACACTGGCACCTGAACCGTTGGTGTAATATTTGGCGGGTATTGTAAATATATAGTTACAGTATAGATTGGCGTTTTGGATAAATTTAATTTGAGGGTGTGTCTGCTTTATATCTAATCATTTCATAAGTGGGTAAACTGCTCGCGCGACCGGGGGTAAAGTTGTTGTCGCACAACCGCTACGCCGTTCGAAGAGAATCCGCTTGTACACAATTATTAAAACGCTGTTACTTGCTGCGCTGTCGTTTAATTCTGTCAGCACTTTGCACGCACAGCAGAGTACCCACCCGAAGCCGGTCGTCTACCTCACTTTTGATGACGGCCCGTCTGCTGACAGCGCCACCGATGATTTGCTTGAGTTGCTCGGTCGGCACGGAGCGCATGCCACTTTTTTCGTGACCGGTCAGCGTGCGAAAAGCGCTCCGGGGAAAATTGCCTCGATACTCTATGCAGGACATGCAATCGGGAACCACAGCCACACGCATGCTGTGTTGACCGGTGAAACGATCGACGGTATCAAAACTGAATTTAAAAAAGCCAGCGAGGCGGTGCTTGCGGCGGGCGGGCCGCCACTGACGTGTTACCGTGCGCCATTCGGCTTGGTCAATAACGCCGTACTTAACGTCGGCCGTTCGCTCGGGATGTCGCTGGTGAAATGGTCCGTCGATACACGGGACTGGTCACCGCTGGTGGAGCAGAGGTTAATCACCCGGTCGCTGGATGCAATCGAGGCGGGCTCGGTCGTGTTAATGCATGATGGGCCCACACGACGCGGTAAAACAGTGGCGGCATTAACCGAGTGGCTGGAGGTGAATGCAAGCCGATATGAATTCAAAGCGCTGCCGGAGTGTAAGCCCTACGGTACCTCGGAAGTGTTTGCCAATGCCGATGAACAGGAAGTCGATTTGCCACTGGAGCAGGAGAGCATTCAGTCACTGCTCGAAAAGCTGAGAAGTTACCGTATTACACTGCAGGTTGATGAGGTAGAGCCGGATCGCGCGGTCCCCGGCTTCCAGGAGCGGTTGAGTTCTAACGTTTATTAGGACGTTAGCTCATGACGTTTTTAATACCTGGCTAAACTGCAGTACCGGTTATGACGATGCCCGGGTTGTACTGTCGGTACAGCGTAAACAGGTGAGCAGGCGTGCGCCACGCGGGTACCGGCGCATGGTTGGTTGAGCCTGCGCCCGGCTGTTTACGGACTACACTCCGCTATTGTTATTCAAATTTTTATTTCGAGGGCTGACCGCTGGTCATTTTCCGCTGCGGTGCCCGCGTTATTCAGTAAAGTCACGGTGTAAGTGTTGCCGGAGTGTGATGAATGTCTGGTGAATTTACAGCGATTTACATTGAAGCAGAGATAAACCCCGGGTCGATTCATTAGACTTAACGGGTTGATACACGGAGAAAAGAGCGAGACGTTTCGCTAGATGCTATGAAAATGAATTTGTTTGAGTTGGTCAGTAAACAGCATGGCGCAGCAGCCACCCGGTTTCTGGGCGAGGTGCTGCAGCAAAACCCCGATCAGTTGAGAGGGAGTGTCGATAGCTCCATCAACACAGTGCTCGATGGTTTTTCCTCGGTCGCTGGCAGTCAGGGCGGACGGGAACTGCTCTATGAAGCCGTGCGCTACAGTGATGACGCCATGGTCGAGGATCCGGCAGCCGCCTTTCGTGATCGCGACAGCCGCGATGTTTTTACTGAGGCGAACAACCGGCTAACCGGTCTGGTCGGCATTTCAAACAAGGATCAGATGGTGGCGTCGCTGCGGTCGCGCACTGATCTGTCCGAAGCCGATGCGGAAAACATGCTCGGCTATGTCGCTCCGGGAGTGCTGGGTGTCCTGAAGCGGCAGATCAGCCGGGGCGATGTGCTGGACAACCCCGACGGTATCGGGCAGCTGTTTCTGGGCGAAGGGGATATCAGCCGTGTGGATACATCGAAGCGACCCGTCTCCGGCGGGGCTTCGGCAGGCACCGGTGCTGCGGTGGCAGCGCACGATGGCGGCTCCGATATGTCATGGCTGGTGCGATTTGCAATGCCTGCCATTTTACTGGGTGGGCTGGTGCTGGCCGGACTGAGTAATTGTGGCAACCGTGCCGAGCAGCGGATAGTCGCCGATCAGCGCAGCAAGCTGCAGTCAGAACTCGATACCGCCCGTCTGGAAACCGAGGAGGCGCAGAGCAAGGTGCTGGCGCTTCAGGGTGATATCGACGCGGCCACGGCACAATCTACACAGCTGACTGCGCAGACGGACACACTGACAGCGGATCTTGGTACGGCGAACGCTCGTGTCGGTGAACTGGAAGCAGAACTCACTGGTGCACTGGCAGCAGGCGATTCGGCAAAAGCTGAATTGGAAACTGCCAATGCAACCATTGAAGCTGCAGAAGCCGAGCTGGCTGAACTCAATGCCCGCGCCGATACGCTGAGCGCTGATCTTGAGACTGCCAGATCACGGGTGACTGATCTTGAGGGCGAGTTGGACACCGCGCGTCAGGAGTCAACCGCCTTACAGGGTCAGGTGGACACGGTGACCGGCGAGCTTAGCCGGTTACAGGCGTTGCCCACGGATACCACTGCACTGCAGGGCTTGTTGTCTGATGTTACCGCAGAGCGCGATGCTTCTCTCGATGCCAGCGCATTGATCGAAGGCAAGCTGAAGACCGCGGTTAACGAGCGTGACTTTGCCAGAGGTAAAATCACACAGCTTGAGTCTGAGCTGGGTAAGGCGGTGGGTGAAATCGCCAGCAGAGACGAGCAACTGCAGGAAATGGACGGACTGCGTGCGGAGCTCGACTCTGTGACCGCGGTGCGTGATGAAGCGGTGGCACGCAATGGCGAGTTTGAAACTACCACAGCAGAAATGCAGCAGCAGCTCGACGCCGGTACCCGTCAAATCACTGATTTGGAAACCCGCCTGCGGACATCGACCGAACGACTGGCGGCGCTCGATACGCAGTTATCCGATACTTCGCAAATGCTGCAGGAAGAGCAGACGGGTCGCGAGGTGGATATCAGTCGTCTGACCTCTGAGTCGAGCGATCTGCAGGGCAAGTTGTCGGAAATGCTGGGTCTCAGAGATGAGGCAGTAAGCTCACTTGCCATGCGGGATAGCGAAGTGACCAGTCTCGGTGAAAGAGTCAATGAGCTGCAGGCTGAGATCCAGACGCTGGAAGCGGCCAACGCGGGCGCCAAAGAAGAAGCGGCTGCACTGCAGCAGCAAATCGATTCACTCAGCGGTGAACTGCAAACAACGCAGGCTAAAGTGGATGAAACCAATACCACATTAACTGAACGCGAAGCTTCCCTGAGCAGTGTCGGCGCCGAGCTCGACACCGCCAATGATGCGCTGGCCGGGGTAACTGCGGAGCGCGATGAGCTACTGAACAAACGTGATGCCCTGGCATCTCGCATAGAAGAGCTGATGTCCGAGAAAGACACAGTCGTTGCAGAGACAGAGCAGCTGAAAGGTACCATCGATACGCTGAACGGCGAACTCACAGCTGCGAAACAGTTCGGCGCCGATTCTGAAAACAAACTTGGTTTGTTAAATGAATCGATGGGTGGTCTGGAAAAAGAACTGCGTCTAATTACCGGCGCCCGCGATGAAGCATCCGAACAGGCGCGTACCTTTCGTGCTGAGGCTGCTGAGCTGAAAAAGCAGATAACACAGTTGCAGGCCGAACAGAAAGCGGCAAAGGCGGCGCACGACGACGAGCTGAAGTTTATGCAGACGGAGCGTGATCAGATGGGAGCGCAGCAGGAGTCATTGCGTGGAGAGATCGCCACACTGAATGATGACCTCACCGAGACGCAGGAGAAGTTGCAGCAGGCAACGGATGATCTCGCTGCACTCAATGAGGAGAAAGCAGCAGCGATGGCTGCATTAAACGAGGCGCGTGACAAGGCCAGTGAGGAAATAAGTGTCCTGAACGAGGAAGTGGAAACGCTCAAGGGTGCGCTGGATGATGAACAATCCAATGTCACGAAGCTGAACGATACGATCGGTTCGCTGGAGACCGCCAACACTGGTATCACCGGTGAGCGTGACGAGGCACTCGGTAAGGTATCGATGCTGGAAGCTGAGCTTTCGCAGTCCGCAGAGCAAGTGGCGTCTATTGACGATGCACGCAATCAGCTGCAAAAGCAGGTGGATGATGCCGCCGCACAGGCACGGGCAAAAATTGAAAGCACACGCGCGGTGCGTGATGCGATAGCGGGGCAGCTTGCCGAAGCCGGTATCTCTACTGCCGCTGTCAGCAGCATCGAAAACGATACTGCGGTGGCTGTGACCCTGGGTTCCGGTGATCTATACAATGTCGGCAGTGCCAGGCTCAGTCCCGGAGGCAATGACTTACTCTCCGGTGTTGGTGACATCATTGAAGGCTACCCGGAATGGCGTATCGATGTTGAAGGTCATACCGACTCGCAGGGTATTGGTGCGGAGTTGCGCAAGATTTATCCGACGAACTGGGAGTTGTCGACTGCCCGTGCATCTGCGGCAGTACGATATCTGTCGGCGCGCGCCGGTATCGACGCAGAGCGAATCTCGGCCAGAGGTTTTGGCGATACCCGCCCGATCGCCAGTAATGAGTCGGCAGATGGTCGGGAACAGAACCGTCGCGTAGAGATTGTGCTGCGCCAATAGCCGGTAGCGCAGGTGTGACTCAGGAAAAACGGCGGGCTATCCCGCCGTTTTTTTTTGCCGGGCAGGGGCAGAGTTGATTACCTTTTCCAGTGTGGAAGCTGTGAAACGTTTGTGTGACGGGATATCCTTGCCCCGGAACCAGGGCTTTTAACAAGGCGCGTAACGATGCGCTTGCGCGCCTATTGATCAAGCGGTCCATTAGCCAACGACAAACGATAAAACTCACTTAACTGTGCTTGCAGACATGATTGAAGATCCACCGCTGTTGACAGTAAAAACAAATTTCGCACGACCAACGGCCACACAGCTGGCGGCTTTTAAAGAGGTTGGCACCGGTGTGGTGGTCGATTGCCTGGGGGGCAGAGGTGCGATTCAGATCAAGCCGGTCAATCCGGATGCAACGACGTTCACTGGTGTGGCGATGACGTGTGATTGTGGTCCGGCAGATAATCTTGCCGTATTTGCCGCGCTGAAATATGCACAGCCCGGTGACGTAATCGCGGTTGCAACCGGTGGTTACACCGCGACTGCGGTCGTCGGAGATATGGTTGTGGGTATGGCCAGAAACTGTGGTGCCAGTGCCTTGATCACAGACGGTTATGTGCGTGACACCGACGGGGTATGCAAGGCAGGCTTACCTTGTTTCGCAGCCGGGTCTACACCCAATTCACCGGCACGCAACGGGCCGGGTACTGCTGGCTTGCCGATTGTGATGGACGATGTGGTGATCAACAGCGGCGATGTGATTGTCGCGGATCGCGACGGTGTGGTGGTGGTGCCGTTGGCATGCATCGATCAGGTCGTCTCACAGTTGCCTGAGGTGCTGGCGGCAGAGGCCGCGCTTGAGGTGGAGGTTGAAGCGGGTCTGAAGCTGCCGGAGTTTGTTACTGAATTGCTGAGCGGAGACCGGGTGCGAAAGCTGGATGACTAGCCTGCATTATTCATGATGATTCGACGTTCAGCGGCCAATTTGATAAACCTACGGGGGCAAAAACAGGTCGCTTGATCGAGCGAGAAGTGTGGCCCGCCGCGCCGAGCTTGATCATGCGAGATGTGAAGCCATATTTCGACTGATGGTGAATAGGCACATTGCGAAAGTTTGAATAGTTCCAAAAGTCTTTGTAGACCTATGGAAATAGACATTTGCTTAAACGTTCTGACTCGCATTGTGAACAATTCAGGCTTGAGACGTGTGATCGAACTCTCCGTACGCCGCGCTGAACGCCTGCCAGCACGATTGGTACGCGCAAAAAAAATGGCGCTTGAATAAGCGCCATTTTAAATTCAGCTTAATGAAGAAACTTTACTTTGGTATAGAGCCTTCAACCCCCTGAACGTACCAGTCCATGGAAACCAGCGTTGGAAAGTCCTTGAGGTGCTTGTCGCCGGCGGCGCAGTCTTCTGCCAGTTCACCGTCCTGTTTGTATACAGGGCAGGGGAACGAATGACGTTCACCGGACCGCAGGCTTTCTTCAAGTGCCATCGCTTCGGCTTTCAGTTCATCGGGAATGTTGCCGTAGTCAGCCATTTCAACCATGCCGACGCCGTTGCCCTTGCCATCCTTTGAAAGGCCCCACCACGTGTCGCTCTGTGACCAGCTGCCATCGATCACGGCGGCGACTCTATCGATGTAGTAGCTGTCCCAGTTGTCTACGATAGAAACGAGGTGGCTGGTGTCACCGAAGCGCGACATGTTGGATGCCTGTCCGAATGCGTAAACGCCCTCTGTCTTCTCGGCGATTGTCATGGGGGCCGGGCTGTCTGTGTGTTGCACTATGATATCCGCTCCGGCATCAATGAAAGCCTGTGCCGCTTCGGCCTCTTTTGCAGGATCAAACCAGGTAAAAATCCATTTGACGTCAACGACAGCATCTGGGTTGTGCTTGGCGAGTTCCATCTGAAAAGCATTGATACCGCGTACGACTTCAGGAATCGGGAACGAGGCGATATAGCCGATTTTATTGGTCTTGGTCATTTTAGCGGCCAGCAGACCCTGGATAACACGACCTTCGTAAAAACGCGCAGAGAATGTAGAGACATTGTCTGTTTCGCGCTTATAACCGGTAGCGTGCTCGAATTTTACATCTGGGTACTGTGCGGCGACTTCGTTGGTCGGGTCCATGAAGCCAAAAGAAGTGGTGAAGATAATATCGTGGCCGGTTTCTGCCAGTTGGGTTATCTGTTTAACTGCTTCGGCGCCTTCCGGTACGTTTTCAATAAAGGTGGTTTCCACCTTGTCGCCGAATTCTTTTTCTATGGCCAGACGACCGATGTCGTGGCGGTAAGTCCAGCCAAGGTCACCGACCGGGCCCACGTAGATAAATCCGACTTTGGTGGTGTCGGCGTTTGCGACATTTGCGAATAACAGGGTACTCGCGGCTGCCAGGAGTATTTTCTTCATAGGTAGCGGTTTCTCAGTTAGGTCCTGATTGTCAGGATGGTGGATTAAAAGGTTTGCCGAGGGAGCCGGGTGCACTTTGCCGGATCATTCGCGGATTGCGCGAGATTATCACCAGCACCAGTATGGTGAACAGATAGGGCGCCATGGTGAGTGCAGTTTTCCACTCGAGTTGCCAGCTCGGAAACAGATTGTCAAAACGAAGTTCGGATGCCCAAAGCAGTCCGAAGATATATGCGCCGCACAACACACGCAGAGGCTTCCATGTGCCGAACAGTATGAGCGCCAGTGCGAGCCACCCCTTGCCGACCGTGACGCCTTCTTTCCAGTCGACGTGCACCAGCACAATGAAAGCGCCGGCCAGTCCTGCCATCGCTCCGCCAAACAGTATGCAGTAAAAACGTATTTTCGGCACGTTGTAGCCGAGCGCATAGGCACTGTCGTGATTCTCGCCGACGGCGCGTATGACCAGTCCGGCGCGGCTGCGTTGCAATACATACCAAATGGCTGGTACAGCGAAGAGCGAAAGCCAGACCAGCACGTCCTGTCCAAACACAGCGGGGTGGTCGGCCACCTGTACAGAGGTGTAGTTGATGCCGAAAAAATTGCTGCCGATCGAGTTGCTCAGGCCTGCTCCGAGAATACTCAGGCCGAGACCGACGGCGACGTGATTGGCGCGCAGGCCTTGTGTAAGGAAGCCGAAAACTGCTGCCAGCAGTGCGCCTGCCACTGCGGCGGCGCACAGCGCAAGTAAATAATCGGCCAGTGTGAAGACGCGTTCTTCCTTCTGGCAGAAGCCGGGTATCAGTTCTTCGAGGCAGGTGATGGTTTGCAGGTTGTAGGCAGCAATGTAACCGAACAAGGCGCCGATCAGCATCATGCCTTCTACGCCAAGGTTCAGCACCCCGGATTTTTCGACGACCAACTCGCCGAGTGCTGCCAGTAACAGTGGGGTTGCCAGCAGAATGGCCGCACCCAACAGCTTTAATAGAAACTCAATGGTTTCAGGCGTCATCCCGCCACCTTCTGCTTTGTTGTTGTAGCCGAGCGTTGCCATACGACCCGGTATTGATCGAGCATGGCGGTACTTAAAAATGCGAACAGTGCAGTCACTTCGATAAGCTCTGCCACTGAGTCGTCCACACCGAGGGATGCCTGCACAAATGAGGCACCCACGTTCACGTAGGAGATGAGAAACGCCGCGAGCAGAATGCCCACCGGGTGCAGGCGACCGAGAAACGCGATGACGATGGCGGCGAAGCCGAAATTCTCAAGATAGTTTTCCGCCTGTATCAGCTTGCCAGTCTCCGCCGTGAGGTAGACGGCACCAGCGAGTCCGGCCATCGCGCCGGATACTAGAAAGGAAATCCAAACCGTATTTTTCGATGAAAAGCCCGCAAAGCGCTCGGCTCTGGGGGTGTATTGCGCGACTCGCAATCGATAACCGAGCAGGGTAAACAGCAACACTGCTCCCAGTACGGCAAATGCCGCAAAAAGTACAATCAAGCCGGTATGGAATTCAGTGCCTGCAATCAGTGTTGAGGGCCTCACGGAGTCTGGCATGGGAAACGTCTCTGCCTGGCCGGCTTTCGGATCACCCTTCCACGGGCCAATACACAGGTAGGTCAACAGGTGGCTTGCAACGTAGACCAGCATGAGCGATGTCAGTAACTCATTGGTGTTGCTGGTCACGCGCAGCGCGGCGGGTATCAGCGCCCACAGACAGCCACCGATGACGCCGGCAATCAGAATAAAGATTAATGCCCAGGCCGTTGTCGGGCTGCCCATGAGTAAATAGCCCAGATACGCACCGACGGAGCCCATCGCAAACTGGCCTTCGGCGCCGATATTCCACACATTGGCTTTGAAGCCGACGGCCAGGCCGATTGCAATTGTGGCCAGATAGGCGGTTTGCTGAAGTACCAGCCCGAACTGCACTTCCATGCGTCGACCCTGCCACGGAAAGGTGAGCAGCTGCCACAAGGCCTTGCCGGGTTGGTCGCTCATGGCCAGCATTACCAGCACCGATACCAGTGCGGTAAATGCGAGTGCGATAACGATGGAGCGCAGGCTGGTCCATACGGTGCTGTCGGTGCGTGGTTCCAGTGCAAGCATCAGGCGACCTGCTCTGCGCTGCCGGTCATTGCATGTCCCGTCATAGCAAGTCCAAGGGTTTCTACGGTCCATTCGTGAATGGCGCGCGCGTCTCCAAGTTCACCCCGGTGCAGGACGGCGAGGCGATCGGAAATTTCAAGCAGTTCGTCGAGGTCCTGACTGATCACCAGTATCGCGGACCCGCTGGCGGCGAGCTCCATCAGCGCTTCGCGAATTTTCACAGCGGATAACGCATCGACCCCCCAGGTGGGCTGGTTCACAATCAGGATGTGCGGGTTCTTGGTGATTTCGCGGCCGACAACAAACTTTTGCAGGTTGCCCCCCGACAGGTTTTTTGCCGAGCGGCGGATGCCGCCGTGACGCACATCGAAGCGATCCACTATGCACTGCGTTTCGTTGGTGAGGTAGGTTTTGTTCACCATACCGTGGTGGGTCGCATCGCTGTTGGCCAGGTTGGTCAGCAGTGTATTGTCCAGCAGGTTCATGTGTGGCACGGCGGCATGTCCGAGTCGTTCTTCGGGTATAAACATCGCGTGCTGTGCGCGGCGTTGATTCGGCCCCAGTTGTGCGACCGGCACGTCGTCAATGCGAATACAGTCTGCCGGTGAACACAGGGTTTCTCCGCTGAGGGCTGCGAACAGTTGCTCCTGTCCGTTGCCCGCCACACCTGCCACGCCAAACACTTCACCGCTGTGCAGCTCAAGCGCCGGTATTGAAAGTGACTGGTCGTCTGTTTTTAGATTCAGGTGGTTAACTGACAGGCGCACATCGCCGACACTTCGGTGCTGACTGACGGCGTTAATGTTGCGACTGCCAAGCATGAGTTCCGCGATCGACTCGGCGCTGGTGCTGGCCGGGTCGCAGGTGCCCACGACCTCGCCACCGCGCAGCACGGTCGCCGCATCGCACAGGGCGCTGACCTCTTTGAGCTTGTGGCTGATAAACACAATGCCGTGTCCCTCCGATGCCAGTCTGCGCACGGTGACAAACAACTGATCAGCTTCTTGCGGTGTCAACACCGAGGTGGGTTCATCGAGAATCAGCAGTTGGGGGTTGAGCAGCAGCGCGCGCAGAATTTCGATGCGCTGTCGCTCTCCGGCAGAAAGTTCAAACACCGGACGCTTCGGATCGACCTCAAGACCAAACCGGGTGGCAATCGTCTGTATCTGTTTGTCGAGGGCCGCGCCCTGTGTGGCACCATCGATACTGAAAGCAATGTTTTCAGCGACTGAAAGCCCTTCAAAGAGCGCAAAGTGCTGATGCACCATGCCGATCCCCATGGCGCGGGCGGTTTTGGGGTTCGTGATAATCACTGCTTGTCCCCGCCAGTAAATATCACCACTGTCCGGTTGTTGCAGGCCGCTGATAATTTTCATCAGGGTTGATTTGCCGGCACCGTTTTCGCCGAGCAGGGCGTGAATCTGCCGCGGCATGACGCAAAAGTCGATGTTTTGATTAGCTTTCACAGTGCCAAACGACTTGCTGATGCCACGGGTCTCCAGCAGCGGAGTGTCTGTAGTGGTGGTCATGGGCAGGCCTGCGATGACAGCGACGCAGCAGAGCGAATAGTGCGAGTGGATGGAATCGGAGCGTCCTCTATACTGACAGGTGCCAATTATACGGAACCAGAACGCCGCGGCCCAGTCGTTGACGACACGCCAGTGCAATATCCGACAGAGTATTGCCACCTGTCAGCGGTTCCGTGAGCGCCAGCCGACACGGAAGGTTTCGACGCCAGCCACCGATGGCGGAGAATATCAGGCTATACTCCGCCTTTTGTTTTCGCAGCCCTGCACGCTAGCGGGACTGTGGCGCAACACTGCTGCGCATCTGGCACTTGTGAACCAGCGCCTCTGCCAACACCATATTCGATTATCGCAACACACACTGGAAGAATCCGTCGATGAAAATGACCACAGAAGAGGCCTTTGTCAAAGTACTGCAACGGCATGGTATAGAACACGCGTTCGGTATTATTGGCTCAGCGTTTATGCCCATTTCGGATCTATTTCCGAAGGCCGGTATTATGTTCTGGGACGTTGCTCATGAAACCAATGGCGGTTTGATCTGCGATGGCTATACCCGCTCAACCGGCAAGATGGGTATGGCGATCGCCCAGAACGGACCCGGCGTCACCGGGTTTGTCACGGCGATTAAAACCGCTTACTGGAACCACACACCGATGTTGCTGGTCACGCCGCAGGCAGCCAACAAGACCATCGGGCAGGGCGGTTTCCAGGAAGTTGAACAAATGGGTATGTTCAAGGAAATGGTCTGCTATCAGGAAGAGGTACGGGACCCGTCGAGAATTGCTGAAGTGTTGAACCGTGTCATCGTGCAGGCCTGGCGCGGTTGCGCACCTGCACAGATTAACGTGCCGCGTGACTTCTGGACGCAGGTGATTGACATTGAACTGCCGCAAGTGGTTGAACTCGAAAAGCCGGCCGGTGGCAGAAACGCTATTGCTGAAGCAGCGGCCCTGCTGTCTGATGCAAAGTTCCCGGTCATATTGTCCGGTGCCGGTGTCGTAATCGGTGATGCGATTGCCGATACTGCCGCCCTGGCGGACCGACTGACCGCCCCCGTCTGTTGCGGTTACCAGCACAATGACAGCTTCCCCGGCTCGCATCCGATGGCAGTCGGTCCACTCGGTTACAACGGCAGCAAGGCGGCGATGGAGCTGATTTCAAAGGCCGATGTGGTGCTCGCACTCGGCACACGCCTGAATCCGTTTTCAACGCTGCCTGGCTATGGCATCGACTACTGGCCGAAAGATGCAAAGATTATTCAGGTGGATATCAACCCGGATCGCATCGGGCTGACCAAGAAAGTGACCGTTGGTATCTGTGGCGATGCAAAGTTCGTTGCGCAATCACTGCTTGAGCAACTTTCCGCGTCGGCAGGGGATGCGGACCGTGCTGATCGTCAGGAGCTGATTCGTACATCCAAGTCCGGCTGGCTGCAGGCGCTCTCCAGTATGGATCACGAAGACGACGACCCCGGTACCAGCTGGAACGCGGATAGCCGTGAACGTGACCCCGATCGCATGTCCCCTCGCATGGCCTGGCGTGCTATTCAAATGGGTCTGCCTGAAGAGGCAATCATATCCAGCGACATCGGTAACAACTGCGCCATCGGCAATGCTTACCCGACGTTTGAAAAAGGTCGCAAGTACCTGGCACCCGGTTTATTTGGCCCTTGTGGCTACGGCTTTCCGGCGATCATTGGTGCGAAGATCGGCTGCCCCGACGTACCGGTGGTTGGCTTTGCCGGTGATGGTGCGTTCGGTATTTCCATGAGCGAAATGTCTTCCATTGGTCGCGAGGAATGGCCGGCGATCACCATGGTGATTTTCCGTAACTTCCAGTGGGGTGCTGAGAAACGCAACACCACACTGTGGTACGACAACAACTTCGTCGGCACGGAACTCGACCCGGGTTTGAGCTATGCCAAAGTTGCTGACGGTTGCGGTTTGAAGGGGATCACGGTTCGTACCATGGACGAATTGACTGACGAGCTAAGTAAGGCATGTAAGGCGCAGGCTGACGGCGTGACCACGTTTATCGAGGTGATCCTGAATCAGGAACTCGGCGAGCCTTTCCGCCGTGATGCGATGAAGGCACCGGTCGCGGTCGCCGGTATTGACCCGGCAGACATGCAACCGCAGCAGGGTGCTTTGTAGTACAGGCACTTAAAAAAACAGGTTGTCACCAAAGCCCTGCCATGTTGCAGGGCTTTTTTTACCCATTTTTTGCCGTGTGAGTCAGTACCTTCTCATCACATAAGCCCGGAACTTTCCCTTGTAGGTAAACTCTTAAGATTTATCTCCAGTCGTAAAGTTGAATCACTTGAATCGCACTGCCAGGGTCTTCTTTCTGCTCGCCGCCATCGGTGCGGCATTTTTGTCTCGACCTTTGCTGGCTGTTGAGCAGGGCGTTGAAGAATTTGGCAACCAGATCAATGGCATCCGCCATCTCACAGCGACTGAAGCCAGCAAGGTATTAAAGCAGTTTCCCGCCGTCAGGGTGCTCGATGTACGTACCGGATTCGAATTCAACCGCGGGCATATTGAAGGCGCAGTTCATATCAACTACTACTCTTTTGAGTTTCGCCAAAAGCTGCAGCAGCTCGATAAAGAGACCACCTGGCTTGTGCACTGTCGCAGCGGAGTGCGCAGTGGAAAAAGTCTGCCGATTTTGCAGGAGCTCGGCTTCCAATCCCTGTTGCATCTTGATGGCGGCACCCTGGCCTGGCACCGGGCGGGGTTACCTCTGCACACGGACTAACACGGCAGACTGTCCCTTTGTCTGATTTATCGTTTCAGGTACATCAACGGGACGCGGTCAATCGAGTGGGTCGGTAGTTCTGACTCACCGCACTGTGTGGCAGTTCACAGTGTGACTGTGGGACACAAAAAGACGTTTCAAATACCTTACAGTTTGTGCCTGAATGTGAGCGAGCCGGCAAACGAAAATCATACCATTGGCTATATTGGGCGAAGTTACCCCAGAGCAGAGCCCTCCATGTTTTCATCAGTTCGATCTGTATCGTTGTATTTGTTATCCCTTTCACTTTTTGCGTTGCATTCAGGTGCGGCCAGCGCGCAGTGGACGACTGGAAACAGTGCGAACCATCAGCGTTTTGAATCCACGGCAATTGAACACGAGGGCAAGTTGATTCTGTTCAATGGCTTTTCACCGGGGACTACCATTGCAAATTCGGTAGAACAGTATGATCCGGTAACTGATAAGTGGACCGTACTGTCGACCACTGAAGCGGGACTTGGCAATGCGGTCACCCATGCGGCGAGTGTGAAAGCGGGTGAGGAAGTATGGCTTATTGGTGGTCGCATCGGTAATCACCCGGGTGAGGTCAGTGATCAGGTGTGGATCTATGATCTTCAGGATAATACCTGGCGTGAGGGGCCTGAACTGCCACGGCCGTTTGCCGGTGGTGGTGCGGGTCTGGTTGATAACAAAATATATCTGTTTGGTGGTGTGGACAGCAGAGCGAGATGTGATACGGATTACCACTATGTCTACGATCTAAACCGTGGTGGAGAATGGCAGGACATCACAGCAGTGGCTGCCATGCCGAAGGCTCGCAACCATTTTTCCACGGTCGTGTTCGGTAAGCACATTTTTGCGATCGGCGGCTGGAACAATCACGGCAAGTGCGGTGATTTGCCCTTTCATGCAGAAGTGGATCAGGTGCATTACTTTGATACTGAAAGTTTTCAATGGCACCGTGTCTCGAATTTGCCATTTGTTCGGTCACACGCAGAGCCGGGCACATTTATCTACAACGATCTGATCTACGTCATCGGTGGTAGAGCACGCGGCGATGAGGTGCTGACTTACGACCCGCGGGAGGATGAGTGGCAGGTGCAGGACGCCCTGGCGCTGCCCGCGACGATAATGGCACCGGCTGCGAGGATTATTAACGGCACTTTAATCGTGGCCACCGGTGGTGAAAACAGGTTTACCAACTCGACCAGCACCACGCGTTTACTGGAATTGCCAACACACATGGTTCAGGTGGCTGATGAGGCAGCGAATGTTGAAGCAAGCGCACCGGTGGTGCCTGACCCCGTCACTCGTCAGCGTTGGTCGGATTCGTATGCTGTGGATGGTCAGTGTTATTGCGATACTACTTATGACCACGGTATCGCAGATATTGAGGTTGCGACGCCCGCCGGTCCGAAACTCGTGAGAGAAATCTGTGCGGATATTGAACAAAAGCTCGGGGCAGGTCCGGCGTCGGGGCGGCTGTACTACAACACTGTGCAATGTGGACACGAGCCTTTCAATCTTACCCGTATTAATGATGAGCTGATTTGCCCCGGTATACCTGAGGCAGATGGTCAGTACAGCGGCCCGAGGTGCGAAGAAACAGGGCCGACCTGGCGCCTTGATTTGCTTTATCAGGGTCTGAACAACGCTGATAGTGAGCTAACCCCGACAGCGCCCGTTGTGTCCGATGCGAGTACTGAAGTGTTGTCCACTGGTGGTGATTTGTCTGAGACGCAGCGCCGTGAAGAAGTTGTTATCCGCGTTAACGCCGGAGGGCCCAGGCTTGACGCGGCCGGCGGAGATTGGATGTCAGATGCAAGTGCTTCCGACTACTACAATACCGGACGCACCTGGTCTCGAAAAAAACCAGTTGACCTCTCTTTGGTGGATGCGGATGTACCGCTCCAGTTGTTTCAAAGTGAGCGATTCGATACGAAGAAAGGAGCTGAACTAAGCTGGTCCTTTCCTGTTGTTCCTGGAACCTATCGCGTCAACCTCTACTTTGCAGAAATATATCAGGGCGCGCAGTTTGAAAATGCACGGGTCTTTGATGTCACTGTTGAGGGACTGTTGCTGAGTGATGTGGATATCTATCGTGAGGCAGGCGGACACACTGCAATGGTCAAGTCACTTCAAGTGGAAAGTGACGCTATCCTGAACATTGACTTTCAGCGCCGTATTCAGAACCCTGCGGTAAAAGGTATTGAAATTATCCGGCTGTACTCTGCGCCTGTTGAGACAGTCGAGGAAACAGAGTCAACACCCATCGAGTCATTACCCGAGGATCAGCAGGTTTTAGCGCCGGATACCGGCATTGAAGAGACTACAGAGGTGAGTCAAACAGAGGATGCAGCCGAGTATGCTGACACAGATGTCTTGGACTCTATGCCTGAGGAAGGTACGCCTGAAGTAACGACGCCTGAAGTAACTACTAAGGCACCTGTGGTCACTACAGTGCCGGATGTTCAGGATGACGGTGATACCGGAGCCAACACAGCGCAGGGTGAACCGTCTGTTGTATCTAATGTGGTATACCGGGTTAATGCCGGTGGTGATGAAATCGGCGATTCACCAGAGCGCTGGATTTCCAGCTCTCAATCGAAAGCATTCACCGGAAAAGGAAAAGGAAAAACGTGGTCAACCAAGTCAGCAGTCAGCCGCGACGGGCTCGATACTGTAGTACCGGAGTCGTTGTTTAAAACCGAGCGCTGGTCCAGGGGTGATATGGCGTGGGAATTTCCGGTAGTACCGGGTAAGTACCTGGTGACGCTTTATCTGGCTGAAAACTGGGCAGGCGCGATGGGTCCGGGTATGCGTGTTTTTAATATTCAGGTAGAAGATACTCTTGAGAGCAACGTCGATGTTTTTAAAGAAGTGGGTGCGCACAAAGCGCTGGCCAGGCAGTATGCTGTTCAGGCGGACGATGTCATCAATATCACCCTCGGCAAAGTGAAAGGAAATCCGTCACTCAAAGGGATTGAGATAGTTGATCTTAACGCACCGGCCTCTTTAATTACCCCATCGCCGGAATCCACCGCTGACACTGATGTGCCGGAGGCAACAGTCTCTGTCGACAACGAAGGTGCGGATACGGTCGTTACCACAAACACGCCCGCGCCTGCACCGGTGGAGATTCCTGCGCTGTCAGCAGTACCTGATCTGAAGCTGCCCGCTGGCAGCCTGTTTCAACCGGGGGACTTACTGGCGTTGCACTATGATATCGCACCGGACCTCGATGATATCTATGCAATCGCGGCCGGTGGTACGGTTACAAAATTCTTTGATATTGAGCCCACGGTCGTTATTGGTGCCTACGGTGCGCTGAATAATCGTGAGCTGCAGTACAACAGTCTTGCCGAAGGTTTGACCCGCAGGGAAGCCGCTAACCAGGTTGCTACGCTGGCTTTTGGTGCTGATGGTTACCTGGATACGGGTGGTGCCGCAGAGAGCTTCGAGACTGCCGCTAACATTCAGGCCATGAGATGGGTGCCATACTTAAATGCAGGCAGGAAGGTCTGGATCGCGGAGGGTGGTCCGATGGACTTCACCAGAAGCGTACTGGATAAGCTGGCCGGGATGGGAGTCTCCCGGGAAGTTATTAAAAACCAGGTGTTTATCGTACAGCACAGCCGCTGGAACCAGCGCAACACGGACGAGGACAGTTTTGCACAGGTACAGTCTGCGACCAGTTACATCAAAATTGATGATGGCAACAAGTCAAACGGCACCAGTGACCTCAATACCGGTTCCACACCCGGGGCAAAGTTCTACGAGCAGGCCACCACAACGCTTTCGCAGAATGAAGCATGGGCTTTTGCATTGAACCACTTCCGGGAACGGCTCGATTTCTCGGATACCGTCGAGCTGCTGCATATTCTGAATATTGGTCGGGGTGCTATCGCCGACACAGCTGATTTTGCCGACTATTTTTATGTGGAGCCGACTCCCTCCGTTGCTGAAACAAGGTAAAAACAGGCGGGTATAATTGGAATGCGGAGCAAACCGCTCCGCAATTCGCAATTCAGCTTCTGGTTACACAGCCTTCACAACACCGGCTTCCACAAGTCCTTCGAAACTGGTGATGCCCATTTCCAATACTGCATCAAGTTTGACGCCTTCCAGCGCAATGGTGCCACCGGGATGGTTCACCTGTACATCGCCATTGTCGGTCGCACTGAGACTCCAGCCGGAACCCGGTGCATCCAGATCACTGACCTGAAAGCCGTCTCCACCATCTGGTGTGCTGGCAACAATATCCTTCAGTGCAAGTTCAATGGTGTCTTTTCCAACTTCAAAGTCTTTAATAGTGTCTGCGCCTTCGTTGGCATTGGCCGGATTAAACTGAAACGTGTCGTTACCTTTTCCACCGGTCAGGACATCATCACCGGAACCGCCTTTCAGCTGATCGTCGCCTTTACCACCTCTGATTGTGTCATTGCCATCGCCACCCTGAACAACGTCGTCTCCTCGGCCACCTTTCAGCAAGTCATCTCCGGCGCCGCCATTTATGTCATCGTTACCTCCACGCCCCTTAATCGTATCATTGCCGCTTCCACCAGTAATTTTATCGGCACAGGCACTACCCATACTGGACTGTCCGCCAGTCTCAAGAGATTCCGTATACTTTCTTAGCTGCATTAACAAAGAATCAAGATCAAACAGTGACTGGAGCGCACTGTTTTGTGTTTGTTGCTGCGTGCCGAAACCTCTGGTGCTATTCATGGAGGGCCGATTATTGTCGGCCGCATTCATCGCTTTGTCACCATATTGAAAAGCGTTGTTCGTACCACTGGCACTCGTGTAGTTGATAGTCATTTGGATCATGTCCTTAACAAATAGATTGCATTGTTGAATAAAAATACAGTTGTTTATCTATCGCGGTTTCTCGTCGCGACGCGAGAATCTACATCAATAAACAGAAGCGAAAAAATTAGGGTTACTACTTAGGTTAGCTATTTTTCGTGTATGAATTTATGCAGGTCAAAAACAACCATATTTTGATTGATCCAAGTCTGTCACGTAAACGTATTGCTCCCTTTCATTGGTGGTTGGTGGAAAAAAACAACTGGGCGCTAAGTAAAGAAAAGCTGAGTGTCAGACTATTGTTAGCCTGAAACTCAAGTCGGAGCAAATTCGGGCTCGCCTCACGTCGCACGTTGGGTTTTTTTAAGGCTGCAAAACCAAAATGGTTTTACCAACGCGTAGAATATCGCAGGGCATGTGAACCGGCTGTGAACGCGCGTATTGGTTGCGTCACCGAAAAATCGGAAGCCAGTAGCTGTGATGACCTTTCATCAGGAAACTGAGGGCTCGCGCAAAGGTTAACGAGCTGCAGACAAAGTAAGAACACAGCGGGCCCTCGGGCTGGCCGTTTCATCACAGGCGTTTGTATTTTGTGCGCGGCGGTTCGGCAAGCTGTACGGCCTGTTGTTATGTCACCCGTACTACTTGTGGATGATACGTCAATATAATCCGGCATGGCTAAGCGGGATGATGCACGTTGTGTGAACGTATTCAACCCGCAGAGGAAAGCACGTCTAACGCAACGACATGTTATTAGGCAGGCCGAAGTCTTATCGAGAGATACTTTACTGACTGCGCCTTTTTAAGGATGCCTGACTATATCTGCACGTGAGAGTGACCTCGCTTACCGGCCCGGGTGCCATCAAGGTTCGTAAGCAGGTCAGTGTGGCGGGCAATACCCGGGAATCAGTTTAGTCACGCAGCACATCCACGTAGGCAAAGTGCTTCCCGTCTGGCGCCCAGCACGGTACGTTAATGCTTCCCTGGCCACCGAATATTTCAGATAAAACGATTGGCTTTCCCCCTGCCGCAGCCAGCAACCGCAGTGTTACCTGTTTTTCAGCGGGATGTTCCTGTGGCGTTGCAATGGAGCAGGGCGCGTAGGCCAGATAGAGCACATGGGCACCATCCGGTGATGGGTGGGGAAACCAGTTGATGGTGTCATCGGCGGTCATACGCTGTAAATCCTTACCATTAATGCGCATTCGCCATAGATCCATCGATCCGTCCCGTGCGCCGTTGAACCAGATCCATTGCCCGTCCGGAGAGTAGTCAGGGCCATCAGTGTGATCGAATCCAGACGTGAGACGCGTTTCACGACCACCACCTGCCGGGCAAGTGTAAACATCACATATGTTATTGCGAAATGCGGCATAAGCATGTGACGCCCCATCCGGCGACCAGCCGTGCCAGTAGCTGGGTATGTTTTCGGTAACGCGGGTAGGCGTGCCACCGCCTGATGGCAGTGTGTAGATGCACGACTTGCCGGTTTCAGTCTTGTCTGAGATGGCTATCAGTGCACCGTCGGGCGATATGCCATGATCATTGTTGAGGCCTGTGGCAAAGCCCGTGTCTACCTCGATTAGTTCAGGCGCATCAAGCGGTACCCGAAACAGCCGCCCCTGTCCGTTGACCAACAGGTAGGTGCCGCAAGGCGCCCAGTTCGGGGCTTCGATCAACCCATCATGGCGAAGCACTTCGGTGGCCCTGCCAGAGTCAAGATCAAAAATGTTGAGTCGTGTGTTCATGGTGGCGCTGTTCATTCAGATTCACTATTCACCGCTGGGCCGCGCCTTCTTTGGTCTGACTCGATTGCGCCCACAGGTTGATGGCCTCTTCCGAGGCGTGTTCATCGATCTGCGCCAGTTCGGTATCGGTGAATGCCAGGTTCTCTACCGCGCCTGCACAGTCGATCACCTGAGCGGGTTTGGAAGCCCCGATGAGCGCCGTTGTAATGCCTTCTCCCCTGAGCACCCACGCGATCGCCATCTGCGCCAGTGTTTGCCCGCGCGCGCTGGCAATCTCATTGAGCGCACGGATATTCTCTATGGCGGCTTCATTCAGAAACTCCGGCCTCAGCGTTTTACCCTGCGTTGCCCGGCTACCGTCCGGTACGCCGCCGAGATACTTGTTTGTCAGCATGCCTTGCGCGAGCGGCGTGAATGCAATCGAACCGACACCGAGTTCGGCCAGTGTGTCCTTTAGCCCATCGCGTTCGACCCACCGGTTAAGCATGTTGTAGCTGGGCTGATGGATCAGGCAGGGTGTACCGAGGTCTTTGAGAATGGCGACTGCCTGCCTGGTGTGTTCGGAGTTATAGCTTGAAATACCTGCATAAAGTGCGCGACCCGAGCGCACGATGTGATCAAGCGCGCCCATTGTTTCTTCCAGTGGTGTGTCAGGGTCGTGGCGGTGGGAATAGAAAATATCGACATAATCGACACCGAGGCGTTTGAGGGACTGATCGCACGAGGCAACCAGATATTTGCGACTGCCGAATGCACCGTAGGGGCCGGGCCACATCAGGTAGCCCGCCTTGGACGAAATAATCAGCTCATCACGATGGCTCGCAAAATCAGTGCGCAGGAGTTCACCGAACGCCTCCTCGGCACTTCCCGGCGGAGGGCCATAGTTGTTGGCCAGATCGAAATGCGTGATACCGTGATCGAAGGCGGTACGGCAAATTGCCTGTTTTGTCTGGTGGGGCGTGTCGTGGCCGAAGTTGTGCCACAGTCCCAGAGAAATCGCTGGCAGTCTCACGCCCGACGCACCGCAACGACGGTATTTCATACGCTCATAGCGGTCAGTTGCGGGGGTATAGGTCATGGATCAATTTTCCTCAAATGGTGGTGACTGTTGTGAGAACCGGCTACGGATGTTTGTGTGCAAGTTTTCCGGTATGACGTTGAACAACATTGCGAATACTCAGAGGTGAAGGCGCGGGCTGTTTACAGAAACTCATTCACTTTTTCGGGCACTTCAAGCCCCTGCATGGGCGGCGCATCCGGCGATTCGATCGCCTGCAAAATGGCCTTAGCCAGGAAGTGTCCGGCGCGGGTTACATCCTCGTCCACGGTGAGAATGCCGCGCCGAAACCTGCCGAGAAGCGGTATTACCTCGCGCGTGCAGATATCCATCTGCCGGCCTGCATCCAGGCCCAGGTTATCCAGTGTGGCGATCGCACCGAGTGCCGCTGTCGTCGACGCACAAAGAATTGCATCGGTACCTGGGAAGCGGTCGAGGTGCTGTTTCATGGCGTGCTCGATCTGTTCCAGCGGCGTCTCGCAGTGCGCGTCGGCGAGGAGGCGAAGGCTCATATTGTGGACGTCTGCCATCTGCTGCGATCCACGTATCATGTCCTGTGAATAGTTTTGATGGTGCGGCGGTGGCACCAGTAACACTGACTTGCGCGAGCGTTTCGCGAATTCGCCAAGCACCAGTTGTCCGAGTGCGTGGTGGTCAAAGTCGAAGTAGGCGTGGTGGTCCGCCAGTGAGGAGCGGCCGTGTGTGGCGAATGGAAAGCCGGCCTCGCGAAGGTAGTGGATCCGCGGATCGTCCGGAAGCGTGGTGTTCATGATGATGCCATCGGCAGAACCCGACTCCACAATGTAGCGCACCGGCGCCATCGGGTCGTCTTTAAAGGCCGGATTCACATTCAGGTGATACGCCGTGCCGCGCAACCCTTCTGCGATAGAGCCAATCAATCTGGCGGTCTGGTTCATCAGATCGTGTTCGGTGGAAATAACCAGCGAGATCACTTGCGTTTTGCCGGTGCGAAGCCGCAGTCCGGCCCGGTTCGGCCGGTAACCGATCTCACGCGCAATCTCCCGGACCCGGTCCTTGGTGCGCTGGCCGATGTCCGGTGCATTGCCGAGTGCCCGGCTCACAGTAGGCACGGCCAGGCCGCTTAGCCGGGAGATCGTCTTCAAGGTTGGTCGTTCGCCAGGTAAAAGGCGGGTATCGACTGCGGGCGCGGGGACACTGTCCACGGGCGCGGATTCAGGCCGATCGGGGCGCTTCGGTGCGTCTTCGCTGCTGTCGGGTTTATCCATCGTGCAAAATCTAAATCGATATAGACAGACAATTTAAATCGGTATACGATTTAGCGCAAGTCACAACCAACCCCTTGGAGGATCCTTGATGACGTTCACAAAGAAAGCCCTGTCCAACGCCGTAGTTGGCGCCGCAGCAATGGCACTGGCCGGTGCCAGCCAGGCTGTTGATCTCGAGGTCACGCACTGGTGGACTTCCGGTGGTGAGGCCGCCGCAGTCGCTGAATTCGCCAAAGCTTTCAATGAAAAAACCGAACACAACTGGGTAGATGGCGCGATCGCCGGTGGCGGCAGCACTGCACGCCCGGTGATGGTCAGCCGCATACTCGGTGGTGACCCGATGGGCGCTACGCAGTTCAATCACGGTCGTCAGACCGAAGAACTCATAGAAGCCGATCTGATGCTCGATCTCACCGACGTGGCTGAGGCAGAAGGCTGGCGTGACATCGTGCATCCGGTGTCGCTGCTCGATAGCTGCACTTATGAAGGGCGCATTTACTGCGTGCCGGTCAATATTCACTCGTGGCAATGGCTCTGGCTGTCGCATGAAGCATTTGCCGATGCCGGTGTCGATGTGCCGAGCAACTGGGACGAATTCGTGGCGGCAGCACCGAAGCTCGAAGAAGCCGGCAAGGTGCCGCTGGCCATGGGCGGGCAGCCCTGGCAGGCAGCCGGTGCGTTCGGTGTCATGGTGGTCGCGATCGCAGGGCTCGATGCGTGGACTGAGGTCAACGTCAACAAGAACGCCGATGTTGCGCGCGGCGATGGTTACAAGGCAGTGTTCGAAGCGGCTGCCAACGCTCGTCAATTTTCCAAAAACACCAACGTACAGGACTGGAACCAGGCCACTAACATGGTGATCACCGGCAAGGCCGGTGGCCAGATCATGGGCGACTGGGCGCAAGGTGAGTTTCAGGTTGCAGAACAGGTAGCCGGCGAGGACTACACCTGCCTGCCGGGTCTCGGTGTTAACGAGATTATCTCGACCGGTGGCGATGCGTTCTACTTCCCCAAGCAGGACGATCCAGAAGTTGAAAAGGCTCAGAAAGAACTTGCCTCGCTCATGTTGAGCAAAGAAGTCCAGGTTAACTTCAATCTGAAAAAAGGTTCGCTGCCAGTGCGTGGTGATGTCGACCTCGCAGCCGCCAACGACTGCATGAAGAAAGGCCTGCAAATTCTGGCCGACGGCAACATTTTGCCGGATGGCACTCAGGTGCTCTCGCCTGATACGCAGGGCCAGCTCGAAGATCTGATGGTAGAGTTCTGGTCGTCCGAAGATCTCTCTGCAGAAGAAGCGCAGCAGCGCTACGCTGACATCATCGCCGACGCTGACTGATCGCCTGGTACCAGGCATCGCCGACCGGCCCGGCGTTCGTTCGGGCCGGTCGATGACTGTCCGCGTCAATACCACGTTGATCCTTCCGATCATTCGGACCTTCTGTCATGACTGATACCGCCACCGCCGTCCAGCGCACTGCAGCGCGGCGCCCCAACCGATTGCTGCGTAATCTGTGGCCGAAAATCGCGTCAGTGCCGATGATACTGGCGGCGCTCGTGGTGTTTGTCGGTGGGACGGTCTGGACCATCGTGCATTCATTCACGAAGTCCCGTCTGCTGCCGAAGCTCGACTTCGTCGGGCTGCAGCAATACGAACGCCTGTGGGGCACCAAGCGCTGGATCATCTCGGTAGAGAATCTTGCGATTTACGGCATCTGCTCGCTGATCTTCACGATGATAATAGGCTTCGTGCTGGCCGCTATGCTTGATCGCAAGATTCGCTTTGAGGATGCCTTCCGAACCATCTTCCTGTACCCGTTCGCGCTGAGCTTTATCGTCACCGGGCTGGCCTGGCAGTGGATACTCAACCCGGAGTTCGGCATTCAGAACCTGATCCGGGAACTGGGCTGGAACAGTTTTGTTTTCGACCCACTGAACAACCCGGACATCGTCATTTATGGTTTGCTTATCGCCGGGCTGTGGCAGGGGACGGGCCTGGTCATGTGCATCATGCTGGCCGGTATCCGGGGTATCGACGAAGACATCTGGAAAGCTGCGCGTGTCGATGGGATCGGTACGTGGAAAACCTATATTTTTATCATCATCCCGATGATGAAGCCGGTGTTCATTACCGCATTGGTCATTATTGCCTCGGGCATCGTTAAACTTTACGACCTCGTCGTCGCACAAACCTCCGGCGGACCCGGGCTGTCGTCAGAGGTGCCAGCCAAGTATGTGTACGATAAAATGTTTCTCGGTCAGAACCTCGGTCAGGGCTTTGCCGCATCGACGATGATGCTGGTTATGGTGGTGATCATTCTGGTGCCGTATGCGTATCTGCAATACGGGAGTCGGGACCGTGGCTGAACTAACGACGACAACATTCCCGGAGATACCACTCGACGGTGGACCGCGCGGCCCCAAGCCACGACGGCGCCTCTCGACGCAAAACATCGTTTTGTACGGCACCTTACTCGTGGTTTCGGTGTACTACCTGTTACCCCTGTATGTAATGATCGTCACTTCCCTGAAGGGCATGCCCGAGATTCGTCTTGGCAATGTCTTTGGCCCCCCGGTAGAGGTGACCTTTCAGCCCTGGGTTAAGGCCTGGGCTGAAGCCTGCACCGGAATCAATTGCGAAGGCCTGTCGCGCGGATTCTGGAATTCCGTACGGATCCTGATCCCGTCACTGATCATTTCTATCGCCGTGGCTTCGGTGACCGGGTATACCCTGGCCAACTGGCGATTCAAAGGGTCTGAGTTATTTTTTAATGTACTGCTGATTGGTGCATTTATTCCGTATCAGGTGATGTTGTATCCGATCGTTATCTTGCTGCGCGAGATCGGGCTCTACGGCAGTCTCTGGGGGTTGGTGCTGGTGCACACAGTGTTCGGCATGCCAATCAATACGCTGCTGTTCCGTAACTATTTCAGCACAGTGCCGGACGAACTCTTTAAAGCGGCGCGCGTGGATGGCGCGCGGTTCTGGGGCATCTTCTTTCGAATCATGCTGCCGATGTCGCTGCCTATTTTTGTGGTAGCCATGATCATTCAGGTCACCGGTATCTGGAATGACTTTCTGTTTGGTGTGGTTTATACCAAACCGGAGTTGTACCCCATGACGGTGCAGCTCAACAACATCGTCAACTCTGTGCAGGGCGTCAAGGAGTACAACGTGAACATGGCGGCTACGCTGTTGACGGGTCTCGTGCCTCTGATTATCTACTTCGTCTCCGGCAAACTGTTCGTACGCGGCATCGCCGCTGGCGCTGTCAAAGGGTAATTACATATGCAGTCAAGTGTTTCCGTCCGCAAGCTCGATTTGTCATTCGGCTCAGTTTCGGTGCTGAAACAGCTCGATCTGGAAGTGGTCGACGGGGAGTTTCTGGTGCTGCTGGGCTCGTCCGGCTGTGGCAAGTCCACTCTGCTCAACTGTATTGCGGGTCTGCTTGAGGTGACCGACGGGCAGATTCATATCAAGGGGCACAACGTGACGTGGGCGGATCCGAGTGAGCGCGGTATCGGCATGGTGTTCCAGTCGTATGCGCTGTATCCGCAGATGACCGTGGAGGGCAATCTGTCGTTCGGGCTCAAGAACGCGCGCGTGCCAAAGTCTGAAATCAAGAAACGGGTGGCACGGGCGGCGGAAGTATTGCAGATCGAACCTTTGCTTGCCCGCAAACCCGGAGCTCTTTCCGGGGGGCAGCGTCAGCGCGTTGCGATTGGTCGTGCGCTGGTCCGCGATGTTGATGTGTTTTTGTTTGATGAGCCACTATCCAACCTCGATGCCAAGCTGCGTGCGGATCTGCGCGTGGAACTCAAGCGTCTGCACAATACGCTGGACAACACCATGATCTACGTGACGCACGATCAGATCGAGGCGATGACACTGGCCGATCGCATCGCCATCATGAAGGGCGGGGCAATCCAGCAGCTCGGCCCCCCCGATGAGATCTATAACCGTCCGGTCAACAAATACGTCGCCGCCTTTATCGGGTCGCCGTCGATGAATTTTCTGCAGGGGCGCCTCGACAACGGCGTGGTGAAGGTCGGCGAGTTGCAGTTCCCTATGGGTGGCTATCCGTTCGCCGACTCGTCTGCGCAGGGCGATGTCTGGATCGGTATTCGTCCGGAACACGTGCTGACCGGTCAGCTCGCCGAGTCTGCACCCTTCAGCACCGAGATTGAAATCGAGATCGTCGAACCCACCGGTGCCGATACGCTGGTTCTTTCGACGCTTGCCGGTGAGCCGTTTCGCATTCGCATGGATGGTCAGGCCAGAGTCAGTCCGGGTGATCGTATCGCAGTTGGGGTCAACCCCGCAGCCGCATCGCTGTTTGACAAGGTGTCGGAAAATCGTTTGTGACACGCTGAACGCTGGTTGGCGAACGGTGGCTGACCAACAGTACCGACAAACATTCCTTGCCGATGCACATTTACCCGGGGGTCTGCTCTCGACGCCGCAGCGCGCCGATCTTATTCCCGATCCAGATATCGGGTGCAATAAGTACACAGCGCTTGATCGCCGAGCGCGACTGGCGAGCAGCGGCTTCGACTTACCGCCCGATTTACCTTGTGCCCTGTTGCCCCCGATCCTGAATTCACCTTGCAGGGTTTCTACAGCGCCTGCGACCACACTTGCCTGTGACCACACTTGCCTGTTGACCACACTTGATTGATACCGCCACGATGAATCCCATTTCCTATCAGCTTTACAGTTCGCGCAATTTTCAGCCGCTGAGTGAGACGCTTTCGATGCTCGGCAAGCTCGGGTACGCCCAGGTAGAAGGTTTTGCGGGCCTGTTTCCTGCCGGCGTCGATACCGGTGCGTTACGCGCGGAACTCGATGTCAATGGTTTGCATATGGCCACCTGTCACTTTGGTCTTGATGCCGTGCGCGATTCTCCCGATACCGTGATCGCACACGCGAAAGCGCTTGAAATCGAAGCCGTGTTCGTGCCGGCGGTGCCGCCTGAGCAGCGCACCCAGGATGCAGCCGGCTGGACTCAACTCGGGAACACACTGGCCGAAGTCGCCAAGCCACTGCAGGATGCGGGGCTTACAGTCGGCTGGCACAACCATGCCTTCGAATTTGCGCAGATCGATGGCACAGCGTTACCGCTGGAACTCATTCTCGCCGGTGACGATAGCCTCGCGCTGGAACTGGACGTCGCCTGGAGCGTGATCGGAAAACAGAACCCCGCTAACTGGATCGAACGCTACCGTGATCGGCTGGTGTCTGTGCATGTCAAGGACATCGCCGCGGATGGCGAATGTGCAGACGAAGACGGGTGGGCGGATGTGGGTCACGGCACAATGAACTGGGCCGGCATCCTTGCCGCGCTCGACGGTGCACCGGTCCGGTATTTCATTATGGAACACGATAATCCTTCAGATCACCAGCGCTTTGCGAGTCGCTCTATCGAGTCGTGGCGCTTGCTAATAGGAGGTACAGCATGAGCAACCTGGGTATTGGTATTATCGGTTGCGGTAATATCTCCGCGGCTTATCTGCGTCTGGCGCCGCTGTTTCGTGGTGTCGAGATGCGGGCGGTCGCTGATTTAAGCCTCGAATCCGCTAGGGCACGGGCCGCTGAGTTCGGTGTGCGGGCCTGCACGGTGGATGAATTGCTGGTGGCTGACGATATCGACGTAGTCGTTAATCTCACAATTCCAGAGGCGCACTTCGAGGTCACGCAAAGCATTCTTGAGGCCGGTAAGCATGCCTATTCCGAGAAACCGCTGGTACTGACCCTGGAGCAGGGTGAAGCCCTTCGTGCCATTGCCGATGCCCGGTCGCTGCGCGTCGGCTCGGCGCCGGATACCTTTCTTGGCGGTGTACACCAGCAGGCGCGGGCAACGATAGACGAAGGCGTCATCGGCGACGTGGTGGCGGGCAGCGCACATGTGATGAGCCACGGGATGGAGCACTGGCACCCGAATCCGGATTTCTTTTTTCAGCCGGGGGCCGGTCCGGTGCTGGATATTGGCCCGTACTACATCACCAATCTCGTACAGCTGCTCGGCCCCGTCAAGCGCGTCGCGGCACTGGCAACCGCTGCCGAGGCGTTCCGCACGATCAGCTCCGAACCCCGTGCCGGGGAGCGCATTCCGGTGAACACACCAACGAACATCCACGCGCTGCTGGAGTTTGAACAGGGGGCTACCTTCACGCTGTCGGCCAGTTGGGATATTTGGGCACATCGCCACGCCAACATGGAACTCTACGGCAAGAAAGGCAGCCTGTTCGTGCCGGACCCCAACTTCTTCGGCGGTCAACTGGAAGTTGCCGACGAATCCGGTAGCATCGCACCGCTGGCGCCGTGGGATCACGCCTTCGGGCGACCCAATCAGACGCATGTATCCGGCTGGGTGGCCAATTATCGCATGGCAGGCCTGGCAGATATGACGGACGCGCTGCAGGCTGATCGGCCGCATCGCTGCTCTCTCGATCTCGCCATCCACGTGGTGGATGTAATGACCTCGATCCTTCACGCCGGTGAGCGCGGCGAGTTCATCGATGTTGTCACGCGCTGCAATCGACCCGAACCGCTCGACCCCGAGGCGGCAGCAGCGCTGCTGGCCTGATCATGAAGTGCATGGTCCGCGATTCTGTGTTGCCTGGGTTAAACGCTCATTGCCACTGTTAAGGGGCGATAAAGACTGCAAATCAGCAGTATTTCCGGTGGGCGAGGGGCACTAAAACCGGCAGTCGATTGCCCCGGACTTTTAGCGCCGGAACTATTTGTGGCAGCGCGGTTTCCGATAGCACCGGCAAATACCCAACTCTACTCAACGTAAGATTGCTTTCATGATTTACAAAGACACCTCAGCCCCGCTATCTGATCGCGTCCAGGACCTGTTGTCACAAATGACATTGCCCGAAAAGCTGGCTCAGATGCATTCGCTTTGGCTGGTGCTGTCAGCCGATGGCGAACACAAGCTGCGCCCGGATGCGTCGAACCGCTTTTCACACGGTGATCCGGACCACGTGAGAACTTTGTTTGCCAACGGTCTGGGCCAGATCACCCGTCCTCTGGGCAGCATTGGCGTAGACCCGCGCGAAGGTGTTCGCGCGCTCAACCGGTTCCAAAAAGACATTATCGAAGGCACGCGGCTGGGTATCCCCGTGATGTCTCATGAGGAATGCCTGTCGGGCCTGATGGCACAGGGCGCGACGCTTTTTCCCACGCCGCTGGCCATGGCGGGCACCTGGAACCCGGAATTAATCGAGCGCCTTGGCCGTGCCATCAGTGCCGAATGCCGGTCTGTCGGATGCCATCAGGGACTGGCACCTGTGCTGGATGTATCACGCGATGTGCGCTGGGGTCGAACGGAGGAGTGCTTTGCTGAAGACCCCTATCTCACCGGCGTCTTTGCGACCCGTTACGTGCAGGGCCTGCAAGGCGAAGACCGCCATTTCCTCGCAACACTCAAGCACTACGTCGGTCATTCTGCGAGTGAAGGCGGACGCAACCATGCACCCGTGCACCTTGGTCAGCGCGAGCTTGCCGACGATTTCATGCTGCCCTTCGAGATGGCGGTAAAGGGGGCGAATGCGGCGTCCATCATGCCGGCCTACCACGACATTGACGGCGAACCCCTCCACGCATCACACCACCTGCTTACCGAAGTGTTGCGCCGGCAATGGGGTTTTGATGGTCTGATCGTGGCCGACTACATCGGCGTTACTTTGCTTGAAACACATCATGCGATCGCGGCAGACCCGGGCGAGGCGGCGGCTATCGCGTTTAAAGCAGGGCTTGATGTTGAATTACCTTCAAACGCATGCACACCGCATCTGGAAACGGCACTTGCCCGGGGTCAGATCACCATGGAAGACATTGATGAAACCGTGCGCCGCGTGCTCACCGAAAAGTTCCGAATTGGCCTTTTCGAAAAACCCTACACCGACGAAGCGGCCATCGCTTTGCGCACACCCGAATCGCTTGAGCTGGCGCGCGAGATCGCAACACAAGGGATCACGCTGCTCGAAAATCAAGGCGTTTTACCACTCGACCCGCAGACAAAGCTTGCCGTTATTGGCCCGACCGCAGATGATCCACTGGCGCTGTTGGGCGACTATGCGTTTCCCGTGCATCTGATCAACAGCGATGCCACTACCGACACGGCCCATGTGATCACGCCGCTCGCAGGGTTGCGCAACGCATGTGGCGAAGATCGTGTTACCTTCGCACTGGGATGCTACATACTGGAAACACGCGGATCGGGCTCACCCGTCTTCCCCGGCGATATGGAAGATCACGCCAGCCTGGCACTGAACTCCCCCGTCTCTACACGCACTGATCTCATTCAAAATGGCGTGACAGCGGCAGCTGATGCAGACGTGGCGATCCTGTGCCTAGGCGATCTGTCCGGTATTTTTCAAACAGGAACAGTCGGCGAAGGGTCCGATGTAGACACGCTGGCCTTGCCCGGCGTGCAGCAAGCACTACTGGATGCAGTGATCGAAACCGGCACACCAGTGGTCGTGGTTTTGTCCAGTGGCCGACCTTATAACCTCGGCGGGCGCGAGAAAGACCTTGGCGCCTATGTGATGTCTCACTTCAGCGGTGAGCAGGGGGGCGTTGCCCTGGCAGACGTGCTGACTGGAACGGCCGAGCCTTCCGGACGGCTGACGATCTCTATTCCTCGCAGTGCCGGCGCGTGCCCCTACCACTACAATCATAAATTCAAAAGCGCCGGCACCCCCATCGCACGGCACTTTGGCAGTGACTATCCCTTTGGTCACGGTTTATCCTACACAACATTCGACTACAGCGACTTAACCCTGGCGGCGTCAGAAGTCGCGAGCGAAGGTGGGGATGTCGTCTTGTCAGTCACAATCACAAACACCGGTATGCGCGCAGGCTTCGATGTGGTCCAACTGTATATCCGTGATCGAGTTGCATCCCTAGTACGACCCGTAAAAGAACTTAAGTCCTTTGCACGGGTGAGTCTGAAGCCCGGTGAAAGCGCCAGAGTAACCTTCCGCTTACCAACAGATATGCTTGGCTTCACCGGGCGAGATGGCGTTCGGATGGTCGAGCCGGGTGAGTTTGACCTGATGGTCGGTGCATCGAGCGGCGACATTCGCTTAACGGACAGCGTGGTTGTCACCGGGGACGTCCGCCCGTTGCCGGCAGACTGGCGCATGGAAAGCAGCACCGAGATCAACAAGGTTGCATAGGCTCGCTTGCAGGTCGTGCGTTGTAGCTGTAGCAGCGTGCTGGGTGAACTTCGCAGTACTCCTTCCTTAACAGGCGCTTCGTCATCGCACCGAACAGGCACTGGCGTGATCGGGTGACGCCAGGACCAAGGGCAGCAGGTCTGAGATTCAAACGGTTGAGGAGGAAGAGAGTAAGGCAAAGCGTCGGGGAATGAGCTGGGCGCAGCGGCTGAAACGGGTATTCGGAATAGATGTGGAAGTTTGCCCGCACTGCGGAGGAGGTGTGCCACCTCCTCGAGGCCAAGCGACTACTCGAATTTACCGCGCTCAGCATCACAGACATCTCGACTCGGTGGGCTTTCACGATGCGGCCTTTTTCAGCCGTGTTTTTAAGGCGGAAATCGGCATACCGCCACACCGATACCGCCGTCACCTTGATTAATAGTGACACCTCAAGTTAGTCTCATGCCATATGCTACACCGCAAGGCACCACGTTGAATTTATGAACAGCCGGCCATTACTCCCGGGAAACGACTTACCCTCATCCCGTTTCAACCGACAGTGACCAGCTCAACACTGGGTTGGTCTTCAGTGCGACTTGAGGATTATAAAAACCTTCCGGCCAGCAACCTGAACCTTCCGCCGTTAAATCACCATATCGTTGCTTTCCACTACAAACCTCCACCGGCGGGCCTGTTGCACGGCTGCGGAGAAAACCGACAACATTGCCAGCTCAGCACGAACGACATTACCTACGTGCCGGCCATATAGATAATCAGTGGGAGTTTGATCACGGCAACCCGCACTGCCTGCATATTCTTATAAACGAAGCTTTTTACAATCAGACGGCACTGCAATCTCTCGATGTAGATCCCGCAGCGATAGAGCCAATCGCGACAGTACAAACCAACGAGGCGCGCATGCAGTTAATTGCGCAGTTACTGCATCAGGAGCTATACCATCGCTCGCAGACCGGCTCGCTTTATATAGAAAGCCTGGTAACCGCGATGACTATGCTGCTGCTTGAAAATTTTTCCAATGCACCGGACACATCCAAACACCGGGTAACAGGACAGCTGGGTCGTAGAAACCTGCAACGCGTGCATGACTTAATGATCAGCAGGCTTGAAGGGGGGCTTAGCCTTGAACGCATGGCCCGGGAAGTCAGCCTGAGCCCGTATCACTTTGCCAGAATATTTAAAGCTTCAATGGGCGAATCACCGGGCAAGTACTTCCTGCACTTGCGACTGGAGCACGCCAAAGGCTTACTGCTGCAGAACCCTGAAACTAAAATTGCCCTGGTGGCGCAGCAATGTGGCTTCACCGATCAGGCATACCTGGCGCGTCACTTTCGTCGACGATTCGGTATTTCACCGACTCAACTACGCGCTAAAAATAGACGGTGAGACACGTGCAGCCCGGGCTGACATCAGCGCGCAGCACGATCGTCCTGTAAAAGCGCAAGATTGTTCTAGCAAACGAATGGTGACAAAGAGTAGCCTGCCAATTCGATCAATGTGAGAACGCGAGAGGAATCCATGCCTTCCAACGATCAGCAGCTTCCGACCAATAACGCTCGCCGCACATTTATCAAAAAGTCTATTGCCGGCGCATCACTGATAACCGGAGGAGCAGCACTCAACATGGGCTGCTCTTCAGATGATTCCGGCTCAACTGTTTCAGAGGGATTAATTACCGTGAATGACGCAGATTTGTTTCATGCCCGAGTTGGCAGCGGCACACCGATTCTCGTGATGCACGGCGGGCTGGGACTCGACCATTCATACTTCAGACCCGGTCTGGATAGTTGGGGCAGCTTCGCTGAGCTGATCTACTACGATCACCACGGCAATGGCAGGTCTGCCGTACCGGACGACTACAGCGCTCTCACTTTCGAATCACTGGCAAGTGACGCCGATGCGCTGCGCGCTGCTCTGGGCATGGATAAAATTGTATTGATGGGCCATTCCTACGGCGGTTTTCTGGCCATGGAGTACGCACTGCGATACCAGGAGAATTTGTCCGGCCTGATTCTCGCCAGTACACTGCCCAACGTTGGCTACCCACCGGCAATACCAGAATCGGCCAGCGCGGCGTCACTGGCTGCACTGGATTCCCTGTTTCGTGAGCCGTTTGCAGATGACGATGTGTGGAAGGCAACCTGGAATCAGGCGTTGCCACTCTACTGGCCGACAATCGACAACTACCCTGAACTGTCGGCGGATATTGACGCAAGAACCACCTACCGGTCTGCAGCCTGGAACAGAGGCTTCGAGATGCTCGCCACCTATAACGTCAGTGGCAGGCTCGGCGAAATCAATGTGCCAACGCTAATTCTTAGCGGTCGCAACGATTTCATCGCCGTGCAGGAAGCACAAACTGACATGGATGCCGAGCTGCCAAATTCTGAGTTGGTGTTTTTCGAAAACAGCGGCCACTTTCCATTCATTACCGAACCGGACCTGTATCAGCAAACTGTTAGTGACTGGGTTGCAGCGCTATAGCAGTCAGCAAGTGCAGGCACATTGCACTGTGCCTGCACGCTTAACACTGTCCGTCTAATGAGAACAATAATCTACTGTGTTTTCTCAGGCCAGCAATTGCTTACATGTCGATAGTGCGCGGGCCAGCCGTTCAATATCTTCACTGTCATTTTGCACGTGGGCCGAAATTCTCACCCGGCCAAAATCGCCATAGGCACCCCACACTAACACGCCGTTTTTCTCAAGTGATTTCTAAGCCTGTTGACGTTGGCAATCATAAAGCACACATTACCCGCAAGGCGAGTATCTTGAATTGGTGTCATTATCTCAAGACCATACGGTGTGCAACACATCAAAGATTTATGCAAGCGATGCATCGACTGACACCACACCGGCCGCGTGCGTAACATCCATTAAAAAAATAGCGCCTGCATCGCGTATGCCCCTCGATAACAGGGCAACATCCATATGCTGACCGGTAAACATACTGACCTGACTAACAGCAACAACACGGGTTATTTTATCAATATGCGACAGGATATCGTGCTCATCAATGACCCAGTCACGGTGGCGTACAACACGTACTTCAACCCTTTTGCCTTCAGATTGGCCCACGGCAGAATGTCTGACGGAAACTCCACATCAGCCACCACCAAATTGTCACCAGGCTGTCATTGAAGCCTGTAGCAAAGCGTATTATTACCTTCGGTGGCAGATGAAAGAAACGTTAAATCCTGCGCGGTACTTTAAACAGCGTGGCACACTTACCCTTGGCCTGTTCCATCACCTGCGCCTGTAAGTCACGGGCAGGTTCACCGGCACTTTTGTCTAACAGAAACTGCTGCAACACCTGTTGGTGTGAGCGCAACATGGGCGACTCACCCCCGGTTGCCAGATGAGCAATGTTGTCCAACCCGATAAATTCGGATTTATTTATCAACGACTCGGGCAACAACTTAAACGAGACGATATCCTGATGCAGCTGCTCGTAGATATCATTTGATACGGTTTGTCTGGTTGCTGGTCTGCCGCTCATGTGTTTTTACTACCTGAAATGTCTGTATTGATTACTGGCTTGATTGCACTGGCGACTGCAGCGTGTGAATGATGCCTCGCAGCTCTGCCAGTCCTCGTAGCCGGCCTACGAGTGGATACCCCGGAATCAACTTGCGGGTGAGGTCCGAGAGCATATGATGTCCGTGGTCCGGCCGGAACGGAATCAAAACATCGCACTGTCCTTGTTCGAGTCGCCTGGCTTGTTCTTTGAGCAACACACCGATCAGCGCCACCATATCGGTGTCGCCTTCGAGGTGTGCTGCCTCTTCGAAGGAGCCGTCCGGGTCTTTGCGTACGTTGCGCAAATGTGCAAAATAAATCCGGTCAGCCACCTCTGCCGCGATCGCAGGTACGTCGTTGTGCGGATTGGCCCCGAGTGAACCGGAGCAAAGTGTAATGCCGTTGGCCGGGCTTTTGACCGCGTTTAGAATCCACGCCAGATCATCGCCATCCGATACAATCCGCGGCAGGCCCAGTATGTCTCGCGGGGGGTCATCGGGGTGCACGCAAAGCCTGATGCCCAGGTCTTCGGCAGCGGGTACTACCTCTTCGAGGAACCGTTTGTAGTTGGCGCGGAGCGCACTGCGGTCGATACCCTCGTAGCGAGTCAGCACGTCTCGCAGGCCGTCGATATCGTAGCGGTCGAAGGCGCCTGGCATGCCGGCCATCACAGAGGCAAAAAGTTCGTCGCGTTCTGTCTGGCTTGCGGCCTGAAACCAGATGGCCGCGCGCTGGCGAACCTCGGGTGGATAATCGGCTTCGGCCGCCTGCCGCCCGAGCATGTGGATTTCGAAGGCCGCCATACGCGTGGCTTCGAACCGCAGGCACGTGGCTCCACCCTTGACCGGTGCCGCCAGATCGGTGCGGGTCCAGTCCAGTAGTGGCATGAAGTTGTAGCAGATGGTGTGAATGCCCTGCGCGGCGAGGTTGGCCATGGACTGGCGGTAGTTGTCGAACAGCACTGCCAGGTCGCCTTCGCCGCGCTTGATCGGTTCGGCCACCGGTAGGCTTTCAACCACAGACCACACGAACCCGGCAGCCTCGACACGTGCCTTGCGGGCGGCGATTGCCTCGGCCGACCAGACCTCGCCATAGGGAATCTCATGAAGGGCCGTAACGATCCCTGCCGCCCCGGTCTGGGCGACTTCGTCTAAAGTGATCGTGTCCAGATCACCGTACCAGCGCCAGGTTTCAATCATCGCAGCACCTCCTCAATTGCGGCACGCGTACCGATGGACCAGATCTGCCGCGCAGCGTCGGTAACCGGTGCTCGCAGACGCGGTGCCAGGGCAGGGGGGAAGACCTCGGTAACCGACAATAGTGTTTCAACGCGCTGTTCGAGGTTTTCGTTATTTACAGAGAGTGTGTGCAATCGATCTGACAGAGGATCCCGCACATCAATAGCATTGCCGTGGTCATCTGAGCCGCCGACGTATCGCATCCATGCGGCGATCGCAATCGCGAGGCACTCTGTGTTCCGGCCGTCATCAAGCGCCGTTTCCAGTGTGCCCAGAATTCTTTGCGGCAGCTTTTGACTGCCATCCATTGCAATCTGCCAGGTGCGATGGCGAATCTTCGGATTCTCATAACGCTGCAACAGGTCTTGCGCGTAGGTACTGAGATCCACGCCGTCGGGGGCATTCACCGCGGGCATGATTTCTTCCCATAAACGCCGGGTGTAGGCGGTAAAAACAGGGTCGGCAACGGTATCCGCGATAGTCTCATGGCCTGCCAGATAACCGGTATAGGCCAACGCTGAATGCGTGCCGTTTAGCATCCGAAGTTTCATGTGCTCGTGGGCCGAAACATCGCTCACCAGTTCAACCCCGGCTGCTTCGAGGTCGGGGCGCTCGCCGCCCACAAAGTTATCCTCTACCACCCACTGTGAAAAGGGCTCGTGCAGCACCGGGGCTGCATCCACTTTTCCAGTCAGTGTTTTTACCCGCGCGACATCTTCTGCTGTGGTCGCAGGTGTAATGCGATCCACCATGGTTGAGGGGAAGCACCCCTGCGTTTCAATCCAGTCGGCAAGTGCCGGGTCTACGTGCTTTGCCAGTGCCAGCACCACGCCCCGCACCAGGCGCCCGTTGTCCGGCAGGTTGTCGCACGACAGCACGGTGAACGGCGCTACTCCGGCTTTTCGACGGGCGTCCAGCGCACGCACCAGAAAGCCGGGGGCGGTTCGGGGCATTGGATTTGTGAGATCGTGCAGGATCTCCGGGTCGTCCGGGTTTAACTCGCCGGTTGCCGGGTTGTGGCAATAGCCTTTTTCGGTCACCGTGAGTGAGACGATCTTGACCGCCGGATCTGCCATGGCCGACAAGACGGCTTGCGGGTCTTCCGGGGCGACCAGTACGCCGGTGAGTATATTGATGTCGCGTGCCACCTCGCCTGTCGGATCAAGCGCAACCGATGTGTATTGCCAACCTTGCGGTTGCAGGGCATCGCGAGTGGCGGGGCTGCGGAGAGATACCCCCAGAATTCCCCAGTCACCGCCGCTTGCAGCCATGGCATCAGCAACGTATACGCAACCGAAAGCTCTGAAAAAAGCACCAAGGCCGAGATGCACGATCCCGGTGCCCGCTATTTGCCCGGGCGCGATCATAAGCGATAAGCCTCTTTCACCAATCGGTACGTTAGATCGTAAGCCACTTCGTGAGCTTCGTCCTCATCCAGCCGACCGGTGGTTACCAGTCCGGCCAGATACGCGGCATCTACACGACGTGCCACATCATGCCGTGCCGGTATCGAACAGAATGCACGTGTGTCGTCGTTAAACCCGACCGTGTTGTAGAACCCGGCCGTCTCTGTTGTCATTTGGCGAAACCGCATCATGCCCTCGTAGCTGTCATGGAACCACCATGGCGGCCCGAGACGCAGCGCCGGGTAGACCCCGGCAAGCGGTGCCAGCTCTCTGGCATAGGTGGTTTCGTCCAGAGTGAATAATATAATCGTCAGATCGGGCTCCGCACCAACGGCATTCAAGAGTGGCTGAAGCGCTTTGACGTAGTCAGTTCGAGTCGGGATGTCATATCCCATATCGCGTCCGAATCGGTTAAAAATGTCGGTAGAGTGATTGCGGGATGACCCCGGATGGATCTGCATCACCAGTCCATCGTCGATACTCATTCGTGCCATTTCAGTCAGCATGTGTCCGCGGAACGCATCTGCTTCATCAGCGGTGCAACTGCCACTGAGTGCCTTGTCAAACAGTGCCTGCGCTGCATGTGGCGGCAGATCTTCGGTTCTGGCAGTCGGGTGGCCGTGGTCAGTGGAGGTCGCGCCCAGGCTTTTAAAAAACGCACGACGCTTGCGGTGGGCCGCCAGATAACCCGTCCAGGTGCTTGCATCTTCGCCTGCCATTTCGCCCAGGGTTTGGACGTTATTGGCAAAGCCCGCCACCTCCGGATCGATCACTGCATCGGGCCGGTAGGCGGTGATCACCCGACCGTTCCAGTCGCTATCGCGGATCATGCGGTGCCATCGCAGATCGTCGATGGCACTTTCTGTCGTTGATATCGCCTCGATATTGAACCGTTCGAAAAGCGCTCGCGGACGGAACGCGTCTTCCGACAAGCAGGCTTCAATCTGCTCATAGATGGCGTCTCCGGTTGCGGCCGATAGACGTTCCTTCACACCGAAGACTTCGCTAAGCGCATGGTCAACCCAAAGGCGAGACGGTGTTGCCCTGAAAAGGTGGTAGTTCGCCGCGAATAACCGCCATATAGCGCGCGGGTCGGTTTCGGTTTCTTTGCCATCGGCACGGGGTATGCCGAGCGCCTCAAGCGGGATCCCCTGTGAGTGAAGCATGCGAAAGATATAGTGGTCCGGCGTGACGAAAAGTCGCGCGGGATCCGGGAATGGTGCATTTTCGGCGAACCAGCGGGGGTCTGTGTGACCGTGAGGGCTCAGGATCGGCAGTGACTTAATGCCATCGTAAATGGACCGCGCCAGAGCGCGTTGGGTTTGATCCGTCGGGAACAGTCTGTCTTCATTCAGCATGTTGTTCGTGTCGTCATCTATACCTCTGGGAACCATCCGGGAGTGTTGTTCCACGTATCGCATTTTTCGATACGTCTTCACCTGTCATATCGCCAGGCGCGCGGCTTATGCTCTCGGCACCGAAAAACAAAGGGTGAAGTGTACCGCTTCCGGGCACGCTCGTGTTGATGACGACTGGCTGCCAATGCAAAGGCTGTGATTAGAAGGGCGCGCTACCATGGGGTGTTCGCTCCGAACAGCCACTGGCGTGATCGGGTTTAGAAACCGATTAAAGTGATATCGTTAGCTTGCGTTGCAAGCGTCTGGACCGCAAGACGGCATGCGTCGCGCGTTTGGCCATCTTTACCGGTGGTTGGCGCATGACGCTGCAAGTGACCAAAGGTGCGATCCCTACCGGGACCTGATGCGCGAGGTCATACTCGAGACATTTGAAGTGCCTGCCGGCGAGATCATTCTAGGCAAAGAGAACACGCAACGCCGACTACATTTTTTCTAGCGCTTCAATTGAAATGGGCAGGTCCCGTAAGGTCACCAGGCAGTATCTTGAACACGTTGGCCTCGTCTCCAGGAGTGATACGCGTGCATACAAGCGACTTACCTTTGATGCGAAAGTTGCCGCGCCGTTCTTAGCTCGAGGCCGCAATCTGGTTATGACGAAGGAAATGGCGAAGAGATTGGGCATTTCATCAGAACAGTTCGAAACACTGGCACGTCAAGGTGTGTTTGAACCCGTCTGCCCCCTCTTCGTTTCGAAATTTTAGTGGGATGTCGCGGATGCCGACAAGCTATTTGCCTCACTTGCGACCAATGCGACAACAGTGATGGAATAAGATGAGAGCTGGCAACCTTTAGGTAATGCGGCGGGGCAATCGCATTGGGGTTGAAACCTTCCAAATAAGGTTCAACGTAGAACAAATGTTTAAAACTACGTTTGAATCGTCGCAGTTTTCACGGAGAGAACAAAACCCACTCGTTGAGTTTGAACTGTGTGGGCTTAGAGTAAGTTTAGAGGCTGGACTATATCCAGTAATAGCAGAAAAATACAGCGACTGTGAAAATTATACAGATGAAGAGTTAGAGGATTTCACCAAGTTTTGGGATTTCTAATTTTTGTACGGTTTTGAGAAGTACAGTGTGAGCACAATCTGTGTGATATTAGATCGCTCCACTGAATTACTATGGAGCGTTTTTGTTTCCAGTGTACAGGCAACAGAGGCCAGACGACAGAATGCACCAGCGAGTCCAACGGCACGATCCCCAAGCGTCTGTTTGGTTTTTTGAAACCCCGCGGAGCCGGGACAAAGCCCGGGCGCGTCTGGATGTCTGCAAGGTGATTGGTGAAATTTGCCAGGGCGACCTCGATGTCTGGATCATTGAGGGGCTGGGCTCATATTCTGCCATCCGTGTCCGACAGTCGGATGTTGTCCCATCCACCCTGATGGCGGGCACGGAATTCTGTGGGCGTGAGCCCCGAAAACGCCTTGAATGCCTTGTAAAAGGCGCTCAGGGATCCGTAGCCAACGCGGTAACACACGTCGAGGATACCGGTTTCTTCATGGCTGAGCATTTCGACCGCCCTGATCATGCGCAAACGGCGCAGGGCCTGCCCCCAGGTCATCCCCACCTCATCATTGAACCGCCTTGCCAGCGTCCGTTCCGACATATGCGCAGCCTTGGCGATCTCCGAAAAACTCACGTCATCGCAAATCTCTCAGAAAGCCCCGATGCGGTGATGAAGTCCGCATAGGCCACATCAAATCCAAGTCGTTCAACCGTGCTTTGCCAACGACCTGAAAAACGATCGTAGGCTTTTTCAAGTTGGCGATGCTTAGGTGCGGTATTGGCTTGGGCGCGCATGGCATTTCCTCAGTGATCTGAAGTAACGATACCCTCACGCCGTCTTGCGTTCCTACGGTTGCCTGCCAAGGGCTTGCTCGAAACTGCCAATGCGCCGCCAGACGCCGGACCAATGGATGTCGCCCACTGACGGGCAATCGCACCTGCGTTCAGAAATTTCGCATTTGCTCTGAATTTGGATGGCGTAGCAGTAAGGCAATACGCTTAATTCCAGATATCCATTCACAAAATAGATCTGAGGTCCTCAAAATGACTTTGAACAATCGTTCATCAGAAACCAGTATCAGGACAATCACACTGGGTTTATCCGCAAAGTTAAAGTAGGCCTCTGCACCTTCCCAGCTCGTTAACGGACTTGCATTCATAAGGTAATCTCCTTTAGTTTAAGCAGGTAGTGGCGAAGCAGGAGGTGTCTGTCCATTGTTCTTTGCAGGAACCGCTTCCGGATAAGCTGGCAGCGGGCGAGTATCAAGAAGTAAGTCGGGTAGTAATAAAAATGAAATATAGTTCTAGGGAGCCTCTGATTAGTTCAGTAAGCGTACAATAATTTGGTCGAAGTAACTCTGTAGAGCGATGGAAAGACAAACGACGTTTGCCGATGCGGTTTTGATAAGTATAAGAAGAAGACCCTTCGCGCCCAATTTCCTGAGCAAATGGAGATTGCAGTCCCTTGGAATGATCTGGTGAGAGTGATTGAACCACACTATCCAGTGATAAAATGCAGAGGTTGCCCGCCCATTGGTATAGAGCGTGTGTTGAGAAATCACTTTTTACAGATTTGCTTCAGCTTATCAGACCCAGCGGTAGAAGAGGCCCTGTATGACATTACATCAATGCGTGATTTTGCAAGAATAGATCTGGGAAGGGAGCCCGTGCCTGATGGCCTGATGAGACGACAGACTGTAAGTTTCGCCACTTGCTTGAAGAGAACGATTTAGCGCAACAGAATTTTTTAAAGAGTGAATACATACCTTTGCACTCAAGGGATAAAGGTATCCAACGGAATCATCGTTGATGCATCGATAGTCAATGCGCCAAGCTCAAAGAAAAACAAGGATAAGCTCGTGCCGAGCTAAATCCGGAGCCATGGGATTCTCGCAGGTCGAGATGAAATTGGTTGTTATTACCCAGTGGGTGAGCGCGTAAGTCGCGCAATTCCCATCTGCTTAAAGCCTAGCCAGCAAGGCAGTAGTGAAACCTGAGGGCAAACCTGGTAACGGGAGTCCGAAGCCAGGTGGATCAAGAACGGAGGGTCAGTATAGAGCCCCGAAATATGTATAGTGGTGGTCATTGGATAAAGCTGTTTGTGTGAGCAAGCAGTGGAAAGTCGACAGTGTGCTTAAACTGGAAGACAACAGGCCTTGATGCGCAGTAAGTATGGCGAGTGTTGGGGTCACCACCGGGGTCTGAGACCTGGTCATCTGTTCAGAGGGGTAGTCCGGGAACTCGGGAGAGCCGAAAGCTTCCCTGCAACGAGAAGGGCCGAGTAGGGAGAGGCCCAAGCCAAACGTCTCCGGGCGATGCACAGTGCTCTGCTGTGCATTGAGTCCATCAAAGTGATGGAAACACGAATTGTAAGAGCATTGCAGGGTATCGTGTGCGGAGCGAGAGCGAACGAGCACGAGAGGAGCGTTCGGCAGTCTTAGCGGAACGTAGTACCGAGGGTTTGCGGGTTGTCTGGCAAATCGGAAAGGTGGGGAAGTGATACTCAAGCGACCCACTGTAGGGAAGGTGAAGCAGGGTATAACGGAACTTGAATGGAATAACGGGAGATACGTTGAGATCACAAACCGTTTCAACACAACTTCAAGTGATTGCGCAAGAGGCAAGTCAGAACCCGGAGTGGGTATTCACGACGCTGGCGCATCGCATAGATGTGGAGTTCTTGCGAGAAGCGTTTGCAAGGCTGAACAAGAAGGGAGCGCCCGGACTGAGCAAGGTAACAGCAGCGGAGTACCGTGAAAACCTT
>CAZOXM010000020.1:0-21227 GCA_964583825.1 uncultured Granulosicoccaceae bacterium
GAATATTGCGTGCAGTGAAACTACAAGCCGACTGCTCTCCGTGTGAGAGATCGACTGTTGACAGTTTCAGGTGCAGAAGTGGCGCTGATCGAGGGGTCGGGCGGTGTCTTTGAGATCACCCGCGACGATGAGCTGGTTTATTCAAAAAGAAAACTCAACCGGTTCCCCGAGGATTCCGAAATCGACGGTATTATTGCCGCGTCCGGCTGACTTTCGGGCGCGGTCGGGTCAGTCTCGCTGTTGACCGGTCGAACCCCGCAAATACTGCTGCTGTCGGCGTATGATGCCGCCAGCCATCGCTATTGGCGCGAATGGCTTGCAACGGCGTTAACGGAGTTTCATTGGACCAGTCTTGCGCTTCCGGACCGGCATTTTTACTGGCGCATACGAAGCAATGCGCTGACTTTCTACGCCCGCCATAAAGACGTACTGACGCGCCGCTACGATCTGATCATTGCGACATCAATGACTGATCTGGCTACCCTGCGCGGGTTCGTGCCGGCACTGAGTGCGTGCCCGGCCATCGTCTACTTTCACGAAAATCAATTCGCCTACCCAATCAACAGCGGCGAGGAAAAGCACAGAAGCAACATCGTCAATGCGCGGCTGAATACGATACTGACAGCGCTCACTGCCAATGTGCTGGTGTTTAACTCACGCTACAACAAGGACTCCTTCGCCGAAGGTGTCTTGCAGTTCATCAGAACAATGCCGGATGGCATGGATCGAGGGTTGATCGAACGATGTCTTTCAAAGTCGCTTGTCATGCCGGTACCGATTGTCAGCACAGATCGACCGCCACCGGCTGAAAACCGGGTGCGGGAAATCGTCTGGAACCACCGCTGGGAGTACGACAAACAGCCCCATTTATTTTTCGAGGTGTTGTACCGGCTGGCCTCCGACGGGGTGGCGTTCCGGCTGCACCTGATGGGGCAGTCGTTTCGCAATGTACCGGATTGCTTTACCGAGGCCAGAGAGCGTCTGGCACCGCAGATCGCCACCTGGGGATTCCAGCCGCGCGAAAGCTACCTGCGCACGCTGCAGCGCGCTGATCTGGTGGTATCGACAGCGCTGCATGACTTTCAGGGGCTGGGCATGCTCGAGGCCATAGACTGCGGTTGTGTGCCGGTCGCTCCCGATCGGATGGCCTATCCGGAGTACGTACCCGCGGACTTGTTATACGACAGCGGCAATGAAGTAGAGTCGCTCACTGCTCGATTACGGGCGCTGTTGCACGACCCTTTGCCACCGGCACCCGATGTCGAGCGTTACAGCGATAGCACGCTGGTGCCCGAGTATCGACAACTGATTGCGCGAACAATTGCAGCGCAGGGCCACTCGCGATGAATAGCAGGAAAACCATTCTGGTCACAGGCTTTGAAGCCTACGGCGATCGATCCGGCAACCCCTCGGCAGACCTTGCCATTGAGCTGAACGGGCAAACAATCGACGGGTTTAAAGTGACCGGGGCCGTATTCCCGGTGGTGAATCGAGAGCTGCCGATGTTGTTCAGCAAGCAGGTTCAGGCGGTTGCTCCGTCGGCGATCGTCGCGCTGGGTCTGTGTCCGGGAGAGGGCATGATCAGGCTGGAACGACTGGCCGCGAACTATGCCGCTTTTGAAATTCCGGACAACGCAGGGCAGCGCGTATGCGGCCCGATTATCGAAGAGGCGCCAGCGGCCTACGAAGCCACCCTGCCACTGCCGCAAGCACTGTCGAGCCTGATTGCAGCGGGCATACCCGCACGAGTATCAAATACTGCGGGTACATTTCTTTGCAATGCGCTGATGTACCGTGCGCTGCATTATTGCGCCACTGAATTACCAGACTGCCGCTGCGGATTTGTGCACCTGCCATTCATGCCTTCGCAGGTGTGTGATTTGATCAGTCGTGGTGAGTCGGTGATCGACCCGCATCATCAAAACGCTATTGCTTCAATGCCGCTGACCATGCAGCGCGAGGCGATCCGCCTGGTCATTCAATGCATCGCGTTGGAACTTGAACGCGAGCGGCAATAGTAGTTTCGCGCCGTGCAGGACGTGCCGCGGTAAAATACATCAACAGTTCACGGGTTAAGAAATCCATGCCTAAATCCATCGAGGTGTTACCCGAGCGGTTTGCCGATCGCGAGCCGCTGCAGACACCGGATATACCGGTTTATCTCTATCGGAAAACACTGGCACAGGCGCGTGCGGAGTATCCTGACAACACGCTGCGGCAGGTGCTGCGACAGATGCTAATCCTGCGTCAGTTTGAGACGATGTTGCAGGAGATCCGCAGCCGTGGTGAGTTCAACGGAATCCAGTGCGCCTATCGCGGACCGGCACACTTATCCGTCGGGCAGGAGGCATCAGCCGTCGGTTTGGCACTGGCGCTGCAACCCGATGATCACGTGTTCGGCAATCACCGCAGTCACGGTGATGCGCTGGCCAAAGGGCTGTCGGTGATACAGCAGTGCAATGACAATGAACTGGGTGATCGCATGATGCAGCATCCGGTGCTGTTACAGATGACTGAGCGTGCGCTCGGTGGCGAAGGTAAAACCCTGGCCGAAAACTTCCTGTTGCTGGGTTTCCTGTGTGAGGTGCTGATGCGTGATTGCGGTTTTAACCGCGGTATGGGGGGTAGCATGCACGCGTTTTACACACCGTTCGGTATTTACCCGAACAACGCTATTGTTGCAGGCTCAGCAGGTATTGCCACCGGTGCGGCAATGGCTAAGCGACAGTCGGCCGATGGAATTACCGTGAGTGTTACCGGGGATGGCGCGACTGGTTGTGGTCAGACATTTGAAGCGATGAACTTCGCTTCCATGGGGCAGTTCAGATCCCTGTGGCAGGACGCCGAGGCACGTGGTTTACCGGTATTATTTTATTTCACCAACAATTTCTACGCGATGGGCGGGCAGACCATGGGGGAGACCATGGGGTGGGATAGGTTGTCTCGAATTGCCGCCGGCATTAATCAATCAGCGATGCATGCGGAGACTGTTGACGGTACCAATCCGCTGGCTGTGGCGGATGCGGTCAGTCGAAAAAGAGCCCTGCTGATGCGGGGAGAGGGGCCGGTGTTGCTCGACGTCGAATGCTATCGTTACTCCGGACACTCCACCACTGACGCCAACGCCTATCGCTCCCGCGATGAGATGAATGCCTGGCAACAGCACGACGGGCTCGCACGTTTTGCCAGTGAACTGCAAGAGGCCGGGGTGATAGATGCGGCGGAGTATGAGCACTTGCGCTGCGAGGTGGCGGACCTGATCGCGCGCGTGCTGACGGTGGCTGCGGATACGTCCGCTGTTCCTCCGGTTAAGTCCCCCGCTGTAGTTGGCGAACTCATGTTTAACCACACCTCCCAAACGCTGCCGGAACAGCCGCTGAGTGGCGCGGATGCTGACCAGTGCAGTCGGCTGCGACAGTTAGGTAAGAAATCGCGCGCTGGCCTCAATGCGCACGGCAATCCGCTTTCGCCGATGCGTGCCGTGACTTTGCGCGACTCCTTATTTGAAGCTGTGCTGTATCACCTGCAGCGCGATCCATTGCTGAAGGTCTACGGTGAAGAGTGCCGCGAGTGGGGTGGTGCTTTCGGTGTGTACCGCGGCTTGTCCGATCTTTTTCCGCATCAACAGTTGTTTAATGCGCCTATCTCGGAGGCGACCATTGTCTCCACCGCCGTTGGCTACGCGATGGAAGGTGGCCGGGCGCTGGTTGAACTGATGTATGCCGACTTCATCGGTCGTGCCGGTGATGAAATATTCAACCAGCTGTCGAAGTGGCAGGCGATGTCCGGTGGACAGCTGCAGTTGCCGGTAGTACTCAGGTGTTCAATCGGCAGTAAGTACGGTGCACAGCATTCGCAGGACTGGACATCACTGGTTGCGCATATCCCCGGGCTCAAAGTGGTGTATCCGGCCACACCCTATGATGCGAAAGGTTTACTGGCCGCGGCTTTGGCAGCCAACGATCCGGTAGTGTTCTTCGAGAGTCAGCGCCTTTATGACGCGGTGGAGATTCATCGGGATGAAGGGGTGCCGTCGGATTACTATCAACTGAACATCGGTGAACCGGAAATCAAGCGCACCGGGGATGCGCTGACGGTGCTGACCGTGGGCCCGTGTCTGCATCCCGCGATTGCAGCGGCGAACAGGCTCGCCGCAGAGTGGCAACTGGAGACCGAGATCATTGATGCCCGCAGTCTGGTGCCGTTCAACTACGAGCCACTGTTGAACTCTGTGAGAAAGACCGGCTACCTGATCATTGTGACTGAAGCCTGTGAGCGCGGCAGCTTTGCAGCAACCGTGGCGGCGAATGTTACTCGCGAAGTATTTGGCTCGCTCAGGGCGGCACCACTGGTGCTGGGAGCACCCAACTGGATCGTACCCGGTGCCGAAATGGAAGCCACTTATTTTCCGCAGGCGGATGATATATTAACGCTGACAAGCCGCTTCTACCCGGACATCGGCATTCCGGCTGCCACCCATCGCAGCTACGATACGCTGGCACAGGCAGGGCGCGGTCTTTAACTCTCCAGGGAAACGAATGCAAACACCGATAGTGATGCCCAGCCTCGGCAACGAGGCGACCGAAGCGCAGTTGGAAGAGTGGTTGATTGCCGAAGGCGAGGCGGTCGATGCCGGTCAGCCGGTTGTGCTGGTCACCACACCGAAAGTATCAATGGAGCTGGAAGCACCGGTGGCAGGTACTTTGACAAAGCAGGTCGTGGCAATTGACGAACTGATTGAGGAAGGTCAAACACTGGGCTTGATTGAGTGATCACTGTAACAGGGGCGTTTTAGACCGTGTTGCATCTCCATTCATTCGGTGGTCAGGGCCCTAAAGCCTACTTCCTCCACGGCTTTGGTGCCGATGCGCAGAGCTGGGTTGCGAACGTTGCTGCCGTCAGCGGGTCAATGGAAGCTGTCGGCATAGATCTGCCCGGGCACGGACAATCCCGCGAGGTGCCGGTACCCGACTCTCTCGAGCAGATAGCAGAGCAGGTGCTCGATTCCATTGATACGACAGCCCCCTGTGTACTGATCGGACACAGCGCGGGCGGCGCGATCGCCATGTTGTGCGCGACCCGCTTGCAGGTGTCGGCACTTTCCCTGATTGCACCGGTCGGACTGGGTTGCGGTGTTAACCAGGCATTCGTGCAACAGCTGCCTGCGATCAAAGATGACGAGGCGGGCCTAAGCCTGTTGCAGACCATGGTAGAGAATAAACGGCTTATCTCCGCGATTGCGGTATCGCGGTTACAGCAACAACTCAACAGTGAGGATATTCGACAGCAATGGCGTCAGTTCGCCTCACTGCTGGAGGGTTCCACACAGGCGCTGACTGCGGCGAAAGCGCATATTGTGCAGTCGAATATTTCGCGACAGGTGTGCTGGGGTAAGCACGATACGATCAATCCTTTGCTCGCGGCGGATCAAAACGACTTTGGCGGGCAGTGGCATGTGCTCGACGAGTGCGGTCATCTGCCCCATATCGAACAGTGGGCGAGTTATAATACTGCGCTGTCCGACTTGATCCAGAACGGGAGTTAACGAGTGTTTCTATGTTGCGGTGATGCGTTGTTTGATATGTTTGCCGGAGAGTCCAGTGGGACTACCGTCAACCTGCAGGGGCATGTCGGCGGGTCGCCGATGAATGTCGCCACCGGGCTGGCTCGCTTCGGCCATCAATCCCGTTACTTTACCAAACTGTCGGATGATCTTTTCGGCCGGCGCATGCGGCTGCACTTTGAAGGTAACGATATCGACGTATCGCTTTGTCTGCCTTCAACACTCAATACGACGCTTGCCATTGTTGAAACACAAGCGGACGGATCAGCCGCCTACGTGTTCTACACAGACAACACTGCCGATGTCAGCATTCGTGAAGAAGAGTTGCCGGAGCAATTGCCCGAGGACGTGCGTGTACTTCACTTTGGGTCTTACAGCACAGCGGTTTCTCCGACGTCGGACGCGTTAATGGCGCTGGCTGCACGTGAAAGTGAAAAGCGGCTGATCAGCTATGACCCGAACCTGCGCCCGACGATCGAACCGGATGTCGACAAATGGCGGGAGGCATTCGCGGGCTTTGCAAAAAGCGCCACCGTAATCAAAGCGAGTGACGAAGATATTGCCACGCTGCTTGGAAAGAACCGTGAAGATCAGTTTGTCGCCGATTGTTTCGATCACGGCGCTCAGCTGGTTTTTATTACCCGCGGTCCGGATGGTGCCAGCGGGTTCAGTGCTGCAGGTGCGGTCAACAATGAGTCCGGTGTCGAAGTAAATGTTGTTGATACGGTAGGTGCCGGCGATACATTTCAGGCGGCGGTATTGCACTGGCTGGTGGCGGAGAATCATCTGCCTGATGTCGATGCCGATAGTAGCGAGCCTGCGACACAACTCGCCGGGGAGGTGGATTTATCTGCCTGTATGTCGTTTGCGGTGAAAGCAGCCGGGGTAACCTGTACCCGCAGCGGAGCGGATCTGCCGACACTGGCCGAGGTGATGTCCGGCACCGACTGACAACCACTGTGGCATTGACAGGCTGTGCGATAAGCGCAGCTTGACTAACCGGGTGCGATGTTAAACCATCAGGTATCTGATGAGCGGATGCCCGAAGGTCCGCACTTCTGCCAAAGCACTGGTTATCCACCCACTGATGGGGTCGTCGTTTGTGTCACACGTATTCCCGCGTCATTGTAAAGTCCAGCCGCCCATTGCGGTGACTGGTGACGGTTGTTTTCTGGTAGACGAAAACGGCAAACGCTACTTTGATGGCTCCGGTGGAGCGGCGGTTTCTTGCCTCGGCCATTCCAACCAGCCCGTCAGGGAAGCGATGGCGTCGCAGCTCGATACCCTGGCGTTTGCGCATACGGGTTTTTTTTCATCCGCACCCGCTGAGGCACTGGCGGATGCGCTGGTAGCAGCAGCGCCCGGTACGCTTGATCGCGTCTACTTCGTTTCCGGTGGATCGGAAGCGGTGGAGAGTGCAATCAAGCTCGCGCGGCAGTACTTTGTCGAAATAGATCAGCCGCAGCGCACCCATCTGATCGCCAGGCGTCAGAGCTATCATGGCAATACACTCGGCGCGCTCGCCGCCGGCGGAAACGCATGGCGTCGTCAGGCTTTCTCGCCACTGCTGGTGGGGGTCAGTCACATCGCGCCCTGTTACGAATATGCGGAACGCCGGCCGGACGAATCGCAGCATCAGTATGGTCAGCGGGTGGCTGATGAGCTCGAAGCGGAAATTCAGCGCCTTGGAGAAGACAAGGTCATGGCCTTTCTGGCAGAGCCGGTGGTTGGTGCCACACTGGGTGCGGTCCCCGCTGTTGAGGGATACTACAGTCGCATACGGGAGATCTGTGACCGCTATGGGGTGCTGCTGATTCTTGATGAGGTGATGTGCGGTATGGGCCGTACCGGTCATTTGTTTGCCTGCGAAGCCGACCATATCGCACCGGATATCCTGTGCATAGCCAAAGGGCTGGGGGCAGGGTATCAGCCGATCGGTGCCATGCTGTGCACGGACTGTATCTACAGCGCTATCGAAAATGGCAGTGGCTTTTTTCAGCACGGGCACACCTATCTGGGGCACCCGGTAGCGGCGGCGGCTGCGCAGGCGGTGTTTGCACAACTCTCTGCAAACGGCATGATGAACCAGGTGCAAACGCTGGGCAGATACCTGAGAGAAGCACTTGAGGCCCGGCTTTCAGCCCATCCCCACGTTGGCGATATTCGCGGTCGCGGGTTATTTGTCGGCGTGGAATTTGTTGCCGATCGCGACAGTCGGAATCCGCTTCCGGCTGAGCTCGGTGTGGCAGGCCGGTTGAAAAAAGCGGCCTTTGCCCGGGGGCTGATCTGTTATCCGATGCCCGGCACCCGGGACGGCAGTGCAGGGGACCATGTACTGCTGGCACCGCCGTTTATCGCGTCGACGGAAGAACTTGATTTTGCGGTGTCCGCTCTGGCAGACGCGGTGGACGAGGTGACCGGGAACGCAGACATTCATTGAGCAACTTTAGCTAAGTACATTGCCGCCGTCGACATTGAGTGTTTGCCCGGTAATATAGTTGGCACCGGCGCTCGCGAGGAACACGGCTGCGCCGCAAATATCAGTCGGGTTACCCATGTAACCAAGTGGTACTGCGTCGCCGACCATTTGCTTTTTTTGTCCTATCGGCAGATTTTCATATTTGGCGAAGAGCCCGTCGACCGTTTCCCACATTGGTGTGTCGATGACACCGGGGGAGATGGCATTAACGCGGATGCTGTGCGGTGCCATCGCCATTGCCGCAGATTGTGTGTAGCTGATAACTGCCGCTTTGCTGGCGCAGTAGTGCGACACCAGTGCCTCACCGCGACGGCCGGCCTGTGAGGCCATGTTGATAATCGCGCCGGCGTGGCCGCTTTCCACCATATGGCCGGCGACCGATTGCATCATAAAGAACATACCCTTGACGTTTACATCGAAGATCTTTTCATACATGGCCTCGTCAGCCTGCAGCAGCGGCGCCATATCGAACACGGCGGCGTTATTGAACAGAATATGAACGCTGCCGTGCGTGGCGATTGCGTGTTGCAGTAATGACTCGCGCTGTTCGGACTGACAGACATCGATTGATACATAGCTGCACCGGCCCGGGAATTGAGCACACAGTGCCTCCATGGCGTCGGTTGCCGCGCCGCGATCACTGGCAATGCAATTTGCTCCGTTGTGCAGATAGGCTTCCAGCACAGCAAGCCCGATTCCACCGGTGGCGCCCGTGATGATGGCGGTTTGATTTTGTAGCATAGTGTGTCCGGGTTGTGTCAGTTCGCAGTTGTGGCCTTGGGAAGGACGCCGCAGCAGCCGGATGCGCAGCGGTGTTCCCGAGCGGTTAGAATAACAGGTCGCAGGCGTTCTGGTAGCAAGCGCACTACGGGCCTGCCAGCTGCACAATAGTTGACCGGATCAAGGACCAGGGTAATGCAAGAAAAAATAAAGTGGGGTGTGCTGAGTACCGCCCGTATCGGCACCGAGCAGGTGATACCTGCGATGCAGCAATGCGAACTGGGTGAGGTGGTCGCCATCGCGTCTCGCGATTTACAGCAGGCGCAGACCGCCGCGTCCGATCTTGGTATTGAAACAGCGCATGGCAGCTACGAAGCACTGCTGGCTGATGACGGCGTCGATGCGGTCTACAACCCGCTGCCCAATCATTTACACGTTCAGTGGTCGGAAAAAGCACTTGCCGCGGGGAAACACGTGTTGTGCGAAAAGCCGGTGGCATTAACCGCTGAGCAGGCAGTTGAACTCAGAGATGCAGCCGCAACCTATCCGTCACTGATTGCGATGGAGGCGTTTATGTATCGCTTTCATCCGCAGTGGATAACCGTCAGGCAGTGGGTGAAAGACAACAGGATCGGTGAACTGCGGTCGATTCAGACATTTTTCTCCTACTACAACGATGACGCTGCCAACATTCGCAACCAGCCGGAAATGGGTGGTGGTGGTCTGATGGATATCGGCTGTTATCCGATTTCGCAAAGCCGTTTTCTGGTCGGTAGAGAACCGGAGCGAGTGTTTGCATCAATGGAAATCCACCCTGATTTCGGTACTGATGTCATTGCCTCGGCGATATTGGATTTTGGCGGTGTAACAGCAACATTTACCTGTTCCACGCAAATGTTTCCTTATCAGCGGGCTAATATCGTCGGCACAGAGGGTCGGATAGAAATAGAAATTCCGGTAAACGCACCGGCGAATCAACCGACTAAACTGTGGCTCACACGGGAGGATGGCTGCGTGGAGGAGGTGGTGCCCGCGTGTAATCAATACACATTGCAGGCCGATGTCATGTCCGCTGCGATTCTCAACGGCACCGCGTTACCGGTGACACTGGATGATGCGGTGAGCAATATGCGGGTCATTGATGCCTGTGTTATCAGCCATCAAAACGGGTCCTGGCTATCCGTTGGTGGTTGAGTCGATCTGAAGCGCAGCGCGATGAAAAAAACAGCAGGCACCTTTGTGGTGCTGGTTTTACTCGCGGTGGTCGTGTGCGGTTGCCAGTGGCTGCGCAACTCGCAGGGGCCCGCCTTTCGAAGTGCCCCGCAAGATACCATTCGCATTGGCAGCTGGAACGTGCACTACATCCTGGTGAACAAACAGCGCGGGCGCTGGGGCATGGAACACTGGCAGCGCCGCAGAGAGCCGATGTCCAGGCTGTTCGCTGCACTTGAAGCGGATATCCTTGCATTTCAGGAAATGGAGAGCTTCGCCGGTGGTAACGACGATAGCCTGAACCTGACGCGTGACTGGCTGGTAGACCATCATCCGGAATACGCAGTGACTGCAGTAGGGCCCTGGCAGACATTCCCTTCGACGCAACCTGTGTTTTACCGGCGCGACAGGTTTGACGTGCTGGATCAGGGCTGGTTCTTTTTTTCAGAGACGCCCGATATCATTTATTCGCACACCTTTAATGGTTCCTATCCCGCCTTTGCTTCGTGGGTGCAGTTCCGTGAAAAGCGCTCCGGTGTGGCGCTGCGCCTGGTCAATGTGCACCTCGATTATGCCAGTCGGAACAACCGCAGCCGGTCAGTGGCACTGACACTGGACAGAATCCGCCCGTGGCTTGCTCGCGGAGAGCATGTGGTGCTTGCAGGCGATCTTAATGCCCGATTCGGTTCGACACTGCACCGGGCAATCGAGGCAACCGGTTTACAATTTGTACCGGTGCAGGGGGCCACTTACCACTTCGGTCGTGGCATCAATCTGTTTGGTGCGATCGATCATGTTGCCTACAGCGACGGATTTCAACCTGTGGGTGATGCGCTGGTGCTGCGTGACAAGTCCGGGGATCACTGGGCATCGGATCATTACCCGCTGGTCGTTGATTTTAGGATGCGGTAAAGGATGTACAATCAGTCGCTGTCCACATTTACCCGGCACAGCAATAACTGTTCTTCACGTGAGTCAAACTAATGAGTGATGTGCTGATAGCGCCTTCAATTCTTTCGGCCGACTTTGCGCGGCTGGGTGAAGAAGTTCGAGCCATTGACCGAGCCGGTGCAGACTGGATTCACATCGATGTGATGGACGGACACTACGTGCCTAACATTACCATCGGAGCGGGAGTGGTGAAGGCACTGCGACCCCACACAGAGAAACCGCTGGACGTGCATTTGATGATAGCGCCGTGTGATCCGTACCTGTCGGATTTTGCCGGTGCCGGGGCGGATATCATCACGGTGCATGCCGAGGCCGGCCCGCATCTGCATCGATCTGTTCAGGCGATAAAACAGCTGGGTGTGAAAGCGGGCGTGTCCCTGAATCCGTCGACCCCGGAGTCGGTGCTCGACTATGTGATCGATGAGATCGACCTGATACTGGTGATGTCGGTAAACCCGGGGTTTGGCGGGCAGTCTTTTATTAGCTCACAGCTAAAAAAAGTTGAACGTGTCAGGCAAATGATTGCCGGACGGCCGATTGATCTACAAGTGGATGGTGGCGTTAATGCCGACAATGCAGCGTCAGTTGCCGCAGCGGGTGCCAACGTACTGGTGGCGGGTTCTGCTGTTTTCGCCGATGGGAACGAACAGAATTACGCGAAGCATATTGAGGCGTTGCGATGCTAGTGGGGCGTGCGGAAAGTTCGGTGACAAACTTTTCACAGCCACAGGCGTCAGAGCAAGGCAGAAAAACGCAGGCATAGCAGGGCCTACGTCGAGCCCTGACTGCGGAATGGCTAACGCCGCTATGGCGGCTGTGGCGAAGAAAAGTGTTATCGAAATTTCCGCACGCCCCACTATTCGCGGGTGGGTTAAAAAGCGCTTCAGATCCAGATGGATGAGCTGATGTCTAAATTTAGTACGGTAATCTGGGATCTCGATGGCACGCTTGCAGACAGTGTTGAGGACATCGCGGCCGCGGCAAACCGGGTGCTGGAAGCTGCGGGGCTTGAGCCGCTGCCTTCGTCTCACGTGAGAAAGATGATCGGGGAAGGCGCCGGGAAACTGCTCGACCGGGCATTCGCGGCGCGTGGTATCAGCGAGTATGATCGAGAGTCGGCCTACGATTTGTTTTTACGTCATTACCGTGAAAACAGCTGTAGCCACACCGCACTTTATCCGGGGGTCGCATCGGTTTTAGATACCTTTAGAAAAGAGGGGCTAGTGCAGGGGATCTGTACCAACAAGCCGCATCAGATCAGTGTAGACATACTGCAACAGCTGGGGATAGAGACTTATTTCGGTGCGGTGGTTGGTGGCGATTCCACTGCCAAACGAAAGCCGCATCCGTTACCACTGTCAAGCTGTATCGAGCAACTTGGCGCGGACACGGGCGCGGTGTTAATGGTTGGCGATTCGGTGACGGATGTCGGTGCTGCGAAAGCGTGTGGTGTGGCTGTGGCGGTGGTTAGCTGGGGGTACAGCCGCCAGCCGCCGAGCGATCTTGGTGCAGACTTTCTTGTGCAACAGTCTGATGATCTGTTGCGTTTTGTGCTTTCCGAATAGCGGACTTAAACCGCAGAGCTGTTACCAGACTTGGGTGAATGCAACCTTGTCGTCTGTGAACATGACCCGGTAAGTACCGTAGTCCCAGACTTCAGACTTACTGCCCGTCATTCGGGTAGCGGGTTCACCAACGGCGGCGAGCACTTGTTGCATGTTCATACCGCGTGCAGGAATTGGCCGATCCGGATAAGTGGGAGCAAGGCGATTCGGTTTACTGCCGCGTACGTAAGATGTCGCCCCGGTCGCGTCGGACAAAGTATCCAGTGGTGCATCGTTGCCGAAGGTAAAAGACTCACTGGTGACCGTTGGTTCGAAATTCAGTGCAGGTAACTGCAGCGGGCGGGAGTCCGACACGCCAAGCGGTTTGTTGGATGCAGCGACCTCAACAGCCGGGCGAGGTTCATCCAAGGCGGCCTGTGGTGATGCATCACCGGTGTCAGTCTTGTGCGAGCAGCCGATCGCCACTGCCAGCGCGATACCCGGCAACAATAGTTTTACCCGACTCATAAATTCCCCCGACTCTGTTATTTTATATTTTAACAGGACATCGTCTGGCGCCGATCAAGCTTTAAGGCTGTGCCCGGCGGTTTGCGGAACGGTCAACGCCTAAGTGTCTGCACGCACGCTATTTTCTGTACTGCAGCATGATTTTGCCCGCAGCAGTGCGTTACAGCGCAAACGATGTCGTTTCAGCAGCCCTGTCTACACTGCACAAGGTTAGCGGCAGTGTTGAAGAAAAGTGTGGCTGCAGGGACTGTGGTATCTGCTTACGTGGGTCCGTTCTCTGCCACGGCTTGTAGCAGCAGCGTCTGGACCGCGCGCCCGACACTGCCTGCGCGGTCGAACAGGTGGGCATCGGCCATGCCGATGCCGTTCGGCTCCCAGAAACCGGCGACATCGGTGCCCAGCCAGTCACCCAGCGGGTCACGGTGGCAGTGGATAGTCAGGTCCGGATTCATGAACTGCACTTCGGAAGGATCGGCATTGCGCCCAAACGCGTTGCCGCAATCCGCCAGTGGGCACAGGCGTTGGAAGGGGCTGGGTGTTTCAGTGCTCAGCAGCGGTACGGTTTTCATCCACGCGACGGTAGGCCCCGGTCGATGGTCATGCCCCGGTGGATACCTCACCGCAACGCCATCACCGTTAAACGCCGGCAGGTCATGCAGCGTTTGTTGAATTGGAAACAGACCGGGGCCGGCGTCGTTCGGATCGAGTGTTTCAATGTGGTGAGAGGGCATCTCAACCGCCGGCTGTTCCGTCATGTGCAACGAGTAGGACTGCGCACAGACTTTATCGTGTTCGTCGACGATAGCGGCATTACAGGTGCTGACCAGACGCCCCTGCTTTTGTAGTGCTGCGGTGATGCGGAACCCGGCAAACGGTATAGGTCGGAGCAGGTTAACGGTCAGGCGGGTCAGGCGTTGCTGCGGTACCAGTTGTTCGACAGATCTTGCCAGCAAGCCTGTCGGCGGACCGGCATGGCAGTGGTCCCGGTGCCACGGTCCGCGCGTGTGATCGGTTGGCTGAAACCATTCATCGTCACTGGAGGTGAAAAAACAGTTCATTAGAAACGGAGCTTAATCATGTTACGGTTTTTGTGCTTTGAGCCTTGCTTTGACTGATTCCATTTCGGTGGCAAGCCTGTCACTCGGTGGCGGTGGCTCGAGCTTCATTTGCTGCAGTTGTCGCAAAACGATTTTGGCCACCAGCAAACGCATGTTGAGCTTGTCGTCAGCCGGTATAACGGCCCATGGCGAGTCTTCAGTGGCGGTGGCGTTGATACAATCTTCAAAGGCACGCATGTAATCCTGCCAGTGCTCGCGCTCGTCAACATCTCCAAAGGAGAACTTCCAGTTTTTAGCCGGATCGTCGAGGCGGGAGAGCAAGCGATCGCGCTGTTCCTCGTGCGATACATTCAAAAAGAACTTCACGACACCAATTCCGTTGGCTGTCGCATAGGATTCGAAGTTTCGAATTTGTTCGAAGCGGCTGTCGAACACCTCTTCGGTATCATCGATGAATTCTGCAGGGATGCGTTGATACTTAGTGAGTATTTCCGGATGCACCCTGACGACGAGCACTTCTTCGTAATAGGAACGGTTGAATACGCCGATTCGTCCGCGTTCCGGCATACGCTGAATAATCCGCCACAGATAACCGTGATCGAGTTCTTCATCGCTCGGCCGCTTGAATGAATAGACCTGCACACCTGCCGGGTTTACACCGGTCAACACCCGTCTGATCGTGCCGTCTTTGCCCGCTGCATCCATTGCCTGAAAGACCAGCAACAAGCCGTACTGGTTCTGTGCGTGCATTAGTGCCTGCAGATCGTCGATTTGCTTTACCACGGACTTGAGTTGCTTGCGGTAATCCTTCTTCGATTTATAGATCGGTTCGATAGATGTACTGACCTCACTGATATCAAAAGCGCGATCTCCACGGTACAGCAGGCTTTCGATTAAATCGTCTTCTTTGGTCATGAGCTGGCGGTGCTTTCATTGCCGTACAGTAGGATGGATGTTATCACACAGCGGTAGCAGCAGAGCTATACTCAGCCCTGACGCACTCCGGGGTAAACGCATGCTGGGTCGCTGTATATTTGCAATCTCGATGATACTTTCTGTGGCGGGCTGTGGATTTTTCGGCCCCGGAACTGTGCCGCAGCCACCGCCTTTGCCGACAGCCGCAGCGGATTCGGTCGCTGTGACCCACACCGTGTTGCACAAGGCAGACTACAACATCGATGACAGCGAGACGTTTAAGAGATTTGTCGTGCTCGACGATGAAACGCGTTATCGCGCGGAGTTATCCCGGTATTCCGTCGAAGTACCCAAATCGGTCGACTTTTCCACCCAGCGAGTCATCCTGGTGACGATGGGGACGCAGCCATCGGGCGGGTTTGCGATTGGGGTGGAATCGGTGGTGGAGTCGGATGATATCGCGACAGTTACCGTGCTGTTGCGAAACCCCGGGCCCGGTTGCATTCATACAGAAGCGCTGAGCAATCCCTATGAATTTGCGCTGGTTGAAACCACGCAGGAAATTGCGTTCGAGGAAGTCAGCACTACTGTGCAGTGTGAGTAGTCAGGCGCGAAATCACGCGCCTTTCCCGTCGTTCCCCCGCAAAGCAAAGGTCTGTTGTTCAGCCGGCTTCACTGGGTGCAGTGCTGTTTTCAAATTTCAGGATATCTTTCGCCGCGCGGTTCACAGCCGAGCACACGGCGATCAGGGAGGCGCACACAATGTTGGAGTGTAAGCCGACGCCGTAGCGCGTCTCTCCCTTGCCCACCTGAATTTCGACAAAGCAGGCCGACTGTGCAGAGGAGCCGGCACCCGTGGCGTGTTGATGGTAATCCACCACACGGAAGTCGATATCAAAGGTGCGCTTGACGCTGTCGACGAATGCATCGATGGGGCCGTTGCCGTTACCGGTCAGGGTTCTTGGCTCGCCGTTCACCAGCACCTTCGCTTCAATGCTCCGGTGCGTATCATCGTGATGTTCTGCCTCGGTGTGATGTTCCACAAAACCCAGGGGACTTTTTGACTGCAGAAACTCGTTGTCAAAGGCCTGCCAGATTTGCTCAGACTCGATTTCCTTACCGGTATCGTCACTGATGCCCTGAATGACCTTGCTGAATTCAATTTGCAGCCGTCGGGGCAGTTCAAGGCCGTGGTCTTTCTCCATAATAAAGGCAACGCCGCCTTTACCGGACTGACTGTTTACCCGTATCACTGCCTCGTAGCTGCGTCCGACGTCTGCCGGATCAATGGGCAGATACGGGACATCCCACAACGGGTTGTTTGATTCCTTGCGCGCCTGTAGTCCTTTCTTTATCGCATCCTGATGTGAGCCCGAGAATGCAGTAAATACCAGCTCGCCGGCATAGGGATGTCGCGGATGAACCGGCAATTTGTTGCAGTGTTCTGTCGTGCGCATGATTTCGAAGATGTCGGAGAAATCGAGCTTACTGTCCACGCCCTGGCTGAAAAGGTTCAGTGCCAGCGTGACCAGGTCCACGTTGCCGGTTCTCTCGCCATTGCCGAACAGAGTACCTTCCACGCGATCTGCACCGGCCATTAGTCCGAGTTCGGTTGCAGCGACCGCGCAGCCCCGGTCATTGTGCGGGTGCAGGCTGATTTCGACGCTGTCGCGCCGACTCATGTTGCGACAAAACCACTCGATTTGATCGGCATAAATATTCGGCGTAGACATCTCGACCGTTGCCGGCAGGTTGAGCACCATGCGGTTTGACGGGTTTGGCTGCCAGATATCCATGACTGCCTCGCATACCTCAAGTGCATAGTCCAGCTCAGTGCCGGTGAAGCTCTCAGGCGAATACTCGAATTTCCATTGGGTATCGCTGTACTTCGACGCGCACTCTGCGACGTATTTAGCACCGTCGACGGCGATCTTTATTACGCCGTCGCGATCCATTTTAAACACCACCTCGCGTTGTGCTGTAGAGGTGGAGTTATACAAATGCAGAATCGCACGCTTGCAACCGGTGAGGGATTCGAATGTGCGGTCAATCAGTTCCGGTCGCGCCTGTGTTAACACCTGTAGTGTGACATCCTCCGGTACCAGATCGTTGTCGATCAGGTGTCGCACAAAATCATAGTCGGTCTGTGAAGCGGCTGGAAAGCCGATTTCTATTTCCTTGAAGCCGATGCTCAGCAGCATGTGGTACATGCGCAACTTGCGCTCGTTACCCATCGGTTCAATCAGTGCCTGGTTGCCATCGCGCAGGTCGACGCTGCACCACGACGGTGCCTGACTGATCACTTTGCCCGGCCATTGACGATCCGGCAGATCAATTTGAGGAAAGGCGCGGTATTTAGTGGCTGGATTTAATCTCATTGTTTAGCTCCCGACACAGTGGACGCCGGCTGCGGGCGTACTGCGTGATGGTGTTGAGCGTCGCACGGTCCGGCATGCCGGGTCGAACAGGTGTCGAGCAGGCGTGCGGTTACGTTCTGGGTGCTTGTTGTATTGGTAGTGAGATGAGACATCTCGACGCTCGTTGGTATTTGGAGGGTCGTCCGCGGACGAATGACAGGTAACCCGGAAGCCTCAGGCCGCCGGGTTGATAAGGAGCAGTAGTACGAGCGTTGCTTGTGTCATGACTGGAGGGTATGACGGGTTGACGATTCAGTCAAGTGGCATTGTTTATGGGGTTACCCCTGCAGCCTGTGCGGCGGCCGGGCTTTGTGTGATGCCTATTTGAGGACCTCATGGTCGCTGGTTTCTCTGCCGCCGCCGCGTTTGGTGTTTCCTGCAACAACGTGGATGACGCCATTCAGGACACCCGCCGCACCACCGTGGCGTGCGGTACGCAGATCGTCCAGTGAGCGCCAGCGCCCGGTGTTCACATTAAATGCTTCAACATTGCGGTGTGCGCCGGTGCCCGCGGTCGACTCACCGCCAATGACAACGACCTCATCGCCAACGGCAACGGTCATCGTGCCGGCACGCTGTGTGGGAATGTTCGCCTCGTTTGACCAGCGCCCTGTGCGAAAGTCGTATACGTTGGTTCGGCCGACTGTGTTGGCGAAAGGGATCGGGGTGTTGGTTTTGCGGCCGCCGGCGACCACCAGCTTTGAATCCACGACGGCAACGGTGACATGGTCACGTGCATCCGGTGCGTTGCGCAGTGTCTTCCACTTGCCGGTGCGCGGATCGAATTCGTCAAACCAGCTGACTGCACCGCCTGAGTGACCGCGGGTGTTACCACCGATCAGATAGATCTTGTTGTTGTATACCACAGCGCCTGCGCTGCCTCGTTTGCGGTTTGACGGCAGCTTGGGACCTTTGCTCCAGCGATGGGTGTTGGTGTCGAAGATGTAGATATCTTCGATGATATCTTCCCGCGGGTAGCAGCAGGTGAAAGCGCCGACTATGTAAATTTTGCTGCCAACGGCAACGGGCTGGAAGTGATGCATCTCGATCGGTGCGTTGGATATTTTCTGCCACCGGTTGCTCTGCGGATCATAGACCTCGACCGGTCGGTTACCCCGACCACCAATCACGTACAACTTTCCGTTCACAACAACACCACCGGTTTCATGGCGTGGCGTTACTTTGCCTTTTGTAGCAAGTGAATGCCAGCGGTAGCCTGCCGGCAGGTTGTCGCTGCGATTGTTGTTGCTGTTGTTGTCAGATGCATTTTGCTGTTGATTGTCATTGCGCGGTATTGAACCCTGGCTTGCGTCGGTTTGTGTGTCGCTGGTGTCCGCGCCGGTGACAGTGATGTTGTGCAGCACGTTGATATAACGCTCACCGTCACTGACAGTGGCCTGTACTGTATATTTGCCCGGCAGATCGAAGATCACGCTGGTGACCTGAGACTGCACAGCGGAAAATTGCGCGGTACCGAAACCCGATGTTTTGGTCCAGTAGTAGTAAATGCCGCCGTGTGGTTTGCCATCGTCTGTCGCGTTGATCGCCAGACCCAGCGCGGTGCCTGCAGCAACTGTACTGTCGGCCGCAATGGATGCGACCGGCGCCTGGTTGGTCTGAATCTGAGGCTCACTCTCAGAGGCAGACTGATCGCCTGTGTTGTCTTCACTGACTTGTGTATTTTGCTCGCCGGCGATGTTGTCCTCTGTCGCAGCCTCTGTGTTGCTCGCCGGGCGGGTTGCCGATACGGATGCGATGTTCAGTTGATCCAGCAGCAGACCTTCTGCCGCAGATGAGATGCGCAACTCGTGAACACCGGCCGTGTCGACGTTTATCAGCATCTGTTGCCCGCTGTCGTCCTGCTCGTACCAGTTCCACTGATCATCGAGGCCGCTTACCGCCCAGTCGATGTCACCCTGGTCTGCACCGAAAACAAGATGCACCGGGTGATCGGAAATAAAGCGACTGTCGCGCCGCCCGCGCAGGCTCAGCGCGTACTGTCCCGGTTCGGTAAAGTCGATAGCATAGGTCAGGGTAGGGAGGCCGTTATCGCTCCAGGCTGCTTCATCTTTCGCGACCAGTGAGGCTGCTGCACCGAAGTCGTCTTCAAGAGTAACCAGCAACCATTCCAGGGTCGTGGTTTCGACGGCGCTGGAAAATTCTTCAATCTGCAATATGGTGCGATCAGAGACCACTACCGGTGACTGCGAATTGTCCTCGCTGCTGCACGCGAACATCATGGCTGTGGCGACTGATGCGGTGAGTACTCTGAAATATTGCACGATTTTCGTCCTCCGGTGAGCTGACGTTATTGTTTCATTTTTGAAACACCGGCAGTGCCGACTCCTTCTCAGAAAAGCCGTCGATCAACGATTTGCAGAACCACTCTGTGCGTCAAGTCACAGAAAATGGTGGTCGGTATGGCGGCTGTGCGGGAAACGCACCCAGGTGCATGTCGCAGGGCAACGCTGTGGCGCGGATTTGCGTGCGGTACTATGCTGCGGCCGGACCACTGCACCGTCTGATTGGGCATCAGGTTCGCGATTCGATCAACCAACGATTGGGAACACCTTTGGAACTCAGTGCGGATTATCTGATTGTCGGCTCAGGCTCCGCCGGCTCTGTACTTGCCAACAGGCTCTCTGAAGACACCGCCTGCAGCGTGCTGGTGCTCGAGCATGGCGGCACCGACGCCGGTCCGTTTATTCAGATGCCGGCGGCGCTGTCGTATCCGATGAATATGAAGCGTTACGACTGGGGTTACGAAACGCAGCCCGAGCCGGCACTGAATGGACGGCGCCTGGTTTGCCCGAGAGGCAAGGTGATCGGCGGCTCATCATCGATAAACGGTATGGTTTACGTCCGCGGCAACGCCGGTGATTTTGATCACTGGGAAGCGAGCGGCGCCACCGGGTGGGGCTATCGGCACATACTCCCCTACTATCTGAAGATGGAGACATCGCATGGCGGACAGCGTGGCTGGCGCGGCACCGATGGTCCGCTGCATGTCACGCGCGGGCCCAGACGCAACCCGCTTTATCACGCGTTCGTACAGGCAGGGTTCGAAGCCGGGTATCCGTCCACCGATGACTACAACGGCGAGCAACAGGAAGGTTTCGGGCCGATGGAGCAGACCGTCTATCGGGGAAGGCGGTGGTCGACGGCGAATGCGTATTTACGACCGGCACTAAAGCGCAGCAATGTGCGTCTGCAAAAAGCCTTTGTGCAACGCGTCGTCTTTGAAGGCAGGCGCGCGACTGGTGTGGAAGCACGCATCAACGGCCGGGTGGTGTTTGTGCGAGCAGAGCGCGAGGTGATTCTGAGTGCCTCGTCGATTAATTCGCCGAGGCTGCTGATGTTATCAGGCATCGGTGCGGAGGCGGATTTGCGACAACAGGGTATCGACGTGCTGGTTGATCGACCCGGTGTGGGGCGGAATCTGCAGGATCATCTTGAAATTTATTTTCAGGTGGCCTGCAAGCAACCCATCACTCTGTATTCAAAGCTGAACCTGTTTTCAAAGGCACGCATCGGCCTGCAGTGGCTGCTGTTTAAAAACGGCCATGGCGCCACCAATCATTTTGAATCGGCAGCTTTCATTCGCTCTGCTGCCGGTGTGCCGTATCCGGATATTCAGTACCATTTTCTGCCGGTAGCGATCCGCTATGACGGCAAGTCTGCGGCACCATCGCACGGTTTTCAGATGCATGTCGGGCCCATGCGATCAGCCTCACGCGGAGCAGTCACGCTGCGATCTGCCGACCCCGATGAGTCACCGAATATTCTGTTTAACTATATGTCCGAAGATCAGGATTGGCGTGACTTTCGACAGTGCATACG
>CAZOXM010000020.1:21327-59690 GCA_964583825.1 uncultured Granulosicoccaceae bacterium
CGGCTTTGTTTAGCGGATAAGTTAAGCGATGAGCTTTGAATCAAACCGCAGGTTGCGCACAGAAGGGATCATCTACCTGGTCGCTTTCGCATTGTGTATACCTGCAGCGAACTGGATGATCGGCAATGTCGGCACTGTCTGCCCCCCGGACAGTCCGTGCCTGTTACCAGTCGGCTTCGGCATTATGGCACCGAGTGGTGTCCTGCTGGTCGGGCTGGCGCTGGTGCTACGCGATCTCGTCCAGCGCAGACTCGGAAAACGCTGGGCGTTGATCGCGATCTTCGCCGGCGCTGCGATATCCTGGTGGCTGGCACCGGCAACACTGGTTGTCGCATCGACCGCCGCATTTCTGCTGTCGGAGCTTGCAGACTTCGCGGTCTACACCCCGCTGCAGGAGCGTCGGCTGGTACTGGCCGTGTTGCTGAGTAGTGTTGTTGGCCTGATTATCGACAGTGTGGTGTTTCTCTACCTGGCGTTCGGCAGTCTAAATTTCGTTGAAGGGCAGATACTTGGCAAACTTTGGATGGTCCTGCTGGCGCTGCCACTGATTTGGTTGATCAGAGAGCATGATAGTCGTCGCGGCGTTGTGCCCGCATAACTAAGGTGCCTGGCAGCAAAGCCTGCTCTGTTGCCTGCAATTGAATATCGTATCGTGAGTTTTTGTTAAAAGCCTTGCGTTGCGAAACTGCATCACCGAGACTTTACCTCGCGCCCGCGAAGATCAGGGGCGCAGTGGCTACTACCGACGGAGAGCGTAATGGCTTTGCTCAGAGACATCAGACTGGTTTTAATCATCGGGCTCGCGATTATTTGTCTGCTGGCCCTGCGACTATGCTCGTCCGAATACCAGCCGGTCGCCGTCGCACCGGTCGATACCGGCGGCAGCGTTGCGGAGCAGGAAACGCAGGCTGAAACGGACACCAGTGAACCCGCCGGGGAGGTTGACGCGCAGGCGGAAGAAAATGCAGCGCAGGAGTCGGGTGTTGTTGCCGCTGAGCAATCCAGTGTGGAAGAGTCAACGATGGCTGAAGCTGCCGAATCGGAGCAGTCGCAGCCGGAACAATCCGCGTCTGCAGAACAGGCCACCGATAAGGATACTGAATCGGCAACCGATAGCAGCGACGCACAGGCCTCCGGTGATGTTGACACCGTGGCATCAGCGCAGAGCGCCGGGCAGGAACAAATCGAACCGGTTGATATTGTACCCAGCGCCATAGATGAAACCGCTGCCACGCCGCTGAAGCGAATAGTTATTCAGGCGCCTGCGTCTTCAGGAGAATTCATACCTGACCTGAAAACGGATATCGATTCGGTTCAGGACGGGATGACTCAGTACAACGAAAAACTGGAACTGATCGACAATATCATCAACCGGGTCCGCAACCCGGGCTAGTGGGCGTGCGGAAAGTTCGGTGACAAACTTTTCACAGCCACAGGCGTCAGAGCACGACAGAAAAACGCAGGCATAGCAGGGCATTTCCTAACGCCGCTATGGCGGCTGTGGCTTCGATCCGTGTTAGCTTATTTATCAAGCGGTCCACCAGGTGCTTCACGGGCCTTCGGGTTGCCCTGTATAAGCGATCAGCACCTATCCGTGCAACGGTGTGTGGCTTTTCAGTGACTGACTCAGCTCCAAAGGCTGATTCCTGCTTGTCTTGACACAGGCTGCAGTCTTCCCGTTGCACCGTTCCCGCCAGTTACCGTAAGGCCACTGTAATTTCGCTCTGCAGTGTACTTCCCGCCTCAGCGAAGTCATTGAGTCTGCCGTGGTAGTCACATAATTCTTTCAATATCAGTAAGCTTCAGCCGATCTCTGAAATAGCTGGAAGGATTCCCCACAAGTACCCCTCCACATTTTTGCGAGTTCACGCAGCTTCTGTCTATGCCCGATTGTAAAAGCAGGAAGTCGGATCACACCCCTTCTGCGGTGGTGGTTGAACCGCTTGAGCCCCGCGTACTGTACTCGGCCGACTTCGTTTCGCCCGGTATTGATCTGTCTGGTGAGATCGATCTGGCAGAGAATGACGGATCTCCACTGACCGTTGATGGCGAAGTGCTCGGCGAGTGGACGCTCGTTTACATCGATGCGGGTGTGCCAGATCGGGATTTACTCATCAACGATTTGCGCCTGAGAGCAGACACGCCCCTGAAAATAGTGGAGGGCGACGCAGGTGTTTCCGGGCTGGATCAGATTTTTTCGATGCTGAGTGTATCTGGCCCTGTTGAAGCAGTTCACATTATTTCCCACGGTACCGCTGATGGAGTCGCACTGGGTGACATATGGATTAACAGTGATTCGATAGACGATCATTTACGCGACCTTGCACAGTGGCAGCCTTACCTGACTTCAAATGCAGATATCCTGATTTATGGGTGTGAACTGGCATCCAGCACCGAAGGCAGGGCGATACTGGAACAGATTGCGCTGGCGACGAACGCCGATGTGGCAGCAAGCGATGACCTAACCGGATACCGCGACTACAACGGCGACTGGCAACTGGAATTTGCGACGGGGATAATCGAAGCGGAGCCGGTATTCACCGCTCCGGTACTGGAAGACTGGAGAAATACACTCGCTGTTGACCTGCTCGCAGTGGATGATGACTTTGGTGATGTATTGGCCAATACGGATATACCAATCAATAACCCGGCCGTGCCGGAGACGAACGTGCTGGAGAACGATCAGTCGTCGGCACCGTCGCTTCGTTTATTGAACACAACCGGGACTGAGCACGGTACTGTTGTCTCTGATGGTGCCGACCAGTTCACCTATCAGCCTGCCAGCGATTTTACCGGGGCTGACAGCTTTGACTATATCGTCACTGACAGTGAAGACCCGATACTCCACCACTATCCCCTTGACAGCAATATCATATTCGATGAGACGGCGCGCAGCACGCCGAATGACTCACCTGCGAATCGCCAACCTACCTTTAACCCGGCGACCGGTCTTTATGATTTCGATGGTAACGATTATATCGAGTTGCCGGATATTGATTATGGGCAGTCGTTTACCATTTCTTTTGAGTTTTTTGTTGATACAGCACCATTCGGTTTTCAAAACCTGTTCCAACACGGAACCTCGAGAGATTCAAACATAATAAATGTATCAATCGAACGGACGATTGTCACAACATTGAGTTTCTACCTGTCTGATTCGGATGGTGGCAGCGCACCGCGTCTGTCGATTTACACTGTACCACTAGGTTGGCATAAGCTTGATATCACACATGCGCCTGGTGGTGGGTTTGAGGTATATCTCGATGGCACCAACCTGAATATCTACGACAATGAATCGCAACGCGGCGGAGACTTTATTGATCCGGAGGGTGAAATTCAAATCGGGCGGTGGCGGAATCCGGGTGACGGTGAATTTCGCGATTATCTGTCCGATCACAAGCTAAAAAATTTAAGAATCTACAATGAAGTCGTCACACCGCTTACGTCTGCAAACGATATTGACTACAGTACCGGTTCAGTTGATCTGAATCTGAGAGCGCCCAATAGAGCGCCTGTTTTTTCTTCCCTGGATGCAACGCCTACCTATGTCGAGGACGGCCCTCCGATCCTGATTGACGCTGATGTCAGGGTCACTGATCCCGATTTTTCAGCGGTCGACAGCTACGGTGGCAGTGTTCTGTCACTGTACAGAAACAACGGTGCCGATCCGGAGGACACCTTTCATGGTATGGGCAACCTCAATGCCCTGCTCGAGGGATCTGACCTGATACTGGATGATCCAGTCGCGGATTCAATAGTCGTCGGAACAATTCTGCAAAACAGTGGTGGTACGCTATCCCTGCAGTTCAATGATAATGCGAGTGAGTCCCTGGTTAACCAGACGTTACAAGCCATAGGGTACAGCAATAGCAGCGATAGTCCGCCTGACTCAGTCGAGCTGCGCTGGACGTTTTCGGACGAGTACAGTGGTGATCCTGCGTTTGGCACGGCAAAGTCTGACAGTGGTACCGTCTCGGTAGGTATCGAAAGTCGGCCGGATATCGCCATAAGTACGACCAGTAGTGCGTTGACCGTTGCCGAAGATTCGTCATTTGTATTTACCGGATTCCTGTCATTGGCGCATGACCAGGATGCGAGTGATCAGATGGCTGTTGAGTTGTCAGTTAATTCCGGCGTGTTGTCTTTGATGGCGATTCCAGGTGTCGCTATTGCCGGCAATAGCAGCGGTACGCTGCAACTTAACGGTACGGCTGCTGACATTAATGCCGCTCTATCTCAACTTACGTATCTGCCTTCCAGTAATTTTAACGGTAGCGATCAACTCTCTATCTCAGTGACTATGGGGGCAGGGATGTTCACAGAGAGCGAAACGGTGCCCATCGCTGTGATACCGGTAAATGACCAGCCGCTATTCGGAAGTTTCGGTACTGTCGAAACATACGAGATGGCTGGAGCACCTGTTGTGGTCGATCCGGATATCACGCTGTCAGATGTCGAACTCGAAGCAAGTGGAAACTATGACGGCACAACCCTGTCCCTTACCCGTACTGATGCCACCGATTACGCGCCGACTCCACAGTTTGAAACCAACCGTACGGATGCGTTTTCATCGTCAACGCAACCGGATAACCTGGCGATGGGCAGCAGTATTTTAGATGGAACGGTGGCTTTCGGAACAGTGACGTCAAATAGCGACGGTTTACTGGAGGTGCTGTTCAATGCAAGTGCGACTAAGTCGCACATCGAGTCATTGATGCGATCGATAGCATTCGAAAACACAAGTGCATGGCCACCAACACCAGCGGAGTGGCCTCACGACTCGGTGGTGCTGGAATGGAAATTTCGTGACGGTGGAATTCGTGACGATGGTAGTCGGGATCCGGGGGAGGAGAAAGAATCGTTTGGCTATAGCGCTATTGACATAATTACCAGCGAGCCGCAACCGATTCAGGTAGTCAATGCGGATGCTGTCATCGAGCTAAACGCGACTGATCAGACGGTTGGGCGTGAGAGTCTGATTTACATTGACCTTGATACCGGTGACGGATCAGTCATCTACGAGCTCACATCGGTGCCGGGTTCAATCATCCTGAAGCGTTTTGGTACTCCTTTGACAGCAGGTGATTCTTTCAGCCAGGAAGATATCAATTTCGGCGGTATCACGATTTCCAGTAACACAAGCACGCCGACGGTAGACACGATTGAATTCAACGTGTCAAGCAACAGCGGCATCAAGACAGACAGTCTCACCGTCCGTGTACTTGAAGACCTGCCATCCAATCTGCTGCCCGGTGTGCAAATGAACATGGACGGCGGCAACGACAGCTTCCTTGGTGATACAAGTCAGTATCGCTTTGTCGATGGCAATTCCGAGATTACCTGGGAATTTATATTTTCCGGACTGACCCCGAACGCGGGTGACCTTGAATCCACACTCTATTCTGCTGCGGACAGCAGCACACATTACGAGCATCTGGTGATCAGCCCGATAGCGGATACAGATGATGGTTTACTTGAGTGGGATATCAGGTCTTTCAACCCGGGTGGCCCAACGATACAGGCGGTAATACCCGATGTTTTCGATGGAGACCTGCATAGTGTTGCGCTGACACTTAAGCTCGGCGCCAATGATCGTGTGCAACTTTTTTACGACGGAGTGCTAATGAACTCCGTCCCCACCGGGCTGTCCGCGACCTCCGCCGTCGGCGGATTTCCCTGGGTTATCGGGCAACAGTTGTTACCCGGCAGTGACTTTTCGACGACCGGCGGATTTGAAAACTATCAGTTTGCGAAGGGCAGACATTTCTCGGGCACGATGCACGATGTCAGGATCTGGGATGTTGAGCGTACCGAGGGTGAGATTAACGAATCCCGCTTTGCGCGTTTCAGCAACAGCCCCGAGTCGCCACCGGGCCTCACCGTGAACTGGCCGATGCATGAGCCCAATAACGGCCCCGCGGTTGAGCAAATCTCAGACAGCAGCGCCAACCCCGGAGAACCCCAGCTACAACCGCAACTACGAGCGGGTAACGCTACCGGGCCTGGCTTTACACCATCGACGCTGCGGGATGAACTTGGCGTCGATGATACCGCACCGAACGGCTTGACGATCGGCTACGTTTTTCCGGAGGATCCCATGCCGGATGCGGGTGGTTATGAGTTCGAACTGCTACCCGTCGGGCAACAGTCCGCGTTCGCGATCGATCCGAAAACCGGCAGAATCAGTGTGGCCGATCAGAGTCTGCTGTCCGAAACCGTTGCCAACTATGATCTGCAGATCCGTGTGAGTAGCACCAGTGATACCGGTGCCTCTGTTACAGAGATAATTAATCTGACCATCGATACGGTCAATGAACCACCCGCTCTAAACTTCGGCGCGAACACAGATGTCACGTTTGTTGAAGGTGAGGCACCTGTGCTTATTAACCCTGCGATTGTCGTCAGTGATGACGAGCTCGAAGCCACTACATTTGCCGGAGCCCGCCTGCTGCTGCAGCGGTATGACGACATTAATGGTGTGGTGGATCCACAGCCACAGGACAGATTCAGTTCTACGCTTTTTGACGGGTCGGCCGCGGTCACAGTGTTGCGTGATACCGGTGTTCTTGAACTTGAATTTAATGCAGGCGCGAGTGCAGAGGATGTCAACAACTTGCTTCAGTCGATCAGATACGAAAATCTGAGTGAGGACCCGCTTCCCCGGATAAAATTGCAATGGGATTTCAGTGATGAAAACAACGGGGCTCAGGGGTACGGCGGTTCACTGTCTGATTCGGGTGAGACGACGGTCAATATTACTCCGGTGAATGATGATCCGGCCCTGGCTGTGCTGGCGGAGCCTTTTGATTCTGTCGACGAAGATACGACAATTGAATTCGGCTTTGATCAGCTGTTCCCGCTGAGCAGCGATGTTGACGGCAGTGTGACGCATTTTAAGATATCAAACGTGTACTCGGGTGCAGTATCGTTAGTGGACAGTACAGGTGGGACGTTATCGGGTGATCTTATTGCCACTGATGAATCGGTTCGCTGGACGCCGTCTGCAGATACTAATGGTGTGATCGGGGCTTTCGATGTTCAGGCAGTGGATAACCTGGGTGGCACATCGGTTGCGCGAAGTGTAGTGGTCAATGTCGATGCCGTCAGTGATACACCATTGGGCACTGATTCGACTGCAGACCTGCTGGAAGATTCCTCTGTGGTACTCACGCGGGCAGATTTTGGCTTTTCCGATGTCGATGATGACAGCTTTAATGCGGTGCGATTCATCGAAATATCCAACGGTATACTGCAAAGGATACCACCTGCATCCGCCACACCGACTGATCTCTCCGTGCCGGTCGTGGTGTCAGTTGCCGACATAGACGCTGGGTTGATATCGTTTAAACCATCGAACAACGTGTTCGGAGAAACCGCTCAAATTGATTTTCAGGTTATCGACGATGGCTTGAACAGTGTCGATCCGGTGGCGAATACACTTTCAATTAATCTTCTCGGTGTGAACGATCCGCCAACAGGGGGCGCGAGTACACATAGCGTACCTGAAGATGGAGAGAAGTGGTTTGTGCCGGGTGATTTTGCATTCAGTGATGCAATAGATGTAAGCAGTCTGTCACCGGTTGGAGATGCACCTTACCGTGTAATTGTAGAGACGGTGCCGTCGTATGGACGGTTGATACATAACGATATCGAAATGCTGCCCGGTGATTCGGTGCTGTTTTCCGAGATAGCGTCATTGCTCAAGTACGTTCCAGACCCGAACAGCAATACGTCGGACTATTTTGAGTTCCGGTTGCGAGATAATGGTGGTACAGATAACCAGGGTATTGATATTTCTGTCGCATCGTATCGGATAGACCTAAACATCGCTCCGGTAAATGATCCGCCAGCGGGTACCGATGGAATCATAGAGGTACGCGAGGGTGCGAGCCACAAGTTCGACAGAACGGATTTCGGTTTTGTCGATACAGTCGAAGGTGACGAACTCGCTACCGTATACCTGCTCTCGCTCCCGGCTGACGGAAGTGTTGTTCACGACGGGACGGCGTTGTCAGGGGTGGGTCCTCACGCCATCACGGCGGCTGATTTGGACGGAGGCCTGCTGACTTACCAGCCGCCTGCCTCGACAGAAGGGAACGTGTCAACCGACCTCGTGTTTAGGGTGCGGGACAATGGTGGAGATGATGGCGATAGTGTAGATACCGACCCGGGATCAAATACGCTTACTATCATCAATCAGGGAGTGAATTTACCGCCTGTGGTCGATGACGGGTTGAGTATTACTCTGACGGAAGATACCAGGTACACGTTTAACAGCGATGATTTTAGTTTTACCGACAGTGAAGGTCACGCGCTGCTGAGCGTTACTTTCGATACACTTCCTTTCGCGGGCGAATTGCGCTATCGGGGGAGTGCATTGACAGGGCCTGTAAGTATACCGAAGTCGGAAATAGATAGCGGCGAACTCGAGTACATACCGGCGGTGAACAGCGCCGGCGCGTTTGCAGATAGCTTTTCTATTCGAGTGCAGGATGCCGGAGGTGATCTCAACAGTGGGGTTGATCAGTCTGTTGAATCAAAATTGGTGCGAGTGGATATCAATAGTGTGAACGACTCCCCTGTTTTATCCGGTCTGGGTAATGAGTCGCTGCAATATGTAGAGAATGCATCGGGTACCCTGCTGGCGGAAACTCTGCTGATCAGCGATGTGGATAACATGCAGATCAGCTCTGCAACGGTGACAATTTCAAAAAACTATTATGCTGCAGAGGACAGGTTACTCTTTGTTGCACAGAGTGGCATAGACGGGGTTTTTGACACGATAAGCGGGCAGCTGGAACTGTCAGGGCCGGCGCCAGTGGCAGCCTATCAATCGGTGTTGCAGTCTGTTGCCTACTTGAATGTGAGCGAAAATCCGACCGAAGCACCGCGTAATGTCAGCCTTCAGGTCAGTGACGGCGAGTCGGTGAGTAACTTACTGTACCGTGAGATCATTGTAGTCCCGGTGAACGATCCGCCGTCCGCAGCACCGTTCAACATTGAGGTGCGGGAGGGTGACACTTACCGGTTTTCTGTGTTGGACTTCGGTTTTATTGATACCATGGATAACCACGAGTTACGCGGCGTGCGAATAGATTCATTGCCGGATCAGGGCGCCTTGATTGCCAATGGCGTTGAACTGGCCATCGACGCGGTGGTTGAACGGTCTGTTATCGACAACGGTGAATTTTATTATGTGCCTCCGGTGCACACTGAGGGTAATCAAACAACCGCCTTTAAATTTACTGTGCAGGATACCGGACAGACCGTCAACGGCGGTGCGGACCTGGCGCTAACACCGAGCACAGCGACCATAGAAAACAGGGGTGTCAACGATGCACCGGTCCCTTCCGGTGACCAAACAATTACTGTGGTGGAAGATACCGCATATGTTCTGAGTGTTACGGATTTTCCGTTTGTCGACAAAGAGAACCATCCACTGCATTCGGTAATTATAAACGAGCTACCCGCGTCCGGTGCCATCACTCTGAATGGGGTCGCGATTTCTGCTGGAGCTGCAGTAACGCGTGCAGAGATCGACGCCAGCTTGTTGGCCTATGTGCCTGCACCGAACGCGCACGGTGTGTCTATCGACCACTTCTCTGTCAATGTGCGGGACGCTGGCGGTGTGCTAAACCTGGGCGCTGATGTCTCTGTGGACGCCCTCAAGATCACCGTGGACGGTAAGGCCGTGAACGACGCACCGACTGCAGTATCTGCAGTGGTGACGATGATCGAAGATATTCCCTTTGTTTTCGGTCACGAACAATTTCAAATCACAGATACCGAGAATCACAGCCTGCAGTCGATTGTGGTCGAAGACCTGCCGCTGAGGGGTTCGTTACAGCTTGACGGCAGTTCAGTATCCGCGGGAGCAGTTGTCAGTGCGGCTGACATTGGCAATGGATTGCTTGTCTATCGTCCGGCGATTGATGATGCCGGTGAAGATCGGGACCGGTTCTCCTTTCTCGTGCGAGACGACGGCGGTTCGCTCAACGGTGACAGCAATGAGTCGGTCGCGGCTGCCCAGATCCGGTTTGACATTGTGGCGGTCAATGATGCACCGACCGGCAGTGATCTGGTGGTGTCGATGGCGGAAGATACTGCCATGGTGCTCGATAGCAGCTGGTTTGGCCTGAGTGATCGGGAAGGCGATGCGCTTGGTGCCATTGAAATTGCCACTCTGCCACAACGTGGCACGCTACTACTTGGGGGTAGTGTGATTGACATCGGCACTGTGGTGTCTGTTACAGCACTCGAAGCGGAGCAACTGACATTTGTGCCATTCACTAACGAATTCGGAACGTCCTATGCGAGCTTCGCATTTTATGTACGTGACGATGCGGTAGCGCCGGCACAGGCGGCTCTTGCCAATGTGCTGCGCTTTGATGTGGTTCCTGTTGATGATGCGCCGACCACCAGCGACAGCATGATCGACATGGTGGAAGATCAGCTGCATATATTCAGCGTTTCAAATTTCTCCTTTTCGGATTCGCTTGATGGCGTCGCCGCCAACCGGTTTGAATCTGTGCTCATTGAGCAGACACCTGTGCAGGGCACATTGAGTTTGGATGGTGTGCCTCTGCAAAACGGCGACGTGGTCAGTGCCGCTCAAATCGCTGCCGGTCAGTTGACTTTTCAGCCGGTGGCCGATGCGTCTGGCAGTCCGTATGCGGAGATTGTTTTTCGAGTGAGCGATGATGGTGTCAGCGACCATTTCAGCAGTGCCGCAACACTTCGACTGAACGTCTCTGCACAGAATGACCGTCCTGTCGCAACCGATGACACGCTGACGGTCAATGAAGGGGGACAGGCAGTCGCATCGGTGCTGGACAATGACTTTGATGTTGACGATACAGCGCTGCTGACTGTCACGCTTGCAGACCCACCCGCGCACGGCAGGGTTAGTCTGCATGATGATGGCACCTTCCACTACACGCACGATGGTTCTGAATCCCGTGCGGATCAGTTCACCTACACACTAAGCGATGGACAATCTGCAGATGCTGCCGTTGTTAACGTGCTGGTGTTGCCGGTGAACGACGTGCCGGTGGCAACAGAGGTGGCGGCGATTAATACGACAGTTGATCAGTTGACTGAAATTAAATTACCGGCAGATCTTTTCACTGATACTGATACAGAAGACACCCTGACCATCGGTCGGGAGGCGGCGGGTGAGGTACCGGATGCAGCGTGGCTGGTGTTTGATCTGCAGTCGATGACACTCACTGGTCGGGCGTCCGAGGCGGGCGTCTACGTGGTGAGGCTGACCGCAACCGATGGTGCCGGTGAGCGTGCAATTGCTGACATTGTTGTTAACGTGGCAGACGCGTTTGAGCCCCCTGTGGCCAGTGCCCTGGCAGCGGCAACCGCACCACCGGGTGTGCCGGTATCAGCACGAACACCGGAGCCAGTCACCTCCGGAATCAGCAGCGCGACCTCGTTTGCCGGTGTCGCAAACGAGGCTGAGGCGGACCTTCGTCAGACTTCGGAGCGATCAGCAGCGGTTCGACCATTGTCAGTAGAAGTCGAGTTCACCGAGGTAATGCCACCGGAGTTAGTCGTCGATGATATTTTCCAGCATCGCGCCGCAGCGGAAGTGTTTACACCGGATGAACTCGGGGTTATTCAGGTCGAGCAAGTGCCGCCACTGGAACAATTATTCGGGTGGTCGAATCTCGAATGGCAACAGAGCCAGCAGCTGGCAAAACAGCTGGATGAGTCTCGTGACGGCTTAAACCGCGACAAAGCCTTCGCTGTGCAACTGGCGGGCAGCATGGCGGGGATGTCTGCCGGCCTGTCACTCGGTTACATTGTATGGCTGCTGCGCGGTGGGGTTTTGATCAGCAGCGTGCTGACTTCACTGCCTGCCTGGAGGACGATTGATCCGCTACCGGTTCTGGATGGAATGAGCGATGATTCTGAGTCAGGCCGCGATGAGTCGTTGCAGGATCTGGTTAGCGAGTCGCAACCGCATCGCCCCAGGCAGGTGGATGATGGTGAAGTGAAAGGGGAATCGCCGCGCAAGTAGTCATCACACCGGGAGTCTGTGCGCCGCGAGCGGTGTGCAGTCAGCTTCCAGCCTGAACCTTGACTGTGGTCACGACCGGGCAGTGCAGGGCTCTGGATTTTTAGTAGTACTGGAATAATACAAAGATTAAACTGTGTCCTGGTTGGCAGCGACTTTGGCACATATCGTTCATTGTGGGGGATTAGCTTCAGGCGAGTCATCGATAGCTGCCTGAAATGTTCGACCACAGCGCTATAACGCGGAGAAACGCAGCAGCATGAGAGTCGCAGAGAACCTTCTATATTGGCTGGCAAAGCGTATGTCTTCTGGTGAGGTTGCGCATTCGGAGGAAATGAAAAGCGCACTCGAAACGCCCGAAGAATATGCAAAGTACCGCTTGTCCCTGGTAAAGGAAGTGACCAACGCTGCGGAACGCTTTGACGTTGATATTATCGGTAAAGATGTACTCGATCTCGGTTGCTACGACGGTGCTGTGACCTGGGGCTATATCGACTACGGGGCAAAGTCTGTGGTCGGTGTGGACATCGATGCGGAGGCAGTTGCCGAAGCAAAGAAAACAGAAACAACCGATTCCGATCAGGTGAGATTTCACCAGAGCACGATTGATGGCATACCGCTGCCGGACCAGAGCGTAGAGACGACATTGTGCTATGACGTCTTCGAACATGTGGAAGACCCACCGGCAATGCTCGCTGAAATGTATCGCGTTACGAGACCCGGCGGAACCGTACTGATCGGTACCTGGGGATGGAAGCATCCGTTCGCACCACATCTGTGGTCGACGATGCCCGTACCTTACGCACATGTGTTCTTTTCAGAAAAAACTATTCTTCGCGTTTGCAAGCGTGTGTATGAATCGGATTGGTATGTGCCGACATTCCACGATATGGATGAAAACGGCAACAAAAAGGAGGGGAAGTACGACTACGAAGAAATTCCGAAGGACTACCTCAACAAGTACCTGGTGAAAGACTTTGAAAAAGTATTCGCGCAGTCTGACTTCAATGTTCGCATGCATCCGCAGCCGTTTGGCTCCCGTTTCGCAAGCTGGACCAAAGTATTCCTGGGTGTGCCGTGGGTTCGCGAGTTTATAATCGGGTATCTGTGGATTGTGCTCGAGCGGCCAGCGACTGAGCACGCCGGTGCGCAAGAAACTGCGTCTCATGAAGAGGCCGCGTAGGCCGTAAAAATCATCTGGCGTAGTCAACGAGACGGCACAGACTGTCGCCTTCAGGCTGCAGGACCGCCGGATGCCTCAATCACCATGGCCGGCAGGTCGCGCATATCACGGCACACTCGATCCGCCTGTGCGCAGGCAGGATACCGGCGCGTCGGCACGAACACTGAAAACATGCCGACGTTGTTCGCGCCTTCTATGTCCGCCTGAGGATTGTCTCCGACAAATACACATTGTTCCGGTGATACGCCAAGCCGTTCGCAGGTCAGCAGAAAAATGGAAGCATCCGGCTTGCGCGCGTTGACGGCCTCGGAGACGACAACTGTGTCGAACAGGTTTTCTATCTGCAGTGCGTTCAGTTTGTTTTCCTGAAAAGGCGAGCGACCGTTAGAGACGACAGCCAGCCGGTAACCGTGGGAACGCAACATTTCCAGCGCACTGGCAGCGTGCCTTTTTTCACAGCAGAAACGATCAAAATCTTCGTCGTAGTGTTGTGCCAGGTCATCGGCGGTGTGCTCAAACAAACCATACTCTTTCCACAGGGTGGTATACACATCGGTTTTTTTACCCTGTCCGTTATTGTCCAGTTCGATAAATCGCTCGATGTATTGGTCACACTGCTCCAGCGGCAGATTCAGATATTCTGCCGCCTCCCAGGTGAGAAACAACTCCAGTGATCGGGTTCGATCGAGCAGGGTTTCATCCAGATCGAATAAGACGGCTTTTATGGTCACGTGCGGCCCACAGAAAATTGGTTAGTGCTGATGGTTCTGTCATATTACCCTGAAAGATCTTGTGCGGCCCGATGTATTGTACCTTGGCGGCATTGCCCGTACGCTTAGCGTGGCAGCGATGGCTGAACCGCTTGATGTTCAGTGACGCCTCGTTGCGCCAGTATGTCGTGGTAACCTTCACCGTTGCAGCGCTCACGGCCAACCCTGGTGCCGGCAAGTGTCTGGAATTTCCATTGAAGGAGCTGATTATTTATCTGTGGCCGGAAAACCTGTTCGTTGAACCGTCGTATCGGGTACCGGATGGCCACAGGTCCAGGATACAGAACAACCCGGATTGGGCGCTGAGCCCGATCCTCAGTGGTTGGCACAGGTGGCTTATCAAGTCAGTGAATGTCAGTCGTGCCAAAGAATAACTCACAATAAACCAGTCGGCTTGCGGAGCCCGGGGTATACGATGAAACTAGTGTCTTATGTTCAAAACAATGTCTCCATGTTCGGTGCAGTAGTGGACAATGAAGTGGTGCAGCTTTCCGACAAAATTGCACACCGTTCGATCCGTGATTTAATAGCGGCAGACGATTTGGCGCAGGCTGCTGCGGTGGTGCGTAACAGTGACTCGGGTACACCACTGACCGAGATCGAGTATCTGTTGCCGATTGCGGATCCGCAAAAAATTATCTGTGTCGGCGTGAACTATATGAATCGCAACGCGGAGTACAAAGATGGTACCGGTGCACCTGAGTATCCCTCGTTGTTTATGCGCTCTATATTATCTTTCTCACCACACGACCAGGACATACTCATACCGCCGGAGTCTGATCAGTTCGACTATGAAGGAGAGATTGTAATAGTGATTGGTCGTGGTGGCAGGCGTATATCGCAGGCCGATGCACCGAATCATATAGCCGGTTTGACGATCATGAACGAAGGGTCTATCAGGGACTGGTTGCGACATGCGAAATTTAATGTCACGCAGGGGAAGAACTTTGATCGCTCCGGTGCCATTGGTCCGTGGATTCAAACCGATCTGGCGGGGGTTAACATGACGGATATGAAAATTGAAACCAGAGTTAACGGAGAAACCCGTCAATCGGATACGACTGCATCGATGGCATTTCCGTTTGCTAAGATTATCGAGTACATCTCTACCTTTGCCACCCTGACACCGGGAGATCTCATCGCTACGGGCACGCCAACGGGCGCTGGCGCGCGTTTCGACCCGCCCCGGTGGCTGGTGCCGGGTGACACCGTTGAGGTTGAAGTAGAGGGGGTTGGTACGTTGTTTAATCGTGTTGCGGCTGAGCAGTTGTGACCGATTCTGGCTTTTTTCCGCAATTCTTCCTTGAAGCAAGCCGATTCGCCCAATATGATGAGAAGTAACCCGACGACACAGAATGGTGCTGTCGGCAAGAGGGGATCCGGTTTTTCAGCTGGAGCGACGCCGGACGAGTAAACGCGGTTCCCATCCATCCGAACGCATGGAGCGTGGTGCAATGGACAACCTGATCGTCGAACCCTTTGCCTTTGATCTGGCCAGGCGCCAGCTGTCGAGGGATGGACAGGTGATCACGCTCACCAGTAAAGAGTACGCGCTCGCCTTATATTTGTTTCGACATCAGGGTGCGGTCAGCACGCGTAAGCACTTGCTTGAAGCGGTGTGGGATACCAGCGCGGATATTCACACCCGTACCGTCGACGCACACGTAAGTCGTCTGCGCCAGAAGCTGGCGCTCTCAACAACTCACTGGGAGATATCCAGCATCTACAAGCACGGGTATTGTCTGAGAAAAGTCGATGTCGAGCGGCGCCGTGCGCAGTTGCAGGCAGCGGAGCTCGATACCTGATCCTGCGTTTTACTCGCGATTGTTAGTGCAGGTTTAGCGCTACCAGAAAGCGCGAAACCATGTTGTATGCCGCGATAGTGGCGATCAGCTCGACCAGTTCGCTATCGGTAAACGCCTGGCGGCATTCATCAAACAACGTGTCTGCGATGTGAATATCTCTGGTCATTTGTTCGGCGAGTTGTATGGTTAGCTGTTCCCGCCGGTCAAACTGTTCCATGCGTGAGAGCCCCGGCAGGTTTTTCAGTGCATCTGCACGTTGTTGGTCGCCACCATGCTGAACGTATAGCGGTGCATGTTGCCTGTACTCGTAGGTCGCGCCGTTGACCACCGCAACGGTGCAAATGGCTAGCTCGCGCAGTTGTTGAGAGACGGCAAAGTGACTTCTGACGTTGCCAATGAATTTGTTCCACCCTTCTGCCAGCGGTGCACTGTAGAGCAGCAGCCGGTCCAGTGCGATGAGTTCGCCGCCGCGACGCAGGCGGATGGCAGCCACCAGTGCCGCCGGTTCATTTAAATCGGCTGGCAGCAGTGGCAGTCGCGTACCTGCGGTGTCTGACTTTTTCGTCCGCGAACTGCGGTTCGTACCGGCAGCAAGGCTGAGGGCTTTTGTTATGGATGCAGCGGGCCAGTCGGTCCCGGACTGGAAATCCAGTGCCATATCTGTCGCATCATCACCCCAGAAGAGCTCATCGCCGATAGCAATTGTCGGCACTCCGAACACCCCGCTGGCGGCAGCATCTCGGCCATTGTCGTGCAGCGCCTGCTTGATTTGCGGTGCGTTCAGGTGATCCCCGGTGACGCCGAACTCAGCCAGCAAGGCGGAAAAATCGGCATCCTCGGGCAGCTTCCCCTCCGCCCAGACGTAGCGGAAAATGCGTTGTACGGCCAGGGGGTCGTTTTTCAACACGAGCGACAGGCGCAGCAGTGGCAACGGATTAAACGGATGGTGCGCAGGGAAGGTCAAATCTATACCGTCGCGGTGCGCGAGGTAGGCGACCCGTTTGAACGTCCAGTCCCGCTTCGGTGCAACCTCTGCCGGGCCGACGTTCTCCCAGTGGTCGAGCAAACCGGCAAATAGCACAGGAATACACCTTATCTCGCCGGTACCGCCGAGCTGTTGCAATCGGGTGCTCTGCAGATAGGCGTAGGGAGAAATGAAGTCGAAATACCAGCGGATCATGGGTACCTCCGGGTCACAGTTCTGTGGTCTGGCTTGCAGAGGCGCGGCATAATGCCTTCGGACTATCGGCCTGGTCGGTTCAGCTGTGGTGGTTCTGGCCTGGTCGGGGCGGGGCGATTAGTGGCTTTGATCGTCGCGAATGACGTAAATGTCGTTGCGTCGCACAAACATTTCATCGATCAACGGGTGTCTTAGCGGCTCGTCCGAATCGTCGAGCAACAAATTTTGCTCTGATACATAAGCCACGTATTCGGTGTCGTCATTTTCTGCATACAAATGATAAAAAGGCTGATCTTTGTGCGGACGCGACTCTGCCGGAATAGATTCGTACCACTCTTCGGTATTGGCGAACTCCGGGTCGACATCGAATATCACGCCGCGGAACGGATAGATCCGGTGCTTGACGATTTGCCCGATGTTAAATTTCGCGTGGTGAATCATAGTTGGTGTCAGGACTTAAACAGTGTTTATTCTAGCAAAACGGGATGTGAGTGTGGCAAAGAGAATCATTCTGGACTGTGACCCCGGGCATGATGATGCCGTGGCGATTCTATTATCAATGGCATCGGGCGCGGAAATCGAGCTGCTCGGTCTGACTGTGGTCGGCGGCAACGTTCCGCTGCAGTCAACCGTGATGAACGCCCTGAAAATCGTCACACTGGCTAAGCGCAGTGACCGGGTATTTGCCGGTTGTCCGCGGCCCATGGTGCGCCCAATGGTGACGGCCGAGCATGTGCATGGCGAGTCCGGTCTGGACAGTGGCAGCGGGCGTGCGCTCGGTGCACCTGAAGTGGCGGTGCAGGAGACTCATGCCGTCAACTTTATCATCGATACGGTGCGTCGCGAGCCGGCACAGTCTGTGACCCTGGTGGCGACCGGACCACTCACCAATGTGGCAGTGGCTTTTGCGATGGCGCCGGACATCGTGTCGCGTCTGGCCGAGTTGGTGATTATGGGCGGAGTCGGCTTTGAGCCGGGCAACATTACGCCGGCCGCGGAGTTCAATATCTACGTTGACCCGCACGCCGCGCGCGCCGTGTTTGAAAGCGGTGTGGAATTGACGATGTTCGGTCTGGACATTACCCACCGCATGCTGATTACGCCACCGCGACTGCAGGCGTTCGCCAACGAGGGCGGCCGGGTCGGCGCCGTTGTCGCGGATCTGCTGGATTTTTTCAATCGCTACGATATCGGCAAATATGGATGGGAGGGTGCGCCACTGCACGACCCCTGCACCATTGCGTACCTGATCAAACCGGATCTGTTCGAAATGAGAAAAATGCACGTCGAAATCGACGCACAGGAAGGGCCTTCACTCGGGCGCACCGTGGCCGACTGGTGGAATGCCACCGATGAATCGCCCAATGTCAGTGTTGCCGTCAGTGGTGATGCGGATCAGTTTTTTGCGCTTATCACAGAGAGGCTGGCAACGCTGCGGTAGGGAGCAGGGGCCGCGATCGGTGCCGGGTTATCGATATTGGCGCATTGTGGATTTCCCCCGTTGGAGGTGCGCCTCCGAAGTTTAGGCGCCGGTCAGATTCCGAAACCAGCTCATGCCGTCCGGCAGAATATCGCGGATGGCTGGCAGATCCAGCACCCAGATCAGCAGGGAAATCAGCAGAGACAAAATACCTGCGGCCACAATGGTGGCGAGCAGAATCTTGAAAATCAGCCACACCAGCTGAAAGAAGGGAATATCCATGTCGATCACATTGACAAACGCCACCGGATCTTCGCCTTCATCGTAGTGGGAGTCGTAGTTTCCCGGTCTGCGATCGTCGTACATATCGCGGTACCCGGCATCGCGGGTGGGCTCTGCATAGTCTCTCTGGTCGCGCATCGCACGGTACCTCGGTGATTACTGTATCAGGGCGCGATAGTAACAGAAAATCCCGCGATCCCACTGCCGAATAATGACTCAAATCTGCCCAATTTCGCGATGTGCTGCGTTACACTTCTGCTCTGTCGCCCCGCACGTGTACCTACCTTGAACTCACTTGCCTTACTGCAGCGTCGCTACGGCGAGTACGTCGTCGCCCGCGCGTGGCTAATAGTCTTTGCTATCCTTCTGGCCTGCGCGATCGCCTGTGCCGGCATCGGCCGACTCTCCAATGACCCGGACAACCGGGTTTTCTTCGACGCCGATGATCCGAAACTCCTGGCGCTCGAAACGCTGGAAAACACCTACAGCAAAACAGACAACGTTTTTTTCGCGCTGGCGCCTCACGACGGGGCTGTGTTTTCACTACCGGTGATCGAAGCTGTACTGGAACTCACCGAGCAGGCCTGGCAGCTGCCGTATTCGAGTCGCGTCGACTCACTCACGAATTTTCAATACACCCGCGCAGACGGTGATGACCTGATAGTGACCGATCTGATCGAGGAGGGGACGCCGCTAAGTGCCGATGTGTTGGGTGCGCTCGAGCAGATCGCGCTGGGTAAAGAATTTCTTGTCAGTCGCCTGATATCGGCGGATGCCAGTGTGACCGGTATTAATGTCACCATTCTGAAACCACCCGACGATGACAGTGCCATCTTTGATATTGAGTCGGCCGTGACTGGCATCGTTGCAGACTTTGAGCAGCGCTACCCGCAGATCGACTTTTATGTCACCGGTGGGGTGATGTACGACGTTGCCTTTGCCAGACTGCCGATGCAGGAAAACAGCTTGCTGGTACCGATGATGTTCGGGCTGATACTGCTTATAGTCGGTTTGTCGTTGCGCACTGTGTGGGCGACAGTGTCTGTGATTCTGTTAATCGCGTTGTCTGTCAGTGTGGCCATGGGGTTGTGGGGCTGGGCCGGTACGGTGCTCAATGCCGGAACAACCGGTGCACCGGTGATCATACCCACGCTTGCAGTAGCACATTGCGTTCATCTACTCGTAAGCACACGGCACAAAATGGCCGGCGGTCTGACTCAGTCGCAGGCGGTGGTCGAATCGCTGGTGGTCAATATGTCCCCAATCTTCATCACCTGTGCCACTACAGCAATCGGCTTTTTGAGTCTTAACTTCTCTGAAGCGCCGCCATTTCGTCTGCTCGGTAACATTGTGGCCACCGGCGTCATGGTCAGTTTTGTATTGTCTGTCACATTGCTGCCGGCTTTTATTTCACTGGTGCGGTTAAAACCTGCGTCCGGTACACCGTTGTTGCAACCAATGATGCGTGGCATTGCTAACTTCGTTATCCGATGGCACAGGGCTTTGGCGATCGCGCTGCCGTTACTGGTGGTGGCACTTGCGCTCGGCACTTTGAAAATCGAACTTGATGACAACTTCATCGAATACTTTTCAGAGAAGTTCGAACTGCGGCGCGACACGGACTTTATCGAACAGCGTCTCACCGGGCTCAACGCGATTGAATACTCCATCCCTGCAAAGGAGCCAGGTGGTATCAGTGACCCTCACTATCTGGCCGCTGTGGATGAGTTTGTACAGTGGCTCAGACTGCAACCCGGTGTGACGAACGTGGGTGCCTTGCCAGTGACGATGAAGGACCTGAATCAAAGTATGAACGGCAACGATCCGGCTTATTATCGCGTGCCGGAGTCGAGAGAACTGGCGGCGCAGTATTTGTTGCTTTATGAGATGTCACTGCCTTACGGTCTGGACCTGAATAACTCCATCGATATCGATAAATCACAAAGTCGTGTCGTTGCGATCATTCAGGGCGCAAGCTCAGCCGATATGCGTTTGTTAAACGCCAATGCAGAGGCGTGGCTCAGAACGAACCACGAATCGTATTTTACGGAAGGCAGCGGTCTTTCCATGGCCTTTGCCTATGTCTCGGAGCGTAACATTCGATCCATGTTGTTCGGTTCCCTGCTGGCGTTGTTATCTATTTCGTTTATTCTGGTGCTGGCGTTGCGAAGTGTACGTACGGGCATGATCAGCCTGATACCCAACCTGGTGCCTGCTGCGGTGGCGCTCGGTATCTGGGGATACCTGGTGGGTGAGGTCGGGCTGTCGGTGGCGGTGGTGGTGGCAGTAACGCTTGGTATCGTGGTGGATGACACCGTGCATTTTCTCACCAAATATCTTCGCGCCAGACGACAGCAGGGTATGTCTGTTGAAGCGGCGATACGCGAAACCATGCAGACGGTCGGGGTGGCGTTGTGGATTACCTCGATGGCACTGGTGGCAGGCTTTGGTGTATTGTATTTTTCCGGCTTCAAGGTGAATGCTGAAATGGGCATTCTCAGTGCGGTGACTATTTTAATCGCCCTGATCGCGGACTACATGCTGTTGCCTTCGGTACTTATGTGCTTTGATAAAAGCCGACCACCGTCTGTTGAGTCTAAACATACTGCCGTACCGTAACGCCCGTGGCGGCGTCGCTATTCTATTGCCCGGATAGCCGCGCTACTATTGAGCCGGGATGGGGAGTGCCGATTCCCCGCCGGACATCCGCAACGCAGCCGAACTTAATGCTACCTTTAACTGTTGTGCAGACAATTCACGGTTACCGGTTCCCACGCGATCAGTTCGCGCGGGTCTGTGTCGCGAGTGGAGCGTTTCCACATTGAACTTTGCCAGACCAGCGGCGTTATCCGAAGCGCTTGAATTACTTGAGGGTGACGTCTGGACGATCCTCGCAGGTGGCACGGACTACTACCCGTCGCTGCGCAGTGAAGTTCCCCGGAGCCAGGTGCTCGACATCAGTCAACTGCGCGAACTGCGCGGCGTAACGCAACAACACGATGCTTATCGCATCGGTGCGCTGACCACCTGGACAGACATTGTCAGTGCAACACTTCCACCGGCGTTTTTGGCGCTGCAGCAGGCGGCCCGTGAGGTCGGGTCGGTACAGATTCAGAATCGCGCTTCCGTTGGCGGCAACCTGTGCAACGCTTCGCCGGCAGCCGATGGTGTACCACCGCTGTTGATTCTGGATGCCAGCGTCGAGTTGCACTCGCACAGCGGTACCCGTGTCCTGCCGCTGCAGTCGTATATTCAGGGCAACCGTCGCACTGCGAGACAACCTGATGAATTGCTCAGCGCCATCCTGATTCCGCGTGAAGCGGTGGCGGGCAACTCGGCATTCATGAAGCTGGGAGCCCGCCGGTTTCTGGTCATCTCTATCGGCATGGTAGCGGCGCGCCTGGTGGTGGAGGACGACGTCATTCAACGGGCGGCGGTCGCCATCGGTTCGTGTTCCGAAGTGGCCTGCCGCTTGTCCAGCCTTGAAAAAACACTGCAGGGACAAGCGGTGAAAAACTGGTCTGACGATCTGGTTGAACCCTCGCTGCTGCAATCCCTGCAACCGATCAGTGATATCAGAGCAACGGCCGAATACCGCAGTGCGGCGGCAGCGGCGCTGGTACGAAGGACCGTGGCGGCAACGCTTGCGGCAGGCAGATGAAGGACACAGGCGACAGTCCGATGATTGAATGCCGGCTGAACGGAGTCGAGATAACTCTGACCGCCGGTCCGCTCGACCGTTTGTCGGAAGTGTTGCGGCGCAACGGGTTTTGCGGCACCAAAGTCGGCTGCGATGCCGGAGACTGCGGCGCCTGCACTGTGCTAATCGATGGTGCGGTTGCCTGCGGCTGCCTGGTTCCGGCGGCACAGGCACACGGCTGCGCAATAGACACGGTAGAAGGTCTGGCAGAACCTGCCGGGCTGTCCGCCCTGCAGCAGTCCTTTGCCCGCCACGGCGCCGCCCAGTGCGGTATTTGCACGCCGGGTATGCTGGTTTGTGCCACGCATCTGCTGCAAAACAATCCGCACCCGACCCGTACCGAAGTGGAAGAGGCGCTCGGCGGTGTGCTGTGTCGCTGCACCGGTTACCGGAAAATTATCGACGCGGTGCTCGATGTGCAGGGCGGGGCGTCACCCGAATTACCGGCCTGTGGATCTGCCATCGGCGCACGTGTCGAGCGACTGGATGGCGTAGAGAAAATCACCGGTCGCGATTTGTTCGCCGCCGATACCATCCCCGCCGATGCGCTGTGGTTGCGACTCATTCGCAGCCCGCATCATCGCGCCGCGTTCGAGTTCGGCGATATCGATGCCTGGCGGGCCGGGCAACCGGGCATCCGGGCGGTATTCAGCTGTCGTGACATACCGGGCAGGAACGTGTTTGGGGTAATTCCGCCGTTTGCTGATCAGGTTGTCTTTGCCGAACACGAAGTGCGCTTCCGGGGTGAGGCGGTTGCCGCTGTAGTCGGTACGGAAGCGTCGGTGAAGTCCCTTGACCTCAATACGTTTCCGGTAACGTGGCACAAGCTGCCGGCCAGCCTGACTCCGGCTGATGCCATGGGTGGCGACGCGGCGCTGTTGCATACAGAGCGCGCTGACAATGTGCTCGTCAAAGGGTTGGTACAGCGTGGCGATGCGCCGGCCGCACTGCATGAGCCACACCATCAGGTGTCGGGGAAGTATTCCACACCGTTTATTGAACACGCTTATATTGAGCCGGAAGCGGGCTATGCCACTCGCGTCGGCGATCGCATCGAGGTGTATACCTGCACCCAGACGGCCGGTATGGCGCAGGAAGACCTGGCTGAGATTCTGGCGCTGTCGCAGGATCAGGTTCGGGTGATACCGACGGCCGTGGGCGGCGGGTTCGGTTCCAAGCTCGACCTATCCATTCAACCCTTTCTGTGCATTGCCGCCTGGCATCTGAAGCAGCCGGTTGCAGCAGTATACAGTCGCATTGAATCGATGCAGACGACCACCAAACGACACCCGTCTGAAATTGAAGTGTCGGTGTCCTGTGATGCAAACGGTCGACTGCAGGCAATGGATTTTTATGGTGTCTTTAACACGGGTGCCTATGCGAGCTGGGGGCCGACAGTGGCCAATCGGGTGCCGATACACGCATCGGGCCCCTACTATGTGCCGCACTATCGCGCCCGTTCTGTGGCGGTACATACGAATACTCCACCGGCCGGTGCTTTCCGCGGTTTTGGTGTGCCGCAGGCGGCAATTGCAGTCGAGTCACTGCTGGATAAGCTGGCCGATAAAGCGGGTGTGGACCGACTGCAGTTCCGCATTGATAACGCACTGAGGAACGACATGCCGACTGTCACCGGTCAGACATTCAGTCGCGGCGTCGGCATCGCCGAGTGTCTGCAGGCTTTGCAGTGCGCATGGTCTGAAGCGGGTAAAGCCGTCACGGAGCACAATCGCAGTGAGGGTCGGTATCGCAGGGGTCGTGGCCTCGGTACGTGCTGGTATGGCTGCGGTAACACCTCGCTGCCGAATCCTTCTACTATAAAAATAGCCGTCGATGCGGCCGGGCGCGTGCAACTGCATCAGGGTGCCATTGATATCGGGCAGGGTGCCAATACCGTTATCGCACAAATCGCCGCTGACTCGCTCGGTGCTGCGCTGGAGGCGATCTCTATCAAGGGCGGCGATACAGATATCACACCTGACGCCGGCAAAACCTCGGCTTCACGACAGACCTTTGTCAGTGGCAATGCCGCCAAACTCGCGGCAGCGTCACTACGGCGAATGATCTTGCGTGAGGTCAACGCATCCGCCAGTGCGCAGCTTGAGTTCGGTGAGGGTGTTATCCGGGTGACGGATGATGAGCGTGTACACACCATTGACCTGAGCCAGTGCGAGTGCGACGACGAAGGTTACGTACTGACTGCGATAGAAACGTATGATCCGCCAACCACTGACCTCGATGCGAACGGGCAGGGTGCACCTTATGCACAGTATGGTTATGGCGCACAACTGATCGAGCTGACTGTCGATATGGAACTCGGCTGCGTTAAGCTCGACAAGCTTACGACGGCACATGATGTCGGACGCGCGATAAACCCGCTATTGATTGAGGGGCAGATAGAAGGTGGTGCAACGCAGGGTATCGGCATGGCGCTGATGGAAGAGTTTGTGCCCGGTGTTGCGGAGAATCTGCACGATTATCTGATTCCAACAATTGGCGATATCCCCGAATTCGAACATCATATTCTGGAAATTGAAGATGCCGAGGGTCCCTTTGGTGCCAAGGGTCTGGGCGAGCATGTGCTAATACCCACAGCGCCCGCGATCCTTAATGCCATCAGGGATGCAACTGGTGCTGAGGTGCGCGACCTGCCGGCGACACCCGACAGAGTGCTCGCTGCAATCAGACAGCAAGAGCTACCGGAATGACCGACGCTGACAACAAGATTCGCTGCGATGCCTGCCCGGTGATGTGCTACATCGCTGCAGGCAAGTCCGGCGCCTGTGATCGCTATGCCAATATCGATAACAGCCTCGTGCGAACTGACCCGCATCGCATCATCAACATTGCCGTCGAAGAGGGTACTGCAGTAGTGCCCTTTCTCGATCGGGATGCGTCAGCGCCGTGGGACGGTGATTTACTGCAGAGTAACAAGGCTTTTGTCACCGCCATCGGTGCTGGCACCACCTATCCCGACTATAAACCGGCCCCTTTTATCGTCGGCCAGCAGGTCGATGGTGTGGATATGGTGACGGTGGTTACCGAGGGCATCTATAGCTACTGCGGTGTGAAAGTGAAAATAGATACCGACCGCCACATCGGACAGGAGCAACAGGCAGTACGAGCGGACGGAGAGGTGATCGGTCATGTCACCACCGGTGAGTACGGCTCGCAGATGTTATCCATCGGTGGAGTAAATCATTTGACCGGTGGCAGTAAAAAGGAAGGAAGAGTGACATGCGATTCGATGATGAAGCTCTGCAATCGCGAAGCGGTGGAACTGACGATTGATAATGGACTGACTGTGGTGGTGCAAAGTGGTGAAGCACCGGTCATCGATGGCGTCAGGGAAGAGAAAATGCGCGTCGGCTGTGGTTCCGCCACCATCGGTATGTTTGCATCCCAGTGGCGGGGGCTGGTGGATGAAGTCGTCGTTGTCGATGACCATATCACCGGTGTGGTTTCGGAACATCAGGCCGGTAAAGTCATCGACTGGCAACCGACTGGTATCAAAGTACTGGGCCGCAAGTCGACCCCCGGGCGTTACTTTCAGGTGGCCGAGCCGGGTACCGGCTGGGGCGGGACTGACATCGACGATCCGTTGTCGATTCTCGGGCCGTTTAACAAAAAGTTTGCGCGTCCCGGGCTCACCTTGCTGATGGTGTCCACTACCGGTGAGCAATACGGCTACTACGTGCTCGATGAAGCACTTCAACCGTTGCCTGAAGAGTTGCCCCCGGCCTTGCATCAGTCGGTCGAACGGATTGCTGAAAACTGCGAGCCGGCGCTTTGTTCCGTGTTGTTCATGGGAGGCGCCGGTGGCTCACTCAGGGCGGGCGTGACACAAAATCCGGTAGGTCTGACGCGGTCGGTAAAACAGGCCCTGACGCATGTCAGCTGCGGTGGTGCGCCTGCCTACATATGGCCCGGTGGCGGGATTACCCTGATGGTTGATGTGCAGCGCATGCCCGAGCGTTCCTTTGGCTATGTGCCCACACCCGCGCTCGTTGCACCGGTCGAATTCAGCATGCGGCAGACAGACTACGAAAGACTCGGCGGGCATGTCGAACACATCATGGCGATCGAAAAGGTACTTGCCGGCGCCATCGGCGAACACAATGATCATCGACTGTCCGGTACACAGCAGCTGCCAAACCCCGAGGGCAACCCGTGGCCGCTCGACCAGCATCGGTACCCCTGGTTCGGTCGTCGGCATTGACCGGACCTGCCGCCAGATGGATCAATCGGGGCAGGCGTCTGCACCTGCAGCACGGACCGATTGACCTCATCATCGAGGCCGATGGTGAAGAAAAAAACCTGGCGTATGAAGCAGCCGTTTCACGCTTCAGCACAGTGCTGCAGGAACTAATGGATGAAATTGATTTACTGCGCATGCCAGTCGCTCGATTATCGAAGAGGCCGCAGGGCAGTGTCGCACAACACATGGTGGACGCTGCACAGCTGCTGCACTGCGATGTCACCACACCAATGATCGCGGTTGCCGGCGGAGTAGCGGATGAAGTGCTCACGGCGATGACCGCTGCGGCCACGCTGCAGCGGGCATGTGTCAACAATGGCGGCGACATTGCCATTTTTCTGCACGACGGGAACCGTTATAAAGCCGGTGTCGTTGCCGACCCTGGAAACCCGTTGGTGGGTGCCGGTATCACGATCTGCGCGAATGATGGTGTCGGCGGCATTGCCACCAGTGGTCGTCACGGCAGAAGCCTGAGCGGTGGCATCGCCGATGCGGTCACGGTGCTCGCCTCGTCGGCCGTGCTAGCGGATGCGGCCGCTACTTTCATCGCCAATTCGGTACATACGCCGAGCCCTGCGATCATCAGGGTGCCCGCGACAGAGGTTGATCCTGAATCCGATCTCGGCAGTATGCCGGTCACGGTGGAAGTGCACGACCTGACCACGGCGGAGGTCGGGCAGGCGCTGACTAACGGAGCTGCCTGCGCAGGCGCTCTGTGCGCGCGCAAAATCATTCACGCCGCTTACCTGCATCTGAACGGTTGTTGTAAAGTAGTTGGCGCAGCGCAATTAACGACAGCGACCGGGCTTACCAATTCAGAGGAACTGCTTCATGCCTGAAATTAAAGTGCGAAAAATGATCGTATCCGTGGAAGAAACCTGGCACGAGGGTGGTCCGGTCGCGGATAAACCGCTGTGTAAGGCCTCCTGTCTTGCGGTGATCGAAAACCCGTATGCCGGTCGCTACGTCGAATCAATCGAAGGGTTCATGGACGACCTGAAGCCGCTGGGAGTCGAAATGGCCGGTAAATTAATCGATGCACTCGGTGGCGATGCCTCACGCATTGAAGGCTACGGCAAAGGCGCTATCGTCGGCGAGGCAGGGGAAATGGAACATGGTGCGTTGTGGCATGTGCCCGGCGGATACTCCATGCGGGAATCTATTGAAGCGAGTATGGCAATTGTGCCTTCGACCAAGAAAGTGGGTGCCCCCGGTACCCGGCTGGATATTCCGCTCACACATACCAATGCCTCGTATGTGCGGTCACACTTCGACGCCATGGAAGTCGGCGTCAACGATGCGCCGCGAGCCAATGAAATGATTGTGGCGCTGATCATGTCGACCGGAGCGCGGGTACATAATCGTGCCGGTGGTTTGAGTGCGAGTGATGTCGAAGGCAGGGACGGACTGCGTTAGTCTGTGATACTGCGCTGTGCCACCTGTAATCGCCACTGAATTTCGTCATTCCTGAGTAGTTACTTTTATGCAACTGAGAAAACTGGTCACCAGTGTCGAAGACACACACGTCGAGATGCAGCAGTCTGTTTCTCCGCCCACGCGAAAAGCAGTGGCTGCCGCGGTGATAAAAAATCCCTATGCCGGACAGTACAGCGCCGACCTCAGTCAACTGATCTCAATGGGGGAAACACTCGGTGCTTTACTCGGGGAGCGGGCAGTTGCAGCACTCGGTGTCGCACCTGAAGACTGCCAGAGTTATGGCAAGGCCGCGATGATCGGCAGTGGTGGCGAACTCGAACACGCTGCGGCGTTGCTGCATCCAAAACTGGGTGCGCCGTTACGACGGGCTGTTGAAAAGGGGGCGGCACTGGTGCCATCAAACAAGAAGATGGGCGGGTGCGGGCAGCCGCTGGACGTGCCGCTTGGCCATAAGGAGGCCGCCTATGTTCGCAGTCACTTTGACGGCATCGAGATCCGCATCCCGGATGCGCCGCGCGCCGACGAAATACTGGTGGCTGTGGCGGTGACAGACTCCGGTCGGCCGCTGCCGCGCGTCGGCGGTCTTACCCACGACGATGCGATTGGTGAAGACGGACTTCGTTAACCCCCGCGTAATTTTCTACCGTATAAATTCAGCTCATCGTCAGTGTAGTGTCACACTGAAGGGATAAAATCAGTGGCAGTCGCCGAAGCAAAAACATTGGTGCGGAGCTATCACCGCGCGCTTGATCAATCGACCCGGCAATCGCTGGCACAGGATATCAAACCGTTTATTGATCGCGACTGGCACTGGCGTGGTATGCACCCGTTCCACGAGATACACGGGCTCGAATCTGTCGTCGAATCGTTCTGGCAACCGCTGCTGATGTCTTTCAGCAGTTTGCGTCGACGCCCCGATGTGTTCTTTGCCAACCATAATTCACTGGCCGGCGAGGATGGAGTTTGGGTGGTGTCTATGGGGCACCTGATGGGGCTGTTCGATCAGAACTTCCTGTCGATTCCGGCAACGCGGAAAATCGCCATGCTGCGCTATGCCGAATTCAATCGGGTGCTCGATAACCGGATCGTCGAAACCGCGATGTTTTTTGACCTGATCCATCTGATGCATCAGGCGGGTTTGCAACCGCTGCCACCCCAGACGGGTGCGCATCTTATTCAGCCGGGACCGGCCACACACGACGGTCTGCTGTATCAGGTGCAGCCTGCCGATGAGGGCGAGGTTACTCTGGCATTGATTAACCGCATGATTGGAGATATTGCTGCGAACTCCAATGCCGATGATGTCGCGAAGCCGCGCGATGACACACCGCAGGCGGAGCTGTCGCGTTGCTGGCATGACGACATGCTGTGGTGGGGGCCGGATGGCATTGGTGCGACGTATACGATCGATCGCTATATCGAACAGCATCAGCAACCGTTTCGACAGCACCTCGGGTCACGCGCGTTCAACGGCCATATCGCGCGTCTGGCCGAAGGTAACTATGGCGGATTTTTCGGCTGGCCGAATCTTTCACTGACCCCGCTGGGGGGTTACATGGGGCTGCCGGCGGGTCCGCGTGCGGATATGCGAGTGGTAGATATCTACCGCCGCGACGGCGACAAGCTCGCCGAAAACTGGATATTTATCGATATACTGCACTTTCTGGACATGCAGGGGCTGAATGTACTGCAGCGCCTGCAGGCGCATGGCTAGCCGGTTGAGGCCTTCGCTGAAGTGGTTGCATATGCCGATCTTTGCAGTCGATAAACCGCACACTCGCTGTCGCGGAAGCGCCGTGTTTCGATAAACTGATACCCGAGCCGCCGGTAAAAACGCTGCGCATCTGTGTTGGTCGATAACGGATCGATAATGATCGCCTTGACTTCGGGGTTTGCGAAGCAATGCAGGTGTGCCAGCTGCATCATCATCGTGCCGTAACCACAGTTGAGGTCCTGCGCCTCCCCGATCCAGATATCCAGGGCTCTCAGGTTGGGCTCCACATCACCCCAGTAGCGAGCGGGCTCTCTTGCCGGATCGATGATATGCAGCAACCCAAGCGGTCGGTCTTCGATTTGAGCAATCAGTATCTCGCGCCATGACGGTGCATCCGCGATCTCTGTGGCCCAATCGCTGTAGAAGCCACTTGATCCGATGGCTTCTCTAACGTGTGGTTGTGTGTCCCAGTGCGCGAGCACTGTGGCGTCTTCAGGTGTCGCGGCTCTCAGAAACAGATGCATACCTGCTACTCGCTCACAGCCCCGGCCAGCGCAGGACATCGGTTGACGCTCAGGCCGTCGTCACGTAGCGAAGAATCTCGACAACCTGCTCCGGTGTAGTCGCCCAGGCCATGGCTGCAGCATCAACTTCTTTAAGCGGGTGAATGATGTCTTCGTCGTGCAGGGTGATGTACGGAGTACCCTGCGCTGCCAGCTGACCGGCATCAAACGCGGCATTCCACTGTTTGTATTTGTCACCGAATCTGACCACTGCGATATCGCACTGGCTGATCAGGTTTTTAGTGCGGATGCTGTTGACTTTGGAAGACTTGTGATCGCGCCAGAACTGTTGGTCCTCGGTGCCGAGTACATCACCGGCGGCATCGCTCACATCGTGATCAGTCACAGCTGAACAGAATGAAACCGGCAGCTGTAGTTTTTCAGCGCCGTTTGCAATTTGAATTCGCCAGTCGGTGTGAATTTCACCCGACAGATAAACCAGCCAGTTCATGGGGAACTCCATGTGGGTTAAAACAGTAATTGTATCTGAAATCTCCCGGGCGGGGTCGGAAGCAGTTTCACGATCATCCCCTGCTCGGGTTAGTATGCAGGTCACCTCGGGATATCAAAGGCAGGCACATGCCCAAAAAGACACCGGCAACCTTGCGAAGCTACCGCTGGCTGGGTGAAGATGATTTGCGTTCATCGTCCCATCGCTCACGTTTTATGCAGATGGGGTACAGTGAGGAGGACTGGGGAAGTCGGCCGCTGATAGCCATTGTCAACACCTGGTCCGATATCAACCAGTGTCACTCTCATTTCAAGCACCGTGTTGATGATGTTAAGCGCGGGGTGCTGCAGGCCGGTGGCATGCCGATCGAGTTGCCCGCCATTTCACTGTCTGAGCCGATTGTTAAACCGTCGACCATGTTGTATCGCAACTTTCTTGCGATGGAGTGTGAAGAGCTGTTGCGCAGCCATCCGGTTGACGGTGCGGTGCTGATGGGTGGTTGTGACAAAACCACACCGGCACTGTTGATGGGGGCGATCAGTATGAATATTCCTGCGATCTATGTCCCCGCCGGACCAATGTTGCGTGGGCACTGGCGCGGTAAGACACTGGGCTCGGGGTCCGACTCATGGAAGTACTGGGATGACTTGCGGGCCGGTGTGATCGAGCGCGAAGACTGGAACGAAGTGATGGGCGGAATTGCACGTTCCTATGGTACCTGCATGACGATGGGTACAGCGGCCACCATGATGTCGATTACCGACAGCATCGGCATGTGCTTAAACGGCGCGAGTTCGATACCGGCTGCGGATTCAAACCATATCCGTATGTGCAGTGCATCGGGTCGGCGAATTGTCGAGATGGTGTGGGAAGATATCAAGCCGTCAGACATTCTCGATCGCAGGGCCTATGAAAACGGGGTGAGTGCGGCGATGGCAATGGGCTGTTCCACCAATGCGATCATTCACCTGATTGCAATGGCCCGACGCAGCGGTGTCGATTTGAGTCTCGATGACTTCGAAGCTAAAAGTCGACGCATACCGGTCATTGCCAACGTCAGGCCGAGCGGCGATACCTACCTGATGGAAGACTTCTTCTACGCCGGTGGACTGCCGGCCATGTTGTTACGTATTGAGGGTGAGCTGCACAAAGACTGCGTTACCGTTAGTGGTAAAACCATCGGTGAGGTGATAGCCAAAGCCGAGGTTTACGATGACGATGTCATCCGCACCACCGATCAGGCGATCTATCAGGAGGGAGCGCTCGCGGTGCTGAAGGGGTCACTGGCACCTGACGGCTGCGTCATTAAGCCCTCTGCGTGCGAAGCGCGTTTTCTGAAACACGAAGGACCGGCCCTGGTATTTGACTCCTACCAGGAAATGAAAGACAACATCGACAATCCGGATCTCGATGTCACTGCAGACACGGTGCTGGTATTGCGCAATGCCGGGCCCAAAGGCGGGCCGGGTATGCCGGAGTGGGGCATGTTGCCGATACCTCAAAAGCTGTTGAAGCAGGGGGTGCGCGATATGGTGCGGATCTCCGATGCAAGGATGAGCGGCACCAGCTACGGCGCGTGCATACTGCATGTTGCACCGGAGTCCTACGTCGGCGGACCGCTCGGGCTGGTGCAAACGGGGGACATCATCGCATTGGATGTGGATGCCCGAACCATTGATCTCAAAGTAGACGCTGTTGAACTCGAGGCGCGCAAGGCTCAATGGCAGCCACCGCAAACACGCTATGAGCGCGGTTACGGGTGGATGTACTCAAGGCATATTTTACAGGCCGACAGCGGTTGCGATTTTGATTTCCTTGAAACCACCCATGGCAGGCCGGTTGATGAACCGGCTATCTTCTAAACCTCATCAGGAAACTGCACGGGCTTCTGCAGCGCAGACTCCGGCGGGTTATTCAGGGTCGCCGTACTGCTCTGTGAGCTGTGGCTCGGTGTAATAACCATTGTCGAGATCGGCCTTGCGCTTTTCGGCAGAGCGTTTTGAAGGGTGACCATAGCCGCCGCCACCCGGTGTGCCTACTTCAACCCGGTCTCCTGCGGTTATCGCGATGCCCTGATCTTTAGATAAATGCTCCGGCACGTAGGGCTCGCCGTTGCGCCACACTGTCACCGAGTTGGGCATGCCGTCCATGCCGCCGAGCACGCCCTGGGGGCCGACTCTGCCGTGATCCATCACGAATGATGCGGTGGCTTGCCCGCGCAGCAGCTCAATGCTGTATTGAATACCGAAACCGCCCCGATACTCTCCCGCGCCACCGGAGCCTTCCCGCAGTGCGTACTCGCGGTACAGGACCGGAAAATATTGTTCCATCACTTCGATCGGGGGTGACTTTGAAATACCGATGGTAGAACAGCCATTGGTCAGACCGTCGTGATCATGGTTGCCACCATAGCCGCCCCCCGAGAGTTGATACATAACGAATGAACGATCGGTTTCCGGGTCGTAGCCGCCGAGTGCGAAGTTACCGCTGGTGCCTGCGGGAGCAGCACTCACACGTTGCGGCAACGCTTTCACCAGTGCGGCAAATACCGCCTCGGCAATACGTTGTGAAACTTCGGCGGCGCAGCCCGATACGGGGCGCGGGTACTGTGCGCAGAGAAATGTGTCGGTCGGTTCGACAATATCTATCGGTTCAAATGCACCGGCGTTGATCGGTACGTCCGGAAATATATGTCGCAGTGCCAGATAGACTGATGACTGTGTGGTTGCCAGTACCGAGTTCATCGGGCCGGCACAGGGCGGGCTGCTGCCATCGAAATCAACACGCAGCTGACCCTCTGCCTTTTTTATGTTGACCTGTATGGTCAGCGGTTCGTTGACTACGCCGTCGGAGTCGACGATGGCGGTGCCGGTATAATCGCCATCCTCAATTTCGTGCAGTCGTTGTGTCATCTGCGATGCCGCCCGTCGCTTGAGTTCCGCGATTGCATCGGATAACACTGGCGCGCTGTAGCGCTGAACTAACTGATCGAGTCGTTCCTGTCCGACCAGCAGGGCCGCGGACTGAGCTTTTACATCACCGATGCGCTGATCGGCAACACGTACGTTGGAACAGATGATCGAATAGATTTCCCTGTCCAGCTCACCCTGTTTAAACAGTTTAACCGGTGGCAGGCGCAGGCCTTCCTGCTCTACTGCGGTTGCGTTGGCTGAGAAACCACCCGGTACGGCACCGCCGATATCCGGCCAGTGACCGGTATTCGACAGCCAGCAGAAAATTTCACCCTGGTGGTAGTAGGGCATCGCAAAGCGCACATCCATCAGGTGAGTGCCACCAAGATACGGATCGTTCACGATATAGATGTCACCCGGCTCCGGTGGTGCGACCTCACCGGCGGCTATCATTTCAATTAATACGCGTGTGGAAAACTGCATGGTGCCGACAAACACCGGCAGGCCGAGTGCTCCCTGCGCGATCAGTTCCCCGTTGTCTGCCGCATAGATACCGTCGGAGCGGTCGTTGGCTTCTGCAATGATCGGTGAAAAAGCTGCCCGTGAAAAGCTCATGTCCATTTCATCGCACACCTGCTGCAGGCTCGATTGAATAACGGCCAGCGTAACCGGATCGCGGGTGACATCTTCAGACATCGAGTTCTACCTTTATCAGCAGGTTGCCATCGTTGTCGCTGTCGGCTGTGCAGCCCGGTTCAATGACAATCGTGGTATCCAGTTGTTCAATGATAGCCGGTCCTTCGATGGTAGCGTCGGCAGGGAGCAATTCGCGCTGGTAAATTGGTGTGTCGTACCAGTGCTGATCAAACCAGACCGGTCGCGTCTGTGTTTGCGCCTCCTGCAATGTGGCACACTGCGTTTCGCTGTCGATTAATACACTGAGGTCGATCGGTGTTTTATAACCGATGACGGTGGTATTCAGGTTAACCAGGTTGGCGCGTATCTCTGACAACTCCACATGAAAACGCGCCCGATACGCGTTTTCGAATAAAGTCTGCAATTCATCGGTGGTCACACTCGTCGATGGAACAGGCACATTCAACAGATGGGTCTGACCGACAAACTGCATATCGGCAGAGTGGCGACACTCGACCGATTCAATGCTCACTGGTTCATCCTCGATCAGTTGTAAACCCTGTCGGGTTTGTTGCTCAAGCGTCTGCTGCAGCGTGTGCCGGTCAACGGTATGCAGAGGACGGTTAATTGTATTGACGAAGTCGTGACGCAAATCGGCCACGACACACCCAAGAGCATTGGTGATGCCCGGGCGTGCCGGTATCAGCACGGTCGGTACTCGCAGCTCTCTTGCAATTGCCACTGCGTGCAGAGGTCCGGCCCCGCCGAAGGCGAACAGGGCAAACTCTCTCGGGTCGTGTCCGCGGCTGAGTGACACCATGCGCACTGCGCCCGCCATCTTGTTATTCGCAATCGTCAGTATGGCGCCGGCGGCAGCTTCAGTGGACAGCTTCAGTGGCTGTCCGATCTGTTGATCAATGGCCTGATTGATCTGTCTAAGGGACACCGCATTGTCCACTGCCAGCAGCTTGTCTGCGTTAAGCCTGCCGAGCGCCAGATTGGCATCCGAGATAGTCACGTGAGTACCTCCGCGGCCGTAGCAGATTGGCCCCGGTGACGCACCGGCGCTTTCCGGCCCGACCTGCAGCAAGCCGGCGTCGTTAATAGAGGCGATCGAACCCCCACCGGAGCCGATGGTGCGTACATCGACCATTGGCACGTGAATCGGCATGGCGTATTCGAGTTCCAGCTCATGACTGACTGAGGGCACAGCATCGAGTATTAAAGCGACATCCGACGAGGTACCTCCCATGTCATAAGTGATCAGTTTATCGATGCCGGCTCGCTTGCCGGTGTAGGCGGCCGCCATCACACCGGACGCCGGACCGGACATCACCGTTTTGGCTGCTTCACGAGCCACGCTGCCGGCTGACACCATGCCGCCGTTGCCATTCATCACCAGCAGTTCGCGCCGGTAACCGGCCGTGGTGAGTTCTTCCGTAAGACGATGAATGTAACGGTCGAGGATTGGCTGCACCGACGCGTTGACACAGGCAGTAACGCCGCGTTCATACTCGCGATACTCCGACAACAGCGAATGACCGGTGGTGATATAGGCGTTTGGCCACAGGGATGCTGCCAGTGCTGCTGCCTGCAGTTCGTGCTGCGGGTTGGCGTAGGCGTGCAGAAAGTGGATGACCAGCGATTCGCAACTCTGTGCCAGCAGGGTTTTTACCGCTGTTTCAAACTCGCCGACATCCAGTGGAGTAAGTACGCGGCCACGTGCATCCAGTCGCTCGTCCACCTCCAGTCGCAGTGAGCGTGGGATGAGTGGTGTGAAAGTCCCGAACATGCCATAGGCCTGCGGCCGCGTACGTCTGCCGAGTTCGATGATGTCGCGGAATCCGCGGGTGGTGATCATGCCGGTGCGGGCCAGTTTGCGCTCGAGTACGGCGTTTGTAGTGGTGGTCGTGCCATGCACAATGGCATCGACTCCCGACAGCGGCAGGGCGCAGTGAGACAGTGCATTCATGACACCGTGCGCCTGATTATCCAGCGTGGTGGGTGTCTTGGCGAAGCGAACCCGGCCCTGACCGTCCACCACCAGCAGATCGGTGAAGGTGCCTCCGACGTCAATACCGGCTATCGCGCCCGGGGATGCGTTCATGGCTTATCCTGCCTCCGGTGTGGAATCTGCCTGATAGCAAACACCGTTTTGGTACAAACGCTGACACTCGGCGTCGGACAGCTTCAGGACCTCTTTCAGTACAGATCCGGTATGTTGTCCGAGCATCGGCGGGGCGCTGTGATAGTGCACCGGGGTTTGCGACAGCTTCAACGGAGATGCCACCCCCGGAATGGTGGCGTGTGCGCCTTCGAGGTCTATTCTGCTGCCGCGGGCGATAGTCTGTGGGTCGTTGAACACTGCGTGCATATCGTTTATCGGCCCGCACGGTACGCCGGCGGATTTGAGTCTGTTAATCCAGTCGGCGGTCGATGCCCGCGTGGTCAGCGCCGTCAGCGTCGGGATGAGCGACTCACGATTTTCAACCCGCTTTTGGTTGGTCTCATAACGTGGGTTAGTGCCGAGTTCGGCATCCCCAAGTGCTTCGCAAAGATCAACAAACTGACGATCATTGCCAACGGCGATGATCAGATGGCCGTCAGCTGTTGGGAACACCTGATAAGGCACAATGTTCGGGTGCGCGTTGCCGAGCCGGACAGGCGGCTCGCCTGTGACCAGATAGTTCATTGCCTGGTTTGCCATGGAGGCGACGGAAACATCGAACAGGCTCATGTCTATATGTTGTCCGACACCTGTTTTATCGCGATGTGTCAGTGCGGTCAGAATGCCGATGCACGAATACAGGCCGGTCAGTATGTCGGTGAGTGCCACGCCGATTTTCATCGGTTCATCACCGGGCGCGCCGTCGGGCTGACCGGTCACGCTCATCAGGCCGCTCATTGCCTGAATAATAAAATCGTAGCCGGCTCGGGTCGCATACGGGCCGGTCTGGCCGAAGCCGGTGATCGAACAGTAGATGAGTCCCGGATTGATCTGTTTCAGTGAGTCATAGTCCAGTCCGTACTTTTCGAGGCCGCCGACCTTGAAGTTTTCGATGAAGACATCGCTTTCGGCCACCATGCGTCGCAGCAGATCAGCCCCCTGATCGTCGGCAATATCAATAGCAATTGATTGCTTGTTGCGATTGGCCGTACAGAAGTACCCCGACAGCTGAGTGCTATCGGCGGGGTTGTCACCAGTAAAAGGCGGGCCCCAGCTTCGTGTATCGTCGCCGGTGGTCGGGTGCTCGACTTTGATCACCTCTGCGCCGAGATCAGCCAATGTCTGTGTCGCCCACGGTCCGGCAAGGATGCGTGTGAGATCGATTACCCTGGTGCCGTTCAGCGCGCCTGCGTTCTGTATCAAGCGTGTTGTGCCTCGCTGGAAAAGGTTGGTGTTGGTGTCGTCGGCCGGGATATTTCATCCGGCTCCGCTCGGGAGTATATCAACTGTTGCGGCTTCGCCGGTCCGCGACGCGGGGGTTCCGCTGTGCCGGTCGCTGGCGCTACGCTGCACCAGAGCTTTTGTAATCATCGCTAATGGCTTGACACGAACTCCATCCGAGTTGCGGGACGGGAACCGGATTCGTTACTATGGCCCGAGCAGCCGGTTTCGGCAGGCTGCATCACCCGTTGACACCGATCGAGAACTCACACGTGACTTACGTTGTTTTAGAAAGCTGTATCAAGTGCAAACACATGGATTGCGTTGAGGTATGCCCGGTTGACTGCTTCTACGAGGGCGAGAACATGCTGGTTATACACCCGGATGAGTGTATCGACTGCGGTGTGTGCGAGCCCGAGTGCCCGGTTGACGCAATCGTTGATGACACGGCCGACGGAATTGAGGAATGGCTCGAGATCAATGCCAAGTTTGCGGAGATCTGGCCCAATATCACCGAGATCGGTGAGGTACCCGAGGATGCCGAAAAATGGAAAGACGTACCGGACAAGAAACAGTACTTTTCAGAAAAGCCCGGTGGCAGTTAGCCGGCAGGTGTTCCAGTACACTAGCAGGATG
>CAZOXM010000021.1:0-58650 GCA_964583825.1 uncultured Granulosicoccaceae bacterium
TTCGATTCCGTCCCTGGCCACCATCACTCACTTCTGTTTACGCTAACACCCTCGTATCGGCGAACTCTGTGTCGACGCTGCTTATTTCCGGCTCGGCCTTAAGCTGTTGAAGCAGCGATTCCAGGTGGTTTAACCATTGTTGTCTGACATCGTTCGCCAGTAGCGATGGTGGTCTGAACTTTGGAGATACCAATGCGTATTCATAACGCAGCGGTGACTTGAAGCGCTTAAAGATAATGTCCTGTTGAAAGAGTTTAAGCGATTGAGTGGTGGCGACTGTCAGTGGGTCCACAACCGCCACGCACTGCCCGCGTGCAACAAACTGCAGCAGGGGTAAAAGCGTTTGACTGAGGTGCTTTACGTCGGGTGTTTGAGTGAGGTTGCTAAAGCAGGCCATCAATCGTTTGGTGAACGGGTGTTCCGGCTGCAGACTGCCGAGTGGCTGGTCGCTCAGTTGTAGCGGTGTAATCGCAGCTGAAGTTCGCAGCGCGAGTCTGCTGTTAGCGGGGACGGCAACGTAGCATAAGCCTGAGATTCTGGTGGTGGAGGTGCGTGCCGAGCGGGCGGCGTTTTCATCGAAGTCGCCGGTGCCCATGTCCAGGCTCTGGCTGCCCACCATTTCCTGTAGCTGGGCCGAGCTGCGGGTGTACAGAGAATACTTTATATCGGGTCTGGACTCGGCGTAGTCGGCCAGAAAGGCGGGAAGCAGTGCGGTGGCAAGCCCGGGCATGGCAGCCACTTGCAGGGTGCCTTCTTCGCCCAGGCTGAGGCGTTCCATATTGCGCTGTACCCGTGCGATTTGATTGAGCACGGCGTTGGCTTCGGCGAGCAGGTAGTGCGCCTCAGGGGCGGGTATCAGCTTTCGGTTGGCGCGGGCGAACAAGGGAAACCCGAGTGCATTCTCGAGTCCTTTCAGGGTCAGGCTGACCGCCGGCTGGGTTTTATTGAGGTTGCGTGCAGCGATGGACATGGATCCGGTTTCCATCACTTCCCGAAATATTTCCAGTTGCAGCAGCGTCAGTTTCATGCATCAGAAAATATTATGGATTTCATATTTATTCAAATTTATCTTTATGTGGTGTCTGCGTACCATTGGCATTCGCGAAGCGAAACCTGGAGAACACCTTATGTCCTTTAAGTACTTACTGGCCGGCTCACTGGCTGCGTCCGTGCTGATCGCCTCAACCGCGATGGCACAGTCCCCTACGTTTTTCCGCATTGGTACCGGTGGTGCCGGCGGCACCTACTTTCCGATCGGTGGCACCATTGCCAATGGTATTTCAGCACCCCCGGGTTCCCGACCCTGTGATGAGGGCGGGCAGTGTGGTGTGCCCGGGCTGATCGCGATTGCCCAGTCGACCACTGCTTCAGTATTCAACAATGCAGCGGTACAAAACGGCGAACTGGAAGCTGGCCTGGCGGCGGCCGATGTCACCCGAAGTATGTACATGGGTGAAGGCAAATTCGAAGGTAAGGCACATCCTAAGTTGCGTATTGTCGCCAACCTTTATCCGGAAGATCTGCATCTGGTGCTGCCGAAAGGCGAAAGCATTGGCAGCCTTGCTGACCTCGCCGACAAACGGGTCGGTATCGCGCAGGCAGGTTCCGGCACACAGGTCGCCGTGTTGCAGATGCTTGAAGCCTGGGGTGTTACCCGGGACAACATGGACGAGGCGGAGCTGAACAACAGCCAGTCGGCCGAACGACTCGCCGACGGTCAGCTGGATGCCTACTTCTACGCAGCGGGCTGGCCGGTGGCGGCGATGGTGCAGCTGGCTTCGACCAAGGGCATGAATCTGCATTCATTCACGGAAGATGACCTGGCCAAAATTAACGGCATTATCCCGGCTTACATTCCGTCCGAAATACCGGGCGGTGTCTATGAAGGGATTGCAGATACGGTGAAGACGCCGGCAGTTTCAGCGCTGCTTGTGGTTTCGTCGGATCTTGATGAAGAACTGGTCTACGGCATCACCAAAGCGCTCTGGAACGATAACACCAGAAAGCTGCTGGACAACGGTCACGCCAAAGGCAAACAAATTACGGCGGAAACGGCACTCGACGGGATCGAAGCCTTAGGCGTGCCGTTGCACGAAGGTGCGGCGAAGTTCTATAAAGAAGCGGGCATGATGTAAACCGCAGTTGTCTCCTGCGCGGCGCGTGACAGCGACGCCGCGTTGTTTCCTGATCTGTTGGCGGACATCATGAGCAATTCAAACCCTCCTTCCACTTCCGCTACACCTGTCACTGACGCAGATACCCCGACGGCTGAGCAACTCGCGGCCATTGAAGAGAAGTATGATGAGGGAGCGCGCACACGTGCCGTTACGACACGTGCGGCCTTTTTACTTCGTGCTGTAGCAATCGCCTTTGCCATCTATCACTACCTGACAGCGGGATTCGGGCTGCCGCCCGATCACTGGCACATGGGCTGGCATCTGGCCGGGCTGTTTATTCTGACGTATGCCTTTCATCCGCTGTTTAAAACCAGGCATGCTTTTAAGCTCAATACTTCCGGTTTACGCTTTGGTGGCGTACCGCTGCTCGACATTTTGTTAATGGTGCTGGGCGTCAGTTCGGCTTTGTATCTTGGTCTGGCATGGCGCGGTATCCCGCTGCTCGGCATTGAAGAGCAGACTTTTCGCATGGGCAATCCGAATGCCTTCGATATGGTATTCGGTATCATCATTATTGTGCTGGTGCTCGATATTGCACGGCGCACGCTTGGCTGGGTGCTGCCACTGATTATTTTGCTGTTTATCAGCTATGCGTTGTTTGGGCCGTATTTTCCCGGTTTGTTGCAACACCCCGGGGTGAAGTTTCGTACGTTTGTTTCTTCCATGTACTTCCCTCAGGAAGGTATTTTCGGGGTAACACTGTGGGTGGTGTCGACGATCGTTTTTCACTTTGTCCTGTTTGGTGTGATTGCGCAGCGCACCGGGCTGGGGCAGTTGTTTATCGACAATGCCACGATACTGGCGGGTCGTTATGTTGGCGGGCCGGCAAAGGTATCGGTGGTCTCTTCGGCGTTTTTTGGCACGATCTCGGGTAGCTCGGTGGCGAACACGGTATCGACCGGTGCGTTGACGATACCAAACATGAAGCGGCTGGGTTATCCCGGACACTTTGCCGGCGGAGTTGAGGCGGCCAGTTCTGCCGGTGGTCAGATTACCCCGCCCATCATGGGGGCGGCGGCGTTCATCATGGCGGAGTTTCTCGAGCTGCCGTACACCACCATCGTGATCGCGGCGATCTTTCCAGCGCTACTGCACTATGTCGGGGTTTTTGCGGTGGTGCACCTGATGGCGCGCAAACTCGATTTGCGCGGTCTTGCAAAGGAAGCGCTGCCTCAGTTTACTGCAGTCTGGAAAGATGGCTGGGCCAACCTGATCCCACTGGTGGGGTTGTTGTGGGTACTGTTTTCCGGGTACACGCCCTACATGTCGGCGTTCTGCGGGATCTCGCTGGCGGTGGTATCCGGTATGTCCCGATTGCGCAGGCCGCTCACCCTGGTCTATGCCGCACTGTTCATCGCGTTTGTGGTGTGGAAGTACATCGGTGGTGGATTTGAGTTCTCCACCACTGCGTTACTTGTGGCAGGTACGTTACTGGTGACGCTGAATCCGCAGAAACGGATTGTTGAGCAGGAAATGCTTGGCGCTGTGGAACTGGGGGTCAAGTATGCGCTGGCAGTGGGCGCGGCGTCCGCTGCCGTTGGTATTGTGGTGGGGGTTATCAACACCACCGGTATCGGCTTTCGCATTGGTTTTATGGTGACCCAGGGTGCCGGTGCGCTGGCCACAGATCTGCATGCTTTCTTCACTGCGATGAGCTTTTCAATTTTTGAAGTGGCTGACTTACAGCTGTTTATTTCTCTGGTGTTTGTTGCCATTGCCTGTATTTTGATGGGGGCCGGCATACCCACGACGGCGTTGTACATTATGCTGGTATCGGTGGCGCAACCGGCGCTGGCGCAGTTGGGTATCCCACCCATTGCCAGTCATATGTTTGTGTTGTATTACGGCGTCGTAGCCGAGATTACACCGCCGGTTTGCACGTCTGCCTATGCCGCTTCGGCCATTGCAAATTCAAACCCGTTCAGAACGGGCATTTCTGCTTTTACACTGGGACTGGGCAAAGTGCTGGCACCGATGGCGTTTGTCTATTCGCCGGTGTTGTTATTCGTCTCGTCTGCCGGTTTTGATCTGTGGACGTTTACTTATGCGGCAGCCAGTTGTATCGCGGGTGTGGTAGCCCTGTCTGCCGCGGTGGTCGGTTACTGGTTGGCGCCGATGGGTGTGTTTTTTCGTATATTAATGGCCATTGCCGGTTTGGTTTTTATCGCCCCATCGCTGACGGCCGATGCGATCGCATTGATGATTGCCGCACCGGCGGTGGTCAGTCAGATCTGGACACGCCGGCAACGCGGGGTAACATCAGGCACTGTAGTAGTGGAAGATTAAGCGCGTGTGCGGCGTCTTATGATTACAGGCTCTGCCAGCGATCCACAGCATGAGGTGGTGATTATCGGGGCGGGTATCGTCGGCCTGTGTGCTGCCTGTTATTTGCAGCAGGCCGGCTGTCGGGTCACTCTGATCGATAAAGGTGACCCGGGGCAGCGCACGTCGTACGGTAATGCCGGTGTCATCTCGCCATGGTCCTGTGTCCCCCAGGCCATGCCGGGAGTTTGGAAGCAGTTGCCCGCGTATTTTCTCGCGCGCAACGCACCGGCCAGAGTCAGGCCGACCCAATTGTTTCGCTATATACCCTGGCTGCTGCGGTTTCTGCGCGAGTCTGCCGCTTCGCGTGTTGCTCACAATGCCGATGCGATGTTTCAGTTGTGCGGAGACAGTGTGTTTATGTACCGGCAGTTACTTCAGCACACCGGCAGTGAAGCTTTAATTAAAGATAGCTTGCAGGTACATGCATTTCGACAGGCCGATGCGGCCGACATCAACGCGCTGAGTTATGCACTGCGCCGTCAAAAAGGAGCCACCGCGCGTCTGCTGGATGCGGCAGCTCTGCACGATCTGGAACCCGCTTTAACTTCTGACTTTAAGGCGGCAGTGGTGATGCCGGATATGGCGCGTACCCTGAATCCGGGGAGGCTTGGCAGTGTGCTTGCGGAAAAAATTCGCCGTCAGGGTGGAGCCATTTTGCAGGGAGAGGTGAAAAGTCTCAGTCGATCGAAGAACGGCTGGACGCTCGAAGGGCCGGGCCGGACAGTGCAGGCAAAGTCTGTGGTGGTGGCGGCCGGCGCCTGGTCTGCAGATTTGCTCAAGCCATTCGGGATCAGCCTGCCGCTGGCGGCGGAACGCGGTTATCACCTGTGGTTCGACGAAGCAGACGCTGCGATCAATCACTCGGTGATGGATGTCGACGCCCATGTCATTGCGAGCAGCATGGAAGGTGGCATACGCATCGCGGGAATGGCCGAATTTGCAGATGCCGATTCACCTGCAAATGCAGCCTGTGTGCGCAAGATGCAACGCATAGCCACTGCCATGATACCGGCACTGGCCGATGTTGCTTCACGCGAATGGATGGGAGTCAGGTCTTCGTTTCCGGACAGTTTGCCGGTGATAGAAGCGTTTGACGGGTACGGCGGATTATTTGCGGCCTTTGGTCATAGCCACTACGGCCTGATGATGGCACCTAAAACGGGTCAGCTCGTGGCTCAGTTGCTTACCGGGCAGCGCCCGAACATCGATATGTCTGTCTATCGAAGTGCGCGTTTTTTGCGCTAAACTTTCTTGTGGCTGTCGCTGTCGGTGGCTTTGGGAAGTTTAAAACAAAAGCGGGTGCCGTTGCCCGTGTTCTCGACTTCCAGCTGACCACCGTGCAATTGCACAATCCTTTGAGTGATCGCAAGGCCAAGGCCGGCATTCGATCCCTCGTTGTGCTGATTATCGGCGCGGTGAAAACGTTTAAAAATGTTCTCTATTTGGGTCGGATCTATTCCCGGGCCGTTGTCTTCGATAACAAACATCACCTGCTTGTCATCGACACTGGTGACGGCGAGTTTGATGTTGCCACCGGCCTGGGTGTATTGCAGCGCATTGCTCAGCAGGTTGCTCACCGCGCGGTCCATCATCGCAAGGTCGCCGCGTATCAGCAGGCGTGTTTCATCGGTGTGGTATTCGATGTTGATATCTTTTTGCTGCGCCTGTGGCTGGCAACCCTGCATGACATCACTGACGATGTCGTTCAATGAAAAAAGTTCGTTATTAAGTTGTTCGGTGCGATCGTCAAGTTTGGCCAGTTCAAATAAATCTGAAATCAGGCTCTGCAATCTTTTACTGTGTTTCAGGGAAACACTAAGGTACTTCTGACGCTGCTCATCGCTTAGCGATTCATACTTGTGCTGCAGCATTTCAAGGTAGCCCTGCGTTGCGGTCAGCGGTGTGCGCAAGTCGTGCGATATGTTGGCGATGAATGAGCGTCTCGACTTATCCTGTGCCTCAAGCATATCGAACTGTTCGGCAATCCGTGAGGCCATGGCATCGTAGTTGTCGCCGAGTCGCGAGATTTCATCGGTACCGGTGTCACCGGCTGCATCACGATAATGCTGGATCTGTTTGTAACCTGAGCGCTGGAAGTCATCGATCAGACAGCTTAGCGTTTGCAGTCTGGCGGTGATGCGTCGGAAGATAATTAGCCCGGCCAGCAGTGACACCAGCAGACTGCCGATTAATGCGTAAAGGCCGATGGTAGATACCAGGTCTGTCGGTCGGCCGCTCAGGTAGTTTTCATGGTCGGGGCCACGCAGGGTGACGTAGAGATACCCCAGCGGTTTTTCACCGGCGGCGAGTTCCGCGACCGAGAACGTTACTTGGTCGTTGTCGGATTGCGGGTCGTCAGCGAACAGCGGGAACGATCGTTCGCCGTCGAGAAATTGAGTCAGGGGCTCCAGTGCAACGCTGCGAGCCACCAGGCGGGTGTTGATGATAGAAGATGACTGACTGATGTTGCCTTTGGTGTCCAGCAGGTAGAGCTGCACATCCGGATTGACGATTTTCATCAGTTTGAACAGCTGCTCGGTGTACTGCCGGTCCACCTTGCCAGCTACGGTCTGCGGTATCTCGCGGGCAAGATTGGCTGCGAGGTCGACATTTTTACGCTGCAGGTCCCCGATCAGGCTTTGCCTGGTTAGCGAGTATGAAATCGCGGAGTAGACGACCGCGGTAACAAACAGCAGCAATATCAGGGTGAGAGCAAGTTTGGCGTAGAGCGACTTCAATGACACTGGCAGGTAACTTCTTTAGTGGTTAACACTGTGCCGGTCACGGTCATTGATGCGGCGACAAATGACGAGTGCGCATTGTCAAAGTACGGTCGTGCAGACTGTGCGGTACCGGTGGCCGAATAAGGTGTCATTGGTTGCGTTTGGCGAATTCATAACCGACACCCCAGCGAGTCAGAATATATTCCGGCTCCTGCGGGTTTTTTTCAATCTTGGTGCGCAGTCGGTTGATATGCGAGTTCACGGTGTGATGATAGCCTTCATAGCTATAGCCCCAGACTTTGTCCAGCAGCTGCATTCGTGAGAACACCCGACCCGGATGAATGGCGAAGTAGTGCAGCAGATCGAATTCTTTGGGGGTGAGTTCCACTTCCTCATCGTCAATAAACACACGACGATTGTCGGTATCGATTTTCAGTGATTTGAACGTGATGTTTTTTTCCGTGCTTTCAGTTTCCTCAGCAATACGGGCACGTCTGAGCAGTGCCTTAACGCGAGCGACCAGCTCCAGCGTACTGAAGGGTTTGGTCATGTAGTCGTCCGCGCCAAGTTCCAGTCCCAGTACCCGATCAATTTCCGACGATTTGGCAGTCAGCATCAGAATGGGGATGTGTGGGTTGGTGCCGCGCACTGTACGGCAAATCTCCAGTCCGTCGACTTCGGGCAGCATTATGTCCAGAATCAACATGTCAAACTGCTCCTGCATCGCACGGTCGAGTGCTTCGCGCCCGTTGCTGATGTGCACGCAATCGCACATGATGTCCTGAAGTTGCAGGCATACCAGTTCTGCCAGATCCGGATCGTCTTCGACCAGTAATATTTTACGCTGTGAGATGGCTCGATTCCTTTAAAGTGGCTGTCGCCGTGCTAACGCCCAGTATCCTGCTTTAGTGTTCTGCATTGTGGGATTTGTCTCATCACAATATTCTAACAAAAGATTTGTTTTTTTTCGGTTGGGTCCGGATCCACTCGTCAGATGTGACAACCGAAATGGGAGGAAATTCACCCGGTCGAATGATGTTGTCTGTCGCCTGGCGCAAATCCGGAGATTCAGTGCCAAATCCGCAAACCACAGGGTACGCGAGTGTAGTATTCTGCGTATTTTAATTCTGGAGCGTCCGTGTTGAAAATTGAGCAGTACTTTGAAGTAGCCAATGATCAAATACTATTCAGTCGACAACAATCCAGTGAATTTGCAAAGCGGGTGGCCGGGGATTTCAACCCGCTGCACGACGTGGATGCAAAGCGATTTTGCGTACCGGGTGATCTGCTATTTGCGGTGTATTTACACCGGCATGGCGTTTTCGATTCAATGCATTTCGATTTTATGGCCATGGTCGACGCGGGGGTGCCGCTGACAGAGCAGCGCGATGGGCAGGAGGTGGTGCTGATTGACGAAAAAGGGCGGTCTTATCTCGGAGTGCGTACCGAAGGAACGCAATCTGGTGCGGACGATTTGATCGGCGGCCTTACGCAGGCTTATGTGGAGTTTTCCGGCCAGACGTTTCCTTATCTGCTGGTAGATCTGATGCGTGAGAATGATGTGATGATCAACCCTTCACGCCCTTTGGTCATTTACAAATCGATGCAGCTGACCATGTCACGACTGGTGGGTAAAGATATTTCTTTGCATTTTTCCGGTGCAGATTTGCAGTCTGAAGGGAAAAAGGCAACGGTGGGATTAAACTTTGATATACACGCATCCGGCGAGCAGATCGGGCAGGGCCAAAAACAAATGGTACTGGGTGGCTTGCGTGCATTTGACCAGGTTGTGATGGACGAACTTGTGAGTGAATACCAGGCGATAAAACAAAAATTTTCCGAACGCGCTGTACTGTAGGGAAAAGCAGCATGGTCAATGCGGTGAATTTTGCTTGCCGCATACGCAGATGTTAACCAAAGTAGCCGGTGTACTTGTTTTCTGCATGATCGCCTTCGATCTGCTGCACGACATAAGCGGCTACGGCGAACCACTTTTTTACCTCCTGGCCGGTGGCTGCAGTTGGGCGGCTGCGTTGCTCTTGCTCCCGGTGCTCAGTCGAAAAACGATCATTCAGGTGGGCGTTATTCTGCTGGGTGCAGTGTTGCTATTGGTAGTGGCGTACCGCGCTGGTGGTGATCTGAACTATGTGGCAGTCCTCGGCAAGAATGCCAGCCTGGTGGCGATGATCGCGTCGGTAGGGTTTTTACGCTTGATTGCATTACCGGGCAATGCTGAAGACAGTCTGCCCTGTGGTGTGGCGGCTTACTATAAGACAGTGCTGGGAGTGAGCCTGTTCGGTTCGGTTATTAATATTTCGGCGCCCATTTTGTTTGCCGATCGACTGTACGAAGAAAAACGACTGACAAGACTGGCAGCCAGTTCGATTACCCGTGTGTTTTCCGGTTGTTCTGCCTGGTCACCGTTCTTCGGTGGAATGGCGGCTATTCTGACCTACGTGCCCGGTGTGAGTTTGTGGAAAGTCATGATTGTTTGCTTTCCGTTTGCGATGACGGGCCTACTGGTAGTTGCCCTGGATACCTGGTTTTTTAAACGGCGCCAGCTGGCAAATTTTCGCGGTTACCCGGTACAGTTTTGCAGTTTGTGGGTGCCTGCATCCCTGTCCCTGCTGGTGATCGTCTTAATATTTGTCGCGCCGGACTGGTCAATTCTAACCTGCATCTCTGTGGCCGCACTGACTTTGAGTTTTGCAGTGGTGCTGGCGCGATCAGGTCGTCGCGGGGTGTGGGAGATTCGCCAGCATATTACCGCTCAGTTGCCGCGGATGGCCAACGAACTGCTTTTGTTTTTGGTGGCCGGCGTGTTAGCGGAGGGGCTCGCCAGTGTCATAGCGACAGGTCAGTTGAACTTTCCGCTGACGTCGTTTGGTACACAAGCCGCCATTGTGTTGCTGTGTGCAATGGTTGTAGTGAGCGCCTTTGGTGTGCATCCGGTGGTGATTGTCGCCGGTCTTACTCCACTGCTACTGACGGCAGGTCCAAGCCCCGATTTGCTGGCGGTTGTTTATCTGTTTGCCTGGAGCCTGGGCGCCTGCGCCAGTCCTCTGTCGGGCACTCATCTTGTATTTCAGGGCAGATATCAAATACCGAGTTGGCGCGGTGCGCTGTGGAACTGGCCCTACGTGCTGGTGATGTTGGTGCTGGCCTGCTCGTATCTGCTGCTGTTGTCGGTCCGTCTGTAACGCGCTGTTACTACCAGTTGCGTCTCGGTCCGGTATCAAAGTGGGCAAAGTCGGATCTTGCATAGTAACCGACGCCACCTACACCCAATTTGATGCCCGTGTCTCTTAGTTGTCGGGTATCTCGTCCGGGAATTCTGATATCGATGGCACGTCCGTGAATGTGGTAGCTGTTACGTGCTACCCCTGCGTTGCGTTCAGCAAGCATATGGTTTGTTTTCGGTGATCGGTACCCGGAAATAACACTGATTGGTTTCGTGTTACCGAGTTTTCTGTTTAATAGATAAAGTATAGAAAAAATGCGGGGGTCTATGGATTTGACCTGATCTGTACGGTGATCACGCAGCAGGTGGTTGAGCGCCTGCAGTGAATCGATGTTGTACTCGCCGTTTGCCCAGAATACCGTGTCAATGCGTTCCGTCGTGTGCAGATTGTACAGGCTGAGTTTCAGCTCCGGAAATTGCGCAACGCCCGCGATCACATTGCTGCAAGGCACCAGGCTTGCACCCAGTGCAGCCAGCAAGGCTGCTCGGCGGCCTGCACTATATCGAGTACTTGTAGACATTCGGGAACCACCAATCACAAGGTGCCCAATGCTAAGGGATTGGTTATCGATAAACAGTGTGATATTCCTCAACACCGACAAATTGATTTTCGGTTCTATACAATTGTGAAAGCTGTCTCTTGCACGTGCGCGAAGGGACTAAACTGACCGACATGCGCCGCTTCAGGGCAAATTTTGTACTATATTTTTTTAGTTCGTACAGATTACAATCCGCGCCGCGCGAAGCGCTAATGTGTTTGCGAGGCGGCATCTGTACATACCGAAGCCTGAATTTTAACGAATTTTTTCGTTTTCAGGCACATAAGTGATGTGGTTTTGTTTGATATTAATTGTCGCGTTGCGGCACGTGGTTGCGACCGGGAATACACCGGGAAGGATTCGGCCCTTTAAAACATAGGTGTTAAGCGCTACATCATCCGTTTGCGATCAGGATTGTTTGCAATGTGAACTGATTGGACGCGGTATAGTGAGAGAAAGAAAAATTTTTAATTGCCCCAACAAAGATTCGTCGACAAGCGTCTGTGGTATTGCGCTTATCGGATACAGCTATGAATAAAAAATGGTCATCCAAAAAAGTCAAAGCCGTGCTTGTTTGGTTGCAAAGCCGCTGGCCCGATCTGTTTAGCCCCGGGCCTGATCGCAAGCCTTTGGCGTTGGATATTCACAAGGAAATTCTTAAACACCGCTCGGAAGCTCCCGAGCTCTCTCGACGCTCGCTTGATGAGGCGTTAAAGAGACACATGACCAGCCATGGCTATCTGTACGGTATGGCACGGCACAGCCACCGGGTTGACCTCGAGGGCAATAACGTCGAACCCGTGCGCGATTCACATCGTGTGTGGGCGGCTCAGTTGCTGAGGAAAAAGCAAAAGGATGCGCAACGCATACGTAAAGGTCGAAAAAATGTGAAGGCAATAGGCAATCGCGGTAAGCCTGCTTTTCTGGATAAGCGACCGGTAAAATCCACCGAAAACGTTCGATCTGCGTCTGCGGTAGCACCGGTTATTCGATATAAGCAGCGTCGCAAGCGCACTGTTGCTCCAATCGCCGAAGTAGATATGGTGAGTTAACTGCCAGGCGTGGCAGGGGCGCTCACTAATTACGGCAAACGGCTGGATAGCAGGGCAAATTTGTGTGGTGATGGCATGTCTGGTGTCAGATTATTTAACCACTGCACCGCTATCGCACGACGTCAATGCCCTTTATCACCCGCGGACGCGGGTTAATATTGTCTCGTGCTGATTGATTGCTCCGGTCCGGGAGCGTCCGAGTGCTTTATTGTAGAGGGCCGCAGTGCTGCGGAAGCGATCGCCCGCGTCAGGGACAGACAAAGTCAGGCGGTGTTCGCGCTTCAGGGGAAGATACCGAATTGTGCTACCGCGAAGGGACTGCGGCGGGCGCTGGCCAGTGAGCTGGTTCTGTCGCTTCTGCATTGTGTGCGTGTCGGACGATTCTCTGAATTTCTGATCCTGTTTGATGCAGATATTGACGGTGTGCACGCGAGGTTCTTACTGGAAACTCTATTGCGGGTTCAGGTGCCTGAACTAATCGACCGACGGCAGGTTGTCCATATTTATCCACCCCTTTTCCAGTGGCACGACAGGGCGAGTCAGGGGTTGAAACTCGGGTACTCGCAAAAGGAGTTGCGCCACCGCGTCGACAGTGGCGCTGAAGTAACTTACTTTAAAGGAATTGCTGGTCTGCCAGCCGGTACACTGGCAGAGTCTTGTGTAATCGCGGAAAGCCGAAACACCCGTTTGCTCACGCGCGCGGGTGCCGCGACCGACGGTGATGCTGACTAAAAGTTCGGATATTCAGACCAGTAAACACGCTCGAATAGTGAGTTCACGCTGTGGTTCATCAGTGTGTTACCACCCGAGACGGTAATGATCTGCAAGTCACCTTTGACTTCTTCGCCATTGTCATCTGTTTCTTTGGTCTGAAGAATCAGGGTTTGCGGCGGAGGAGGCAGCCCGGCACCGGGAATCATCTTGGTGCGGTCGGGTTTACTTAGCTGAGTGTCGTCATCGTCGAAGTCTTCTACCGGAGTAGCGTCCCAGAGATTGACTGCCCAGAAGACACCGGCACCAATATGTGGCGAGCAGCCGGTGCTGGCTGTGCCAGGCAGGTAACTCGCAAACAGCACCTTGTTGTCAAATGTGACTGAAGAGCCAAGTACTTTCTCACCGTTCTGCTCCATTTCAATGTACCACCCAGATGCACCGGCAAGTGCCTGTTGTGCTGCAGAAACCTGATCGTCTGTTCCTTCGCCGATCAGATTCATTGTGGCGTTGTACAGGTTGTCCTCATCGATGGGGCTATAGGTGTCCACATAGCCTTCACCAGCGTCATTTGGTTTCTTATTTTTAATACCGTATATTCCGTCTCCCCTATACGCATACGGATATCGAATCAGATAAAACCTGTCATCAATCGTAGTGTCCAGAGGGTGCGCCTGATAGCCTGATCCAATCGCGATGTTAACAACCAACTCGGCATTCACTCTTGACAGTGAAACATCTGGTGTATGGTAGAAACGTCGTGTATCGGACATAACCCCATCAGTGCCGAGGTCTGCGATGATGCCACCGTCGAGCTTCAGGGTGCTTGATGATTGAATGATGTCGAAGCGCCATATACGACCACCCATGTCACCGACATAGATCTGGTCTGAATTACCGTCTCCGTCAATGTCGATTACTTTAGGCGTGGCTGGAATGCTGTATACCATGTCGGAAAACACTTCAGTTTCAATGCCGTTGACTGTGCTGTCCTCACTCACTCCACGCCACAGTAAGTCACCGTTTTCTGCGTCGACAATGTAAAGTGCTCTGCCGATGGAGTCTGCTGTTCGTGTCAGTTTGTCGTCCTGTGAGTTGTCATAGCCGCCACCAAACACCAGTACTTTTTTAGTGGTGCCGCCGTAGCTAATGTTTGCGACCACCGGCTGCGACCAGGTTTCCCCCAGCTCCTCGAATCCGGTGGTGCCGCCCGGTCCGCCATCTATTTGCCATTTGTAGACCGGTGCATTCTTGTTTGTGACATTCAGTGCGTAGTAGCTCGACCCGCCACGTCTCATGCCAGCATAAAGGTAAACGTGATCATCTCCATCGACAGCCCCATTTCGGTTGATGTCGTTTTTCCACACGGAGATTGCACCGTCGAGACCGTAGATTTTGTCAGCTCCGGGTATATTGTCGAACTGTGGCTTCAGATTGGGGAGTAATTCAAGCGGGATGAAAGAGAAAACCTCATCGCCGGAATCTGTCTCGATACCATGAAGAAACCCTTCGTTGGTACCAAAGTAGATAACCGAGTCAGGTGCTTCAGAGGTGCCGCCATAAGTGACAATTGCCGGTTTGGAGTGAAGAGGGTCGCCAATGTAGTAGCGCGAATCAGTAGTTGATGAATCGGCGTTCTCATCTTTGACGTCGTAGCCGCGCGCCCATTCCAATAGTTCATCCCGTCCGTTCTCGTCATTGGATCCCAGGCCGAGATCGTCGGGGGTAATACCTTCGTTGCCCTCGTCGAACTCATGCGCCGCGTCGGTGAGCGCCTTTATTTCCCCACCGGTGTAGGTATAGATATTTCGACTTCCTGCGACCAGTCTGCCAGCAGCACCACCAGCGCCTACTTCATTGTTATCGTCATCTGCTGACCAGAAACTTCTCGACCCTGCTTTGAAGTAACCTGTATCCGGATCAACAGCGGGGTCTCCATCCCTGTCGTGAAGCTCTGCGGGGTTGCCAGAGAAGTCATAGCGTTTAAGATTGCCAACCCATCGCGGGGTCGATTTTGGCTGAAACAAGGCCAGGTAAACATCGTTCCGATGCGATATTTTTGAAAAGTGATCAACCGTAGCACCTGGTGCCACAAACGTAGTAGCATCATCCTGTACTGAACTAATAATGCTTGCCAGTGCTGCGCTGAGTTGTCCGGCAGAGTCAGCGGTATAGAAGTTGCCCCCACCAGCGCTTGCTACATCGCGTAACCATTGGGTAGTGAAGTTAAACCCGATAGTATGTGTGGTAATAAATTGATCACCCGTTGATGAGTGTTGATCGTTTTCGACCATGAACTGGGCGATTTCCTCGCCACAGGTGCCTTCATCGTCGGTTTGACTTTCACAGGTGCCACCGGTAATTGATTCCACTTTACTGACCGCTGAGCTATCAGCGGTCGGGGCGCCATCGGTCAATAGCACTATGTGGTTACTCTGACATTCGTGGGTAAATGGAGAGATATAGTAAGGACTGCCAGATATGTACTCATTGACGCAGTGGATACTGTCGAGCCCAGTGTCCAGGCACTTGCTACTACCCCTTTGCAGCGTGCCGCCGGTGTAGGAGTCCAGTGCTGAAACTCTCGAATACCGTCCATAGTAGTATGGAGCTTTTGAGTATGTCGAGTGGTTCCTGTAGACAGAGCGGGTCTTGCCATAGTCTACCGCACCACCGGAAAAGTAGTTTCTCGCTTCCAGTAGTGCGCCCACCGTAGGGGTACCATGGTTGGCTACCATTGCATCCATCTCTTCCAGCAACTCGGTTCGAACATCTGTAACCGGACCGGTGATCTTGTCTGAAGCGGTTCTGATTTTAGTTTCGTATTCCACTTTCAGAAGTGGAGCTTTAGCTGCATTTCTGTCCCGGCTGTAGAAAGTGTAGCCACCTTTACCAGCGGGTTTTAATACGAACGCCAACGGGTTACCACTTTTCCAGGAGCCCTTGTTAACTACACCTTGCACGATACTCGCTATAGAGGGAGACACGGAGACGGCGTTGTTGCTAATGTTCAAATCGTCGTTAGCCCAGTGCACCGATGAGGTGAGGGATCGGTTGCTAAGGTTGTATCGAGTGCCGCTGAAAGTAGATGGGTTACTGCTGTTCTGGGCGTAAATATCGATACCCGGATGTGCCGTCAGTGTGTGCCATCCGAGCGTTTTAGTGGTCATGGTAATAGTCGCGTCCAGTATATTTGCTCCCTGTGGGATCTGAACGTCAGTGAACCGGATGCCAGTGTGAAATGCTTTATCCGAACTTTTATTCGGGTCAGAGACGATGTTGGCACCGCGCCAGCGACTCATAATACCTTTGCGCCGGTTAAATCGTCGTTCCTCAGTGGCATCATCAGAATTTGAAGAGACGCGCGACAATATGGTGGTTTTAGTGCAGCCACCCGTCGGAGGTATGTTTGTGAGTCTGTAAGAAACAGTCAGGGCGGGTCCATTGGCTGCACCTGCATCGAAGGCTGAGACCAGACGTTCTCCAGTCCCTTTGACGGTAAGGCCAAGTGCGTTGCCGCCGCACCATCCTGGTTTGTTAACTACCTGTTGGATCAGACTGGACAGGTTTGGCGATTCGTATACGCCTTCTTCGTCCCATTCCGGAAACTCACTCCAGTTGACGGAATTATATGTACGATCCCTGCCGCTGACGTTGTAGTTCGTCTCTTCGTAGGGAGCCGAATCATTGGCATCTTCGGCATGGATGAGCAGCTGGGTAGGGGCATCAGTATTTATTGTGGACTTGAATTGCAAACGAGCATCGGTAATGGTCGCCCCCTGGGGTATCTGCAACTCTGGAAAGCGCAGACCGATCCAGGCGTTGTCTTCAGATTCTGCGGTGTCTGTCATCAGTGCGAGTGCATTTTGATCCAGCTTCACTTCACCGCTGTAGAGCTCGACGGCATCATCAGCATCTTCACTGGTTCGTGCCTGTGCGCTGAATATTGTATCGTCGCCACAGGGCTCACCATTGCAGAACTGCTGATCGATAGGTCGAATGGGGTATAGAATACGCCCACCGCTGGATGAATGGCTGAACCGCATCAAGCCGACGTTTACATTGCTCGTATTGTTGAGAACATCGCTTAGCGAGGATTTTAAACGGGAGAGGCGAGTCGTATTCGCATTTGGAGATGATTCCCCGGGGCAGGGTCTTCGGGTGTTAACATACTTGGATCCCACCCAGTCGGGGGAGTCCCAGTCCGACTGAATGTTCTCACAGTCATACCAGTTCATCGAACCGGAGCCGTCAAGAACGAATAGTACGTTGGGCTGCACCGATTCATCACTGGCACGCCCGAAAAATATTTCTGTGTCGTCCGCCCATACCGGGTTTGTGCACAAAAGCGTTAGCAGAAGAACCTTACCGATACACTTGAATCGATCTATCTTTGCGAGCATTGTTGGCCTCTTGTCTGAACATACTCGCCGGCATGTCGCCATGCCGGCGTGCTTCTCATCGCGGTATGTAGAGGTCAGTTCACGCAATCCTTGAGGTTAAGGGCGGGAAATTAGTGTTGATAAACAGCGGTTAATCACAACCTGGTGCGTTAATGTGAAGTATGTCGGTGGGTATTTAACTCTTGAAATTCAGGTGATCGGAGCCGTGCCGGGAGTGATGTGCAACTCATTACCATCGTATGGATGTGCGAGTGCTACCTGCTCATTGAGTTCAATGCCAAGTCCTGGTTCCGGTGAGGGTATAGCGAAGCCATCCTGCCAGTTAAGGGGTTTACTTAGTAGCTGCTCGTGAAAGCCGGACCAGTTTTCAATGCTCTCCAAAATCAGAAAATTTGGACTGCAGGCGGCCAGTTGAATGTTGGCTGCCGCTTCCACCGGCCCACAGTAGAGGTGGGGTGCCAGTTGCGCATAATACGTCTCTGCCATACTTGCGATTTTCTTGGCCTCCAGGAGCCCGCCGACGCGACCGAGTGCCGGTTGCAGGATGGCGGCAGCATCACACTGCAGTACTCTGGAGAACTCATACTTGGTGGTTAATCGCTCCCCGGTAGCTATCGGTATTGATGTCTGTCTGGCGACGCGGGCCATCTGTTCCGGCATTTCCGGCGGCACTGGCTCTTCAAACCATAAGGGATTGGCAGTCTCCAGCGCTTTGGCCATTCGAATCGCCCCGGCAGTTGTGAACTGTCCGTGTGTACCGAAAAGAAGGTCGGCAGTATTTCCGAGTGCATCTCGCAGTGTGTCCACGAATAGTTTCGATCGCGCTATTGATTCCAGCTCCGGCTGGTGTGGATCAAATGTGGTGTATTGACCGGCTGGATCGAATTTAACGGCGGTGAAGCCTCGTTTAACATACTCGATCGCTCGCTCGGCTGCGACCGCGGGATCGGAATATACCGGGTCGGCGCTGTTGGCATCCCCGTCAGCGGCCGGATACAGATAGGTATAGGTGCGCAGGCGTTCGTGAACACGGCCTCCGAGTAACTCGTATACCGGCTTGTCTACCGATTTACCGATGATGTCCCACAGTGCGATTTCAAGCCCGCTCAGCACGCTGACAAGCGAGATATCCGGGCGTGATGAATAGCCACGTGCGTAGACATTGCGCCACAGGGTTTCTATTCGAAACGGATCTGTATTTTCGATGTGGGCTGCAAATATATCGTTGATCATATTGCTGATAACCGACGGTGAGAAGGTGGCGTTATAGACTTCTCCGATGCCGGAAATGCCGTTGTCGGTGGTCAGTTTAACGAAAATAAAGTAGCGACCACCTTTATGGGGAGGTGGGTTACCGACGACAAATGTTTTTAACTCAGTGACTTTCATAGTAGTGGCAGACCGCGCAGTTAACGGAAATAAATGGCTGCGGCTGATGGTCTACCAGTTTTCATCGATAGTCAAAGTGGCTGCAGTGCGTGTAGAAATTTCAGGAAAAACGCTGCTTCAGTATTCTAAAATCTTCTGCCAGTTTGGCGGCCTGCTGCGGTGGTGTGAAGATGGCGTGCACTGCGGCGTTCGGATCGATCAGTATAATCGTCGACGAGTGGTCTACCAGATAGTTTGGGTCACTTCGGTCTTTGGGCAGCGAATAGACGGCATTAACCTGTTTTGCAAAATTACTCAGGTGCTCGGCAGTGCCGGTCGCGCCGGTAAATCGCTCGTTGAAGTGCCCTACGTAGGATTTCAGTCGTTCGGGGGTATCTCTGTCCGGATCAACCGAGACCAGCATCATCGCAACGTCATCCGACAGTTCATTGTTGTCCGCCAGTGTTTCATAAAGCTGATCCATAATCGTTAGTGTCATTGGGCAGGCATCCGGGCAGAACGTGTAGCCCACGTACAGGAAGGTCCACTTCCCCTTGAAGCTTTCTGCCGTGAGTTCGGTGCTGTCCTGATCGATCAGAGCAATGTTGGTCAGCGTTTCCGGTGTCGGGAAAGCGAATCCTGACAGCTCGATATCACTCGTCGATGTATGCTGCCGGGAGAGCAGAATACCTGCGACAATTGCAACGAGTGCGAGGATAACAGGGGTGATTTTTTTCATTTGCGTTGTTTGCTGGTTCAAGGTTAAAGATAAGTTGTTACGCCAATGGATCCGGTGCGGGTACGCTAACGAATTGAAGCAGCGTTCACTATGCTGACGATTCGCAGGTACTGTTGGTTGCGCCTGGCGTTAATATAATGCATGTGGCGATCAGAAACAGGAGTGGCAGGTACGCTCAAATCGGTCGCGACTCAGGTGAAACAGAGTATCGCAATGAGCAAAAAAATACTCACACCAATGTACATTATCAGGTGCTCCGCGACATACGACAGCGCGAACATAGCGACCACATGCCATTAAATTACAAAAAGGGTGTGCCCGAAAATCAGGTGGTTTTTTATGCTCGGCGGGTAGAGGCAGGTAGCTGACCCGAGTAGGTGAGGTTGGGGCCGATGAAAGCGCGATAAAATTCCCGCTATCCCCCGCGGGATTGCAATACTGTTATTCCTTCAGGAACGATTTTTTGCGCCAATCGCCCAGGGTCAGTGAGGCTGTTTCGCCGCACAAGACTGCAGCAAACTAAATGGCCGGAGGCAAGCGTAGCGGGTGCTTTGTTAGTTGCCTGCTCCAGTCCGATCAGTTACCGATACCGTGATCAGCAGTGATGCGCAGTGGCACATATATCCCTGGCAGGCAGTCAAGGCGTGGGGCGCACCAGCGGCAGTGGTACGCGAATATTGCAGCAGCGGCGGCGGGTTTAGTTTTCCCAAACCACCGCATTCTCCTCTACAACCACTGTGCAGAAATCTTCAGTTTCCATCGAAGTAAATCGGACAATAGTCGCGGTGCTTTCGTACCAGTATTCGGTGACAACCAATGGAACGCGCTCACTCATCACCGGAAAATCACGCTGCAGATCCGGCGTGCCGCTCGCTGAGCGAGTCTGGGCAAACTGCTCCGTACAAGGATGGTTGTATTCATGCGCATCGGAAATTGCATCGCCGTCGCTGTCGAGGTCAAGGTAGTTTGGAATCCCATCACCGTCCATATCACCGGTGCCTTCTTCGACGTCACTGACGCCGTCGTTGTCCGTATCCGCTGCTGTGCTGTCACTCTGAATGATGTTGCTATCATCGGGAGTTGACTGGGGAACAGCTTTCGCCATTTCCTCGCCGCTATTGCAGGCGCCCAGGGAGAAAATAAGGCAGAGGGATGCGATGCGTAAATGAGGCATTCTGTGCTCCAGGCAAGTCAGGCGGTGTTGGCCTGAGGGCAGCGAATTCAGGGATTAAAACGTTTGATTCAGTGGTTACCGCTGATTGCTACTGCAAAGCACGTTCCGATCGACTGCAGTCGACGGCAGAATTGTGAAAGTGACGAATCTGTCACGTCGGCCTGGTTAAAACATCCGGCTCCAACGAGCCGGATGCACTCTTTTATCCTGCGGGGCAGCTAGTTGATTTTTTCCTGCCCGGATTCCTGCTGTTCCAACAACAACTTGGCAAGGAGGTCAGGGTCAATCTTATCAACTTCGTTTGCGACCAGAGATTGCTCCGTCTGATCTGCCTGATGCAGTTCGGTTGTCATCTGTTTGCCGTCTTTGTAGGGACAAGCCAACAGTTGGCTGGAACTGAATACCAGGGTACCCGCAGCGATCATGAGTATAGATTTCAAGATCACCTCCTTTTAGTTGCCAATGGAAAAGACGTTCTCGCATATTTGACGCCACTTTGCAATTCGTGGCTTTGTTTTAAGGTGGAGTTATCATCGAAGGTGTACCAAAAATTCGGTTGAAAAGGCCGGTTAACGATCAATGAAATTCCTGCGTGGAACAGGCATATTGGTGTCAACTGTTTTCCTCGCTCTCTTCCTCGGATAACTCGACGGCTATTTCTGTGGCTACTTGTGTGGTTCGACTGGTAATTGGCAGATACGGGGCGGTGTCTTCAACGCTCACAGCTGCGCGCTGGCTGATTCTGTAAAGCCCGTAAACACAAACAATACTCATTAGGACTGAAATGAACATAAAGAATGAAAACGGTCCAACCCGATTCATCAAAAACCCGACTATGATTGGTCCACTCATCGCGCCGACACCATTGATGAACAACATGCCGGCGGATGCTGCTGCCATCTGATCGGTTTCCAGAAAATCATTCGTGTAGGCAATAAGCAACGAATAGAGCGGGTTCGTCGTTCCGCCAACGATGAATGCGATGATCAGCAATATGGGAAAATACTGCCCCACGAACACCGCCAGCAGTGAGCTAATTGCGCACAGGCCTGCAGTGAGAATGATCAGAATTCTTCTATCCATGCGATCTGACATCCAGCCAATCGGATATTGTAGTACGAGGCCACCGCAGTAGATCGCCGTAACGAAATAGGATGTCTGCGCGATCGTTAAGCCGGTTTGGTTCGCGAAGATGGCCGCCATACCAAACAGTGTGGCGAACACCCCGCCCAGCATGAACATACCGAAGCATGCCAGCGGTGAAGCGGTGATCAGTTCGCTCAGAGACATTGGTCGCGCAAGTTCGAAAACAGGCGCTCTGGTTGACGACAATAGAATCGGTGCAAATGAGAGCGAGACGAGCACGGTGATCAGAATAAAAAGTTCGTAGCCTCCCGGGTCGGCGATGTTGAGTAGCAATTGACCGGCAACGATTCCCGCCATTTGTACAATCAGATACATTGACAAGGCCTGGCCACGCGTTTCATTGTCTGATGAGTCGTTAAGCCAGCTTTCCGCAACGATATAGATGCCGCAAAAACAGAAGCCGACAACGATTCGCAGAAGCATCCAGAACCAGGGGTCGATCCAGACAGCAAACAGAATAAACGCAGCAGATACAACCGACCCAAGGGCTGCAAAAACACGTACGTGTCCGACGCGTTTTATCAGTTGTGGTGTGATTCTGGAGCTAACCAGGAAGCCCGCGAAATAACCCGCCATGACGTAACCCAGCCACTGCGGGCTGATGTTTTCCAGTGAACCACGCACACCAAGCAGCGTGCCCTGTAGTCCGTTTCCAAGCATCAGCAATAGCATGCCGAGCATCAGAGCCCATGAATTTTTTAATACGTGCAACATCGGTGTGCCTGAAAGTAACCCTACCTCTTGAACGGTTGGTAAAAGACCACCAGCCGAACCTGCTGGACGAAACAACAGGTCATGTACATTTGGCTATGACCCAGTGGCGACGACCCGTGTCTCTGTCAGGCAGCAGCTCGCCAGATTCCGGTTTAGCGCTCAATGATCCGAACGCATATTGCCTGCCTCGTCCTGCCTGTCTTTTACGTGTTTTTGTTGATCTGCACAATGCTCAGAATGCTTACTGCCGAGATAGCTTAATGCGCCTGCTGCCTCCCGGATGTACCAAAGCAGTACGATTACGGTATTGACGAAAAAGTGGCAGCGTCGGCTTGAATTCATCCGGTTACACGCCAACTTGTTATGTCAGTAAAGTGACGAACGAAGCGTGATCTGGAACCAGGAGAAGGGAGCTGTTGTCTAAGGCCCGCACGTTGAGCGATAGCGTAGTGCTACCGCCTGCATGTGCTTCTTTACCGGTGAGTCGGCATTCGGGTTCCGCTTATTGTGTGATGTCGCGTTGATATGGAACAGCACGTTTTCGAAATGTTGGGTGGAACTAACAAATCTGCACAGCAACAACCGCGAATCAATAAATTTTACAATTGTGCCGCTACTTACGTGATGCATGGTGAGTGCAGCAGTTATAAAGCGTCGTAATTTGCTCAGGCGTTATTGATGGCTTATGCTTGATTCTCCTTTACACTAAATAGGGGTATCACGGAACAACAGTGCTTTAAACAAGTCACTGTGACTGAACCAGAACCGTTTTGTTCAGCGTCTCAAGGTACAGAGCTGTCCGCTTTATGTTGAGTGTGGTCCTCTTTGGTCCCGGTAGGGAACCCATGAGGTTTAAGTAAGTCAAATAACTCAGGTAACAGGCAGGTAGTCAGATTTGAGTAATAGAAAACAGGGAACCGTTAAATGGTTCAATACGGAAAAGGGATATGGATTCATCCTCAGTCCGGAGGGCGAAGACGTTTTTGTCCACTATCGTGCAATTCTTGTTGAAGGGTTTAAAAATCTTCGCGAGGGCCAGCACGTCAGCTATTTGCAGGTAAAAAGCGAAAAGGGCTGGCAGGCTGCCGAAGTTGAACTTCTGGATGCCGGTGATTCAGATGATCGAGAGTACGCGGAGGAGGCATTGCCCGACGATGAGTACGAAGAACACGACGGGGACAACATCGGCAACCGCTGATCGGACCTGGCCCGTAACAGCAGTTCTCAGCTGAGCACTGTTGCCGGGGTTATCTGTGTGATTGCGCTCGGTCGGACTCGCAGCCGTCCTGGTGATCGCGCTTTCGGCAATGGGCAAATCCGCTGATCGCGGCTGGCGCCCTCTCGTCTTATTTGCGGCTTTGTCCGTCTAAAGATCGACCTATATATCAATAGGTTAGTGCATCTTGGTCCGACCAGCCTGCAATCGCAAAAAAAAAGTGAAAATATCGTAGACCCGTCAGTACTTCTTTCATTACCATAATGCCATATTCTAATGCCGCCTACAGCCAGGCTGTCGGCGAGTGGCGAAGTAAAAATCACAGGCACGCCCAGCCGCCTGTGCTTTCGGATGGTGAGAATGATAAGAAAGCTGCTGATCGGATCTACATGTGCCGCTGTATTGCTGTGGCAGAGTGCTGCAATGGCGTCAAAGTGCGGTTGGCCCGAACAGGATGCACTTGAATCGGTGGTGCGGGTGATGAGCGACGATGGCAGCCACGCCAGTGGTGTGGTGGTCGATGACGGCTGGGTGTTGACCGCAGCGCATGCGCTCGATGAGCAGTATCAGGCCTATGTGCTGATTCACGGTGAAAGAAATGTCGCGCACATTGTGTCAATTGACAGAGGTAAGGATCTGGCTGTGCTCCGGGTCGACACAGGGCACATCAAACCCATAGAAATCGGCCACCAGAATCTAAATGCCAGCGCCAAGGTATGGGCGGTCGGTTTTCCAAGGGCCGAGTCCAAAACGACATCATCCGGATCATTCAAAGTGAAGGCTGCAACGGACGGTGCACTGCACACGACGGCGCCTATTGATTCGGGGCAGTCGGGAGGCGGTTTGATCAGCTGCGAAGAGGGACGGCATGTGCTCGCTGGTATGTTGCGTGGCTTTGCCGCCTATGTCAGCGGTGACAGTTACGTGAAAATCAAAAACCATTCAGTGTCCGTTGCCTCGGCAGACATACGGTCATTTATTGAAATTCTTGGTAAGCAAAACTGATCAATAAAAAATCGTACTCCTGCAGTACGACGTATTAGAGCTCAGTCGCTCAGCACGGTCACCGAGTACCATGCTCTGGCTCCACCGGCCAGCTGATCTTCAGCGGAAATAGTACAGTTGCCCGGTGCGAGACCGGTTACGTGCACCAGTGAGCTTCCCGCCGGTTCCATCACACAGCTCGCCGTTTCGTCGGTGATTGTCCATAGGTAGTCTGTATCGGGTGTCGGCCCCCAGCGAGTTGCCGCATTCAGGGTAGCCTGTTGGCCGATCTCCAGTGTTGCCGGGCCGGCGATGACTACCTGAGCTTCCACATTGGTGAATTCGGCTGAGTTGAAAACTTCCGTGATCTTGCCGGAACTACCGCGATTTGCGTTATCTGCGACTGACAGTTCAATTCGATGCCGGCTGTTTCTCTCGGCCCCGTCGGCTCTGCGTTTAGGTGATGCGTAGTGCAGGTAGTAGAAGCTGTTTGCGACGTTCTCAACCTGTTTTGCAATAGACAACAGTGTGTTTTTTAGCTGATCGAAATTTCGTAGTGTGTAACTACCCGCCGTGCCGAGTGTAGACATAACATCGGCCGAGAGCTCACTGCCAACCCCCAGTGTATACACTGCCTTACCTCTGACCGCGTTTGCGGCGTCCTGATACGTGTGGCGTGCCGCGGTGTCGGTGCCATCAGTGATGATGATCAGTGCACCCTGATTGATCATTTCGATATCAAATAGATCGTCCCACCGGCTCGCGCCTTCAATCACTGCTCCGTAGAGGTTGGTCGGCGTTATTGCACCGGCTGGCTGAATGGTATCGATAGCGGTGAGCAGACTGGTCGTGTTCGATGAAAAGTCTTTGACCAGTGTAACTGTGTCGTTAAATGTATAGAGCGCAATTTGCTGTTGTCTGAGCAGATTGGACTGCCCGTGTTCATCTGCGATGAGAGAGCTGAGTGCGGCCTTAATATTTTCGAGATCTGCCGGTTGAATACTGCTGCTGGTGTCGACCATCAGCACAGTCTTCAGGCTATAAGGCAATTCTTCGTGTGGAACGACAGAGAGTGAAGTTTCCGTTTCCGAAACGGCTTCGTTGTCTTCCAGCACGTTAAAGTCTGAAGTCTGTAAGTCTGCTATCGCATTGCCGTACTGATCAGATGCGTGAAACAAGATGCTGATAATGGATGGCAGTGTGGCTTCAAAGTTGAGTTTGTTTAGTACGACATAGCGATTCGGGCCGTCCGAGCTGATTGTGCCCGGAAAATCACGGTGCGAAGTGTCGCCGGAGCCTGTTCCCGAAGCATTGCGATTGATACCCTCTCCACTGCAGCTGGCGAGTGCGACTACGCCGGCCAGGATCACCGCTATTTTGAGCTTGTTTTTGTTTGTTATCATCGTGTGCAGGCTCGATTTATTGGTCTGGGTACTGCAGGCCGGCTTTCTTATACGAACACAGTATATCTCAAGCAACAGCCGTAACTCGCCTGGCCGGTATTAACAAACAGACAGAGCCGGACTGAAATGTGCTGCAGAATACATTCCTGTTCAGCACGCAATTTCCGAATTTGTTGTAGCCCAGCTAACAGTTAACCACTGTTAAACCTGCGCGCAGGCTGCGGAAGGCGGTTTTGTCCGCCTCAGGCGACGAGTTGATTGAGCTCGAATATGGGCAGTAGTATTGCCAGTACAATCAGCATGACCATGCCAGCCATGATCAGTATGATGGCCGGTTCAAGCAGAGCCAGGAAGACTGCGAGGATGGAATTCAGTTCGCGCTCCTGATGGGTAGCTGCTTTCTCCAGCATGGTTTCGAGTCGTCCGGACGCCTCTCCACTGGCAATCAGGTGCAGCATCATCGGCGGGAAGTAACCGGTGCGCTCCAGTGCTCTGCTCAATGAACTCCCTTCGCGTACTTCGCCCGCAGCCTTTTTTGTGGCCACTCGCATCGGTCGGTTGGTCAGTACCAGAGAGGCTATACCCAATGCGTCCAGTACCGGTACGCCGGAGGCGGCGAGAATGCTGAGAGTTCTGGCAAACTGGGAGGCATTGGAACCTCTGATAATTTTTGCCAGCAATGGAATTTTCAGCATGAACGCATGCACTCTCAATTTGAGATTTTCATTGCGCAATAACCGCCGCCACAAGATAAACGCACCGACAATCGCTAAAAATACGATCAAGCCCCAGTCTTTCACGAATTCAGACAATGAGATCATGATGCGCGTGAGCAGCGGAAGTTCCTGCCCCATACTGTCGAATACCTGCACCACCTTGGGCACTACATAGGCAAGCAGGAAGGTCACAATGCCGAAAGCAATGCAAACCAGACCGATCGGGTAATACAGCGCTTTGCTGATGATCGCTTTTGTAGACTGCTTGTCCTCGGTATAGTCGGCCAGCCTTTCCAGTACAGAGTCAAGGTGCCCCGATTGCTCACCGGCGGCGACCGTTGCCTGAAAGATTTCGGGAAATACTTTGGGATACTCACCGAGTGCGCTGGCAAGTGTTCTGCCTTCGAGTACGCGACTCCGCACTGATAAAATCAACGACGTGATACGTTGCTTTTCGGACTGTTTGGCAACTGCACTGAGCGCTTCCTCTATCGGTGTACCTGAAGAGGCCAGCGTGGCGATCTGGCGGGTAATCAGTGCCAGATCGTTCGAGCTGATGGCGCCGCGAAATTTGGTTGAGGCTTTCGTTTTCGACGCTTTGGCGCTGCCCTCACTGACATCGAGCGGTGTGAGTTTTTGCTCTCGCAGTTGCTGTCGCACTTGCCGGGCATTGTCGCCTTCCAGTACGCCTTTCTTCTCGTTGCCGGCTCGGTCAACGGCGACATAATCAAATGCAGGCATTTACATCTCTCTTGTGACTCTCAGGACCTCTTCAAGCGAGGTTTTGCCATCGAGTACCAGTCGCATACCATCCTGAGTGATGCCCGGGTAGTGCGAACGCGCATACGATTCAATGTCGTGTTCGGCGCTGCCGTCGTGAATCATATTGCGCATGGTTTCATCCACCAGCGCTACTTCGTAGATGCCGGTGCGCCCCACATAGCCGCTGTGATTGCAGCGTGCGCACCCGTGCGGTACGTAGACGATCGCCTCCGCCTGATCGGTAATGCCCAGAGTTTCGCGCTCGGCATCAGTGACTTCATGAGGCTTTTTGCAGTCATCGCACAGAATGCGTACCAGTCGCTGTGCAACCAGCCCAACGAGACTGGATGATAGAAGAAAAGGCTCGACACCCATGTCACGAAGACGCGTGACAGAGCCGATGGCCGTGTTTGTGTGCAGAGTCGATAACACCAGGTGGCCGGTCAAACTTGCCTGTACTGCGATTTCTGCGGTCTCGAGGTCGCGTATCTCACCGACCATGACGATGTCCGGGTCTTGTCTGAGGATCGCACGCAGACCTCTGGCAAAGGTCAGCTCGACTTTAGTATTGACTTGAGTCTGGCCGATACCGTCGAGGTAGTATTCTATGGGGTCTTCCACCGTGAGAATCGTGCTGCGGGCGCTGTTTAAACGGGTAAGCGCCGCATACAGCGAGGTGGTTTTTCCCGACCCGGTCGGTCCGGTCACCAGGATAATGCCGTGTGGCATTTTGAGCACTTTCTCTAGATTTTCGCGCGATTCATCGGACATTCCGAGGTGTTCGAGGTCGAGTCTGCCTGCCTGCTTGTCGAGCAGACGCAGCACCACTCGTTCACCGTGCCCCGAGGGCAGTGTGGAGACGCGCACATCCACCGGTCGGCCGGCAACACGTAGTGAGATGCGGCCATCCTGTGGCAGACGCTTTTCGGCGATATCCAGTTTTGCCATCACCTTGATGCGCGAAATGACCTGGGCGGCTGCCTGTTGCGGTGGCTCCAGTAATTTATTCATCACGCCATCGACGCGGTAGCGAACCGATAATCGTTTTTCAAATGGTTCGATATGTATATCCGATGCACCCTTGCGGATCGCCTCGGTCAGCATGGCATTGATCAGTTTGATAACAGGCGCGTCGTCCTGAGATTCCATCAGATCTTCCGGCTCGAGCGATTCGGCCATGCGCTCGAGGTCGAGCTCGTCACCGAAATCATCCATGATGTTCATTGCATCGCCGGTGTCCCCCTCATACGTGCGCGTCAGCATCAGATCGAATTCATCTTCACTCACCGCCCGCGCACTCACCGGACGGCCGGCGATACGTCGGGCTTCCAGCAAAGAGGCGTTTGATACGTTCGGTCGGTGAACCAGCGTGGGGACGTCGTCGTTGAAGCCGTCGATGAGCACGCCGTTTCGTTTGGCGAAGGAGTAGGGCAGCGTGCTGCGACGAGGCGCGCTGAGCACCTCGGGTTGTTCTTCAATCTGATCTGCGGGCTGGGAGGCCATCGGCTGCGTCTACTCTTCGGCTGGCTCTATCTGCATGTTAACGGCGCATGGCGCCAGCGGTGCCGCCGGGAGTGCGAGACCAGACTGGCGACCAGTCAATAATCTGAGGAGCGGGCAATGCTAAATCAAGCAACACGCCATCTCCGGAGTCTATTGACGACCGATTTTTATCGGGGTTCCATTTTTATTGGTTACTTTAACAGAGACGATAGCGACTTCTGCGTCATCAGGCATTGAGCCGGAGCTGCTGTCTGCTGTCATCGAGGGCATTGCGTCCTGCGCGATACTGCCAAGCGGCCGGTATATGGAAGCCGGCAACGTCTCTGCGTCTTCATACAAAGGGCGCTTGACCGGCTGGCGACCTTCGCCGAGGGCGACTGCGCCAATTTCGACAAGGCGCGCCTCATGGTCCGACGAAATTGAGGACTGCAGGCCCAATGGTCGTACCGGCGTCTTTTTGCCGAGGATGACCAGCGACCCATCGCCCGCGTTGATTGCACTTTCAGATAAATCCGCCGCAGGCGTTTGCTCGCTTTCGATTTCTGCATCCGCAGTAGTCTCTGCGCTGATCTCGGCAGAGTGTGCTTCCACGGGTTTCGGTGGAAAGGTCTGCAGCGGGATCACATCGGCGGTAACGGCAGTCTCCGGCGGTGTTCCGGTCACTTCATCCTGAGTCAGGTCGAGGACTGGTTTGCCGTTGTCGGTATCCATGGAGGCAGAGATTCGTCCTGCGTCCTGCAATGACGGCAGTTGCGGCGTCACAATCAGGTCAGATTCTGCGACAGCTTCCGCTGCCATATCAGCGGTAGCACCGGCAAGTTCAGTAGATTCTGTCGTTACTTCCCGGTCGTCGAACCGGGTCAGCGGGCTGTCGATTTCGGAACCTTCGAAGAAAAGTCTGAGGTCGGGCAGAAATGGTTTCTCTCTTTGCAGCGAGCTGTCTTTCTCCTGTCTGTACAGCGTTTGCTGGGTACGCAGCGAGTTGTATTTAGAGTTGCTGTACTGACTTGCGGTGTCGCTGTCACGCATGATTACCGGGTGAAGGAAAATCAGCAGATTCTGTTTTGTTTTTTGTGTACTGCGATAGCGAAACAGGTTGCCGAGGATGGGGATATCTCCAAGCAGCGGCACCTTCTCTTCCACATCCGCAATCTGATCATCGATCAGTCCGCCCAGCACCAGTGTTTGACCATCTTCGACCAGTACGGTGGTCTTGATTGAGCGTTTGCTGGTAACGATGTCTGACGCGCCAGTGAGTGCAGTCGTATTGACGTTGGAGACTTCCTGTTCCAGCTCCATTTTGATGGTGTTGCCTTCGTTGATCTGCGGCTTCACCTTCAGCGTCAGGCCGATATCCTGTCGTTCGATCGTCTGAAAAGGATTGTCATTGTTGGCAGAGAGCTGCTGCCCGGTGACAAACGGTACATTGGAGCCGACCACAATCTCCGCTTCTTCGTTGTCCAGTGTCATCAGGCTTGGTGTAGACAGAATGTTGTTGTCCGCGTCAGACGCAATGGCCCGTACCAGAAAGCCAAAATCAATTTCACCACTGCCGAATCGTCCCAGCGCCAGAGAGATGCCGGAACCCAGTGAAGCCGGTGGGAGGTCGTTGTCCAGCGCGCCGGCAATTGCCAGTGCGCCATCAGTCACGCCACCCAGGTTGGAATAACCGACCGGTACGTCTTTGTCTCTGCCGTCGATCAGAAAGTTAATGCCAAACTCTCGCGTGTTGTCTTCGGTGATTTCGGCAATGACCGCTTCCACCAGGACCTGGGCACGGCGGATATCCAGCTGCCTGATCACCGCCAGAATGTTCTGCATCTCATCGGCGGGTGCGGTGATAATCAGTGAATTGGTGTTCGCATCCGCCTGTATGTCGACGTTCGAAGTGCCGCTGTCAACAGCACTTCGAGCCTGAACTGCATTGTTTTGCTGCTGTGGTACCGGATTGACCGCGTTATTCACGGCGGCGTTTTGCTGACCGTTTTGCTGAGGTACGGTGGGTTGCACCACGCCGGCAGCACCGCTGTCAGTGGTTGCGCCAACTTTTGCCTGACCCTGCGATACGCCCTGAAGAATTGACACCATGTCTTCCGCATTGGCGTATTTCAGATATACCACCCGCGTATTGCCGCCCGATTCTATCGGTGTATCCAGGTGCGCAATAAGCCCGCGCGTGCGGACTCTGGCCGCCCGATCTCCACTGATCAGGATGCTGTTTGTTCTTTCGTCTGCGACCAGCTGTACTGCCCCGGGTCCCTGCGCGCCACCGAGGTTGTTGCGCTGCAGTGCATTTAGCGTATTAACGATTTCGGAGGCGGCTGCATGGTTCAGTCTGACGACTTCGATTTCTTCGTTATCAGGGACATCAATCCGGTCAATAATCGCGGTGAGTCGCTGAATATTGGACGAGCGATCAGTGATGATCAGGGAATTAGTGGCGGCGTAAGCAGCGAGGTGGCCCTGTTGAGGCACCATCGGCCGCAGGATGGGCACCAGCTGTGCGGCAGGCACATTGATGACCTTAATCACCTGAGTGACGAGTTGGTCGCTGGAATCGGCATCATCGCCCAGTATCGGCACCGGCCCCTGCTTTGCAGTCACATCCGGAACAATCTTGATCAGATCGCCGGCCGGTACAGCGGAATAGCCGTGCACCTGCAAAACGGACAGGAACACTTCGTACAAACCATCCGCGTCGACCGGGTCGGTGGAAATCACCGTCACCTTGGCTTTGACGCGGGGGTCCACGACAAAATTACGGCCGGTTTGCTTGGAAACCGTGGCGATCAGCGACTGGATGTCGGTGTTGGTCAGATTCAGCGTAAAAGTGTTGTCGGCAGCTTCGTCCTGGCTCAGCGCGTTGTTGCACATCAGATACAGGGCAGCAGATACACCAGTCGCTGTTCGTTTCCAGCGAAATTTATTATTATTTTTCAACGTCTTACTCTTCAGTTAGCGTTGTTTTTAGAAGGGTATTATCCCTTATTTGATGCCTATTAACGCATGAGCCTGACTAAGATGTAAAGATTTTAATGCATTATTCCAGAGGAATACTGACCGGCAGTTCTACTCCATCGCGCAAAATTGTCAAATCAACTGATGTTGCTTTGACCAGTTTTCGCAGTGCGCGTATGCCGTTTTTCTGGTTGGCGAGCGCGATGCCATTAACCCGGGTCACCACATCTCCCGGCAGAATCCCGTTGGCCTCGAGTAATCCGCCGCTTTGCTTCGGGGTGAGTCGGTAGCCCAGGATACGTCCGTTTTCACGGTAGGGCACGGCGCTGACCAGACGGTTCAGCATTGCCGGGTTGCGGGCCAGTGTGTCCCGAATCTCACGTGGTGAGTCCGGCAGTTCAATCGGCGCGCCACCCGCATTCCCCTGCTGTGTGGCTGCCGGCTGGTTAGCACCGGGCAGATTTTCAAGACCTGCAGTTCTGCCGGCAGAGGTGAATTTCTCAGGCAGTTTGACAATTTCCTTGCGCCCGCCGTTGTCTATTACAATTTCTGTTGGCTTGACCTCAAGCAGCTTCGCGCGGCCGGTGATCGTGTCGCCGATGCGAAATACCTCTTCCGGTTTGCCGTTGGCGCTGACAATGGCGAGTGCGGTATCCATGGGTTGCGCTGAATAGACGCCGATCAGTGACAGATTGAGTTTGGTTTCTTCCGGAATTTCCTCGCGTTCGACTTGAACGACCGGCTTGCTGCCGGCGATGCCGAAGATGTGCTGGCGTGCAGCGTCGCGCGATATTTCTTCGATGGACGGGGTGCCAACAGCATCGATTATTTCCTGCTGTGGCAGAGTTTCTGCGGCCACCACGGGCGGATTTTCCACAGGCACGTAGCGCAGCGCGATTGTTGCGGCCATGTATCCGATCAGGATGACAAGCACCCGGCTGACCCAGACTGCCAGTTTCGCCATTACATTCTCATTTGATGGAAAAGGTGCGGTTAAGCGCACACCGACTGAACATAATAGTGATAAGAACGCTCGATTTCACCTTGAGCGCACAAAGAATGGTTCGGGTGGCGGTTTTGTCAGGAAATTCAGCCGATCGGAGGCGGGATATTGGCGGCTGATGGTCGCAGCCGGGGCACAATCCCCGGCTGCAGGAGGCTGGTCGTCAGACCATTTCTTTCAGTGACTTCAGTGGAGCAATTTTCACCACTTTGCGTGCTGGCTTGGCTTTGAACATCATCTCTTCACCCGTGAACGGGTTGATGCCTTTGCGTGCTTTCACTGCAGGCTTTTTGTTGACCTTGATTTTCATCAGCCCGGGCAGGTTGAAGTAGCCTGGTCCGCGCGATCCGATATTCTTGCCAATCAGACCGGTCAGAGACTCAAGCACGGCGGCGACGTCTCTTTTGCTTAGCTCGGTGTCATCAGCGATAGCAGTCAGTATTTCAGACTTGGTGGGTGGCTTCTTTCCAGAGGCAGCGGCTTTCTTGGCAACCTTCTTTTTCTTGCCCATGGCCTTCTTTTTGCCGACTACCTTCTTCTTCTTGCCCATTGCCTTTTTCTTGGCTGATGCTTTTTTCTTCGCCATTGTGTAAATACGCCTTAGTAGTAGTTGCGTGAAATCATTCAACCAGCAAGTGAAAGCCCAGCCTTTCTGGAAGCAATCTGGTCTTGGTCGACTGCCGGGTCCTGTATGACCTCGATACCTGCGGTAGTGATGACTGATAACGGTAGCGCGTGAGCGCGAGGCGATAATACAGCATCTCTATTAAAATCCAACACTTAAAATTGCCTTTTTTACGGCAAAAATAGGGTTTTTTGCTCGATACGAACCATTTTTACTATAAATACAGCGTTTTTGTAATGTTCGCTTTTAAGTCAGCGGGGAATTTCCCCGGAAATTCAGGCTTTTTCGTCGGCCGAAATTTCATACAGTGCCGTTTCGCTAAAAAGGTTTGGCGCCAGCGAGGCCGGAAAATTTCTTTGGTGGTTATCATTCACAGCAGCTCGCCGCAGTATCTTTATTTTCAGTGTTTCGCAGAGATTTTCAAAATCTCTGAGAGTGCAAAGGTGGTAATTCGGGGTATCGAACCACTGGTGCGGCAGGGAATCGGTAACAGGCATCTTACCTTTCAGGGCAATGTGCGCGCGCGCGCGCCAGTAGCCCATGTTTGGAAAAGAAACAATTCCTCGAACGCCAACGCGGACCATCTCCTCGAGCAGTTGCGCAGGATTCTTGAGTGTTTGAATCGAATGGGTGGTTAGCACGTAGTCAAAGCTCTTGTCATCGAAGATCGATAGTCCAAGTTCAATGTCCCGGTGTATGACGCTCAGTCCTTTCTGTAGACAGAGTTGTATGTCGGGCAGTGATATCTCCATGCCGTACCCGCTGACGTTCTTTTTACTTCTCAGCGCGGTTAACAGCGTACCGTCACCACAGGCCAGATCCAGAATACGACCGTGTGGTTCCACCCACTCCTGAATAATGCGCAGGTCCTGTCGCATTTCGCTGGAATATACGTCGTTTGTCATCGAAGCTCGATATGATTTAACCAGCTGCGGACACTCGAGATATAATCGTCGATGGGCAGCAGGAAGGAGTCGTGGCCCTGATTGGCTTCGACGATAACTGAGCTGACCTCTCGATTGGCAAGTATCATCGCATCCACAATTTCCTCTGAACGCTGCGGTGAAAAACGCCAGTCAGAGGTGAAGGATATGACCAGTGATCTGGCTTTTATCTGGCGGAAGGCCTGAACGAGGTCATTGTTGTATTCCGCCGCCGGATCAAAGTAGTCAAGTGCCTTGGTCATGAGCAGATAGGTATTGGCGTCGAACCGGTTGACGAAACTTTCGCCCTGGTATCGCAGATAGCTCTCTACCTGAAATTCCACACCATAGTTGAAGTTCAATTTGTTGCTGCGAAGTTCCCGGCCAAACTTCTCACTCATCGCATCCTCAGACAGATAGGTGATGTGCCCGAGCATGCGAGCGAGCTTGAGGCCGCGCGCCGGTACGGTATCGTGCAGGTAGTAGCGACCGCCGTGAAAATCCGGATCGGTCAGGATCGCCTGGCGTGCGACTTCATTGAATGCGGTATTTTGCGCAGTAAGCTTGGCGGCAGAAGCCACCAGCAGTATGTGATCCACCTGATCGGGGTAGTCAATTGCCCACTGCAGTCCCTGCATCGCTCCGAGACTGCCACCCACCACCGCAGCCCAGTGACTGAGCCCCAAATGGTCCATCAGCATTTTTTGGCTTTTTACCCAGTCTTTGCAGGTGACCATAGGGAAGTCCGGTCCGTAGACTTCTCCTGATTCGGGGTTGATCGAGATCGGGCCTGTGCTTCCGCGGCAGCCGCCGAGGTTGTTTGAGCACACGACGAAAAAGCGTTCGGTATCGATCGCCTTGCCCGGTCCGATGCAGCTGTCCCACCAGCCGGCTTTACGGTCGTCTGATGCGTGTTTTCCAGCGGCGTGGTGATCGCCCGACAACGCATGGCAAACCAGCACGGCATTAGAACGATTGGTGTTCAGCTGACCATAGGTTTCATAGATCAGCTCGTGTTGGTGCAGCGTTTCACCGCACTGAAGTAACAGCGGCGAATTCAGTTGTACGGTTTGGGGTGTGATGACACCGACCGAACGATCCTGAGTGCTGGCAGACATCGGGTATATGAGCGCTTGTGAGGTGACCTGACGATAGCGTGCATCATTCGACGTGATTTGTCGATGCCATGGTTTTATTGTCGGTCTGTCGTAGTCGAATGCCGGTAAAACCGGCATCTGGCGGGTGGTCTGCTCTATGTCAAACGGTGAGCCGGAGGACGTTCCTTCGCATGCTTATACATTCAACAGAATTCGGACAAATTGCAGTCCGATCAGTGCGACGAGCGGTGACAGGTCGAAGCCGCCGACCGGCGGGACAAACTTCTGTATCGGCGACATTATCGGAGACGTCACCGTGCGCAGCAGGCCGGATATCGGATTGCCACCGGGTGAGACCCAGCTCAAAATCACCATCGCAATGATGCAAAAGAAAAACACATCGAACACCACACCGATTAACCCGACTTCCCGTTGCGCACCAAAGATCGAAGCGACCAGCGTACCTCCGAGGCCGATGGAAGCGCCGCCCAGGGATTGCAACAACACGAATTTAACCAGCAGTGTGAGCAGACAAAGCACGATCGCTGCGATGTCGTAACCACCCAGTCCCGGAATGATTTTTCTAAGCGGTTTTAGCAGCGGGTCGGTGACTCTAACGACAAACTGGGACACGGGGTTGTAGTAGTCCGCGCGCGTGAGCTGCATGAGAAATCGCAGCATGATCACAAACGCATATAAATTAAAGATGGTTGAAATTAGAAAATTAAAACCAGCGCCGGCGTTACCCATTTTTTGTCCCCAGTTCATCGCCGAGTTCGTTTGCCCGTCGAGCGGCTGCCTGCATCGCTCGATCAACGATCTCTCTGTATTGGTCATTGTCAAAGCTGCAAATTGCAGCTTCAGTGGTTCCGGCTGGTGAGGTGACGTTGCGTCGCAATTGTGCGGGTGACTCCGGCACCTCGCCGGCCATTCTGGCAGCGCCCAGCGCGGTTTGTATCGCGAATGCTTTGGCGGAAGCCGAGGCAATACCCATTTTTTCAGCTGATTCGATCATGCTTTCCAACATCAGAAAAAAGTATGCCGGACCGGAGCCGGACAGGGCGGTCACCGCGTCAAGTTGTGCTTCATTGTCGACCCAGGCAAATATGCCCGCCGCCGTTACTATCTTTTCCACCTGACGTTTTTGCCTGTCGCTCACGTGCTGGTTCGCGAACAGGCCGGTCGCTCCACAGCCGATCAGTGCAGGCGTATTTGGCATGCAGCGCACCAGCGCCGTTTCAGTCTGACCCGACCACGCGACTATATCTTGTATACGTACACCGGCGGCAATAGACACAAGCAATTGATTGTTCAGGTGAGGGCTTAAATCCGTGACTACGGGGTGAAGTTGTTGCGGCTTAACGGCAAGCACGATCACATCAGCGCTGCTGATGGCGGCCCCATTGGTCTCGTGGGTAGTCACGCCGAACTGCGATTCAAGCTGTTCCCGGGTGGCCTGTACCGGGTCTGAAACCGTGATGTTGCCCGCGGCAGTGCCGGCCTCGATCAGGCCGCCGATCAGGCTTTTCGCCATATTGCCGCCGCCTACAAATGCTATGTTCATCTGCGGTCGTCCGGTTAGGCTGCCTTTATCGACTGGCATTTATCGGTAATGGCCTGAAGTAGTCTTTCAAATGCACTTGCAAAGGCCTCAATCCCTTCTTCTTCCAACTGGCCGGTGATGGCTTGCAGGTCCACGCCGTGCGCCGGCAGTTGTTCGATCAGTTGCTGAGACTCCGCGGTACCCGTGAGTAGTCTGTTTTCGACCACGCCATGATCGCGGAAAGCATCCATTGTTTTTGGAGGAACCGTATTTACAGTGTCCGGTCCCATCAGTTCTTCGACATAGTAGACGTCGGAATACTCCGGATTCTTGGTGGCGGTACTGGCCCAAAGCAGTCTCTGTGGTATTGCACCGGCGGCACGCAGCCTTTCAAACTGGGGGCTGTCGAATACATTCTGGTAGTGGCCGAAAGCTACTTTGGCGTTGGCAATTGCGATTTTACCCATCAGTTGCTGTGCCGCGTTCTGGTCGTTGTGTGCGGCCAGCGCCTTGTCGACCGCCACATCCACCCGGCTGACAAAAAAACTTGCGACCGATGCGACCTTGTCAATTTTCTGCGAGTTTTCCAGTCTGGCCGTCAATCCGTTGATATAGGCCTGGACGATTTCGCGATAGCGTTCGACCGAAAACAACAATGTGACGTTCACGCTAATTCCGTCTGCGGTCAGTGTTTCAAAGGCCTGAACACCGGCTTTGGTGCCGGGTACCTTGATCATCACATTCGGTTTGTCGATCGCTGCGTGTAGCTCTCTGGCTTCTGCCACTGTCGCTGCCGCGTCGTGTGCCAGGGTGGGGGAAACTTCCAGGCTCACCATGCCATCATCCCCGCGGCTCTTTTGGTACGTCTGCAAAAAGGCGTCGGCGGCGTCCTGAATGTCTTTTATCGCCAAGGATTTAAAAATGTCACCGGCGCTGAGTCCGGAGTCTTCCGCTAACAGTGTCTTGATCTGGGCGTCATACTCGTCGGTGTTGGCGATGGCGTTTTCAAAGATGGATGGGTTGGAGGTAATCCCCTTGATCTGATCACGCGTGATCAGAGTTTCCAGTTCTCCATTGGACAGCATGCTGCGTTGTATATAGTCAAGCCAGAGACTCTGGCCGGCTTCGGTGGCGGCTACCAGCGGGTTGTTTGTCGACATGTTGTGCTCCAAACAGAAAGTCGTTCTGTGATGATAAGGGCAAAGTGTAGTGGTTGGTACCGGCTGAATGCTTCTTTTTTGTCCGTCTGCGTGAGTACGGTTGTCAGTCCCGCTGTCCGAAAATGGCAGTACCCACCCGCACCATCGTCGCTCCTTCGGCAATGGCGGCACCCATGTCTGCGGTCATGCCCATCGACAGGGTATCGATGCCAGAGAAGTCGCTGGACAGGGAGTCGAACAGGGTCCGCACGCGTGAAAATACAGCCCGCTGTGCATCCATACTGTTCGGTGGCGCCGGTATGGCCATCAGGCCGCGCAACTGCAGATTGGGCTTGCTTGCTGCCAATGTCGCCAAATCGTGCAGCTCGTGTGGCTGGCAGCCGGACTTGGTGTCTTCCGAGTCGATATTGACCTGCAGGCAAATGTTCAACGGTGGCAGATGGTCGGGCCGGTGCAGGCTCAGTCGTTCGATAATTTTGGCCCGGTCGACACTTTGCACCCAGTTGTAGTGGGAGGCGATCAGGCGCGTTTTGTTTGACTGAATGTGACCGATGAAGTGCCATGCTGCCGGGGACTCTCCCAGTTCCCTGATCTTGTCGGCGCCTTCATCGGCGTAGTTCTCACCGAATGACTGCTGCCCTGCCGCCAGGGCCTGTCGGATGGCTGACAGTGGCTTTTTCTTGCTCACCGCCAGCAGCGTCACACTGCCGGGGCTGCGTCTGTGCGCTGCTTCAAGTTCGCAGATTTCAGCGCGCACCTTTTCCAGATTGCTGACGATCATTTTATGGTCTTCGAGTGCGGACGGTTTCGCACCTGCGGGCCGGGCATGGCCAGCGTGCTAATTAATTTCAGGCGATAGTCGATAGCCAATAGAGGCGCTGGAGGCTCGCGCCAGTGGCAAACCTAATTTTAGCTTAGATGGGATCGACCATGGATATCTCACAACTTTTGACATTCAGCGTGAAAAACGGCGCATCTGACTTGCACCTGTCTGCTGAATTGCCGCCGATGATTCGTGTAGATGGTGACATACGTCGGGTAAACGTGCCAGAACTTGATGCCGGTCTGGTTCAGTCCATGGTCTACGATGTCATGAACGACAAGCAGCGCAAAGAGTTTGAAGAAAAGCTCGAGGTCGACTTTTCGTTCGAACTTCCCGAAGTTGCGCGATTTCGTGTGAACGCGTTCAATCATGCGCGCGGCTGCGGGGCGGTTTTTCGAACCATTCCGAGCGAAGTATTGACGCTGGAGCAAATCGGTGCGCCGCCAATCTTTCAGGAAATCTCAGAATTCCCGCGTGGCATTGTGCTGGTCACCGGCCCTACCGGTTCCGGTAAGTCGACCACACTGGCCGCCATGATGGACTACAAGAATGAAACTGAGCTCGGTCACATTCTCACCATTGAGGATCCGATTGAATTCGTGCACCAGAGTAAAAAATGTCTGGTGAATCAACGCGAGGTTCATCGCGACACGCACGGCTTTAACGAGGCACTTCGCTCGGCACTGCGTGAAGACCCCGACACGATTCTGGTCGGTGAGATGCGTGACCAGGAGACCATTAGTCTGGCACTGACCGCGGCGGAAACCGGACACCTCGTTTTCGGTACGCTGCACACCAGCTCAGCGGCGAAAACAATTGACAGAATTGTCGACGTGTTTCCGGCGGGTGAAAAACCCATGGTGCGCTCCATGCTGTCAGAATCACTGCGTGCTGTTATCTCACAGACGCTGCTGAAGAAAGTTGGCGGTGGCCGGGTCGCGGCGCACGAAATCATGATGGGCACACCGGCAATTCGCAACCTGATTCGTGAAGACAAGGTCGCGCAAATGTACTCGGCAATTCAGACCGGACAGGCAGCCGGGATGCAGACGCTGGATCAAAACCTCAAAGAGTTAGTTGCAAAAGGAAAGGTGACAGTGGAGGACGCGCGTCGCAAAGCGGCCAATCCGGACACGATCAATTAAAAACGCACGGGCTGCCGGTAACTGCGCTTCAAGTTGCCGGCAATTTGTCAGCATTTGCCTGAAATCACAAAATAGGTGTCGCGGTGGAAAACGATTCAGCTAAGAAATATCTCTTCGGATTGCTCAACAAGATGCAGGAGCAGGGTGGATCGGATCTGTTTATCACGGCCGGCGCGCCACCCTCGATACGGTTGCATGGAAAGATCACGCGGCTGACGGACAAGAACCTCACACCGCAGCAGTCAATGGCGCTCTCGATTTCTGTGATGGAGGAGAAAGAGCGCAACGAGTTTCAGAAAACACGCGAGTGCAACTTTGCGATCAGCGTACCCGATGTCGCCCGCTTCCGTGTCAACGCGTTTGTGCAGCGTGGCAGTGCCGGGATGGTTATCCGGATCATCGGGTTCGAGGTGCCCTCGTTCGACAAGCTCAATTTACCGGTCGTTCTCAAAGATGTCGCAATGACCACACGCGGGCTGGTGATCTTTGTCGGTGGTACCGGTTCCGGTAAGTCGACCAGTCTCGCAGCACTGATCGACTACCGCAACGAGAACAGTCAGGGTCATATTATTACGATTGAGGATCCCGTTGAATTTGTTCACCAGCACAAAGGTTGTCTGGTAACTCAGCGCGAAGTGGGTACCGACACCGAGACGTTTGAAATAGCACTTAAAAACACCCTGCGTCAGGCGCCCGATGTGATTCTCATCGGTGAGATACGCGACGAGCACACCATGGAACACGCGATTGCGTTTGCCGAAACCGGCCACCTGTGTCTTGCCACTCTGCATGCAAACAACACCAACCAGGCGATGGACCGGATTATCAACTTCTTCCCTGAAGAGCGCCGCAATCAGTTGCTGCTCGATCTGTCGCTGAACCTCAAGGCAGTTATTTCTCAGCGTCTGCTGGCGACACCGAACGGTGATGGCCGCCGTGCTGCGGTGGAGATACTGCTTAACTCACCGTTGATGTCTGAATTGATCAAGAAAGGCGAGATTCATGAAATGAAGGAACTCGTCAAGAAATCGCGGGAGATGGGTATGATCACATTCGATGAGGCGATCTTCGAGCTGATCAAGGCTGGCGAAGTCACCATGGAAGAGGGTATGCGCAATGCCGACTCGGTCAATGACCTCCGCCTGCGCATCAAGCTGGATGAATCCGGCGTCGGCCTGACGGATGAAGACGACAGCGCCGGTCTTGAGTTGAAAGACGCGGATGACGACTCCTACAAAATCGCATCATAGCCAGCAGTAAATCACAGGACAGCCATCATCGAGGTGGCTGTTCCGGCTCGATGGGTTAGCAGGGTGTTGCAAAACGTGATGAGCGACGGTCTGAGTGAGGCAAATTTCCCCGAAAAAGCGCAGTTTATGGGTTATAAATGAGCATTTTGAGGGGGAATTTAACGCCCTTAGACCTGGCGCAATAGTTTTTCAACCTCCTGTTAGGCCTTAAATGCTGTGCACGCTGCCAGTCAGTTCATTGCCGTCGACAAAAACCCGCTCCACCATCACCCTGAAATCCCAGCCCTGGTAAGGGCTGTTTTTACCCTGGCTTTTCATCGCGGCGCGGTCGAATTCCCAGTCCCAGTCATCATCGACAATCACCAGATCTGCCGCGTGACCCGGGGCCACTGCGCCCTGGCTCAGGCCGAAGCATGTCGCTGGTCCGGTCGAGGCTCTGGCGATCACCGTGGCCAGTGGAATGGTGGACTCCTGCGCGAGTTTGAACAGCAGCCCGAGAAAGCTGTCCAGTGCCGAGGTACCCGGCAGGCTCTCGGGGAAAGGGGTCAGTTTGCTGTCGTTTTCGTGAGGTGCATGGTTGGAGCAAATCGCATCGATAACGCCACTTGCCAGTCCTTCGCGCAGTGCTTCCAGGTCGGTTCTCGAACGAAATGGAGGTGAGGTATGGAACAGGCTGTCAAAGTTACACGTGTCCATCTCAGTTAAAAACAAGTGATCAATGCCGACATCCGCAGTGACGTTGATGCCATCCTTTTTCGCCTGCTTAACCAGCTGTACCCCGCGGTGTGATGACAGCCTTGAAAAGTGGACCCGCGCACCGGTCTGGTAACACAGTTCAATCAACTGAGACAACGCCACGGTTTCCGCCGCTGCCGGCACCGCGCGCAACCCGAGACGGGTAGAGACCGTGCCCTCGTGTGCGACACCGTCAGATAGCCACGGGTCCTGCGGTGCGATGATCAGCTTCAGGCCGAACCCCGAGCTGTATTCCATCAGTCGTCGCATTACCTGGGTATTGGTTATGGGATGATCGCCGTTACTGAAGGCAACACAACCGCTGTCGGCCAGTGTGCGCAGCTCGCCAAGCTGTTCACCTTTCTGACCGATGGTGGCCGCGCCGACCGGCAGCACCTTTATGCCGCACGCGGCATTGGCGCGCCGCGTGATCAACTCGACGATGGCCGGTTCATCGGTGACCGGATCGGTGTCCGGTGAACACATCAGCGTGGTGATCCCGCTGTGCATTGCGGCCTTGGTTTCCGATGCGATGGTGGCAAGCTTCTCATAACCGGGCTCTCTGAGTCTGGCATAGCAGTCGATCAGCCCGGGGATCACGAGTTTTCCCCCCGCATCAATCACGTGTGCGGGTTCGGCTGCTGCTGAATCACCCAGGGAGGTGATCAATCCTTCTGAAAAATCGACGACACCGCTGCGCACACTTTCCGCTGCGGTATCAATCAATCTGCAATTGCTGATGCGTGTAGACATAGATATAGGATCAGGTAACCGATCGATTCGATACCATTGATTTTTCCACGTTGCCCATGGCAACGGACATGATGGCCATTCGCGTGGCTATGCCGCCGGTGACCTGTTCGAGGATGATCGATTGCGGACCGTCTGCGACGCTCGCTTCGATTTCCACGCCGCGGTTGGTCGGGCCGGGGTGCATGACAATCGCATCGGGTTTTGCCATTCGGATCCGGTCCTCCGTGAGACCATAACTGCGAAAGTATTCGTCTTCGGTCGACAGCAGTGCGGATCGCATGCGTTCTTTCTGTAATCGCAGGCCAATGACGACGTCGGCGTCGGGCAGGGCGTTCTCGAGCTTGTGTTCAATCCGTGCGCCGAGTTCTCTGATGGAGTCCGGCAGCAGTGTTTTCGGACCCACGGCCACCACCTCGCGCGCGCCCAGAATATTCAGTGCATGAATCTGTGAGCGTGCGACCCTCGAGTGCAGTATGTCGCCAACGATCACTACTTTAAGTTGCGAAAAGTCACCCTTGTTGCGCCGAATGGCAAACATATCGAGCATTGCCTGTGTCGGGTGTGAGTGCTGGCCGTCGCCCGCATTGATGACGCTGACATGGGGCTCGACATGGCTTGCGATAAAGTGTGCAGCACCTGATGCCGAGTGCCGCACGACAAACATATCGCACTGCATTGCCTGCAGGTTTCTCAGGGTATCGAGCAGGGTCTCACCCTTGCTCGCTGAAGAGACGCTGACGTTAATGTTTAGCACGTCTGCAGACAATCGCTTCGCGGCGAGTTCAAAGGTCGTCCGTGTGCGGGTGCTGTTTTCAAAAAACAGATTGGCCACGGTTTTTCCACGCAGCAGCGGCACCTTTTTAGTTGATTTGTTATTGACACCGATAAAGGACTCAGCGGTATCGAGAATATGTGTCAGGTGCGTTTTGTTCAGGCCTTCAATTGTCAGAAAATGTCGAATACCCCCATCACCTGCGAGTTGTATATCGGTGACATTTGAAGACATGACTGCAGGTTTTTTTATTGGGGTGGTCGTCATGATTGTGGTTGGCAGGTACGCGCCTCTATGGTCAGGCCAAGGTCACTCTGAAGCTTGAAATTCTGATGTGCGGGCAATGAGAGTTCAGCCCCGCAGACGTCGGCACTGATCGGCAGCTCCCGTCCTTCCGATCTTGAAACCAGTGTCGCCAGAATGATGCGTTCCGGTCTGCCGAAGTCGAAAATTTCGTTCATCGCCGCACGGATAGTGCGACCGCTGTAGAGCACATCGTCAACCAGTATGATCACTTCATCATCGATCGCAAAAGGTATTGCAGAAGCGCCCACCTGCGGATGCAGTCCGACGCGGCTGAAGTCGTCGCGGTAAAAAGAGATGTTCAGTTCGCCGTGTGGTTCCGGCAGTTCGAGCTGTTCATGCAGTGCTTTTGCCACCACAACACCACCGGTGCGGATGCCGACTATGCGCGGCTTCTTGTCCGCGTGTCGGGCTGCCAGCAGCTGTTTTAGTTCGGCGGCCATTGTCGACAGCCAGCCCGCTACCTGATCGGGTGATATTGCGCCGGTTCTTGCCATTCAGTGTATCTCGCCATTCGGTGTATCTCGCAAGGGCCGGGAGTTTGCGCGGTAGCGGAGGTTCAGCCGCGCAGACTCCCAAGTATCGTCGTAGCGATATTATGCCTGTTCAGCACTTCAATCATGAAGTTTTCTGTGAAACAGATGTGTCTGTTGATTGAGGGCGATTGGGACGGGCTGCTATGCGTGGTACGACAGCTTTGCGCATCAGCCGCGCTGGCAGAACCAGAGTTCCAGTATCACGGCAGCCGCAACTTTATCGGTGTCTTCGCGTTTTGATTTTCGTCGCTGTCCGCGCTTTCGATTCTCGGCGATGACGCGCGAGGCCTCTATCGAGCTAAATCGTTCATCACATCGGAAAACCGGTCGTGCATAGCGCTTCTTCAGATGATTGGAAAATGCGTTGGACAACGGCAGTGCGCGTTGTGTTTGTCCATCCTCGCTGATCGGCAGGCCGACGACAAACCCGGCTGGCTGCCATTGTTCTACCAGCTGTGAAATTTTATCCCAGTCCGGTCGCCCGTGATGGTTCGCGACGACCTCAAGCGGCGTGGCCAGCCCGATGCTGGTGTCACCCACCGCAACACCGATACGCTTTTCACCGAAGTCGAATGCGATAAAGACACCTTCCGGTATCTGCGTGCTGGAGGTCTCGTGGTTCAAGTGCTCGGCGCAGTGTCGCAGGCACGCATTGTTCAGGCGTGCCCGGTCTCATTGGACATTCTGGAAAAATCGATGCCGAGAGAAGCGGCCGCCATACTGAAGCGGTTCTGGTAGTCGTCGTTGAACAATATCTCGGTGCTGGCAGCGCAGGTAAGCCAGGAATTCTCCGACATTTCGGATTCGAGCTGCCCCGCACCCCAGCCGGCATAACCGAGCAATAACAGATAATCTGCCGGTCCGTTGCCCGCGCCGATGTTGTCCAGCAGGGCGGTTGAACCGCAAAGGTTCACACCATAATCACCGGTTTCAATATGTTCTGCCAGCGACTCGGTCTCCAGTTCGAAGTCGGTGGCTACATCGAACAAAATAAAGCCTCGCTGCGTGTCGATCGGGCCACCTTCGAGTACAACGGCGTTGGTGCTAACCGAATCGGCGACGTCAATGTCGAGCTGACGATACACTTCGGCCACCAAAATCGGTGCCGGGCGATTAATGACAAACCCGAGCGCGCCGTCTTCGTTGTGTTCGAAAATGTAAGTGATGGTATTTTCAAACCACGAGTTTGCCAGTGAAGGCATTGAGAGCAGAAAGTGGTGGCTGAGATTCATGGCGCTATTGTGATACCAAGCAGCGTGGAAGTCGAAAAAACATCCGTTAATTTGCGCTGCGGGGGCTCATGGCTGGCTCAGGCGCTCATCGATTGCATCCATAAACACTGAGCCGATATCCAGACCGCACTGGGCGTCCAGTTCTCGCACGCACGTAGGGCTGGTGACGTTGATCTCGGTAACCCAGTTGCCGATTACATCGATGCCGGCAAACAGTACGTCGCGCTTTTTTAGCTCGGGCCCGATGGTGTCGACGATCTCCCGGTCGCGGTCTGTCAGTGGAACGGCGATGCCGGTGCCGCCTGCGGCCAGATTCCCTCGTGTTTCTCCGGCTGCCGGCATGCGCGCAAGTGCGTGTGAGACCGGTTTACCGTTGACCACCAGAATGCGTTTGTCTCCATCGCTTATTTCGGGAATGTAGCGCTGCGCCATAATCTGAATCGAACCGAAGTCGGTCATGGTTTCCAGCACCACACTGACGTTAGGGTCGTTTTCGCGCAGCCTGAAAATCGACGCCCCGCCCATACCGTCCAGCGGTTTGACAATAATATCGCCGTGCTCGGCATGAAAGTCCCGCAGCAGATCGCTGCGACTGGTAATCAGTGTCGGTGGACAGCAGTCCGGAAACCAGGCGGTATACATTTTTTCATTAATATCGCGCAGCGCCCCCGGATCGTTGAGTACCAGTACGCCGCGATCTGCCGCGCGTTGCAGAAAGTAAGTAGCAAACACATAGTTCATGTTAAACGGCGGATCCAGCCGCATCAGAATGCAGTCCACATCAGCCAGCGGTTTATCGGCTGCGGGTTTTCGATCAAACCATCTCTTTTCATTGTCAAACACTTCGATTTCGCTGATCGCCGCCGCGGGCTCGCCATCGCGCATGAAAAGCCCCTCGCGTTCAAAGTAGTGCAATGACCAGCCGCGTTTTTGGGCGGCAAGCATCATTGCGAGCGTGGTGTCTTTGGCCACCTTTATCCCGTCGATCGGGTCCATTAAAATGCCGAGGCGAATTGTCACTGGCCGGGTCCTGTTTTACCTGTCGGCGATTGTAGCGAGTTTGAGCCGGGTCAGTGTGTGGATTTCCAGCTTAAAATCAAGTTGTTGAAATTTATAGTTAAATTTTGATGCGCATCTGGTGGCAGGTTGATGTGTCTGAGGTGTTCGGATACAGTTCGCGGGGCCGGCGAGGGCGGTAATGCGCGGGCCGTATTTCGCTGACTGAGCGTAACGAATCCTCTCCACAACATCCGGATAAAACTTGCGAGTACTGGTTGTAGACGACAGCAAAACCGTGCGCAGTGCGGTGCAGCGCATCCTGCACCCGCGGGGCATTTCGGTGCTGACGGCGGTCGATGGTATCGAGGCGCTGTGTGTTGTGGAGCGCCAGCCGCCCGATCTTATTTTTATGGACCTGATGATGCCGAGGCTCGACGGATACCAGTGCTGTCGTCTGATCAAGCGACATGAGCGGTACAAAAATATGCCGGTGGTGATGCTGTCCAGTAAAGACGGCGTGTTCGACCGCGCACGCGGACGCATGGCGGGGTCGGAGCACTTTCTGCGTAAACCGATCACGCAGGAAAGTCTGCTGGCGGCAATCGCGGCACATGTGGAGCTGTCGTTGTGAGCGAGCCAGTCGTGGCCAGCTGGTGGTCACTGGCGCAGGAGCGCGGACTAAAAACCCGGCGTGCCCTGTTGTTTCAGCTTGGTGGCATTACCTACGGGATCGCCGTGGAGTTTGTTGAAAAAGTGATCGAGGTGTCTGATATCACACCCGTGCCGCGGGGGGCGGCGTGGACTGTTGGCGTTGTGGTGCACGACTTATTGCCCTACCCGTTAATTGATGTGCGCCGTTTCCTTCAACCGGAAACCACTGTCGGCCATGCCCGGCTGCCGCGAGCGATTGTGATTAACAGTGCACATGGCAAGGTGCTGCTTGGTGTTGAGCAGTTGGTGACCATCTCCGATCTCGGTGGACATTCCAGAGTCGAGGCACCGCGCTCAGAGTATCCATCCGAATACATGGAGTATGTGTGTAGATCCGATGCTGCGCTGATTGGTGTGGTGTCTGTGCCGCGTCTGCTGCTGGCGGCCTCCAGGCCTGCAGGTCGCAATCATTGAATGTGCAGACTCGCCATCGGTGGTTTGTACTCAGTCTGATACTGCTGACAATGTCTCTTGGTGTGCTGGGCTTTTGTCTCTGGCAGACGCTGACGCTCCGCTCACAGGTCTCGGCGACCACGGACTTTACACTCACGCTCACCCGACTGGCGCAATGGGAAGCGGACGCCGGTGAGCGCGCGAGAGACTATACCGCCGATGAGACGGCGCGGCTGGTGGCTGCAGGCGATGTGCAGTCACGCGATATTCAACAACTTCTGGACAACGGCGCACGGGGCGTGCTCGAGCGACGCGGTGGCGAACTGGTTGCGCTGTGGCAACAGCTGCGAGGAGTTTTTTCTAACCTGAATACCGAACCGGCGGCACTGGCTTCAACCGACAGCGCGCCTGGTCAGAATCTGATCGGGTTTGAAGCCGTGCGGGCAACCTATGAGCCGCTGTTCGAGGCGATTGTCGGCGAGTCGCTATCGCCCGCTCTGTTAACCCTTGCCAGTGAAATACGCGGCGAGATCACCGGCTTGAACATTCTCTCGGTGCAAGGGGTGGCGGGCAGCGTTATAGAAACACAGGTTGACGGTCTCAAGCGCAATGCAGAAAGGCTGCAGGCAATTGCACAGCCGGCCGACGGTCCTGCGATTCTCGGTTACCGGTCATCCCTGAAGCTGGCAGAATTTCGCAATGCAATTGCTGATCTCACCATCGAAGCGGGTGATGTGAATCCGCTGGCGGCGTTGTCCCCCGAGCCGGCTCAGACCGCCTTTTCCACGGTTATTTCAGACAGCCTCGGTGTTGCGCAATCACTGCTGCGGGCGATGGAAGCCGAACTTGTCGACAGTCGTCGCAACGTATTGCTCGCGCTCTTTCTATTGTCACTGTGTGTGTTGCTCAGCGCGCTGCTGGCCAGAGCGGGACGACGCGTTCGCTCCCGGCAACAGTCTGACGCCACTCAGGGTTTGCTTGCAGCAATTCATGCAGACCTCGGCAGGCTTGCCGCAGGTGAATGGTCACATCGCAGCACGGTGTCACGCGAAAGCGCATCGGGGGCGGCGCTGGCACAGGCTTTTGAGCAGGCAGCCGATGCCATGTCGCAGGTGCGGACCGAAACCGGACAAAAGCTCGATCAGGCATCGGCGCTGGCACTGCAGCAGCAGGAAGTCGTCGAGCTCATGGAGAAGCAACTTGCTGCACTGTTGCAAAGCAGTGATGATCGGTCAGAGGCAATGCTCAGCCGCTTAGGCGAGTTGCAGGAATGGATTGACACCTTTGTCAAAGCACAAAACGGCAGTCAGTTGCCGGTGAGTACGCAAGCGACAGAGACCGCACATTTGCTCGCTCGCCTCACTGCGCAGCTTGAGCTGTGTGGCGGTAGAATCGAAAGAGCGATAATGCAGGTGAGTACCCTGCAGGATACCGTCGGGCAAATCGAAGACGGCTCGCGACAAAACATGCTCAAAGCGTTGAATGAATCGATCAAACAATCGAGCTTTGACGGTGTCGAGCCTGCGTCTGAACAATTCATAGACAGTACTCAGCGCGTAAGCCAGCAACTGCAGGTGGCGGCGGAAATCGCGACCCGCAACGTCGCCGACGTGCACGCCGACCTCGATGCGTGTGCGCAGGCACTGCAGGATTGTCTTGGTGCCGCCCGGGAGAGCGCACAGTACATCAGCGAGGCAGAAAGGCGGACAGAATCGGCCGATGGCAGCGAACGCAACGGCGACTTTGAACTGGCAGAACTGCACAAGCTTGTCGATGGCGTTGCTGAAGCATTGCAACAGGCCACTATCCTCAACAGAGCATCGTTGCCGGAAGAGGAGTTGTTGTATCTAAAAGGTCATGCGCTGGAACTGCAGTTGCTGGCCGCCGGTTTTGCTCAAGACAATTCGCAGACGTCGCAACCGGAGCTGCAAAGCTGATGAACGACAAAGACGTCCCTGCCACCGATAACCCGGCGGATCTGAAACGATTCACTGCCCTGCTTCAATCCGCAGCAGCGGACGTTGCTGATGGCAGGTCTATCCCGGTTGATCAGCTGGTGCGTGGTTTGAAAAGGTGGCGGCGTTCAACGCGGGGTGCGGCTGCGGTGTTTATTGATGAGGCAGCCGGCGTACTGACCGGTGTTGAACATACCGCGCATGCACCGTTAATGCAGCAGATGCTGACATGCTGTGCGGATGTGTTGATACACGAAACCGATCCGGTCCGCATCTGGTGGCCGCTTAACGATCTTCGCTGCATTCAGTCGAAGAAACTGCTGTCTGAGCTAGTGTTTTCACTGCCCCGCCGGCAGTCGGCGGCCATAGCGGATGAGTTGGTCTCTGTGATACCGCTTGGCGGTAATCGCTTCTCAGGTGAATCGTTTGAAGATGCGTTCGATCATCTCTTGCGTGAGGTGCTGGCGTCGCATGGTGACGCTGAACCATTCAAGCAGCTCGGTTCCCTGTGTCGACATTCCATTGCCGCAGACACACATGAATATGCGGCGATTTTCTGGCTGACCTGCGCCTGTTATATCGAAAGTCTAAACCCGCAAAGCCTGCATGCCTCGCCGGCGCATCGGCACGTACTGCGGCAGATTGAACTGGTTATTGCACAGCACGTGCGGGATGCGGATACACCGGTACTCGATCCGGACGGTATAGTGCTGGTTGAAACAACACTGTGTCATATGTTGTCGTTTCTTGCCTGCGTTACACCTGATGATCCGCTCTATGATCAACTCGAGTCGCGTTATCGCATGCAGCATAGTTTTGAAGTGCTTAAAGAACGCGGGCCTGCGCCGGCGGCTGATAGCCTGCTGGGTGCCGGTATTGCAGAGCTACTAAGAAAAATTGCGCGACTCAAGCTCGACTTTGATGCCGCACCGGAGTCACCGCAGCAACAACAGACAGCGCTGGTCACTGCTCTGGCAGAGGTCAAAGATGTGAGTGCGCTGCTGATCGATCATGAGCTGGCTGATGAGCTGACACAAGCCGCTAATGGTGTGGAGAATTATCGGCGCGGTGCTGGTGCGATTAGCGATCTGGAGCATTGTGTCGCTGTATTAATGGCAATTGAGCAGGTAGTCGGTGGCCAATGGTTGTCGGCTGATGCGGCTGAAGCAGGGCTGGCGCCGCCCGCTGAAGGTGAGCTAGACAAGCTAGACAGTTGTATTGTCGCGGAGATGATCGCCATGCTTGAGCCGCTGAACGCCGATCGGGGTGACAGGGCACTTGATCGCGAATGGCTGGTTGTTGTGCTCGGCGACATTACTTCACTTTCCACTTTTCATACTGACGATTTTCTGGTGCGGCAGCTGGCCCGCGTGAAGCCTCAGCTGTCTGCAGCAGACACAGACGCGGAATCGCTTAAGCATTTGATTGTGGCAGTGCGTGAATACCTGTTGGCGCAGCGCGCGGGCGCCGGGGGTGATGCTACCCGGCTGAATCAAAGTAAAGAGGGGATTCATGCCCGTATCGGAGAGCTGATGCAAAAGCAAAAGCGCAGTCGTCCGGAGCCGCCGGTTAACATTGAAGCACTGGCTAACGATAACCGCGATCTGTTACAGAATGACCAGCAGGTTGTCGACGGTGAGCCGGCACCGAACAATGATGATGTCGACCCGGTTGCACCGTTGTCACGTCTTGAGTTCGGCGAGCGGTGTAACGGTTATATCGATACCATTCAGCTGGCGCTGGATACCGCGCTCGGCAGTTCGGGTAATCTCGCACCTGACAAGACTGTTACCGGTGCGCTTGAGAAACTGCAGCAGCTCATTCAGTCGACTGAGCATAAAACCCTGCTTGCGTTGATAGAGCCGCTGGCGCACGTGCTGCACACCGCTGAGCAGGCGGGTAGTTCACTCAGTCAATCGGACACCCTGCTTATTCAGGAGGCGATTGTTGCTATCACTATCGGTGTTGACGCGGTAGCGAATGTACAGCCGGCACCGGCGCTGGTGGCGGATGTTGCGCAACGTATTACCGAGCTTGCTGTGGACGGAAGCCACCAGGCGCGCAGCGGTTTTGAAGCGGCCGGCCTAATCGATGTTTTTGTGGAAGAAGGTGAAGATCTCGCGCAACGATTGTTCGAGTTGTTTCAGCGCTGGAAGTCTGCACCACAGGGAGCAACTCGACTGCAGGGCGATATAAAGCGGTTGCTGCATACGTTGAAAGGCAGTGCTGACACCGTCGGGTTGAGTCACATTGCGCAACTGGCGCATGGACTCGAATCCTATATCGCACGCTGTGACATCGAGCAAAGCTTCGATGCGAATTTTTTTACTGTATCGACAGAAGCCATTGAAGTCATTCTGGATGACATAGACCGGTTGCGTCAGCGTGAACCGTTTGCCGATCGCAGTGAAATTACAGAGCTGCTCGGCAGTTCACATTCGCATGTTGGTGTACGAGCTGAAATCGAAGATGCAGAGTCTAACCGCCGTGAGTTCGATGCGATATCGCGTGCCGGCACGACGAAAATCGAATCAATAGACAGAACGCCGGCGTTTGGTTCGAGGAAGTATTTCGAACGGCTGGAAACCACTCAGCGTCGCCTGAGCAGTCAGTTCTGGAAAGCGCATGAGCTTCAATCGGCACTGCGCGCGCGATTGTCGGAGATGCAGGGCTCGTTGCAGAGTGCGGTTTATCTGGTAGGCAAGGGAGAAGCGCACGCAGATCAAAGTCATCTCAGTCGCAGTGTCGGGGAGAGCCTGAACGACCTGAAACAGTTGCAGTCTCAGTTACAGCGAACGCTTGAACAGCTGGAAGTCGTCGAAGAGCAGCAACGCTCCGAAGTGCTGGAGCTGCAGTCGATGGTGGCAACCACCGATCTGATTTCGGTGGAACATCTCGAGATGCGGTCGGAAACACTGATCCAGCATTTGTCAGAGCAGCATCAAAAAGCAGTACTGCTTGAATTCAGCGGGGCCGGACTTGAACTCGACAGGAAGCAGTTCAGCGATGTGTTTAAACCCATCGAACAGCTCGTCACCAACGCGGTGGTGCATGGTATTGAAGACGGCGCGCGTCGCAGGTCGCGTGGCAAAAATGAAGCGGCAACAATTCGCATCGCATTTACCGCCGGTGACAAGCATATAGAAATTGCGGTCAGTGATGATGGTGCAGGTGTTGACTTTAAAGGTTTGCGTACACAGGCAAAGACTCGTGCTGACTACGACCCGGCGTGTACAGATGCCATGTTGTTGCAGCGTATCGTCGAACAGGGTATCTCCACCTCACAAAAAATCGACCGCAGTGCCGGTCGCGGAGTAGGGCTTGATATCGTCAGGGAGTGGGTGTTCCGTCTGCACGGAGAGTTATCTGTGCGCACCGTACGTGATGTGGGCACCACGTTCACACTGAGGATACCGCGCGCCCATGAAAGTATCCCCGTGATGGTGGTGCAGCACGGTGCGGCTTACCTTGGTATAGATGTCGACAAAATCGTTGAGATCAAAGCGCGAGCGGATAACGGGGTGTCACTGGATGCGCTGACTGCTTCCGGTGCTGAAAGTGCCAGGGCGACACTATGTTGCAGAACCAGCCGTGGTACATTTGATCTTAACGTCGATTCGATAGTTGGGCGCAAAACGGTTAAGTTTTTCCGTGATGAACAGTTCATAAGTAGCCAGGGTGACTATCTCGGCTGTGGTGTGATCGACAACAACCAAGTGGTACTTCGGGTGAATCTGGACTGCCTGCTTGCGAACCATCAAGGCAACGCAGTACTGACGCCACAGGTCGATGTACCGGTGGAGACAAACCCGGCGTCGGTGTTGATCGTTGATGATTCCGTAACTATCCGTGCCGCCTTCGGACGTGCGATGCAATCAGCCGGTTATCGAATTGTGCTTGCGAGAAACGGGCTCGAGGCCATGGAGTATCTGGAAGCGCATCAGCCGGAAGTGATCATCCTCGATCTCGAAATGCCGCTGATGGATGGCTATGAACTTGGTAGCTACATCAGAAATGAGCCGCGTCTCAGTCGCAGTGCGCTGGTTATCGTGAGTTCGAAGCCGAGGTCGGTTGTCGGTGACTGGCTGACAGCGGTTAATGCCGATGCGTACTATGAAAAACCCTGTTCTGAATCGACCATTGCAGGCGTTGTGGCCGATCTCGTTTGACAGGATATGTAACTACCGCTGAGCAGGCCCGACAGGGCGTTAACCGCGCGCTCACTGTTCTTCACTGCGTGTGCGTGGCAAGAGCTCCGCCTGGCAGCGCGTGCGCTGAGCGCTGTATCAGGCTCTATTATCGCAGGGCTGCCGGTTTAAGTGCCTCAGCCTTCGCAGGATGCCGTCAGTTCGAAAGGAATGTCGCTGGTGTCCGAAATGGCTTCGTCAAAGCTGCCACGAATCACCACTTGTTTGGATTCAACCGTGATGGACTCTTCCGGATTGGACAGCGTACTGGTGTAGAACGCCTCCGGGGAACCGGAGTCCATCCCGACGTGCATCTCTACCCAGCCGCCACTGCCGTCTGCAGAAATCTCGAACTTTTTGCCGTCGGCCAGTACACCGGTGCCTGCGTAGAGGTGTACTTCCTCGTAGAACTTGCCGATATGGCAGTTGTTGACTGCAAAGTGTGCCGGACTGTTCTCAATTTTGATCGTTCCGACGTTCTTGATTTTTGCCGTGAAGCCGACCGTGCAGATGCTCACTACAAAAGCGGTTGCTGAAAATGTAAGTAGTCGTTTCATGTCAAATCCCAATCGCTCAACGGGTGTTGTTTCGCTACAACGCTGTTGCGTCGACGGGGCAAATATTATTACGTTGACATATAAATGTCGAATTTACCTGATGAATATTGATTAACTATATGAATATAAATGTAAAAAACGATTTATTTGACCGTATGAAAGCTATCCGAACCACCATTTTCGACCTATTCTTTCCATTGAGTAATAATAAAAGACTAGCGTTATTTCTAATTTTAAATTCCCGGCATTAAGTTCCCGCTATCTGTGATCATCCGTCGAGCTATGCACTAGATATTGTGCTTTTTTTCTATGTTTCGATGACTTTGGTGTTGTCTGCGTCCCTAAGCATCGTTGTGAATTGTGTGTTTTTTGCCTAAACCTTTCGAAAAAGCAATGTTGCATCGCGTGATTTGAGGGTCATTTCGGCTGCTGATTAATAGTTGATTGAATTTGTCAGGTAATGCATTATTTTCCCTATAACAGAGAAACATCATTTTGAAGAGGTGTCGTCATGAGTCTGGAAGCTGAGAGTGCGACCGACGAAACTTTCCCCGATCCGCTGGTATTCACCGAGGCGGCGGCCTTAAAGGTCAAGGGGCTGATCGAAGAAGAGGGAAATCCCGATCTGAAACTGCGGGTGTTTATTTCCGGCGGCGGTTGTTCCGGGTTTCAGTACGGCTTTACCTTCGATGAAGACATCAACGATGGCGACACAGAAGTGGAGAAAGAAGGTGTTAAGCTGCTGATCGATCCGATGAGCTACCAATACCTGCTCGGTGCCGAAATTGACTACACCGAAGGTCTGGAAGGGTCACAGTTTGTTATTCGCAACCCGAATGCCACGACTACCTGCGGCTGTGGATCTTCCTTCTCGGTATAACAAAACTCAGGTCTCTCGGCAGTCCGCCGGAAGCGACGGGTAAAGAGCCCCGAGCACCGCGGCTCGGCTTGCGCCGGTCACTGCCGGAATATTCCCGGGCTTTCGCTGGATATGCTGAAATGCCAGCCAGGCAAAGGTGCAGCTTTCACAGGCCTCGGCGCTGACACCTGCGTCATCCAGTGGCTGCAGCGTCGCCTGTGGCAAATGATGCTGAATCCGGTCCAGTAAAAAGGTACTCTTCAAACCGCCCCCGCAGACGTAAATCTTCGCTTTGGCAACGAAATTCCTGATGCTGTCGGCAATCGACACGGCGGTCAACTCAAGGGCGGTTCGCTGCAAGTCTTGCGGCCTGATAGAGCGGGTATCGCAGTGGCGCGACAACCAGTCAAGATTGAAGTAGTGCGTGCCCGTTGATTTGGGCGGTCGACTTTTAAAGTAGTCGTCTTTTAGCAGTGACTCCAGCAGCGGCTGGTTGACGCATCCGGTGCTCGCCCACTGACCACTGTCGTCGAACGGGAGGCCCCGATGTTTTTGAATACACTCGTCGAGGATTGCATTGGCAGGTCCGGTATCGAATCCGATAACCGGCTTTGTGAGCACGGTAATATTCGCTATACCGCCCAGGTTTAATACAACGTTGCCGCAGGTGCCCAGAGCAAATTCGTGAAAGGCCGGGGCCAGTGGTGCCCCCTGTCCACCGAGTGCCATGTCCGCGCGGCGGAAGTCGGCAACGACGTCGATCCCGGTTAATGTGGCGATGAGGCTTGGGTCGCCCAGTTGCAGCGTGCCCGGGTAGTCGCTGTCGGGCAAATGAAAAATGGTCTGCCCGTGCGAGCCAATGGCGGTCACGTCCGAGGCCTTGTATCCGCTTTCTTTCAGACTGTCACTTGCTGCTTGTGCGAATGTTCTTGCCACTCGGTGATCGAGCTCAATCAGGCCCGCCAGCGACGTTTCGGGATGGTGCTTTAAAGTGAGCAGTGCGTCTCGCAGGTCCGGGTCGTAGGGAACGCCTGACGTGCCGAGCAATTCGAAGCCGTCGCTGCTGATACACACCAGAGCCGCGTCGACACTGTCGACACTGGTGCCGGACATCAGGCCGATGTAAAGGCCTGATGTCTGTGTTTGATTGTGGGGTTGCCTGTCTATCGCATTGCCAACGTATCGCTGTTGGTGCGAACAGCAGCCAGCTTTGCACGCAGGGGTTCAATACTTTCCCTGAATACCGCCAGCTCTGATTTTTCCAGTGGTGACGAACCGCCCAGCTTTACTTTCTGCGGATCGCGATGGATGCCGTCGATTCTGAATTCGTAGTGCAGGTGCGGACCGGTTGCCTGGCCGGTTCTGCCGACGTAGCCGATGACTTGCCCCTGCTTTACACGAGTTCCTTTCTTGATGTTCGCGGGAAACTTATGTAAGTGTGCATACAGGGTGGTGTAACGATCGCCGTGCTGAATTTCAACCGTATTGCCATAGGAGCCGCGCGGACCTGCGTAGATGACACGTCCGGCGCCGGCACTGCTCACTGGTGTGCCTGTCGGTGCGCCGTAGTCCACTCCTTTGTGTGCCCTGATGGTATGCAGGATCGGGTGCTTTCTTTTGAGGTTGAAGCGCGAGGTTATTCGGGCTTTGACCGGGTTGCGCAGGAACTGCTTCTCGAGGCTGCGTCCCTGGCTGTCGTAGTAGCCGATCTCGTTGTTCGCTACATGTCGGTAGGCGTTGTATATATTGTTCGATGAATGATACTCGGCGGCAAGGATGTTGCCGTCTTTCACCTGCTTGCCGTCTTTCAGATAGGCTTCGTGCAGCACCAGCAGTTTGTCGCCGGCTCTGACCTCGCGGTTGAAGTCTACGGTCCACTGGAAAATGGAATACAGCTCCATAATCACGGATTCGGAGAGTCCTGCCTTGGCGCCGTCGATAAACAGCGACGACTCAAGAGTTAACTCCGCTACCTCGAGTGATTTTTCCAGCGGTTTTACATCCAGCCTGGATTTAAACTGGCCATCTTCAATGCGATTGACGAACAGTGTCTTTTCCAGATCAATCTGACGGGTCATGCCGGTCAGCCGACGGCTGCCGTCGAGCTCGAGCTTTATTTCCTGTCCGGGCAACAGGTTGGTCATGTATTGCTTCACGTCACTTAAATTAGTCAGTGCCGCTACTTCCACATCCGTCAGGCCGTGCGATGACAACATGCCGGAAAGGCTATCGCCCTTCTTGACTTCGAGCAGCAGTGTCGACGGCTCCTGGCTGTAGTCATTCGCCTGTTCGGTGGCAGCCGCTGTAAATGGCACCGTGTTGCCCACAATTACGTCTGCTGTGAGCGGAATGCCATCGTCGATCAGATCTACTTCCAGAAACGGGACTTCTTCAATCGCGGCAATGGCGGGTGTCTGAGATTCGGAGGCAAACAAAAACTGCGGAGCCGGCTGAATTACGCTTTCTTCTTCTGTAGTTGTCTGCAGCGCGGCGACAGCAGCAACACTCTCGCTAATACGCGGTAGCTGTTTTTCGGGGGTGGTGGCGGCCGCAATTTGTTCCGGCGTCTTCTGACTTGAAAAACCCATTTTGAACACGGTGGCGCCAATCAGTGCCGTGCCGCAGACCGCCAGTGCGATGCGTATACGGCCATTACCACCCTCAGTGACCGGTGCAGGTTCCGAGGTTTCTGATGGCGTTACTTTTTGACCACGCGGTTTATAGTCCACCCGCACTTTGTGTGCGCTTCTGTTGGCTCTGTTCGGCACGTCTTGTTCTTCTTGATCAGGCAAAGCTGGAAGAGTAAGGGTTGGGACCATTTCGGTCAAAGCTTACTAAATGAATAGGTGCGTAATAATATGAAGTTAAAACAGTGAGTTAGCTGCACCAGTGCACTTTGTATTAGGGCACGGTATTGTTAAGTGTCGGTAAGGTCGCCACGTTAGTGGGCGAGGGTAAACAAACAAGTACTGACTGATATGCGGGCTATTCGCTGCGGTTTGTCCTGTTAAGTAAAGTTTGTATGTCGAAACGTCTTGACAAGCCTTGGTTCGGTTGTAAACTTGCACGGCTCGACAGCGGAAACATATTGCAGACCCGAAAGAGTTTGAAATAGTGTTGACACCGTCAAAACTGGTCGCTATATTAGGCGGCTTGCTCGGGCAAAATCTGCTCGAGAATGTTCTTTAAAAATTTGGTCTAGGTAAATTGTGCGGCAGCTTGGTCGGTTGAATTG
>CAZOXM010000022.1:0-14507 GCA_964583825.1 uncultured Granulosicoccaceae bacterium
TGGAGGAAGAACAGAAGCGTCTGGCGGAAGAGGAAGCCGAACGAGAGCGTCTGGAAGAGGAACAGAAGCGCCTGGCCGAAGAAGAAGCCGAACGGCAGCGTCAGGAAGAAGAGCAACAGCGACTGGCCGAAGAAGAGGCACAGCGACAGCGCGAGGCGGAGGCCGAACAGCAACGGGCCGCACAAGCAGCGGCCGACGCCCAACAGGCAAAGCTGGCCGAAGAACAAAAGGCCAAACGGGCCCGCTTGCTGCGAAAAAAGAATCAGCTGACGCAGCAGTACCGCGAGTCGATAAGAAAGAGTGTCACCCGAAAGTTCAAGCCTCCCGCAGGTACGCGTTCCGGCACTCGATGTGATGTGCGGGTGCGGCTGGTGGAGCCGAACGAGATTGTTGACGTGCAGGTGCTCGAGTGTACCGGCGGTGGTGCGAAACTGGCGCGAGCGGTTGAAAAAGCCGTGCTGACCACCAGGCCCTTTCCCAAGCCTCCACATCCGGCCATTTTCGAGCGCAATATGCTGTTCACTTTTATTGTGCCTTGAATGAATTGGCTGGATCGCCCGGGAAGTCTCCTAGATGGCAATCAGGTAATTGACAGAAACCACGCCGCCGCGGTGATGCCTGTTATCTTAGAGGGTCGCGAAACTGATGCCTTTGAGTGACGCGAACAGCGCGGTTTAGCTTGAAATGGATTAACGCATAGTGTCGAGTGCAATAGTAAAAAGATTTCTCGCGTGTACCTGTCTGTTGTTGTTCGCACAGGCAGTCAGCGCTGTGCTCCGGATCGAAATCACCGAAACGGCCGGCGTGCAGGACACCATTCCGATTGCTGTCGTGCCGTTCGCTGGCAATGCTGCCACCAGTGTCGATATTGCAGCCATTGTGGAAAACGACCTCGCACGCAGCGGTCGCTTCAATGTACTGCCCCGCGACCGTATGCCGAGCAACCCGGCTTCCTCAGCCGAACTGAGCTTTACCGACTGGCGCGCGACAGAGGTGGAATACCTGATTATCGGCAACGTCACTCGCAGTGGAGACAGTTTGATTATTAATTTCGAACTGATCGACTTCCTCGAACAGCAACGGCTGCTCGAGGTGGCAGCCGGTGACGACGGGCAGGCAGAATATTGCTGCCGTTATCGGGTCAGCGAGCGCCAGTTGCGGCAAACCGGTCACACCATCTCCAACCGCGTTTACGAGGAACTGGTCGGCGTGGACGGGGTGTTCGATACTCAGTTCGCCTATATCACAGCAGTTGGTACCGGAGATCAGCGACGGTTTGCGCTGGATCTGGCGGATATCGATGGTGAAAATATTATCCGAGTGCTGGAAATTTCGCGCCCGTTACTGTCGCCGGCGTGGTCACCGGATGGTCAGCAACTGGCATATGTGTCGTTTGAATTTCCAGGGCGCACGGCGATTATCGTGCAGAATCTGGCCACCGCAGAGCGGCGCAAACTGATTTCCATCGAAGGGATCAATGGTGCGCCGGCCTGGTCGCCGGATGGTCGGCGACTGGCACTGTCGCTGTCGCATCGGGGCAGCCCCGATATTTATGTTGTGAACGTGGCGTCCGGGAAAATGTCTCAGGTCACTGATGAGAACTCAATCGAGACCGAGGCGGAGTGGCTGGACAACGAAACGATTGTCTTTACGTCGAACCGCAGCGGTACGCCACAAATTTATCGAAAGGCGGTGGCCGGCGGACCCGCGCAGCGGCTGACCTTCGAGGGGCGCTATAACGCCGGCGCCACGGCATCGCCTGATGGCTCGACGATCGCCTTTATCCACAATGAAGAGGGCAACTTCCGGATTGCCAAGATGGAACTGGACTCCGGCGTACTCGAGGTGCTGACAGATGGCCGGCTTGATGAGTCACCAAGCTTTTCACCCAATGGAGAGATGATTCTCTACGCCACTGAAGAAAGTGGCAGAGAAGTGCTTGGCATCATCAGCGTCGATGGTCTGGTGTCGCAGAGAATCCGCCTGGCCGGCGAAGATGTGCGGGATCCGGCCTGGGGACCCATGCGTTAACTTTTTGAAACTAACACTCGCGGTATAATGCGTGGGATATGCCGAACACAGAGGTCGTAGTGAAAGAAAACTGCAACAATAAGCAAGCAGTATCAATGTGCCTGACAAGGCTGGGTATGCCGTCGATGCTGGCCGTGGCGTTATTGCTGTCCGCCTGTGCCTCAAACCCGCAGGTCGATGTGCCGAGTTCCCAGTCTCTGCCGCTGCCTCCACCGCCCGCACCCACGACCATTCCGGGGCAGGACTCTGCGGTTGGAACGGTGCAGCCGGTGCCACAGGCGTCATCGATCGACAGCGGTTTGGTCAGCGGCGCGCCGATCACACGCAATTCCATCAACGATCCCAGCCATCCGCTGGCGCGGCGAATTATCTTTTTCGACTACAACAGTGCGGCGATTGGTCAGGATTCCATTGCTCTGCTGGAGCAACACGCCGAATACCTCTCAAGATTTCGCGATGTGCGCGTGAGACTCGAAGGACACACGGATGAGCGCGGTTCGAGAGAATTCAACATCGCACTCGGCGACAACCGATCCAGGAGTGTTGCCCGCGTGCTGCAATTGCAGGGCGTGGATGCCGGACAGTTCAGCACCCTCAGTTACGGTGAAGAGGTGCCTCTGGACGAGGGGACCGGTGAGTCAGCGTGGCAGCGCAACCGACGTGTGGAAATCGTCTACGAGGGTTTGAACTGATTCAGCCGCGAGCTGGGAAACAATGGGCAGAGTAGCCTTAAAACGATCCATTAAAGCGGATAGCGAATGACATATCGACACGACATCGTGGGTGTGATGGTTGGCGGTTTACTGGCACTGTCACTGGTACCCGTATCTGCTCAGGAACTGACGGCTCAGGGTATTAACCAGCGGTTGTTGCGTCTGGAGCGTGTGCTGGATAACTCGGTGCTGATCGATATGGTGCAGCGCATGGAGTCGTTGCAGTCCGAGGTGCGGCAATTGCGTGGGGAACTCGAACAAAAGACCAACGAGCTCGAGTCGATGCGCGAGCGTCAGCGCAAGCTCTACCTCGACACCGATAACCGCCTGCAGGCGCTTGAATCCGGTGGTGGTGGCAGTAGCCTCGATGACCTCGCCGATCTGGAGGACCTTGAAGGACTGGATGAGATTTCGCTCGAACCGGTCGACTCAGAGCCTGTCATTGAAACCGCTGCCATAGAAACGCCGGCGCCGGTGAGCAGCGAACGCGAGGAAAAGCTCGACTATCAAAATGCCTACGATCTGCTGATCCTCGGCCGCAACCTGGAGGCGATCTCAGAGTTCGAAAATTTCCTGTCGGTTTATCCGGATGGCACGTACTCGGACAATGCGCACTACTGGCTTGGCGAAGCCAACTACGTCGAGCGGCAGTTCGACGAAGCGATCGATCGCTTCAACGTAGTGATTTTTCAGTTTCCGGGTAGCCGAAAAGTGCCTGACGCACGATTGCGCAAGGGCTTCGCCCTGTTTGAACTGCAGCGCTACGCAGAGGCCCGTCAGGAATTGTCGGCGGTCGAGGCAGAGTACCGTGGTCGATCCATTGCGGCACTGGCACGTCGGCGGCTTGAACAGATGGACAACGCAGGTATCTAATCTCAAAACTGATAAGAGCAAGCGCATTTTTATCGCAAGCCTTAATTACGCGCCGACAGCCAGGCATGCGCAGTCAACCGGGCATGCATAGACAGGCAGTGTCCCTTACGCACAACCGCCGGAAACCACCGTTCGATTATCTGCGCTGAACAGCGCCGCCTGAAGTTCGGTGGTGCCCGTGTCGGAAACGAATTCGACGGTCAGTCGGGTGCCGCGTAACTCCCCGCCGCTAACTCGGATGTTGCCCAGTGCGGAGTCAGTCAGCTGATCATCGACATCGATGGAGAACGTATACTCCTGCCCTGGCTGAAACTCGCTGAATTGAATTTTGATGGACTGACCGCCATCGTCCGGCAACGTCACGTCGGTAACTGCTGCGCTGCTGTCTTCCAAACGATATGGCTGAAATACTTCCACACCGGCACCGCCGTTTTCAGTGTCGAAAACCAGGTTTCCATCGGCGGCTCCCAGTTCGATCGTGATGTTGCGAACTGACCACCGCGAGGTGGGGGAATTGGCAAACGTGAAGCGATCTCGTGGCGCACTTTCTATGAATCTGCCGGTGATTTGCGCGGCGCATGACTCGGTGGATGGCGCATTAGCTGATGCAACACTGCCAGTGGCAAGCATCGCAAGCGAGATCAGGAGACTGCTTTGCACAGGGCGTGAGATATTTTTTCGAAGCATTGCAGTACCGGTCCGGGGAGAGTTTCCTGTATTGATACCAGCTACACGCTGATTTAGATCAGGCTGCCCGCCAACTCGGAACATTATGAACGCATCTTCGCGCCGGCAGGGTCAAACGGTGGTTCGGGCAGCACCGTCGCATCACACCGATTGCCCAGAATTTCGATTTGAAACCGGGTGTTTTCAACCAGATCTGCCGGTATATAGCCCTGTGCCAGCGAAAGCCCGACGCTGTGGCCATAGCCCCCGGATGTTATCCAGCCAATCACAGTCCACTCGCCGTCGGTTTGACCGGAAACTTTGACTGTGGGATTGCCGTCAGGGTCAAATCGTTCTGCACCGTAGCCATGAGGAGATTCAGTGGCAAGCGACTGGCGATCATAACCCGCGGGGAGTTTAGCCCACACCGGCTCATCGCCCATCACATCGGTTTTATCGGTCGCCACTGCGAAGGACACCCGCAGCAAACGGGGTCCGTTCTGCGCCTCCTGAACGGCGGCATCCCGGCCAATGAAACTGGTTTTGTCGAGCTTGATAAAGCGGTCCATCGCGGCTTCAAACGGACCGTAGATCGGGCGCAGTTCGGCAAACCAGGTGGGAAAGTTTTTCTCCAGCCGCATACTTAGTAGCGCCCGCATACCGAAATCTGCAATACCGAATTGTGCGCCGGTCTGCTTGATGGCGATGTATACCTGTCGCTCGTAGGCGGGTTCCATCCAGATCTCATAACCGAGATCACCCGTGTAGGTGATTCGATTTACCAGGCACGGACAGCCCGCGACGTCCATGCTTCGATGATCCATAAAGGCAAAGGCATCGCGGCTGATATCCTCATCACACAGGGCTTGCATCAAATCCCGGGATGCCGGACCGGCCACTGACAGACCGACCAGGGTCTGTCCGTATCGGTGCACTGATACGTCTGCTGCAGCGTGCTGTTCGAACCATCGGCTGTGGTAGATCTGCGCGGCTGACGACCCCCAGACATGGAAAGTGTCGCAATCCGTCCTGGCAATCGTGAAGTCACCAATGAGCTTGCCGCGTTCGTTTAACATCGGGGTGAGTACCATACGACCGGTTCTGGGCATGCGGTTAGTCATGAGCTTATTGAGCCATGACTCCACATTGGCGCCAGTCACTTTATATTTTGCAAAGTTCGCGATTTCAGTCACGCCGACACGTTCCCTGACGGCACGGACTTCATTCCCGATATGTGCAAAATCGTTGGAGCGGTGAAAGGAAAGTACATCTTCGGCCGCTGTACCTTGTGGTGCAAACCACAGGGGTGTCTCAAGTCCCCAGGTGTCGCCCATCACGGCGTTGTTGTCACGCACCATGATGTCGTAGAGCGGGGTTGTTTGTTGTGGTCTGGCGGCCGGTAATTCTTCGTTGGGAAAGCGTATTGAAAACCTTCGGGAATAGTTTTCCCTGACTTTTGCGTTCGTGTAGCGACGTGTGGTGTAGTCGCCGTAGCGGGCGACGTCCATGGCAAAGACGTCAGCCCCCGGATCACCGTGAACCATCCAGTTGGACAATACCAGGCCAACGCCACCGCCCTGGCTGAAGCCGGCCATGACCGCACACGCGGACCAGAAATTTGTCAGGCCCTGTACCGGCCCTACCAGTGGGTTGCCGTCGGGCGCGAAGGTAAACGGTCCGTTGACTGTCTGCTTGATGCCTGCTTCTGCGAACGCTGGAAAATGTTTAAAACCAATTTCAAGCGACGGTGCGATGCGATCCAGATCCGGTTGCAGTAATTCATGGCCGAAATCCCAGGGCGTGTGATGGGGCGACCAGGGACGGCAGGCTTTTTCGTAGGTGCCGAGTAACAGGCCGCTGCGCTCCTGCCGTGTGTAGATCTCCCCTTTAAAATCGATGACACCGACGAGTTCGCGGCCGGTATCGCGGTTAAATTCGATAACTTCCGGCATCTCGTCGGTCAGCAGGTACATGTGCTCCATGGCAAGCACCGGAAGTTCTACTCCCACCATGCGACCTACCTCACGCGCCCACAGACCGGCGGCATTGACGACGTGCTCGGTTTTCACGGTGCCTTTTTCGGTGACCACCTGCCAGGTGCCGTCAGTGGCCTGTGTTATGTCGACCACACGATTGCGTAATTCGATACTGGCGCCGAGCTTTTGCGCTGCTTTGGCGTAGGCATGCGTGGTTCCCGAGGGGTCCAGGTGTCCCTCAACAGGATCCCAGAGTGCACCGACGAAGTTCGATTCATCCATCAGCGGAAACATGGCAGCAGCTTCACGCGGCGTGATGATCTCTGTTTCCATACCGAGCGCCCTGCCGGTGGCGTGGACGTAGCGCAGAAAATCCATGCGCTCTTCGGAGTCCGCCATCATGACTCCGCCAGTCAGGTGCAGACCGCAGGGCTGTCCGGAAAGGGCTTCCAGTTCTTCGTACAGCGTGACCGTGTATGCCTGAAGTCTGGCGACGTTTGGGTCGCCATTCAGTGTGTGGAAACCGCCGGCGGCGTGCCAGGAGGATCCGGACGTCAATTCGGACCGTTCGATCAGCAGGACATCTGTCCAGCCGGCTCTGGCCAGGTGAAACAGTACAGAGCATCCGACCACTCCGCCACCGATGACCACCGCACGTGCCTGATCCTGCATCTGTGGGACTCTCCTGCCTTAGGGCGTAGCTAAAACGGCTACCCTAGCACAGCCTGCGCTGGCAGAAGAGAGACGACCTCTGTGCAAGTCAGGAGGTCGTGGATTTGTCTGGCGGCGACGCCGCGTTTAAGGGAGACCGGCTGACTGTTCCGGTGCTCCCGGTGCGCTCACTGCCGGGGGTGGGGTCAGTGTTTGTGCTGGTAGGCAACCAGTGGGTTGAGCAGTCTTGCAAACATGCCAGTGAATTTAACGGGTGCATCACACACAGCGAGGCAGATGCACTCTTCTTCACCGGTGACGATCGGTCGATGCGTGTCTCCGGGCTGTCGCACTATAAAGTCGCCGGCTCGGTACACGCCATCCTGATCTGAGAAACTGCCACACAACACCACTGTGATTTCTTCTCCCTGATGATCGTGCTCGGCCACGGTGCCGCCCGGCATCAGTTTGTGCAGTGAAACGTCACGCTGGTCGTCCAGGCTGTGCAAACCCGCCACCCGCAAATATTTACCGAGCTTTTTCCAGCGCAGCTGATCCATTCCGCCAGGTACCAATTTACTGATCGCGGACGGCAGTCTCTCCACGCCGGAAACAGGTCGCGCTGGATCGAGAGAGGGGCGCAGTTCATCATGTTCGAAATCGATGTCTCGGGATTCTATCCGGCTCATGATGCGGTCAAACATGGTGTGGTCCACACTTGCGCTGGGAGGCTGGTTGTCGAATACCATCGCGCCAATGCGGTTCAACTTTGCCACTTCGGCACTGCAGGAAGCGCAGTAACTCAGGTGCGTGGAAACACACAATGCCTGCGACTCTGACAGTGATCCCGCGACGTACTCGGTAAGCCATCGTTCGTCGGGATGGTGTCGGGTCATGTCGTTATTGCTCTGTAAGGTCTGCTGTCTTGGTTGATTTAAGTCTGTCATATCACTGCTCTTCACTGTACGCCGGCGGCGTCAGTATTTAGGTTCGTCCTTAATTTTTCCATTGCCAGTCGGAGTCTCGACTTCACCGTACCGAGCGGCAGGCCGGTTTGCTGAGACACTTCAGCGTGTGTTTTACCTTCGATGTACACTTCCCGCAGAATAGCGACCTGTTCCGCGGGCAGGGTGTCCACCACTTTTTCGATTTGCAGCCCGCTGTGTTTGAGGTCGGTCAGCGCCTCAGGCGCGGGTTCTTCGAACACTGGCCACAAGTCGTCCGCACTCAGCGGAGTGGTAATTCTCTTCATCTTTCGAAGATAGTCAATCCGGCAATTCCTGGCTATGGCAAATATCCAGGTGCTGACGTTAGCTTTTTCAGGTTTGAAGAACTTTGCTTTCTCCCACACCTTTACCATTACCTCCTGGACCAGCTCGTCGGCCATCTCGGGGGAGGTATGCATACTATTCAGCGACAGCCCGTAGGCTTTCACTTTTGGTCCAAAATGGCTGAACAGATCGCTGAATGCGTCGGCGTCGTGGTGCTGGGCGACGCGCAGCATAGCCTCCGCCCAATCGTCTTTCGGCTTTTCCGGGTTCACTTTATTAATTTTGGCCATTGGCGAGCGCCACTGCGTCTCCTGGACTGCGCGACCCGTCTCTTGTAGCAACGTGTTAGGCACGATTTTAACGTTTTCCGCTCGTAGTTGTGAAAGGTTTACGCAATTCGCCCCGCACTGGATCAGTCCGGTGCCCGCAGTGATCCGGCACTTGCGGCCTGACGTAGTACGCCTATCCTTCCTCTACAACCGAGTCCAGCGGCTCCGTGGATGCAACATGACAGCACAAGTCGTTGAAAACATGAAGGCAGCCTTCAAGGATGCCAGCTCAATATCCCCCGCCGATCTCACGCGGATCTACGACGACGACGTGATTTTTATTGATCCGGTACACAAGCTTACTGGCTTGCCCACGCTGGAGGGGTACCTGAGTAAAATATACAAAAACGTGGAAAGCTGCCGGTTTCATTACACCGATGAGATGCTGCTCGACGGGCGCGGGAGTGTCCGGTGGCTGATGCATCTGCAGCACCCAAAGCTCAATGGTGGGCAGGAGATTGCAGTAAAAGGGGCCACTTTCATCGAGTACGACGAACGCATCACCTTTCAGGAAGATTACTACGACCTCGGTGCCTTGCTGTACGAACATATTGCGGTGCTGGGCACCACCGTCAAATTTGTAAAAAACCGGCTGGGCTGAGCGGCAGGTGTGTAAAAACCTATGATTACAGACAAACGCATCTGGCTTATCGGTGCAGGCTCCGGCATTGGCAGGGAACTCGCGCTGCAATTGGCCAAGGCTGGCAACCGGGTCATCATCAGCGGTCGCACACTCAGCACGCTTGATAAGGTCGCCGATGAATACTCGCTGAGCAAAGCAGCGGGCGGGGGCAGCATTCTGCCCATGGTATGTGATGTGACTGAAGACGATCAGACCGAAGCGGTGGCGGCAGAAATAGCTGCGCTCACCGGTGGCGTTGACATACTCATCTTCTGCGCGGGTACCTGCGAATATGTGGAGGATGCTGAGCTTTCCACTGCACTTTTTCGACGGGTGTACGAAGTCAACCTGTTTGGCATGGTCAACGCGATATCGGCAGTCCTGCCGGCGATGAAGGTTGCTGCCGGCAAAGGTGGCGAAAAACCACATGTTGTCGGTGTTGCCAGTCTTTCTGCGGTGGTGGGGTTGCCGCGTGCCGAGGCCTATGGGTCATCGAAGGCCGCAGCAATCTATTTACTGGAGTCGCTGCGACTCGATCTCGACCGGTACAACGTGGACGTCAGTGTGGTTAATCCGGGTTTTGTCGAAACGCCGATGACTGCCTCCAATGATTTTCCGATGCCATTTCTGATGCAGGCGGATGACGCCGCAACCTGCATTATCAGCGGCATTGCAAAAAGAAAGCGCACAATCAACTTCCCGCTGCGGCTCACCTGGTCACTCAAGCTTGCGGCCCTGTTTCCAGCGCTTTGGTACGGGGTTATCGGTCCGCGACTGGCGCGCCGCGACGGGTAGTGCAAGCAAGCTCGGCATGTGTGAGACTAGCCGGGCGTACGGGAAGTTCGGTGACAAGCTCTTCGCAGTTGTCATCAGAGCAAAGCGAAAAATAAAGGCTTGGCAGGATGTTGAAAAACTATTGCGCTGGTCTAAGTGCGTTAAATTCTCCCTCAAAATGCTCATTTATAACCCATAAACTGCGCTTTTTCGGAAGAATTTGCCTACTCAGACCGTCGCTCATGACGTTTTTCAACACCCTGTTAGCCCGCCTGCGTCGAGTTTTTCAGACGCAGTCATGGCAGGCAGTGGCTTCGAAAACTGTCACCGAACTTTCCGCACGCCCCGGCAGACTGCATAATTCACCGGGCGCCAGTTTCCGCTGAACTAAACGCCGCGCGCTACCTGAACAGGTAAACACGGCTGCTCATGCAGGGTCGTTATTGCGGCGCGGAACCAGCCGATCTGTAGAATTGATTTGCACTTTTCCTTTTGTCCATCAGGTCAACAAACAACCGACCCCGGGCGCGTCGCAGGCCCGGTTTTTAAGAGTAAATATGAAAATAGCGGTTATCGGCGCCGGCATTTCCGGACTTACCAGTGCCTACTATCTGAGCCGGTCCCATCAGGTAACGGTATTTGAAACCGAGGATCGTATCGGCGGTCATACTGCCACGATCGACGTTGAGCATCTGGGGAGAAGCTACTCAGTTGATACCGGGTTCATTGTCTACAACGACTGGACCTATCCCAACTTCATCAAGCTACTGAGAGAGCTGAACGTACCAACGCAAACCACCAGGATGAGCTTCAGTGTGTGTTGCGATGCAACGGGCCTTGAGTACGCCGGCAGCAGTTTAAACGCTCTCTTTGCGCAGCGGAGCAACCTGTTGCGACCTCACTATTGGCAGATGCTGCGGGAGATTCTCAGATTTAACAGGGAGGCTGTGGCCGATCTGGAATCCGGTCAGATTCCAGCCAGTGCGACGCTACGGGACTACCTGACAGATCGCAACTACGGGCCACTTTTTATTGAGAAGTATCTTGTTCCCATGGGTGCTGCCATCTGGTCTGCCGGAACCGATGAAATGCTGGAATTTCCACTGTTGTTCTTTATCCAGTTTTTTAAGAATCACGGGCTGCTCTCTGTTAAAAACCGCCCGCAGTGGCACACTATTGTCGGTGGTTCGCGAAGTTATCTGAAACCGCTCACGGAACCGTTCAGTCAACGTATAGAGACCAGTGCCACAATACGGCACATCAACCGGTGCGAGGACTTTGTAACAATCGACTATCACAGTCCGTCATCCGGCCGGCAAAGCGTGCGGTTTGATGCGCTTGTTATCGCCACTCACAGTGATCAGGCGTTATCACTGTTGCAAGACGCCAGCTGTGAAGAACAGGAGATTCTGAGTGCGATTCCTTATCAGGGTAATGATGTGGTGCTGCATACAGATGAAAACCTGCTGCCGGAACGACCACTGGCCTGGTCCAGCTGGAACTACCGGTTAACGAACGCTGCAGCGAACGAACCAGTTGCGAAGCTCACTTATAATATGAATATCCTTCAGGACATCGACGCTCCCTGTACATTCTGCGTCAGCCTGAACCAGACTGACGATATTGACCCCGCTAAAATAATTGGTCGATACAACTACAGTCATCCGGTCTTTTCATTGAAAGGGATTGATGCGCAGCAGCGTTGGGAAGCGCTGGCAGGTAAGCGTCGGACCTGGTATTGCGGTGCATACTGGGGCAGTGGATTTCATGAGGATGGTGTTAACAGTGCGCTCAGGGTCGTGGCATCTATCGAAGACAATGAAATGGACGGTCGATACCAGGGAGCCCACAGCACAGCAGGGGTAAACCTTGCATAGTGCCATCTACAAGGGCATCGTCTGGCACAAGCGTTTTGCACCGGCGTCGCATGCTTTTCGGTACCGCGTATTTATGCTGTACCTCGACCTGTCCGAGGTAGATCAGGTGCTTGGGATGAGTCGCTGGTGGTCGAGGCGGCGACTGTCACCAGCGAGATTCCAGCGTAGCGACTTTTTTACCTATCGTACGCCGCTTCAGTCGATGCAAGATCAAGCTTCATTCTCTATCGAGCAGAGTGTTAGAAACGCGGTACGGGATCAGGCAGGTTTTACGCCCGACGGCCCGATTCGCCTGCTCACCAATTTGCGTTACTTCGGGTATATCATCAATCCGATCAGCTGTTATTATTGCTTTGACACCGAAGAAAACATGGTAGCGTTGTTGATTCAAGTGACAAATACACCCTGGGGTGAGAAAACGCACTACGTGCTCGATCTCAGAACTTATCATCACCCGGAAACAGTAACCTTTGGCAAGCAAATGCACGTGTCACCGTTCATGCCAATGAACATGTGTTACCACTGGCGTGGGCGTCCACCTGCCGAAACGCTGCAGTATCTACTGGAAAACCATCGGATATCCGCGGAGTGCCCAGCTGGTGAATCTACCCGCAAGTTTGCAGCCGGCGTTCAGTTTGATCGCGAAGAGATCACTTCCGGCGGACTGAATCGTATATTGTTGCGGTACCCGTTTATGACCTTAAAGGTGGCGGCCGGCATCTATTGGCAAGCGCTGCGTCTTGCTATCAAGCGCGTGCCTTTTGTGCCGCATCCCGCCAGTTAGCAGGGTGTTGAAAAACGTCATGAGCGACGGTCTAAGTAGGCAAATTCTTCCGAAAAAGCGCAGTTTATGGGTTATAAATGAGCATTTTGAGGGAGAATTTAACGCCCTTAGACCTAGCGCAATAGTTTTTCAACATCCTGTTAGCTGCATTGAATATCGGTGACAAGTACAATGCCTCAAACGGCTGTAAACGTGCTCAAATCTGCTGGTGTTGCTGTTGATTAGCTTCGCTGTGTGCTGCGCTCTTCAGAAGCATGCATGCATTCTGTCCGATCAGGTGCGACGCCAGCTGTCCGAAGTGGTACCCCTGGTAATCCGATCTCGGATGCACTTATTTCTGTCACCCGGTTACTGTATGGCGAATTGCTGTGGATGGTTTGTTACCGGACTTTTCACTCGCCTCCCGAGGGCAGGCTGGCTCAACTAAATCCAATGTATAGTTCTGATAAGAAAAACGGAGTGGCGGTTACAATGGCAGACACCGGTGAAGCGTCAGTAGAGCGCGGAGGAATTACACAGACCGACTTGCCGTCCAGAGTACGTGGATGGGCCAAAGCTGTTTCATTCGGTCGAAATATGGATGCAACCGCCGCGCCCAGCACCACTCAACGCTGGGCGCGGGCCCTGGTACATAATCATTTAAAAAAAATGCAGCGTGGTTCACTCATACTGAATGAGCCTGGCGGGGAGTCTTTTACTTTCGGCGCGCCTGCTGCGCCCGACAACCCATCGGCTGATACGCACGACGGTCGATTCGTGCCGGTGCATGCAGTCATTAACCTTGAGGACCCGGCGGCTTATACCGCGATAGCCTTTAACGGTGTGGTGGGGGCGGCGGAAGGCTTCATGGATGGCTACTGGTCCACACCGGATCTGCTCGCTGTGGTGCGCTTTTTTGTGTCCAACATTGGTGCGCTAAAACAAATGGATCAGCAGCGCTCGATCGGCAATCGCATCGCGCTGAGTGTGCTGAGCAGGGTGACGCGCAACAGCCTGTCCGGTTCGCGAAAGAATATTTCGGCACACTACGATCTGGGCAATGATTTTTTTGAGCTGTTCCTTGATCCGTCCATGATGTATTCGGCCGCATGGTTTAATCAAGGTGATATCACACTTGCAGAAGCGTCCACGGCCAAGTTGCAATTGATCTGTGAGAAACTGGAGCTGAAGCCATCAGATCATCTTGTGGAAATAGGAACGGGGTGGGGTGGAATGGCGGTTCATGCGGCCACGCACTTCGGATGCCGTGTTACAACAACAACGATTTCCCGGCAACAGTACGATTACACGAAAAAACTGGTTGGTGAACGAGGCCTCGATGACCGGGTCACTGTCCTGATGCGCGACTACCGTGAGCTTGACGGCAGATTTGACAAACTGGTTTCTATTGAAATGATCGAGGCGGTGGGGCACAAGTATTTCAGTGAATACTTCCACAAATGCAGCAGCCTACTGAAACCACATGGTTTGATGTTGTTGCAGGCCATTACAATCGCTGATCAGAGGTATCAGCAGGCCAGAAAGTCTGTTGATTTCATTCAGCGCTATATCTTTCCGGGCGGATGTCTGCCGTCAATGAGTGTTATCTCGCAGCATGTTGCCAATCACACTGACATGGTGTTGTTTAATGTACAGGACATGTCGCCGGACTATGCGCGAACGTTGAACTGCTGGCGTCGTTCTTTTGAAAATCGAGTGGAAAGCGTTAAGTCTCTGGGTTTTGACGATCGCTTTGTGCGCATGTGGCTGTATTACCTTTGCTATTGTGAAGGGGGGTTCATGGAGCGTGTGATAAATTCGGTGCAGGTGGTACTGGCGAAGCCTGATTATCGAAACTGAAACCTGCTTGCGAGCGTGGCTGCAGCGTAATTAATTATAATGATGACGCCGGAATCGCGCTCGTTATCCAGGTCTCTAACACCTGAGCAGCGGCAGTACTT
>CAZOXM010000022.1:14607-23122 GCA_964583825.1 uncultured Granulosicoccaceae bacterium
CGCCGGAATCGCGCTCGTTATCCAGGTCTCTAACACCTGAGCAGCGGCAGTACTTCACCAGCCAAACAAATTTACAGGGCAGCCTGCGCGCCTTACTTCACTTTGGTTTGATCGCCATGTGTATGGCGCTTATCGCGCTGGCGATTCCCTGCTGGCCGCTGCTGTTGCTGCCGCTTGGCGTACTCATGGTTTTTCTGTTTACCTTGCTGCACGAGACCATTCATCGCACTGCTTTTAAGCGACGTATAGTCAATGATGTGATAGCGCACGTTTGTGGCTTGATCCTGTTTTTGCCCCCTAAGTGGTTTCGATATTTTCACTTCGCGCACCACCGTCATACGCAGGACCCCGAGCGGGACCCGGAATTGATCACACCCGCACCTCGCACTATTGGCGAGTATGTGAGGCACATATCCGGTGTGCCCTTAGCTTTTAGTCTGTTAAAAACACTGTGGCTGAATGCGACGGGCGATACGACCGATGTATTCGTAGCGGAGCGCAGTCGGGTTGCGGTCATGTGGGAAAGTCGAATGATGTTGCTATCCTATCTGCTGGTCACCCTCGTATCGATCTCAACCGGCTCACTGGAAGTGCTGGTGATTTACTGGTGGTTACCACTACTGCTCGGCCAACCGTTTCTGCGTCTGTATCTGATGGCAGAGCACGGGCGCTGCCCCTTTACCGCTAATATGTTTGCCAATACACGTACGGTGTTCACGAACAGGCTGGTTTGTCTGTTTGCCTGGAACATGCCCTTCCATGCCGAGCACCATGCCTATCCGGCTGTACCCTTTCACAAGTTGCCGGCACTGCATCAGTTGGTTAAAGATCAACTTCAGGTTACTGCTAATGGCTACACAGAGTTTCACCGTGAGACGATAGGAAGTTATCAGCAAAAGTAATGTACAGGCCCATCGTGCCCGCCAGCCCGAGGGTGAGGAAGTTGTCGTCCGTTAATTCCACATCGCACCGACATTCACAAGAACGGTCAGAATGACCGAGATCACTAGCATGGTTTTCCAGGGGAAAAACACCTTCATTCGAGGGCGGGTGCCATCCTCTCGCTCGGCGAATGCCTCTTCCATTTTTTCATGCAGTGTGCGTTCCGCTTTTTTTGTCGCTCCCGGGAACAATCTGGGAATAACATTGACCAGAATTGTCAGTATGATCGAGGCTATCAGGGACTGCACAATAAAATCCTGCATGGATATCTCACGGTTTGGTATCAGGTGTCATGGTTGATCAACCACCGGTATTTTTCAAGATGACCCGCTGATACCGACACCTGACACGGGGTGCGGGAAATAGATCTTTTTCGGAATCTGTGGCAGAGCCGCTGCAAACATGTGGCGTATCGGCCCGTCGATAAAGCTACTTTTTCGAGCTTTTTCGTTTTAACTTTTTTTTCAATTTAGCAAGCTCTTTCTTGTCTACAATCCAGCCGCGGCATTGCTTGCTTTTGCAGTTACATGGAATCGCAAACTCCGCTGGCCAGCCATAGTCGATAGTCAGCTGTTTACCCTTGGCAATCGAACGTGTAGCGCTTACAAACAGCGGGCGTGTGCCGGTGGCCGGGTCGAGCGGTTCGTCTTCCCAGCAGAATAGTTCGCAGTTCGGATTGCAGCTGTGATTCAGGTATCTGAAAGTGCCTTTTGGAATTAGTAAATTATCACCATCCAGTTCCATCAGATAGCGGGGGTCTACGTCATCGCTGGTCGTGATGTCGCCGCTGACTTTGCCTATCACAGCGTCTTTCTTAATACCTTTCTGTGCGTACACACCCTTGCCGTTCGGAGAGGCCAGCACTTTGACGGCCCGCTTGCGGGACTGTTTCTTGAGCATTGTGATTCTCGTATTGGATGAATGCGCGGGGCTGCTGTCGATGCACGAGGTGGGTGATTGCGGGGTATGGAGGAACAATACGCAGATAAAGGCGCACGTAATGATACTCTGCCCGCAGCCGGAAAGCACCATAAGTCAGCAAATTGCAGTAAACAGCAGCCTATTCAGGCCACTGCAGTTTCGCGATGGTATTCGAGGTGGAGAACAGCTACAGGGTGGAGTTACCGGCATCAATGCTGTGAGGCAGAGCTCTGGAAAATGCGGTCGCTGCTTTGGACAGGGTCAGGCTGCGATGATGTATCAGGTAGGTACACAAATCCAGCTCAAGTCCGCTGGTCGATAATACGACAAGTTTTGGAGACGTACACATGGGCTGCGGCAAGATACCCCAGCCAAGACCGATCTCCACCATTTTTGCAAGCGCACTGAAGTTGGGCACAATGGTGGCGTTTTTCTCTTTGTATCCGGACACTGCCAGTGCCTCTGATATCAGTGTGCGGCTGGTCGTCGAGACCGGGGGAAGAATGGCCGGATAACTCGTGAGCTCTTCCGCTGAAACAGCGTGCAGGCCGGCAAGCGGATGCTGCGGCGCTACCACGATATTCAGTTTTTCACGCCAGATTTGTTCGCTGCTGGTTTCGCTGGCATGGGTGTTTGATAATTCGCAAAGGCCGATTTCGAATAGACCATGCTCTACATCTTCGATCAGCTCCGGAGAGTGTTTGACTTCCAGCGATACTTCGACATCCGGAAACTGCGCTGAAAACTGCTTTAAAAACTCCGGCAGATACGTGGCGGCAACATGCGGGCTTGAGACAAGCCCGAGATGGCCGGCGACGGTCTTGCCCAACTGACATAGCTGGCTTTCCACGCGATCTATTTCGGAGACTATTTTTCTCGCAGAAGGCAGTAGTACTTCCGCTGCTTCCGTTAACAGCACTCTTCTGCCGAGCCGATCGAATAAGCGGGTCGACAGCTGTTCCTCCAGCGTGGCGACACGCTTACTGACAGCGGGCTGCGTAATTTTCAGGTTGGCAGCAGATATTGAAAATGACCGGGTATCTGCCACATCCAGAAAGGTAACAATGTTCTTTACGTCCATGGCTGCACTCTCAGCGGGTTTACCGGCTATCGCTCTACGACCGTATCGGTTAAAACAGAGTAATCATCGCGACGTTCAGGCGTCGCGTACGAATCACAGATCTGTCCCTGCAATGTACACAGCTGTGTGTCGTAACACGCGGACTTCCATGTCGCCAGAGCGGTATAGGGTAGCATCGCAATACACAGTATGCCATTGAATTTGCCGTAAAAATACGGTATCCCCGGATTCTGCCCGAGTCGGTCAGGGGTGCAGACCCGTCAATAATCTGTGATAAGCAAAACAATCGGCTTTGACGGGTCGACACTGTTTCAGTCGAGTGCAATGCAACGGCGTGGAAGGTAAAGGCGACGGGTAAGAGGTTTAGCGAAGGGTTGTTGACCGGGGCCGCACAGCAATGAGTTAGGCGGCGGTTTGCAAGTCAGTTCTAGCTTTGTCCAACTGCGCGCTCGCCGGTTTGAGCAATATGCAGGTGTCATTGCACTAAACGAGCGTCCATCGCCGCCGATAGCATCTGTAGACTACATCACACACCTGAAGGGAAAGCATATAGGAGTATCCGGGACGTGGGGGCAAACAACACCTATTCACTAAAAGCCAGACCCGTTGGGCAATATGCGAGTGCGCTTGAGGCATCGTGGGCACTGCATCTTCGCTCTATGTGCGACTCGGTTGAGTACTCAGGTGCAACAAGGCAATCTTTCGATTTTCTGGTTGAAAGCGGTGGGCGGAATCTTGCCGTTGAAATCAAGCCTCAACTGAATAATGACCATAGCGGTGAATATGACGCACTGGGTATTCCCGATATCGTGTACGCGGCGGCGGCGCGCACTTATCGAAAGCAGGTGGAGCAGACAAGTCATCGCGGGCTAACCGCAACCCTCATCGCCAGCGGATACCCCGAAAATGCACAGTGGTATCTCGTGTTATGTGAGGCTGATGATCGGCGATATCGTCACCGGCATATGCGTCGCAGCAAACTATGGGGTGATAACATTCACTCCCGTTCAGGTTCCGATTACACCATCTACGTGATGAACAGCGCACCTGCTTTTGGTGGCAGTTTGCTGGACTGGTTGGGGCAGGCCAACAAGCTGGATAGTCTTCGATATGTCAATGTTGTAGATCCCCGACCCCTGACTCGACCTGCCAGACAACAGTTGAGTAAAAAACAAAAAAGGAAGCTCAAAAATCGCGCACGGCAAGTGGCGCGATCGAAGTCGGACAAAGACGGGTAGGCGTGATGCCAATACGCGTCGAAGCGTGCCACTTGCTGCACACCTATTGTGCATAGGCGACCGCCGGCAACCAGGTAGTGAGTTCAGGCCAGAAAAACACAATAGTCAGGCCAATCAACTGCAGGATGACAAACGGTACCACACCTTTGTAAATGTGCCCCAGGGTAACGCCGGGAGGGCACACGCCTTTCAGATAAAACAGCGCGAAACCAACCGGGGGTGTGAGAAAGGAAGTTTGCAGCGTGACTGCCACAAGAATCGCGAACCATACCACCGATGGATCGCTTACCACGCCAAAACCGTTCACCGGCAAGTCGAGCGACAGCACCACCGGCAGCATCAGTGGCATGATAATCAGCGTGATTTCAATCCAGTCCAGTAAAAAACCGAGCAGAAAAATAATGAGCAGAATGAACGCAACAATCATATACGGGTTCTCGAACGTGCCGAGCACCATATTTTCAATGATCTCATCGCCGCCGTAACGACGCAGAATATAAGCAAAGAAGTTTGCTGCGATAAAGATACCGACGATGTAGCCGGATGTGTTGAGAGTCTGTCGTGATACGTCGCGGAATATTCGCAGCTTCAGTCGCCCGCTGAACAGAGCGAGCAGGGTAGCGCCGAGCGCACCAAGGCCGGACGCTTCGGTGGGTGTCGCCAGCCCGAAGAAAATAGACCCAAGTACCGTGAGTATCAGCAGTAATGGCGGCACTACCGACAGCGCGACGTCAAACAGAATCTTTGCTGTCACTGGTTCACGGTTCGGCGGCAGCGGCATTGCTTTCGGGTTGATCAGACCGTAAAGCACGATAAATGTGATATACAAAGCGCCCAGTAAAAGCCCCGGGAACACGGCACCCATGAACAGATCACCCAGTGAAATGGATAGCTGATCACTCATTATCACCAACATGATCGACGGTGGAATCAGAATACCCAGCGTGCCTGAAGCGGCGATAGTGCCGGTGGCGATAGATCTGCCATAATTTTGCTGCATCATCGCCGGCAGGCCCATCACACCGAGTAGCACCACCGATGCGCCGATAACTCCGGTAGAGGCGGCCAGGATTATCCCGATCAGCATCACGGTCAGTGCCAATCCGCCTCGCAGCGCGCCGAACAGCACTTGCATCGAGCGCATCATTCGCTGCGCCACACCGGACTGGTCAAGCATCAGCCCCATAAATATGAACATGGGTAGTGCTACCAACACCGGGTTTTTGATGATGCCGCCAAAAAATCTGCCGGCATTGACAAACATCTTTTTGTAGGTGATGCCGGTGCGTTTAAATTCGATGACTTCAGTAATAACCTTGCGATGCTCATCGAGTACGTGCTCCCCGAGCACAACGAAGATCAGGCTGACGCCCACCAGGGCATAGGCCACCGGAATGCCTGCAAACAGGAACACAATAAAAACCAGAAACATGGACAGTACCATCCACTGGTTTAGATCCATGAACTGACCAAGATAGGCGAGTAGATCCATCATGACTTTGCACGCCTGTTTCGACCAGCGAGCCAAAGGCCCGCGATCAGTATCAGTAAGATAACCAGACCAACCAGGTTGGTGTGCTCCATTAAAGGTTCCCGTGCGATTCTACGTGGTTTGATCTCTGCGTTGGTCAGGCGAATAAACCAGTAGAACGCATAGGAGGTGCATCGTTCGAGTACGAACCACGCAAACGGAAGCGCGCAGGCCAGACATTTAGCGAGTGTTGGCGTGGTGATCATATTGAGATTTCGCTTCAACATCGACCACGCAGCCAGCGCGGCAATCGCGAGGAGAACAGGCAGTGAAATTTTTAGTAAATAAAGGTGATGTAATCCGTTGGGACTGTCCGACCCTTCTCTCGCAGTCCATGAAGCAATCGCGTAGTGGGTCAGAATGTCCACCATAAGGGCGATAAAGGGTAAAAGCAGCCAGCCCAGTGCAAAGATTTCGAGCCAGGCCTTTTTGCGAGTTGAGAAATGCTGGTGAAAAATATCCACCCGTACATGGCTGTCCGTTGTAATGGCATAGCCGAAGCCGGTAATCATGGCAAAGCCGTACAACCACCACTGTCCATCGTCGAGCCACGCCTGATTGTGTCCCATCTTGCGCATAAACACCTGCGCGACAATAGCGACAATCAGCAATGGGAAAATCCATGAGACGACATTGCCGATGCCGATCACCAGCCGGTCTGTCCGGTAGTGTTCTTCGCGTCTCTTATCTCCTGGATCGTTAATCGCTATCGACGCGTTATCGTCATACGAAGTTTCGGACATGAAGTATTTTCCACACTTTTAACGGCGGGACATCAGCGATGGTTACTGCCGGCCGATTGTCCTCACAGAGGTAGATTGGCGGCCAGGTAAAATAAAAAGGTGGTCAAACGACCACCTTTTTCAGGGCTTGCCGGGGACGGAGTTCTACTTGCGGGGCAGGTAGATGTTATTTGACCAGACTCTATATCCTGCTCGATACTCAGTCAGATCGTCCCATACTTTTTTGAACATCTCGTCTTCTTCGGCCAGTGCAGCGGCCACCTCGTTCCAGGTAGACTCGAAAGTCGCCAGCATGTCATCGGGCCACTTCTTAATGGTCACGCCATTGTTTTCTGTGTTATCGACCATGGCCGCGTAGTTGGTGGCTTCACCTTCAGCCAGGCTGGTGGTGATGTTCGCGAGGCACGCTGTGGCGATTTGGTTTTTTACAAGATCAGATAATTCGTCGTAGACGTCTTTATTGATCAGCAGTTCGAACAGCGTCGACGGTTGGTGCCAGCCTGGAAAATAGTTGAATTTGGCAATTTTATGGAAACCGAGATTAGCGTCGATTCGAGGCATGGAGAATTCTGTTGCGTCAATAGCGCCACGCTCCAGTGCCGGGAAAATATCTCCGCCTGCCAGCAATGATGTCGATACACCGAGCTTTTGCATGACCTCTGCACCTAGGCCGAAAAAGCGCATGTTCAAACCCTTGAGATCGTCCATGCTGGTGATTTCGTTTTTAAACCAGCCTGAAGTTTCAGGAGCGATGACGCCGCAGGGCTGAGTAACTACATCGTAGCCGGCCTCGTCGTACATTTCCTGCCACAGTGCCGCGCCGTCGTCGTAGAGAATCCAGCCCAGGTACTCACCGGCTTCGGGGCCGAAAGGCACAGCCGCAAACAAAGAGGCGGCGGTTATTTTGCCCTGCCAGTAGCCTGAGGTGGCGAATGCCGAGTCCACCGAGCCGCTGGACACAGCATCGAGCGCTTCGAGCGTTGGAACAAGTTTGTTCGGGTCAAAGTGTTCGAATTCCACTTCACCGGAAATACTGTTGATCTTCTCGACAAAATCGACGGCTGCCGTGCCGAGTATGGGTAGCGTCTTGGCAAAGGCCGAGGTCATTTCAAGCGTGTCCTGAGCTTGTAGCGGGGCGCACATTGTCGCGGCTACAAGGCTTGAGAACACGCTGGTTCTGGTCATTTTGATTTTCATTAATCCTCCGGTGGAGTGCGGGAAATATAGTCACTTATGTGGTTGCCGACATGTCGGCCCGTGGGCCGCTGCAGACCTGCCCGGTTGAGTCTAACAACGAGACGGCGGCAAACAAAGGCTTTTGTCTCGAATCGCACGCGAGCCTGGCAGAGGTCTGAGGCTTCACACCTTTGCTGCGGTCGACTGACACAAACGCCGCCGCGGTTGAGTGTACGCCCGGTGGCGGGTGTTCCAGATGAGGCTGTGTACTATCGAACCACCTGACCTGGTGGCTCCCATCCGGCCTCTGCCAACTCGAAACCTGCGAATTCAAAGCCGGGACATACGGTACAGCCAACCAGCACCCAACCGCCCACCGGAATCGATTTCTGCCAGTAGTTTTGCGGCACCAGCAATTGCGGGCGTTGTCCATTCAGCAAATCCGGTCCGAGTATCTCAATGCGGTTTGTGTCGCCGTTGTGCTGGTGCAACTCCATCGGTGAGCCGGCATACCAGTGCCACATTTCAGCGGCATCTACTTTGTGCCAGTGGCTGTGCTGGTGGGCTTCCAGCAAAAAGTAAATGGCGGTGCCCCGGGCTCTGGGCTGCGCGGTGTCGCGCCAGGTTTCCTTGTACCAGCCGCCTTCAGGGTGCGGCTGCATACCGAGGGTGTCGATGATTTGATCTGGCGTCATCAGGTTATTTTCGGTTGACGTTTCTTTGAAGTGGTTTTCTTTTTTGCAGCTTTGGCTTTTTTCTTTGCGCTTTTCTTTTTTGACGTCGTTTTCGTTTCTTCGCTCAGGTTAATTTCGCCGGTGACGTTGTTGCCGTTTTCTTCGGATCGCTTGCCACGACCGAAATCCCGACGCATCTGTGCAAATTC
>CAZOXM010000022.1:23222-56375 GCA_964583825.1 uncultured Granulosicoccaceae bacterium
CGTTTTCTTCGGATCGCTTGCCACGACCGAAATCCCGACGCATCTGTGCAAATTCGATAAGCTGATCTTCAACCAGTCTGTTGATTGTCCCTTCCGGAAAGCGACCGTTTTTATCGCGTTTGCCGGCCGGTGTGCCGGTGAGTATTTCGATGCCCTGATCGATATGGCTGATCGAATAGATGTGGAACTTACCTGCCTTGCAGGCATCGACCACATCCGGTCGCAGCATCAGGTTTTTCATGTTGCCCTCCGGCAGCAGCACGCCCTGATCTCCGGTAAGTCTGCCGGGCCTTGCGCAGCAGATATCGAAGAAGCCTTCGATCTTTTCGTTAGCGCCGCCGATGACCTGTACGTCGCCATATTGATTGACAGAGCCGGTGACCGACAGGCCCTGATTAATCGCCACATCACTCAGTGATGAGAGCAGCGCGTAGAGTTCGGTGGAAGATGCGGAGTCTCCATCGACGCCACCATAAGACTGTTCGAACGCGATAGATGCTGCCATGGTTACCGGTACGTCGCGTGCGTAGTGATTGGACAGGTAGGAGGACAGAATCAGAATCCCTTTCGAGTGAATGGAACCACCCAGGTCGGAACCTCGTTCAATGTCAATAATGCGCCCGTTACCCATGCGGGTGCGAGCGGTTATGCGTGAGGGCTTGCCGAAACGGAAACCGCCCACGGACATGACAGCCAGGCCGTTGATTTGACCGACTTTATGGCCGGTAACGTCGATCAACACCGAATCGCGCAGTATGCGCTCGTGGAAGCGTTCGCGCACCCGATCCACCCTGCGTACCTGTTGGTCGATGGCGTCGCGCACATGATCCCGCCCAATGGCTTTCGCACCGGCCTTCGCCGCGATGTAGTTGGCTTCGCGAAGCAGGTCGGCGAGAGGCCCCACACGCAGGGTCATGCGCTCCTGATCGTCAGTCATGCGCACTGCGCGCTCGATCACTGCTGCCATGCCGGTTTTGTTTAACGGCTTCAGGCTTTCACTCTTGGCAATACCTGCCAGCAGGCGGGTGAAGTTACCGATGTTTTTGCGATCGCGTGCGATGCGATCATCAAAGTCGGCGGCTACCTTGAACAGCTCGGAAAAGTCCGGGTCGAGTGCTGCGAGTCGGTAGTAGACGGAGCGATTGCCAAAGATAATCACTTTGACGTTCAGTGGGATGGTGGCCGGTTCCAGGGTAACGGTGGTTTGTGCAGAATGAATGGAGTAGGGGGAATCGATAGAGATTTCACTGGTACGCAATGCGCGCTTGAGCGTTTCCCAGGATTCCGGTGCGCTCAGTACACGGCGTGCATCGAGTAGCAGGTAACCTCCGTTGGCGCGATGCAGCGCACCGGATTTAATCAGGTTGAAGTTGGTTTCCAGTGCGCCCATACGGGAAATGTGTTCGATGCGCCCCACCATGCGCCCGATACCCGGCCAGTCTTCGTACACCACTGGTGCCCCACTGCCTTCCTTGTCCTGCGATACCAGCAGGTTGGCGGTGTAGCGCTTCATGGCCGCTTTGACTGCTTCCGGCCCCTGAGCTGACGGCGGGCTGTTTTCACCGCCGAGGGTGCCGGCCGCGAGTTGCGCGAGCAGTGGCGTATGTTCTGCAAGGTCGGCGGCCATGGCATGTAAGTGGTTGCCAATAGCTTCGTCTTTGCCCACAGACTGGTGCAGTGGTTTCAGGTGGTGCGCAATCATCGCTTCGGACACATCACTGTAAAGGGACTTCAGCTTATCCTGCCGAACTTTGTCCAGCTCCGGTAACTGTTCTCCCATGAATTCTGCGAGCATCTTTTGAATTGCCTGCATGGATTTTTGCAGCGCTTCTCTTTCAGTGGCCGAGAGCTTGTCAAAATCTTCTTTTGAAAGTGCAGTGCCGTCTTGCACCGGCACCACAGAAAAACCCTGTTGCGACTGCGAGATGCCCAGACCTTTCTTTTCTGCTGTGTCGTTTAGCCGTTTGAACCCTGCTTCCTGCGCTACTCGAAATTCTTCTTCAATGGCCTTCTGGCGGTTTTTGGTCTCATCGCCGTCCAGCAATGAGGGCAGGCCGTCGGCGATTGCATCGAGCGCGGCGTCGAGTCTGGCTTTAAACGAGGCGCCTTCGCCTGCAGGCAGCTCCAGTGCAACCGGTTTGTGCTCAACCTCGAAATTTTGCACGTATATCCAGTCGCTGGCCCGTGCTTCGGTGGCAGCGCGTTCTTTAACGAAGGCGAGAATGGCGTTGTGCTTGCCGGAGCCGGAGTCACCGTGTACGAAAATATTGTAGCCCGCTGAAGGTATGTCGAGCCCGAACGACACAGCCTCCAGTGCTCGCTCCTGTCCCAGCAGACCGTGGATAGGTTTGAGTTCACTGCTGAGCTTTGCAGGAATCAGTTTTGGGTCGCAAACCCATCGCAGCTGGTCTGTTTTTATGCGCAGTTTTTTGGCGAGTGAGGTGTTACCGGGGGCTTTTTTGGCCATCAAATAATTCCGTTATACCGTGAAGTTAATGCGAAACCGGCAGCGCTGTGCGCCTGGGCGATGCACGACGCCGGCCGGGGGGTAAAGATAACTGATCTGGTTCCCTTGTCTACCTCTGGGAAATGAGCAACCACCGTGCGTTGCAGCAGGTGCAAGGCGATGAACGCCAGTCGTGCAGTGGCTGCCTGGTGTCAGGCTGTGAATGTAAGCGTTGATTCGTTCGCGTTGCCCACTGCCGAACTATCCACCGGCGATTCTCGGGAGGAGGTAGATCTCAGCGTTGTCGGGCAGGGGTTTGTTCCAGCTGTCCTGATAGATCGTGCCGTTTATCGACACGGCGATTCCATCCTCGATAAAGGGCTGGGTGCGGGGGTACTGCTCTTCGAGTTTGCGCATCAGCTCACCGATGGAGCGTGCATCGAGGTCGACCGTATGCCGACCGCCGACGGCGGGGCGCAGTTCGCCCCAGATGGCAACCGTAATCATCTGCTAAGTAACGCCGGCTGAGCGATAAAGGTCAGCCGTCCTGCGCCGCGTTCTCCAGCGCTTCGAGAATGCGAGGAGGTGACATGGGTATATGCGTCAAGCGCACACCGACGGCGTTTGACACGGCGTTACCGATAGCGGCCAGCGGTGGCACAATGGAGGTCTCGCCGACGCCTCTGACGCCGTACGGATGGTTCGGGTTGGGGATCTCGAGAATTTGCGTGTCGATCATAGGCAGGTCGGAGCACACCGGAATGCGATAGTCGAGAAAGCCCGGATTCTGCAGTCGGCCGTCGTCACCGTAAATGTACTCTTCGTTCAGGGCCCAGCCGATGCCCTGTGTGGCGCCGCCCTGAAACTGACCTTCGACATAGGTGGGGTGTACTGCTTTGCCGGCGTCCTGGATGACCGTGTAACGAATGATACGGGTTGATCCGGTTTCCGGGTCTACCTCAACATCACAGATATGCGTGGCGAAAGAAACGCCGGCGCCATCGGCGTTGAGTTCGGTATGGCCGGCAATCGGACCACCGGTCTTTGCCGCTTTTGCGGCGATATCTGCGATAGATAGCGGTGGCAGGTTCTTTTTGCTGCTGCCGCCGGCGTGTGCATGTCCGTCGCGCCATTCCACGTCGTCAAGTGGAATGTCCCACATGGCCGCGGCGCGAGCGCGCATGATGTCGATTACCTCTCGGGCCGATTGAATGGCCGACATGGAGCTTGCGAATGTGCCTCGGCTGCCATCGGTCATTTCGTTGTAACCGAGAGAGCTGGTATCGCCGACGACGGTTTTTACCTGCTCGTAGTCAATGCCGAGTTCCTCGGCCACGACCAGCGACAGTGATGCACGTGCGCCGCCGACATCAATAGTGCCAACGGTCAGTGTGACTGAGCCGTCGATATCGATATTGAGATTGGTGCATGACTGACCGCCGAAGTTAAACCAGAAGCCGCACGCCATGCCGCGCCCCTGGTTTTTTTTCAGTGGTGCTTTCATATGCGGATGACTGGCCGCGGCCGAAAGGGTCGGGCCAATTCCGATCGGACCGTACACCGGGCCGTATGATGACTTCGTGCCCTCTTTGGCCGCGTTCTTTATACGGAACTGCACCGGGTCCATGTCGATTTTACCGGCGAGCTCATCCAGGACACTCTCGACAGCAAACGCAGCCATGGGTGCAGACGGTGCGCGGTAGGCGGTGGTCTTGGGGCGATTGACAAGAATTTCCAGACCGGTGGTTTTTACATTTTCGAGCTCATAGCAGGCAAATGCGGTCATCGCACCGAGGAGTGCCCAACTACCGGGCCAGGGGCCGCTGGCATAACGCAGTGTCGCTTCACCGGCGGTGATGGTGCCATCGCTGGTGACACCGATTTTGACATCAATAGACGTCGCGCTGGTCGGGCCTGAAGCGCGGAACACCTCGTCGCGCGTCATCACCAGTTTTACCGGCAGATTCGCCTTGCGCGACAATGCCATGGCGACCGGCTCGAGCCACAGATGGGTTTTGCCGCCGAATCCGCCACCGATTTCCGACGAGGTAACGCGCAGCTTTGCCATATCCAGGCCCAGCAGCGTCGCGCACTGCTGACGAAAAACGAAATGTCCCTGCGTGCAAACCCACATCTCGCCGGTACCGTCCGGGCTGATGCTCGCGACACAGGCGTGCGGTTCGATATAGCCCTGATGCGTTTGTTCGGTGCGGAAGTTCCGCTCGACAATATGATCTGCCTGTTTAAACCCCCTGGCCACATCGCCATGCCCGAACTCGCTCTGTTTGGCCACGTTGCTCGCCTTTGAGGGCGGCGGGTTAACTCCCTGGGTGATACAGCCTTTCATGACGATCGGTGCTTTCGGATCGGCAGCGCGATCGACATCGGTGACATGTTTGTGGACGGTGTAATCCACCTCGATAAGTTTGAGTGCGGCTTTCGCGGTTTTGGCATCGACAGCCGCGACCGCGGCGACCGCATGGCCATCGTAGTACGCCTTTTTTCGCGCCATGCAGTTTTCCAGTATGGCGCCGAGTTCTTCATCTCCACCGGTTAAGTCCGGCAGATCTTTTGATGTGATCACGGCTTTCACCCCGGGCAGTTTCTCTGCCGCGGTAGTGTCAATTTTCTTGATCGTTGCGTGGGCGTGCGGGCTGCGGAGCACGCGAGCGATCAGTTGCCCCGGCATATCAAAGTCAGCACCGTACCGGGCGCGACCGGTGACTTTATCGACCCCGTCCGGGCGTACCGGACGCGTGCCGACTGCACGGAATTCCCGTTTGCCGGGTTTGATTTCTGCGTTCATGACTTGCGCGCCTTTTTCTTAGCCTGCCGATTCATGGTTTTCGCCGCATCCTGCACGGCTCTGACTATTTTGTCGTAACCGGTGCATCGACACAGATTACCCGCCAGTCCGTAGCGGATTTCTTCTTCAGTCGGTGTGGGGTTCTTTTCCAGCAGTGCCTGGGCCGCGATTAAAAAGCCGGGCGTACAGATGCCGCACTGCAATGCGGCGTGTTCCAGGAATTTCTCCTGTAAGACATGCAGCTTTGCGCCATCACTCATGCCTTCTACCGTGTCGACGCGACGACCTTCTGCTTCCGCGCCCAGTACCAGACACGAACAAACCAGCGCGCCGTCGAGGCGGATACTGCAGGCGCCACAGTCCCCTGTGCCGCAGCCCTCCTTCACGCCTTTTAAACCCACGCGGTCGCGCAATGCGTCCATCAGCGTTTCGTCAGCTTCGCACGAGAATTGAATGGGATCCCCGTTCACGGTGCTGTTGATCAACACGGTCATTTCTTTCCTCCGGCGCGTTCGTACGCGAGCAGTGCGGCGCGACGGGCCAGCACCTGGGCGACTTTGGTTCTAAAGGCAACCGTGCCTCTTTTGTCGTCAATCGGGCTGCATGCCGCGGCGCAGGCAGCGGAGAGTTTGGCCAGCGCATCGTCGTCGAGTGTCGAGCCAATCAACGCCCGCGCAGCGGGCTTCACCAGCAGCGCGGTTGCCGCGACAGCGCCTAGCGACACGCGTGCGTCGCTGATCACACCTTTCGCACCGAGCGACAGGCTCACTGCGGCGCTGACCACAGCAATGTCCATCTCCGTGCGCGGTGTAAATCGCAGGTAGGCATCTGCAGCGCGTCGTTGTTTTACCGGCAGCTGGATTGCAGTGACGATTTCGCCTTTCTTCAGGCTGGTAACACCGGGTGATTTGGCGATCTTTTCTACGGCGACTTCACGCTCGCCGCGTGGCCCTTCAATGAGGGCCGTGGCGCCTGCGGCAATCAGGGCGGGCACACTATCGGCGGCCGGTGACGCATTGCAGAGGTTGCCAACAATGGTGCAGCGTCCCTGTATCTGGTCCGAGCCAATCAGGTTGGCTGCCTCGACAACACCCGGCCAGGCTTTGCGCAGCGCACTGTGTTCGCCTATGCGCGCGCAGGACACCGCCCCGCCAATGACGAATCCATCAGCGGTCTTTTTGATGGTGTTCATCGATTTGATTCGTTTGATGTCAACGATCAAATCCGGCTCGATATAGCCACCTTTCATGCGCACGAGTAAGTCTGAGCCACCCGCCAGTACAAAGGCTTTCCCTTTGGACTTGGCGAGCAGGTTTACCGCTTCGGGTAAGGTGCCTGGAGATTCGTAGAGCAAGGCGAGATTCCGTCTTTAGGGAAGCCAGCAAGTGTGGGTGAATGCGTGGGTGAGGTCAAATTCAAGTCACCGGTTTCTTGACCCTAGAGACTAGGCTCTTGAACCTTGTTAAGTACCCATTCCGGTCTGATGAAGTGACAGGTATAGCCGTTCGGGTAGCGTTCAAGATAGTCCTGATGTTCGGGTTCCGCTTCCCAGAAGTCGCCCGCAGGCTCCAGTTCGGTGACGACTTTGCCGGGCCAGTGCCCACTGGCTTCTACATCTTTTATTGTTTGCTCTGCCACTGCCTTTTGCGCATCGCTCAGGTAGTAGATGGCGGACCGATAGGAGGGTCCCCTATCGTTCCCCTGACGCATCGGGGTTGTCGGGTCATGAATCTGGAAGAAGAACTCCAGCATGGTGCGAAAGCTGGTCTTTGCAGGGTCGAATATTATTTCGATGCCTTCCGCGTGTGTACCGTGGTTGCGGTAAGTGGCATTCGGCACATCGCCACCAGTGTAGCCGACCCGAGTCGAGATTACGCCCGGTTGTTTGCGGATAAGATCCTGCATGCCCCAAAAACAACCGCCTGCAAGTATCGCCTTTTCTGATGCCATCATCTTCTCCTGAGTTCCGGTCAGAATGGGGTCTACGCTGAGCCGGTTCAAGCAGATTGATGGCGTCGCAGGTTGCAGATGCGATGCAGGTGCGCATTGCGCCGGCATAACAGCAGGTTAGTTGCTGGTGACTGCGAATGCTTTGCCGGTATTGCCGCGGTTTAGTCGCATGATGCGATGTTCTGCAGGATGTTATCGGTGGATTCAACGGTGGCGAATTCCTCGTGCCGGTTGCAGACTGACATCGACAATACATCATCTGCGGTATGATGCCTGCCGTCCGGGCCCGTCGCTGCATATGTCCAAACAATTACCAGCAATGCAGTTGATTGTTTGGTTATTATGGTGTCAAGGGGCCGGCCATTCCTGTTCACTCAAAATGCGTGTACTGGCCTGTGAGAGATGCCTGATAGAAAGCAGTCTGCTGGAGCACGATGGCAATATTGTTGCTGTACTCGACGCGCTGAAGATTAACCGTCATACGTTACACGATAAAATGGCGAAACTCGGTATCATGTCGAAAAAACTGACCGCGGGCGTCGGTGTCCCGGATAGCGGCAATTTGTTGCCTGTTCAGACGTCGCGTGTATTCAGTTTCTGTTCGGTTGACAGAAATCATAGTTAAATCAATTGCCTGCGGTTGTTGTCTTATCCCCGCCGGTCCTCCAGAATAGTCGAGCTGTAATATTTCCTAACTTTCTGGAGGTTATATGTTTAAAAAGCTCAACCTTGCGGCGATCGTCCTGACGACTGCACTGGCTGGTGGTGTCGCCAGCGCAAATGACTACATTCTCAATACCGCGTCTACCGGTGGTACCTATCACCCGGTGGGCACTGCAATCGCTACACTGTCCAAAGTTAAGCTGCTGCCAAGTGAAAAGTTCAGCCTGACGGCGGTGAACTCGGCGGGTTCCGGTGCAAACGTACAGGCGATGGCTGCGGACACCGCACAATTTGCGATTTTACAGGGGCTTTATGGGTCTTACGCGGCGACCGGCACCGGCCCTGTCACCGAGAAGCAGGAGAATCTGCGTTCGGTCACCATGTTGTGGCAAAACGTTGAGCAGTTTCTGCTCGCCAATGAGCATGTCAAAACTGGAACCGTAGGCGATCTTGCGGCGCTCACTGGTGAATCCATGGTGATGGGTAAAGAAAACTCAGGCACACTCGGGTCCAATACCGTGTTGCTTGAAGGGCTCGGGGTCAGTATTGGTGACTACACCCTGATTCACGCCGGCTACGGTCCATCAGTGGACGCTATGGCGAATGGTCAGGCGGTAGGTGGCGGTTTCCCTTCAGGACCACCCACCGGTGCCATTACCAAGCTGATGTCATCAAACGGTGATAAGTTTTCACTGTTAAATGTGACCGCCGAAGAAGGCGAAAAAATGGATGGTGGTCGCAAGCTGTGGGTGCCCTACACGATAGCCGCTGGTACTTATCCCGGGCAGGATAAAGACGTCACCACGATCGCGCAGCCTAACTTCCTTGCGGTCAACGCCAGCGTCGATGAAAACCATGTCTATCTGCTGACGAAAACCATTTATGAAAACCTGCCGTTTCTGCAGGCGATTCACAAAGCCACCAATGCGATGGACATCAGCAAAGCGATGGCCGGACTGCCAGTGCCACTGCATCCCGGTGCGATCAGGTACTACAAAGAAGTCGGGCTGGAGATTCCAGAAAATCTAATGTAGCTGCAGGTGCCTGCGTTCGACATGAACAATGAATAGTGCAGGCGAATAGTTGTGTGTGCCGCTCCGTTGTTTGGAGCGGCATCCGCAGAGCATGGTTGGCTGGCGTGCCCGCCACTGTGTCGGTCGCTGCGGTCATTGCATTGTGTTGTGCATGACGAGTGACACTCACATTGAACTCGAAAGATCTAACAGGGTGTTGAAAAACGTCATGAGCGACGGTCTGAGCAGGCCCTTGATCACTGTAAAATGGCTGCCGAAAAAGCGCAGTTTATGGGTTATAAATGAGCATTTTGAGGGAGAATTTAACGCCCTTGGACCTGGCGCAATAGTTTTTCAACATCCTGCTAAGCGATATGACTGATGTGCCTATAAAAGACCTGACAGACTTCGATAAAGCGCTGTCAGGGGCCTGGTGGATACGGGTGCTGTTTGCTGGTGTCTGTCTGTTCGGCATGTGGCACATGGCCACGAATATCTATCTGCACGAGCCCGGTCGCTGGCAGAACTGCATACACTTTGCGGGGTTTGCGTTCCTCGGGGCCATCACAACTGCGAAGGTTGGGCCGGAGTCACCGTTTCGATACTGGGCCAACCTTTTCTTCGGTGTCGCCGTTGCTCTGAGCGCACTGTGGATCGCGGCGGCCGAAAACGGGCTTTACGAACGCACGCTGGCAAAAACCGGTCAGGCCTGGCAGTTCGGTCTGCTTGACTGGGCTGCAGGGCTGATCGTGATTGTCGGTGCAATCGAACTTACCCGTCGTTTGACCGGCTGGATAATTCCAATACTGGTGGCGTTATCGCTGGCCTATATTATCTTCCTCGGGGAAATGTTACCCGGTGCGTTTCGGGCAGCGAGTTTGCCTGTGAACGATGTATTGTTCCGGTCACTCTACAACGATGAAGGGATGTTCGGCATTATTACCACTATCTCTTCTGCCAACATAACCCTCTTCATGATCTTCGGTGCGTTTCTCGTGGTGTCGGGTGCGTCGGACTTTGTGATAGAACTTTCCAAGAGTATTGCAGGCAAACTTCGCGGCGGGGCTGCTTTCGTTGCAGTCATGGCATCTGCGCTGACGGGAACTATTTCGGGTTCCGCGGTGGCGAATACGGCATCGACCGGCGTCATTACTATCCCGCTGATGAAATCTAACGGATTTCGCGGTCGCTTTGCCGCCGGTGTGGAAGCGTCGGCGTCAACCGGTGGACAATTGATGCCGCCCATCATGGGGGCCGGTGCATTTGTGATGGCGAGTTACACCGGTATCGAATACAGCCGTATTGTGGCGGTATCGGTGGTACCTGCGATTCTCTACTTTTTGTCTGTCGGTTTTATTGTACGAATTGAAGCGATGAAACACGGCATCGGCATGGAGCAACCTGAGCCGGTTGACAAGCGCAAGCTGATGGGGGGGGCGCTCAATTTCATTCTGCCGCTGGCGGTGATGACCACCATGCTGATCTCCGGCAGAACGCCCAGCTACGCTGCCTGCGTGGCGATCGCCACATTGATCATCGTGAGCTGGTTAACGCCGAACAAGATGGGGGTAAGAAACATAGCGCGTGCCTTGTCGCTGGGTATCCGCACATCGATCATGACAGCGATATTGTTAGTCGCGGTCGGTCTGATAAACAATGCCGTCACTACCTCCGGCCTTGCCAACACGTTTGCACTGATGATCGCTCAGTGGTCGCAGGGATCACTGATACTCGCCCTGCTGTTAGTCACGGTGGCCTCGTTGATTCTCGGTATGGGCCTGCCGGTAACCGCGGCCTATATTGTATTGTCTATCCTGTCCGCACCGGCACTGGCGGGGATGCTTGCCGACACGATAATTGTTCAGCAACTGGTGGCCGGTGTCACTGACCCGGTGGCGGCCGCCTCGTTTATGTTGGTGGACTCACCGCTGGCGGCCAAGGTATCGAACGGCATGAGCCTGGTCGAAGCGAGACAGTTAATGTCGTCAATTCCGTTTGAGCTCGCCGTCGTATTGCGACCGGCGCTGGTGGATGTCGAAACCCTGACCACATTGCTGCTAACCGCGCATTTGATTGTTTTCTGGCTCAGTCAGGACAGCAATGTCACACCGCCTGTATGTCTTGCTGCATTTACCGCAGCGGGCATTGCCAAGTCTCCACCAATGGCCACCGGCGTACAGGCGTGGAAAATTGCCAAAGGGCTTTACATCGTGCCGTTGTTATTTGCGTTTACTCCGTTGATCGGGGGGGATCTGGTCACCGTACTACGCATTGGTTTTTTTAGTTTGTTCGGTATTTATGCGGCGAGTGCGCTGTTGCAGCAGCACAGCGAAGGTCCGCTGCGCTGGTGGATGTATCCGCTGCTGGCGGGCGCCGGTCTTGCAGCATTTTACCCGCTGCACTGGGGCTTGAACATTGCCGGGGCGTTGGTGGTGGTGGCACTGGTCTGGCTAAGCAGGGAACGGGTTACCGTCACCGCCTGATGGCAACCATGGTTTAAAAGCAAGCCTTGTGCTGTTCAGGCACGTTGGTAGGCGAGACCGTCCTGATCAAAAAGATAACAGCGGTCCGCGTTGATGGAGATGGTCAGGTCAGCGCCCATACCGATTACTTCGGAACCGGGACGCTCGACGACAAAGTTGTCCATGCCGGCGCAATGACCGTAAACGAACGTCGTGCCACCGAGTTGTTCCAGGACATCGACTTTCAGGTTGAGGCTGGAGTCTCCGCCTGAACCGGAAAGATCCTCCGGACGCATGCCGACGGTGACTGCACTGCCGGCAGCGGCATTGGTTGTGTTGGCGGCGATGACGATCTGCGTGCCGTCAGTCAGTGTCACGATGGTTCGCTCTGCAGAAGGCTGTTGAATTGTACCCTGCATAAAATTCATTTTTGGTGAGCCGATGAACCCAGCGACAAACAGGTTGGCGGGGTGGTGGTAGAGATCAAGCGGCGAGCCCACCTGTTCTACATGACCTGCCCGTAGCACCACGATCTTGTCAGCCATGGTCATTGCCTCGACCTGATCATGCGTGACGTAAATCATGGTAGCGTCCAGTTGCTGGTGCAGCTTGGCGATCTGCAGACGCATTTCAACCCGCAGCTCTGCGTCAAGGTTGGACAATGGTTCGTCGAAAAGAAAAACTTTCGGATCGCGGACAATGGCGCGACCGATGGCGACGCGTTGTCGCTGACCACCGGACAGATTCTTTGGTTTGCGATCCAGCAATTCACTGAGCTGAAGTGTGTCAGCTGCCCTGGTGACTTTCTCTTCGATAATTTTTTTATCAACACCGTTCATGCGCAGGCCGAAGCTCATGTTTTCAGCCACCGTCATGTGGGGGTAGAGCGCATACGATTGGAATACCATAGCAATTCCCCGATCAACGGCAGCGACGTTGGTGACGTTATTGCCACCGATGTGTATTTCGCCGTCGCTGAGTTCTTCGAGTCCGGCAATCATTCTCAGTAGTGTCGATTTGCCACAGCCTGACGGGCCGACAAAGACGACGAACTCGCCATGCTCCAGTTGCAGGTCAATGCCGTGAATTACCTCTACACTGCCAAATCGTTTAACTGCCTTTTTCAGTTCAACAGTTGCCATGAATTTCCCTGGTGTGATGTGACACTCACGCTTCGTGGTGTTTGCTCTGAGTGACGCATTTCGTGTCGATCAGGCCCATGATCAATGCGGGTTAGCAGATTCGCGTTGAAGTCGGTGCTACCCGCTTTGAGATTGTGTCAGCTGCTTCGAGTAGCCACTGACGCCATTGTTGTGAATCGTCTTCGGTAATTCTGAACGTCGGTCCGCAGATACTAACGGCTGCGACGGCCTTGCCATCAATGGTGACAATGGGCGCTGCCATGCAACGAATGCCGACGAAGTGTTCTTCGTTTTCCTCTGCGATGCCACGCAGCCGGATATCATCGAGTTCCTTAAATAGATGCGCTTTGTCGGTGATGGTGTTGGCGGTAAAGGCCGAGAAAGAAATTCGTTCGACGATGTCGCGTTGTTGTACCGACGGACATGTCGCCAGCAGCGCCTTGCCGGCACCGGTACAGTAGAGTGGGATGCTGGTACCCACGCCCATCGACATGCGGATATTGTTATCGCTCTCTACGGAATCAAGGTACACGGCATGCGTGTCGGCATGCACAGAAAGCTGTACCGTCTCGTTGCTGAGCGAGCAGAGGTGCTCGAGCTGATCGCGGGCGAGCGAGCGCAGGTCAGAGCGCGACCACACATGATTTGCCACCTCCAGTATCCGGAACCCTGCCTGGTAGGTCAGGCTGCGCTCGTCAAACAGCACCAGACGCTCGTTTTGCATTTCGTTGAGCGTGCGATGCAGTGTCGCTTTCGGCAGCTGTGACCGCTCCTGTATTTGAGCAAAGCGCAGGGGCCCGTGACTGGCAATATCGTCAATCAGTGCCATCGCGCGAGCGAGACTGCCGGCCGGACCGCGTCGGTGTGTAGACGCTTCATTTTTCGGCTGTGCGGTGGAATTCGTTTGTTTAGGAATCTCGGCCATCGACTTGTCTGAGCTGCGTCGCAGGTGAACGAATATGCGTTGACAGTTTCCTCCACCGGCTTTTATACTTTTGGAACATTGTTCCATTAAATCCGAGTCAACTCAACCGGAACAGCATCCGTGAGATTGCAGGTGTTGGTGTGACAACGCCAGTGAATCCGGCAAGGGGTGGTGGCAAGCGATCCGGCGGGCAGGGCGCCGGCAGGCAAACACGCTGTATCAGAGTGTTAATTTGGATACCTCAGAACTCTCCCGACAATTCATTGAAAGGTATGGTCAGTCAGATCAGCCGGTGCGTACCTTTTACGCACCCGGTCGGGTTAATCTGATCGGCGATCACACCGATTACAATGGCGGGCTCGTATTTCCGTGCGCGATCAACTACGGCACCGCGCTTGTCGTGCGCGCATCGAGTCAGTCCGCTATTCAGCTCGCGTCGACCAACTTCGATCTGTTTGCGGTGCTTTCACGGGATCAGACCGGGCAAAAGTACGGCGATCACTGGATCAACTATCCACTCGGTGTACTGCAGCAGTTTGAAAAAGCGGGCTTTGATATCAATGGCATCGAATGTCTGTTTTCCGGCAACGTACCGAATGGTGCCGGTCTGTCGTCTTCTGCCTCCGTTTCAGTAGTCACAGCCTATGCGCTGAATGCCTTGTTCGATGGCGCGCTCGACGACCTCTCACTGGCGAAGATGGCACAGCGGGCGGAGAACGATTTCGTCGGCGTGCACTGCGGCATCATGGATCAATACGCGGTGACGATGGGCAAAAGCGATCATGCAATGATGCTTGATTGTGAGACGCTCGATTGTGAGCAGGTGCCGCTGTCGCTGGGTGATGCTGCTATCGTACTGATCAATACCAATCAACGCAGAGAGCTCAGTGAATCAAAATACAATGAGCGCGTTGCGGAGACGCAAAGTGCGCTTAAGCGCCTCAGTGATCACACTGGTGCGACCGCGCTGGCGCAGCTTGCACCGCGGCAGCTGATCGATTGTCGCATGATGTTCGCCGATGCATCTGTCGAATATCAGCGTGCAAGGCACGTGGTAACTGAACATGATCGGGTAAAAAACGCGGTGGCGGCTTTACGGGAAAACGATCTGCAATCCTTCGGGCAATTGATGTTTGAAAGCCACGATTCTTTGCGTGACGATTACGATGTATCGAGTGAGCCGTTAAACGCGCTGGTAGATATTGCCCGCGATACTCGTGGTGTGCTGGGTGCGCGGCTCACGGGTGCAGGCTTCGGCGGCTGCACTGTCAATCTGGTCAGTCGCGATTGCGTTCAGTTGTTACTCGAAAATGTGGAACGTGACTACAAGCAGCTGACCGGGCTCAGTGCCAGTGCGTATCAGATTACGCCGTCAGAGGGTGTGCGGGAGTTGATCGTCTGATGGTGCAGGAGCGACGCTGGCAGCCTCTGCTCGAGCAGTGGACAATTGTCGCCGCGGCCAGTTCGGGCCGACCGTGGTCCGGTGCAACCGTTAAAACTGCCGAGCAATCTCAACCCGAATTTGATCCCGGCTGTTACCTGTGTCCCGGGGTGAAGCGTGCCAGTGGTGAGGTCAACCCGGATTACACAGAGCCGTTCGCGTTTGATAACGACTTTGCATCGCTCGCTGCGGTTGACGTCAGTGCGGCCGGGCAGGGTGATGTGCTGCGTCGCACGGCATCTTCCGGTGGGATATGCCGCGTTCTGTGCTGGTCGAACCGACACAATGCAACGCTCGCCACCCTGACTGAATCACAGATCAGGCGCGTTGCGCGCTTATGGCAGCACGAATACCGCACCCTGAGTCAGCACCCGGCGATACATCAGGTGCTGATGTTTGAAAACAAGGGCACTGAAACTGGCGTGTCTAATTTGCATCCGCATGGTCAGATCTATGCTACCGGGTTTGTCACTGAAACTGCAGAGCGCATGCGGCGGGCGCAGCATCAGTATCGCAGGAAAAACCGCGGACATCTGCTGCAGGATTTAATTAACCGCTCTGAATACGGCGGAGAACTGCTGGTTGAAGCCGCGAGGTATTTCATAACAATCGTACCGTTTGCCGCCCGCTTTGCGTACGAGACCTGGATTGTACCAACGCGGCATGTCACTTCGATCGCCGAGTTGACTGACGACGAGCTTGATGAACTGGCGCTGGTTTATCAACGACAGGCGCTGCGCTACGACGTTTTGTTTCAACGCCCGAGCCCGAACGTGACGCTGTTCCACAATGCACCGTGTGATGACAGTTCTGCCAATGCGGACTGGTGTTTTCATATCGCGCTGCAACCGCCATTACGGGACCCGGAAAAGCTAAAGTATCTTGCCGGATTTGAATCGGGCAGTGCCAATATTATTAATCCGGTACCGCCGGAAGCAGCGGCGTCGCAGCTGCGCCAGTGTGACGACGCCTCGAACACCTCTGCGCTGATATCATGTTGATGAAATCAGGGTATTTAATTCAGAAGTGTGTAACAGGATTCCGGCAGCCTCTGTCGGTTGAGTTAACCAGGGCGGCATCGACTGCGCCTGTTTCTTTCAAACATCCATTGGAGGATGAAACGCTATGAGCATGAGTTTTACCAAACTGGCACTTGGTGGCGCGATCGGCAGCCTGCTGTCCGGTGTAGTTGTCGCGAGCGACCTCGTGATTACTTTTGACGATCTCAACCCCGCTCCCAAGGCGGCGTTTGAGGCTGCGGTTGATGCGTTTAAAGCAGCCAACCCGGACATCAATGTCACGACCAACATTACAGACCGCGAAGCGCACAAGGGTACTATCCGAAATGCGCTGCAAAATGATGCCCCCGATGTCATTGCCTGGTACCCGGGCAATCGCATGGGGCCGTTTGTCGATGCCGGTCTGTTTATGGATATCTCCGATCTATGGGCTTCCGATCCAAACCTGTCTGAAAAATTCAGTGCGATCAAACCCACTATGACTCGCGATGGTAAACAGTGGGGTGTACCTTACTCGTACTATCAATGGGGCGTTTACTACCGCAAGGATATCTATGACAAGCTGGGGCTGAGCGAACCTGCCACGTGGGACGATCTGCTTGGTAACTGCGATGCGCTCAAGGAAGCGGGTGTCACACCATTCACTATCGGAACCAAATATTTGTGGACCGCAGCTGGTGTGTTCGACTACCTGAACCTGCGCACCAACGGCTATGAAGTGCACAATGATCTGACCGCCGGCAAAATCAAGTACACGGATGACCGTATCCGTGCAACATTCGCCAACTGGGAAGAGATGCTGGATCGCTGTTCGTTCATCAGCACCCATGCGACGATGTCCTGGCAGGATGCAATTGCACCTTTCGCCAATGGTGATGCTGCGATGTACGTCATGGGCAACTTCTCAGTGGCGGGTTACAAAGATGCCGGTTTAACCGACGAGCAGATCGATTTCTTCCAGTTTCCGGAAATCACTTCAGGTCTGCCACGAGCAGAAGAAGCACCGGCGGATGCGCTGTTTATTCCTGCCAAGGCGAAGAACGTAGATAATGCGAAAAAATTCCTCGCTTTCATCGCTACACCTGAAATACAGGGTGAGTGGAACAAAGCGATTGGACAGCTGCCACCCAATGCAGACGCTGAAATCAACACCGATGACAAGTTCATTGTTGAAGGTATGGCTACCCTGTCGACTGCTTCCGGTCTGGCACAGTTCTACGATCGTGATGCACCCGCTGCCATGGCTAAAGCCGGGATGGAAGGCTTCCAGAAGTTCATGCTGGATCCATCCACGCTGGATGAAGTGCTTGAAGGTCTCGACCAGGTGCAAGCAGAAGTATATAAGTAATTAGTGACGAGGGTCGGTAGCATTGCTACCGACCCGCTTACTGACCTCGCCGGCCAGTCAGGAGGACGACTGGCATAGTGCGGAAATAAAGTGGTACCGAGAGGACAATGACGACGACCACTGCATATTCGAACGATCCGTTTGCTACCTCAACACCGCGAGTGGCCATTTCAGCGGTGGTACTGGCGGTCTGCTTATTCGCATTGTTTTTCGTTATCAACTCTGCCCTGGTACAGCAGTGGTTCGGCTACGCACAGCAGGTTGAAGCGCGGGTACCCACATTTTTTGTCCGGCTATTTTTTCTTATTGCAGCGCTGGCATCGGCGCTGACACTCTTTACCGGTCTTGCTTACTACAAACGTAACAAAGTAGCGCTGGCGCCCTGGTTGTTTCTCGCGGTGGGTCTGGCGTTCTTTTTGATCTACGTCATTGTTCCAATCTTCCAATCAATTTCCTACTCATTCACCCGCTGGGACGGGCTGTACGATATCAATGGCGTGTGGACCGGTGAATGGGTAGGGCTGCACAACTACCGGGTCTTGCTTGACGACCCGAACTTTTACACGTCGTTAAAGAACAATGTGCTGTGGCTGGTGTTGTTTATGCTGGCTGTGCCGATCGGCCTGTTTATCGCGCTGTTTTTAAACCAGACCGTTACCGGCATCCGATTTTATAAGTCGCTGTTCTTCTTTCCGTTTGTTATATCGCAGGTGGTGGTCGGGCTGATATTTACCTGGGCCTATAATCCGCAGTTCGGCTTGTTAAGCGAGATCTGGAGCTGGTTTTTCTGCGAGACCAAAGTCAACATTGTCGGCAACCTCACACGTGTGTGTTCAGTGGAGCCGCCGTCGATACTTGGCGACGAAGACCTTGCCACCTACGGCATCATTGCTGCGGGTCTGTGGCCGCAAATCGCCTATTGCATGATTCTCTACCTCACCGGGCTGAACAATATTTCGTCCGATCAGATCGAGGCCGGTTATCTGGATGGCGCCAGGGGCTGGCGCATGCTTTGGCATGTGGTGCTTCCGCAGCTAAAGCCCGCTACTTTTATTGCAGTGGTGGTCACCGTGATCGGAGCACTGCGTTCGTTCGACATGATTGCCACCATGACTCAGGGGGGGCCTTTTGGCTCCACCAATGTGCTCGCCTACTACATGTATGATCAGGCAGTGGGTGAAGGCGTCGGGCGCTATGGTTACGGTTCCGCGATTGCGACGGTGCTGTTCCTAATAATGCTGGTATATATCAGCTACTTTTTGTGGCGGATGTATCAGGATGAGAAGGAGGGGCACTAGTGTTTCCGAAACCGATCAGTAACTACTCCGGCGGTGTGCAGTTTGCCTACAAACTGGCGGTGCCGATCGCGCTGATTTTATGGCTGTTGCCTTTACTGGCTATCTTTATGACCTCTATCCGGCCGGCATCCGACATTGCCACCGGCAACGTGTTCGGCCTGCCCAGTTCTTTTCAGTTTATCCAGAACTACAGTGAGGTGTTTGCCAAAACCGATGCGCTGCGGTACCTGATCAACACTCTGCTCATTGCAGTGCCGACCATGATTATTTCGGTCGGGCTTGCCTGTTTAACCGGCTACGCGCTGGCGATTTATAATTTCAAGCTCGCACTGCCTTTGTTCTTTTTGTTTGTCGCCGGCAACTTCGTGCCATTTCAGATTTTGATGCTGCCGGTGGTCGATATCTCGGTCAGGCTTGAAATCATGAACACGGTGCCAGGCCTGGTGATGTTCCATGCCGCCTTCCAGACCGGCTTTTGCACACTCTTTATGCGCAACTTTATCAAGGCTTTGCCGTTTGAGTTAATCGAGTCGGCGAGGCTGGAAGGGGTCGGTGAGTTCAGGATTTTCTGGCATCTGGTTTTACCGTTGGTCAAGCCTGCCATCGCTGCGTTGTGCGTGTTGATCTTCACATTTATCTGGAACGATTTCTTTTGGGCAACGGTGCTGATTCAGGACGACGCCAGCCTGCCCATTACGGTCGGCGTCAGAACGCTGAACGGTGAATTCGTGCAGCAGTGGCACCTGGTGTCGGCTGCCTCCCTGCTGGCCGCCCTGCCACCCGTGCTGATGTTTTTTATCATGCAAAAGCATTTTATTGCCGGGCTGACGCTGGGAGCGACGAAAGGGTAGTGACTGGCCGGTACACACAATTCGTGATGCGATTCACAGTGTCGGTTACTTCCCGTTGACCGGTCATTCTGCATGTCAGTGCACAGGCTTGTTGCCAATATGAAGTGTCGAAATAAAATTCACCCGTAACTTGCCGTTAGCCTGAATGAAGGTGCGCGTCCTGTGAAGTGCGCCTGCCTGAAACCTTCTTTGGCAACACACCTGCTGACGACCAGACACCGGATGGCTCTCGACAACCAGAATCCCGCTAAAAAGGCGTTGGTGATAGCCAGCTACCGGATTCAAAAGTCACTTGCAAAGTTTGCAATACGCATCGGACTGTCCTCCGGGACAATGTCCGAACTCGTCAGGCGTGCCTTCATTGATGCCGCCGAAGAACTGCTGGTGGAAAATGGAGAGAAGGTACAGTCGACCAAAATAGGAGCGATGACGGGTCTTTATCGCAAGGAAATTGTCCGCCTGCGGGAGATGCAGATACCCGGTGCGGCCAGCCAGGAAGATAAATACAATCGTTCCGCCAGAGTCGTCACCGGATGGATGCGCGACACTGACTTTCTCGACGCGAACGGTGAGCCAGCGGTTTTGGCGCTTCGCGGCGATCAAAGTTTTTCCGAGCTCGTAAAGCGTTATAGCGGTGATATGGCCGTGACGGCACTGCGTGAGGAATTGCAGCGGCTCGGTATTGTCGAAATCATTGATGAGAATAAAATCAAATTGCTGTCGGCGGGCTATGTGTCGTCTGACTCAGTCGAGGGAATTCATATTCTCGGAGCCGATACGTCCGATCTGATCGATACTATTCATCACAATCTGAGCGACACAGATGAGTTGCCACGTTTCCAGCGAAAAGTGAAGTACGTGGGTATACCTGATCGTTTTGTTGAAGAATTCAGATCGTATTCGGCGAGGTCCAGTCAGGCACTGCTGGAAGATCTTGACCGCTGGCTGGCGGAACGGGATGTTGTGCCGACGGAGGAGGATGAGCCACTAACGCGGTTGGGGCTCGGCATCTACCATATCGAGGGTGGCACGGATGAGAACGCAGACTCGAGGGACGAGCTGTGAGTTTGTTTGAGCGGATGATCACCAAGCTTGTACGATTTTTTTTCCAATCATCACGCAAGCGGCACACGGCGACAGCGCTGAGAACACTGGCAAATAGAATGAAGCGATCAGAATCGATAATGTCTGCCGGCGTGGAAAGACGTTGTTTATCAGCGATTCAATACTTCGCCCTTTTTGCACTGCTCGGTATTGCGGGTTGTAGTGAGGGGCCGGGCGGAGGTGGTATCGGTGGTACCGGCAAGGCCATTGCACCGGATAGTCTGGTGGTTGGGGTGGTCGATGGCTTCGGTAGCATCGTGCTTAACAATCAGCGCTATGAAACCGACAGCGCAACAGTTTTTGTAGACGGAAATGCCGCGCACCTTGCCGACCTGAGTGTTGGTATGGCGGTGACTGCACGTGCGCTTTCCGGTACCGGTGAAATTGTACAGTTGCGCTATCAGCCCGATGTCGCCGGTGTGGTCAGTGCGGTGAACAATGACCAGAATCGTTTCGATGTACTCGGGCAGGCGGTTTATCTCACTGCCGAGACGCTGCTGGATGAAATTGATCGATCGGCAATCCGTCCGGGTGTGGTCGTTGAAGTCAGCGGTAACCGTGGTGCTGACAACTCGATTGTGGCGACTTATGTCAGGCTTGCTGAAAATCTGCAACGCACCTACATTGTTGGTCGCGTCCAGGAGCCGCCGGGTGGCGACGGCGCTATGATCGGCAATGCGGTGATCGATGCGTCAATGCTCGCTGAGGAGATGGAGATCTCTGTCAAAGAATATGAAACCACTTACCTGGAACTGGGGGCGCTTGTTCGTGTAGAGGCAGTCACGGGTGGTTCACTGCAGAATGATCAATTAACCAGTGAGGCAGCGCCGGCTGGCAACGGTGAAATCGTCCTGCAGGCAACCGGTGTCACGACCGTCACTCGACCTCCCTATAACGCCGGCGACAGTGTACAGGTGCTTGGCGTGGTGGGTGCGAGTGTCGGGCAGTCGTCGTATATGGTGGCAGATGTTGTGGTTACCCTCGATGCTGACTCTGTTTCTGTCAGTAGTTTCGGCCTGCCAATGGAATTCCCGGCAGCGCCTGAAAATCGCCCGGTGCTGGTGGATGGTGTTGCACTCAGCGCCAATGGTGCTGTGCAAATTAATCGTATTCAGTTTCTGGACGAAAACTAGCGGACGCACCGGGCCGGCAGTGTAACTTATGGTGACTCACGCAGCGCCTTCACGCGCTGACTGATCAGTGCCAGCTTTGCATCTTCCGGGACGATGGGCTCACCGGTGTACAGATTGATCTTTTTCATCCAGTTGCGGGGCCAGCCACGCATAGCACGACCGCGATGGCGCGAGAACCACGTGCCCCACAAACCGCTGAGCGCCATCGGTATCACTGGAACCGGTGTGCGCTCAAGTATGCGCTCAACGCCAGGTTTAAAGGCCTGTATTTCGCCGTCCGGAGTCAGACCACCCTCTGGAAAGATGCAAACCAGCTCGCCGTTTTCAAGCGCTTCTGCAATGGTATCGTAAGCGCGTTGCAATAGCTCAGGGTCTTCCTTTTGGGTGGCGACAGGAATGGCTCCCGCCCGTTTGAAGAAATGTTTGACCACGGGTGTGTGATAGATTTTGTGGTACATCACAAAGCGCATTGGCCGCGGGCAAACAGCACCGATCACAATCGGATCGACAAAGCTCACATGGTTACACGCAAGAACAGCAGCGCCTGTTTTTGGAATATGATGTAAATCGTGCTTGCCGATTCTGTACAGGCTGTGCATAAGTAGCCAGGCCATCAACTGCATCGCAAACTCGGGAACGCGGTTGAAGATAAACAAACCTACTACGGCGTTCATGATGGCGACAATTACAAACAGACTTTGAATGGAATTGCCGAGTGCGAAACAGACAATGGCAAATATACCGGCAACTACCATCAGCAGTGCATTCAGCATATTGTTTGCTGCAATATTTCTCGAAAGGTACTCAGCGGGCGTGTTGGTTTGAATGTGCGCATACATCGGTACGATGTACAGGCCGCCGGATACGGCGAGCAGCACCAGTGCTATTAGTGCCCTGATGTTAGTCCAGTTCGAAAACATATCGCCAATCGATGTGGTGTCGGCGTTGAAGGGGATGTCCATCAGGCCGAGGTAGAGTCCGAAGACAGTCATACCAAAAGCGCCGACAGGCACCAACCCGAGTTCTACGCGTCCTCTTGAAAGTTTTGAGGATATTAGTGAGCCGATACCGATGCCGATGGAAAACATCGCCATCAACAGGGTTGCCACATAAGGGTCACCATTGAGGTATTCGCGAGAGAAGTTTGGTACTTGCGTTAGAAACGTTGCTCCGAAGAACCAGAACCACGAGATTCCAAATACGGTGTACAGATTGGATTGATTACTGGCGAGCGCTGAAAAAATATCTTTACCGGCAGAGATCGGGTTGCGATCAATAACCAGATCTGGCTGTCGCGGCTCTGCAGCCGGGATGAAGTAACTGCAGATGAGACCCATCAGTGAGAAACACAGTATTGCCGCAGACACCGGCAGCAGGTAGGCATCCAGTCCGGCGAGTACGCCACCGAGTATGGTGCCGAACAGGATCGCGAGAAAAGTGCCTGCTTCTACCAGTGCATTGCCGCCCATCAGTTCCGCACGGCTCAGATGCTGCGGCAGGATGCTGTACTTGATTGGTCCGAAAAAAGCGGATTGTGTGCCCATAAGAAACAGGATGCCGAGCAGTGCAGCGATGGAGTTCAGCCACAGGCCGACCACACCCAGCGTCATGATGCCGATCTCCACCCATTTGATTCTTCTAATCAGCGTACTCTTTTCGTATTTATCGGCCAGCTGCCCGGACAGCGGTGAAAACAGAAAGAACGGCAGGATGAATATCACCGCCGCAAGGTTGACCAGAATACTGCTGTGTTGCGATACGATTTTGAAAGTGATGATGATAACGAGTGCATTCTTGAAGACATTGTCGTTGAATGCCCCCAGAAACTGAGTCAGGAAGTAAGGCAAAAACCGGCGTTGTTTTAGCAGGCTCATAGATATCTCGTGTACCGGTCTCGCTGGCGAAAGGTCTGGCGCGGCCGGCAGGCTTCAATAATGCAATCTTACTATCGTTCAATACTGCGATTGCTGCGCTCGCCCTCAGGGAGCAGAGCATACGACAAATGTCGCCGCGACAAATAATTGTGACCGTTTTGAGAATAGCAGGTTTCCCGACTGACGTGCCTGGTTCGCAGGTGCGGGAACGCGCATCTGAGGTGAACGGTGCGACGCTTGCGTAAGAAAAAAAGCGCGTCATACTGAGAGTTCCGAACAGGTCACGGGGTACCATGTTACACACCAGACGATCCTACCGCGGCATGGTAGTCGCACCACACCATCTTGCTGCCGAGGCGGGCGCACGAGTCCTGCGCGAGGGTGGTAACGCGGTCGAGGCGATGATTGCCGCGGCCAGCACGATTGCTGTGGTTTATCCGCACATGAATGCGCTTGGCGGGGACAATTTCTGGCTGATTCACCAGCCGGGGAGCGATCCGGCGGGTATTGATGCCTGTGGTGGCGCCGCTGCACTGGCGACACCTGAGTACTACCGCGAACAGGGCATGGCGGCGATTCCCGGGCGCGGGCCACACGCGGCACTTACCGTCGCAGGGGTTGTTGCCGGCTGGCAGAAGGCGTTTGAATTCAGCCGCACACTGGGTGGCAGGCTGCCACTGGCCCGATTGCTTGAAGATGCGATCCACCACGCCGCCACTGGTGTGCCGGCGACGGAGACTCTGGCCACCAACATCGCCGGGAAGCTTGCCGAACTCAGGGATCAGCCCGGCTTCAGTGACAGCTACCTCGTCGACGGTAAACCGCTGCAGGTCGGACAGCTGCACCGGCAACCGCGTATCGCGGCAACGCTGCTGCATCTTGCACGATCAGGTCTGGACGATTTCTATCGCGGTGAACTGGCTGAGGCAATTGCCACCGATCTGGAGCAGGCCGGGTCTCCGCTGCGACTTGACGATTTGCAGCGTTACGCGGCGCTGCAGCTCGAACCGTTGTCGCTGCAGATGCACGGCAACACACTTTATAACATGCCGCCGCCGACACAGGGGCTCGCTTCTTTAATGCTGCTGGGCATACACGCAAGGTTAAACATCGAATCCGTTGACGACTACGCTTATGTACACAGTCTGGTTGAGGCAACCAAACAGGCGTTTAAAGTACGTGACCGGGAAGTGAGTGATCCTGAGTACATGCGTCGACCGGCAGGTGAATTTCTAAGCGCTACGCATCTCGATGAGCTGGCGACTGGGGTACAGATGGATCGAGCCGCTCCGTGGCCGGATGCCAGTGTCGGTGGCGATACCGTCTGGCTTGGTGCGGTAGACAGCGAAGGACGTGCGGTCAGCTTTATACAAAGTATTTACTGGGAATTCGGTTCCGGCGTGGTGCTGCCACAGAGCGGAATCACCTGGCAGAATCGCGGCACCAGCTTTAGTCTCGATGCGGCGCACCACAACTGTCTGAAGCCGGGCAGGCGGCCTTTTCACACGATACAGCCGGCGCTGGCGCACCTTGCCGATGGTCGCGTGATGCCCTACGGCACCATGGGGGGCGAAGGTCAGCCGCAGACACAGGCGATGGTCTATACCCGCTATGTCAACGCCGGCTACGATCTGCAGCAGTCGATTACCGCACCGCGCTGGTTGCTCGGTCGAACCTGGGGCAGTGATGTCACCAACCTGCGGATAGAAAATCGTTTTGATTCGTCGCTCTTTGATCAACTGCGAAGTGCCGGGCACGATCTTGAAGTGGTGGGTGAGTTTGATGAAGTCATGGGACATGCCGGAGCGATTGTGCTCCATAAAGACGGGCTCATTGAAGGCGCCAGTGACCCGCGGTGTGATGGCGCGGCCTGTGGTGTATAGCGCTGGTGTAATGTAATTAATGAAGCGGGGCGGGTGATGAAAGACAGTTACTACTTCGACAATGCGGCCACCACGTGGCCCAAGCCGGAGCCGGTCTATACCTACATGGACAGTTTCTTTCGTTCGCATGGTGTAAACCCCGGGCGCTCCGGCAGTCTGCAGGCAGTGGAAGCCGAACAGATGATCTTCAGCACCCGGCGCATGCTGGCGCAGTTCTTCGGTCATCAGGGCGATCCGAACCGGGTAGTGTTTACGCTGAATGCAACGGATTCCCTTAACATTGCATTGAACGGCCTGTTGCAGAGCGGGGATCACCTGATCATCTCTGAGCTCGATCACAATGCCGTGCGCCGCACGGCCAACCATTTCGAGAGAGATTTTGGTGTTGCCGTGACTGCCGTCGCGCCCGATCCGCAGGGGTATCTCGATCCGGACGCGATTAGCCGGGCGCTTACCGAAAAGACCAAAGCAGTGGTGCTGAATCATGCATCCAACGTGATTGGTACGGTGCAGGATCTGCAGGCCATTGCACAGATCGTTAAAGCACACGGTGCGGCGATGGTGGTCGACAGCGCGCAAACCGCCGGAGTGCTGCCGATTGATATGTCCTGGGGTATCGATGTGTTGACGTTCACGGGCCACAAGGGGTTATTCGGCCCGATGGGTATCGGTGGCCTGATTGTCAGTGATGACGTATTACTCAGACCAATGCGCTATGGCGGAACCGGCGTCGATTCCGCATCGCCGTATCAGCCGGACACTTACCCGCATGCGCTGGAAGCGGGCACGCTGTCTATGCCCGGGGTTGCCGGCCTGCATGCGGCGCAGAAGTGGTTCGCCGAGTTGGGGAGGGCACACGGTGCGCAGGGAGATTCTCACCAGGCACTTTGCACGGCTGCCATACACCATGTGCACGAACAGGAAATGCAGCACGCAACCCGGATTTGGGAGCATCTTGCGTCCCTTGGCAAAGTCTCCACGCTTGGTCGTTTGTCGGACGGTGAGCATATTGCCGTCGTCAGTTTCACCGCGGATCACATGGCGGCGCAACAGCTGGCCGAGATGCTTGATGCCGACTATCACGTTTGTGTCAGAGCGGGGTTACAATGTGCGCCGGGTGTCCATGAAGTATTCGGCACCACGGATATGGGTGGCGCGCTGCGCGTATCACCTGGCTATTTTACGCAGGCTGAAGAGGTCGACCACCTGCTGTCGGCGTTGACGGATCTTCTGTCTTGATACAGGTTTACACAGGTACACACTGATGAACGTTCACAGCTCTATCGTCGATACAATTGGTCATACGCCGCTGGTGCGACTGAATAAGGTCAATCAGGGGTGTCCGGGTGAGATCATTGTCAAAGTGGAGTACTTTAACCCGGGCAATTCGATGAAAGATCGTATGGCCCTTAAAATGATTGAGGACGCCGAACGCGCCGGAACGCTGAAACCGGGTGGTACGATTATCGAAGGCACCTCCGGTAACACCGGTATGGGGCTGGCGCTCGGTGCGATCGCCAAAGGCTACAAGTGTATTTTCACACTGGCAGATAAACAGTCCCAGGAAAAAATAGACATTCTGCGTGCCGTCGGTGCCGAGGTGATTGTCTGCCCGACCAGTGTCGATGCCGAAGACCCGCGTTCCTACTATTCTGTCGCCCAGCGTCTGCACGCAGAAACGCCCAACTCGATTTATCCCAACCAGTACGACAACCTGTCAAATTCACTCGCGCACTATGAGAGTACCGGGCCTGAGATCTGGGCGGATACCGCAGGCAGAATCACCCACTATGCAGCCGGTGTAGGTACCGGTGGCAGCATGTGCGGTGTTGCAAAGTATCTGAAAGAACAAAACAGCGACATTGTTACCATTGGTATCGATACATACGGTTCGGTGTTTAAAAAATACAAGGAAACCGGAGTTTTCGACGAAAAGGAAATCTATCCCTACATGACCGAGGGCATCGGGGAAGACATACTGCCAAAGAATGTCGACTTTGATCTGATTGACCACTTTGTCAAAGTCACCGATAAAGATGCCGCCATCATGACGCGCAAGCTGGCGCGTGAAGAGGGGCTTTTCTGCGGCTGGTCCTGCGGGTCTGCGGTGTCCGGTGCGCTGGAGTGGTCAAAGCAGCATCTGAAAGATGACGACGTCATGGTGATTATTTTGCCCGACCACGGCACGCGGTATCTCGGAAAGATCTACAACGACAGCTGGATGAAAGACCACGGCTTTCTTGAAGAGCGTGACTACGCCAGTGCCGGTGACATTATTGGCGGGTATGCTACCGACAGAAAAATGCTCTCCATTGATGTCCGTACGACGGTGAGTGAAGCGGTTCACCAGCTGACAGAAGCCAATCTGTCGCAGGCGCCGGTCACTGAAAACGGTGAGTTCGTCGGTAGCCTGATCGATTCAAAGTTACTGACACAGATGATTAACGCACCTGAAATAAAGGAGCAGTCAGTGGCGGAGGTGATGGAAAAGCCATTCCAGATTGTGCCAAAAGATACGACTCTGGATGTGCTGGCGTCGATTATTAATCGGGATAACCCCGCCGTGCTGGTGCCCGATAGTGATAACGCAATGCGCATCATTACTCAGCACGATGTCTTGAAAGCCGTGACTGAAACCTGATAGTGAAGCCGGACGAAGGAGAGGTTAATGAAAGCTTTCGGTACATTCAGCGCGCTCGTGCTGGTTCTACTGACCGGGTGTGGTACTGCGTTACAACAGAAAACCACGCAGGCTTCCGTAGCAGGCAAGACCGACAGCGGTGACAACATAGCGCTTTTGTATGAAACGGCGCGCTGCGAGTTGATTTCGCGAGGTGGCTTTATTCTGATTGACAACACCGTGGTGCTGGAGAATTTGCTGCTCCCGCTGGGTGCGCGGGTAGCGCAGGAAACCACCGGGCGGGTGGATTTCAATACGCATCGCGTGTTGCTGGTAGATAACGGGGCAAGCCCGTCCGGCGGGTATGCCAGCGGGCTGGTGTCAAGTGCGGTTGAACCTCAGGGTGATACGGGTGTGGTACGGATCAGGCTGCCACAACAGGCAATACCGGCAAAGCGCCAGACACAGAACCTTTCTCACAGTTGTGCGTTATACACCATCCCCGCTGACTATCGCACTATCCAGGTGCGCAGTCAGTTCGATGATTTGCTGGTAGAGTTTTAAGCGAGCCATCGTGTCTTTGCTCGTGGACCGGCAACGTGTCGGCGCCGACGCTGTTGCGGCGCGGGGACGGCTGCGCGTTTTGACGACGCTTTGTTACCGGACTGTAGCTCTGCCGGGTGCAGATGTCTTTACAGCGTTATCGCTATACTGTGCTACGGAGATCCATTGCGTCCGGGTGCTGCTGACCTCTTTCGCAACGGTCACCCGCCATGAAAATTAAACGGAGTATTCACACCATGTATCTTCTATCGAAACCAGTCCAAACGAGTAGATTTACCATGAAGATGTCTGCGCTGGCCGTCGCCGGCAGTGTCGCGCTGCTGACTGCATGTGGCGGCGGGTCAGGCAATAACGACACCCCTGATCCGATCGTCGAAGACACCAGTACCGAGGCACTCAAAGCCAGTGCCTCCCGGAACATCGGTGGCAGCCTCGACTCGGCACTGGACGGCGTGTCGCGGGTAACCTCCGGTGGGGATAGTTCGGATGGTTTTTCGGAAAATCCTGAAAACACCGGTATTGGCGGACTTTGGGATGATGATGCACGGAGCCTTATCAGCACTTCACTCGATCTCGGCAATGACGAAAATACCGTGCGCGAAGGTTCACGCATTACGATTGATCCGGACGACGCAGAAGTTTGTCGGGAGGAATTGGTAGGCATGGATTCAACAGACGCAGAGTTTCAGCGCTGTCAGGCACTGGTTGCCGATATGCTGGTGCAGATCGATGCTAGTTCCGATACCGATGGCAGGCTGACCTATCTGTTTCGTGAACAGCCACTGGCCGTGCTGGGATACAGCCCGGATTCGAATTCGTTCGAATTGAATATGGGTACGATGAAAACGCTGCTCGAAGCGGAGGCACTGCTCGACCCCGACCCTGACTTAAGCAGCCCGTTGGACACCATTCGAGGTGCGTTGCGACTGACCGCGACGGCGACGAACCAAACCAGTGGTGCAGAAGCGGGGAGTGTGTCGCTGCAGGTGAGTCAGCCGCTGGAGATCGCCAGCGCCGATGCCACCACGTCGCTCTCTCTCGGTGCGGGAACGGTGTTGTCCATGTCTGCTGACGCAGCGGCAGAGTCTGTAGCAATTGATATCGGGTGGGGCGCTTTGCAGTTGACCGCACCGGACGAGGACGGTCTGGTGACCAGTCTGGACATGCGTGGTCTGTCAGTCAGTATTGATCTCAGCGAGGATGATGATCAACTGACGGTGAGCAACGTCGGTATCGGACAGGGCCCGCTGCGGATTGCGCTCGACAACGCCGAGGTGCTGAACATGGGGTTGGATACCTTCGGCTTTACCGTATCAGCTACCGACGGTTCCATTACGCTGGACGGCGCTTTGGATTTCAGCCTGCTGGTAAGGCAAGTGCTTGAGGATGACACGGTATCGGACACTTTGTTTGAGCTGCTTGAGCTAACTGCCCCGGCGGGCACGCAATTCAGAGATGAGTTCGGTGTGCTGCTTGTCGATGGTGGCGGTCCGGTTCAGTACAGCCTGACCTCACAGGATGACACCGGCATTACGGTGGTAGATCAGCTAACCGTATTTGCCGGCCAGTGCGCCGATGACGTCGGTGATTTTGAATCCGACGTAGAACTGGTGGATTGCCAGTAATTTTTTGTCTTGGTTTCTCCGCTCCTGACCGTCTATGGTCAGGAGTGGCAGGGCATCAGGGGTGGTAGGTAAAGGTAACCCGCCCGTCGTCCCGGCTTGATGCAGAAGAGCGCGCCGATGCCGTGAAGTTCCGGTTGCGAAGGTTGTATGTTATTTCCGGAGCCCTTACCTGCCAGTGGCTGCGATGCAGAATAACATCGCCACTGAACTGCAGCGTCCATGAGCGGGTAACGTAATCGATCTTTCTGCTTTGCGTCTGCACCACGACACCGTTGCCGAGCTGCTGGGTAAACCGTATGGGTGCGCCCTGACCAAGTATTCGCGAAATGGCATCGTTGACGATGGTCACCTGAACTATTTCCCCCGTGATCAGGACCTCACCCCGCTGAATACGAACCTTGCCACGCAGCGTTTGCACACCGGTGCTGCGATCGAGTGTCAGACTGTCTGCAGTTGCGGTAAATGCATCTGCAGCGCCAGCCAGTCCGGTGTGCAGAAACAAAATTCCGGCGGCCAGCAGTCGGTCGGCATTGCATCGCGCCAGTGACATCACAAAGTTGCTGCCGCCTGCCTGCGCGTTTTGATAAACCCGGGCATCACCCTGTTAGCGTTTTTTCAACTCAAACCCGTCGGCTTTGTCCACCACTTCGTAGCCCATGTCTGCAAGTTCATCACGCAGCTGATCGGCAGCTTCCCAGTTTTTATCTGCTCTTGCGGCAAGCCGTCTGTTAGCCAGTTCGATCGCTTCTGTGGGTGCTTCTGCAGCGACAGCGGGTTGCCAGGTACTGAGTTGCAGGCCCAGTACTGAATCCATCAGGTCGATGGTGGCTTTTTTATCGGCGTCGGCAACTGTGCTGTCTTTTATCAGGTCCCAAATCAGCGCAATACTGCGCGATGTGTTCAGGTCATCGTTGATATAGCTAAAGAATTTGTTTGCATAGGGTTCCGATGCAACGCCGCCGTCTGTCCAGCGGAAGTACGCGTCGCGCATGCGTGACAATGCTTTCACCGCACTGTCCAGTGCTTCCCAGCTAAACAGAATGTCGCTGCGGTAGTGTGCTAACAAACAAAAATATCGATACGCAACCGGCTCATATCCCTTGTCGATCAACGTCGATGTGGTGAGGAATTCACCGCTCGATTTCGACATCTTTTCGTTGTCGGTTTGCAGGAAATATCCGTGTAACCAATAGTTGGATAAGTTGGTGCCGTAGCAGGCCTGTGACTGCGCTATTTCGTTGCTGTGATGAATAGGTATGTGGTCTTTGCCGCCACAATGGATGTCGAATATCGGGCCAAGATACTTGGCGGCCATGGCCGAGCATTCGATGTGCCATCCGGGAAAACCCTTGCCCCACGGGCTTTCCCATTCCATTTGGCGCTGTTCATTCTGCGGGCTGAACTTCCACAGCGCAAAGTCGGTGACGTTGCGTTTTTCACCCTGATCGACACGGGCACCCTGTTGCAGGCCTTCCTTATCCAGCCGTGCCAGGTAGCCGTAGTCAGGATCCTGACTGGTATCGAAATAGATGCCGTCGCTGGTGCGGTAGCAAAGGCCTTTGGCTTCGATTTGCTTAATTGCTTCGATCTGTTCCGGAATGTGGTCCGTGGCTTTGCACATGATGGTCGGGTGTTTGATATTCAGACGCTCGAGGTCTGTCATGAACGCATCGGTATAAATTTGTGCAATCTCCCACGCGGTCTTACCGGTGCGTGCCGAGCCCGCTTCCATTTTGTCCTCACCATCGTCGGCATCCGACACCAGGTGACCGACGTCGGTGATGTTCACCACATGTTTTACCGCGTAGCCGTTGAGCTCCAGCGTACGCCTCAATACATCTTCGAAGATATAAGTGCGCAGATTGCCAATGTGTGCGTAGTTATAGACGGTGGGACCGCAGCAGTAGAGGCTGGCTTCCCCGCTGTTGATGGGAACGAATTCCCGTACTTCTCGCGTATAAGTGTCGAATAACTTGAGTGTCATTGGTGGTTGTCGTCCGGAGTCAATCTGAAACAGGCAGTAAAGTCGTGTGGTTCATTCATCGAACACCACAGTGATACGACGATTCATTTTGCCTTTCTTTTCTACTTTTTTTACTAGTACGCGCCCGATTTCTGCGGTTGAGGCAACGTGGGTGCCGCCGCAGGGCTGGCAGTCAACACCGTCGAAATTGACCAGGCGCACGGTGCCGGTGCCGGTGGGGGGAGGGGCGGAGAGGGTGCGTACCAGGGCCGGGTTGGCTGCGAGTTCTTCGTCCGTTATCCATTGCAGCGACATCGGGTGGTCTGCTTCAATCAGCGCGTTGAGTTGGTCGGTAATGTGTTGCTTGTCGATGGTATCCGGCAGATCGAAGTCCAGTCTGCCCCTGCCGTCCTGAATGCTGCCTCCGGTCACCGGTGCAGGCACAACCGCACAGAGCATGTGCAGGCAGCTGTGCATTCGCATCAGTCGGTAGCGCCGCTCCCAGTCGATGGTGAGGGTGACTTCGTCTCCGATGGTCAGGCCGTGCTGATTGTCTGCCATGATGTGTAACGGTGCCGAATCGGTCGGGTTTTTAATTGTGTCGACGATTTCAAGCGTCGATTCTGCCCGCTGGCAGGTGCCGGTGTCACCGGGCTGACCACCGCCGGCAGCGTAGAAAACTGATCGGTCGAACTGCACTGCGCTTTCGTCCACCGTGGTGACTGTCGCCGGGCAACTCTGCTGGTAGGCATCTTTGCGAAAAATTTCGTCAGTCACTGCGGGCTCCCGTTGGTTGCCTTCTATTATCTCACAGGTGCGTTGAGCGCGGCTAAACCCGCCTTCCCTCCGCAACGCATTAAACAGTCGGGTGCCCTGCGATAGGTTTTCGTCGCTTCAGGCGGGTATTGCAGATCAGTCTCTTGACCTCAAGTTAACTTGAGCCGGTAGGATGCGAATGACCTGTTCGACTAGAGCGATTCAATCGGAGAAATCATGACCCAGCTGGAACACGCAAATATCACC
>CAZOXM010000023.1:0-37257 GCA_964583825.1 uncultured Granulosicoccaceae bacterium
TTTGTCAGCGCGTTTATCGTAGCCGTGTTCGGATACTGGGGGTGGGATATCGCCTACTCACTGAACGAGGAAATCGGTGGCGATGCCGGTACGCCCACACGATCGGCGATCTCGACACTTTTTTCACTGGTCATTCTCTACGTAATCTCAGTTGTGGTTTTTATTGCCTACGCCGGCGAGACATTCATATCAGAAAACAGTGAGTTGTTGCTCGATGCGCTGGGTGGAAATGTACTGGGTGTGATCGGCGCCAAGCTATTGGTGATTCTGGTACTCACATCGGGTATTGCGGCGACGCAGGCAACCATTATTCCGGCAACCCGCACGCTGTTGTCTATGGGTGCTTTCGGTGCGATGCCGAAGCGATTCGGCCGCGTTAACCGGTTTGAAACCCCGGGTTTTGCAACCATTGTGTATGGCATTATCTCAGCCCTGGTGTTTGTAGCGCTGACAGCGATCTCCGTTGATGTGCTGTTCGATTCTCTGTCGTCGACCGGTATGCTGATCTGCTTCTACTATGGTCTGTCCGGTGTCGGTTGTGCGTGGTACTTTCGCGATACGCTGACGAAGAGTCTGGCCGGCGGCACTGTAGAGAACATCACACGATTGACCTGGTTTGTTACCGACAAAGCCGAATATCTGAGTGCACAGACGGAGGTCGGAGGCGCGTATCGCGAGATCTTTGGGAAGCACTACCCGGCCATGTCCATGGTTGTGGTGGCCGGGTTGGTGGAAGATGAAGCGAAAGTTGAAATAGAGGCCACCGCGCAGATTTGAATTTTCTGACTTCAGGGTTTTGCACGGTGTCGCTGCAACAGCGCAGGCTCGTTTCCTTTGTTGGCGCGGCGAACTGATGCTGGCACGGTGAACTGATGGCGTTTGAATTTCCACAGAAGGTTCTGTTTAAACACTGCGATCCTGCGGGTATCGTGTTTTATCCACGCTATTTTGAAATGATCAACGACTGCATCGAGGCTTTTTTTGCAGACGCGCTGGAGCAGCCGTTTGAAGAAATTTTAAAGTCCGGTGGCATACCGACCGTGCAGATATCAGCGAATTTTAAGCAACCCAGTTTCCATGGTGATCAGCTAATCCTGGCGCTGTATGTGAGCGAAATTGGTCGAACCTCCTTCAGCTATAGGCTGGCTGCCCATTGTGGCAGTGAATACAGATTCGAAGCGACGGGAACCCTCGTTAATACCAACTCTGCCGGGCGCCCAACCGCGTGGGACGATAATCTTCGAAACAAGCTCTCAACGCAGATGTGAGGGCCGCTTAGCAGGTTTCGGTCACATAATCGGCCGGTGCTGTACGGGGTTGTCGTGTTTAGCCCTTTCTCAGTGAATGTGAAATCCTGTTAATCGGGTGAATGGATTCCAGAAGCCGGACTGTGGCGGCATTGTGCCCAGGAAACGTGGCACAAGAAATGCCGCATCACAATTTTGACGCTGAATACTGCCGAACGGCAGTTACCGCGATCCATCCTGCTGATAGTTTTTAAAAGTGTAGGCGGAACAATTGTGTTAAACCCACTACTCACTCGATGTGTGCTGGCAACAGCTACTCTCACGTTACTGGCCTGTGGTAACGGTCAGTCCCTGGTTGTCGACCGGTTTAATCCGGCGCTAACAGAAAGTATCGAAATAGATTCGGTCGAACCTGAGCCGCCGCTGGGGTACGCGCTACCCGCCCGCGGCAGTATCTTTTCCAAAACACGTGAAATCGGTGGGTCGGTTGGTGAGACGTTCGAAGTCGCCTGTGAGACCGATCAGGTGCTGGCCGGTGTGGCCGGTCGTGCCGGTGCACTTATTGACCAGGTGTCTGCGCTTTGTGTAGACGTCGATGATAGCGGCAACTGGGTTGGCACACCGCAGCAGAAGGGACCGGCCTACGGCGGAGGTGGTGGTAGTGCGTTCACCCAGCGCTGTCCGCTTAACCATGGGGTGACGGGGTTCACCGCCAACATGCAGCGCAACCTGACCGGCTATCTGCAGATCCATTGTCGCAGTCTGACTGACAGCAACAACGCCAGCGGGGAGCTGACCGCTCTGAACGCAGTGGGCACAGCGGGTGGCATTTCTCCGAAAATTCTGTGTGCTGATCAGGCAGTTGCCAAGGGAATTTATGGTGCTGCGAACAGTCTGGTAGGGCGCTTTGGACTGACCTGTATCGAAAACCCGGCTTACGCTGGTCGCTGGTCGAATGTGATCGACTGGCCGCTTATCGCTATTCATGCCGTCGTTACCCCAACGGGGAGTGTGATGACATTCGGTTCAACAGCGGATGGCAGGCAGGGTGCACAGTTTAACTACGACGTATGGGATCCACTGGCGGGCACATCGCCGCAGTCTCATATGATTCTCGACAGCACACTCGGGGTGGACTCATTTTGCAGTGCGGCGATGGTAATGCCGGACAACGGCAATATTTTAATGGCGGGGGGTGATGATCGTCCGAACCAGCGGGTAAATACCGGTATTGCCGATGCACCGATTTTCAACACGACAACCAACTCGCTTTCGCGCGCTGCCAACATGAGTTTTGAACGCTGGTACCCCACGGCCACCGCGTTACCCAATGGTGATGTCATGCTGATTGGCGGGATCAATGGTGCACGGCAGCACTCGGTGACACCGGAGGTCTATTCGCCGGAAACTGACGAATGGCGCTCTCTGCTGGGCATTAGTACCGCTGGTTACAACTACACATACCCGCGACAATGGGTGGTCGAAGATGGTCGTCTATTCGGTATCAATCAAAACAAAATGTATTATCTGACCACTGAGGGTGCAGGCAGTCTGACGCCTGCGGGCACACTGCCCAATGTCGCATTAGGTGCATCGTCCACGGCAGTGATGTACGCACCCGGTAAAATTCTGCAGGTAGCCGGTTATGGCAGCGATGGTACCGGTGCTATCACCGTTGACGTAAACGGCGCTGATCCGGTGGTTCGCACGGTCGAGTCAATGGCACAACCGCGTGAGTTCTGGTCGAACTCTCTGGTACTGCCGGATGGCAAGGTGCTGGTGCTCGGCGGCAGTCAGATTAATTACAACCTGCCGACTGCAGCGCTGGGGGCCGAATTATGGGATCCCGCCACTGAACGATGGACGCAGATGTCACGCAGCCAACTGGCGCGGCTGTATCACTCGACTTCCGTGTTACTTCGGGATGGCACAGTGTTGCTGGCGGGCGGCGGTGCACCCGGACCACTGACAAATCGCAATGCGGAGATTTTCAGTCCGCCCTATCTGTTCGATGAAAACGGCGCACTCAAGAGTCGACCCCAGATCAGCATCGCACCGGACTTTGCTGCTTATGGGCAGACGATCCCTGTGGGTGTCTCCACCGATGAAATTTCCCGGGTGACACTGATCAAGGCTTCATCCGTCACACACTCATGGAATATGGAACAGCGATTTATCGAACTGGATTTCAGCGCCTCAAACGGTCGGATTGATGTGGTGCTACCTGCCAGTGCCAATCTGGCTACCCCTGGCTACTATATGCTTTTTGTGCTGGATGAAACGGGCACGCCATCTGTGGGCCATATGCTGAAGATGGGTACCGAACCCGCACCGGAGATCGTCATCGAGCCACCCACGCCGGAGCCGCCGACAGAGACGCCCGGCAACCTGCTGCAAAACGGTGGTTTTGAACTCGCCAAGGCAAGCTGGAACGACTGTGGCGATGGTTCACTCACCACGCCGAAGTCCGATGCCAGTGATGGAGCGGCGGCGATGGGTGTTAGCACCGGAGGATGTCTTTACCAGGAAGTGTCAGTCACACCTGGCATCGAATACAGCTTCACCTGCGATGCAGCAATTGGCGCTGCCGGTTATGCCAGTATCTTTCTGCAGATCAACGACAGCTCCTACGCCGAACTGGCACTGGAAGAGCAGCAGATCATCGGTGACGACTATACGCAATATCAGGGTACTCTGGTCGCCCCGGACAACGCGGCTTTCGCCAGTCTCGGAATGTATTCGGAGGGGGTTGCGCGCTACGATCGGTGTGCGTTGGTTGCCGGCACACAGACTGTTCCGGAACCGCCGCCGACTGAACCGCCCGTACCCCGGAACAGCAGTCTGTTACTCAATGGTGGCTTCGAGCAGCAGAAAAATGGCTGGTTTGACTGCTCCTCAAATACCCTGTCCAGGGCATCTGACGATGCACTCGCAGGCACAGGCGCGCTGGAGATTACCAATGCCGGCTGTCTGTATCAGGAAGTGCAGATCGCACCGGGTACGCCGTACAGGTTTCACTGCAGCGCCAAGTCTGAAGGAACCGCGTACACCAGTATGACAGTGCAGATCACCAACGCAAATCGTACTGAACTGCAGGCAGTGGAGGTACCCATAGGGAACTCCGTCTATAAGTCCTACGAAACCACGCTAACAGCACCGGCGGACAGTGTGCATAGCGCTTTAACGCTGTACTCGGAAGACCCGGGTACCTTCGACAATTGTTTCATCGAAGCGTTGTAGGTCATTTTTTACAGGTTTCCTATGTCTAACCTGTGTGATAGCCGGCTCGGCCAAAAACGTACCGCATGCTTGAGTGTGCCTTTGGGCTTGCTTGCAGCCATGGCCTTTGGTCTGGCGTTGTATGCAATCGGTTCTTCAATATCACTGAAGTCGAGCTTCGGCCGGATCGCGGGGATAACCCCTGCAGTGCCTGTCGGTACCTCAGGCGGTGAATTCAACGTAAGGCAGATCTCGCACATCACTTTGACTGATCAGGATGGAGAGCGAGTCCGACTGCATGATGTGCCGGCCGGTGCGACACTTCTGAATTTTATGTTCACCGGCTGCAATACAGAATGCCCGTTGCAAACTGCTCAGCTAAGAAGCATTTACCATCAGCTGGAAAGTAATGCAGCTGAGCAGACGGTGCAGATTATATCGGTGACTATTAGTCCGCTGACAGACACCGTGCCTGCGCTGAAGTCCTATGTGACCGCATTTAACGTGGATTATCCCAACTGGCGGTTCTTACGTGCTGACATGGCGGGGACAAATGAGTTGCTCGACCGGTTTAGCGTGTTGTCGACCCGGGCGGTGGAGTCCCGAACAGATCATCGTAATGTCTTGTACCTGATCAACAGGCATGGGGATCTGGTGCAGCAATACGCGGCCGATCCGATCAACATAAAGCGCGTGACTGCCGAGGTTGGCCAACTACTGTCACTCTAGTAGAAGTCTGCGCGGCAGAACCTCCGCTACTGCGAGCGCACCGGATTGCGCCTGAATACGCCTTTATTTTCGTCGCGTATGAACAAAATGCTTTACCAAACTAAAAATAAACCTATTCAGACACAACCGGACACGCTCTCGCTACGCGGATTTCTACCGCGCAGACTCCTTGGAAGTCCCGTTGTAATCGCCCGCCAATTACCCCGGGGCACTGGTCAGTGTGCAGGGTGCGATCACTCCTGCAATAGCTTCCGTATCAGGTAACCTGTTACAGGCTGCGTGCATAGTTTGCACTGGTTACAATTATATAGTCCTCACGGTATCGAGTCGGAATCAGCCATCGTTGCGCTTCGCGCGTGCCTCGTTTGTGCGATATAAAATCAAAAAAACGCATACGAAAAACCTTGATATAACTGTAAAGAATACACTTTGACCGCTACCCGCTATGGTGATCTACTACGCGCTGTTTTTGGGCTGTTGCGCGGTACCGGCACTCGCAGCTGACAGGTGTCGTGGAGCATGGCCGGTTAATTTTCTTTCATCCAAAGTCCCGAGGAAGTCTATGCAGTCACAGCGAAGATGGTTTAATCATAAGTGCTCGCAGGTATTACTCCTGGTCGCTTTTTGTGGTTTGGGTTCGATGCAGGCCTATGCGGCTGATCAATACCGTTTTGGCCGTATGTTTCCGCAGCTGCCTGCATTGGAGTTATCTCAGGAGGTGCTGCTGCAGATTGGTCGCCCCTCGAATGATACGGCAGTTCCGGCTTATATGGAGGACTCGCAGTTTCGCGGTACGGACAATAATGCAGAGGCTGTTGTAGGGCTTACCTATGTTGGCCAGATTCTGGTACACGATATATCGCTTGATCTCGATTCTGAAATCACTGCAATCAACAGGCCTCGTCAAATACGCAATCGCGCTACGCCCTGGATCGACCTGGATACCATCTATCGTCATGATGGCAGCCGTGCCCTGAGAGACCCGCACGACCGGGCTAAACTTCTACTCGGCAACGCGTTAGGCAATGAGCGTGATTTTCCCCGGGATGAGAATGGGCGTGCACGGATCCCGGACCAGCGTAACGATGAAAACAACAATGTCGCACAACTCACTCCGGTGCTCATGGCGTTCCACAACAAAATGGTCGACTATTTGCGCAGCCAGGGTGTGCGTGAACGGCGATTGTTCAGAGCTGCCAAAAGACTCACTGTCCAGCATTGGCAGGCAATTGTGTTATACGAGTTTCTGCCTGAGTTCGTCGAACAGTCGTTAATCGACGATGTGCTGCTGAATGGTCCGCGATTTTATAAACGGCGACTCGCAAGCCGCGGTGTCATACCGGTTGAATTCTCTGTGGCCGCTCAGCGTTTTGGTCATTCAACTGCTCGTGGTCGTTACACACTGAATGAAAATTTTAATCGGGTGCGGCTGTTTCCGCTGAGCGAGTCGGAGCTGGAACGGAATCTGGTCGGCGGTGTACCTATTCCGCCGGAACGGCAAATAGAGTGGAACCGTTTCTTCAATTTTGCCAACTCGATTCAGGGCGACCTGGACGATGATGTCGATCAGTTTCTGGGCTTGCAGGTCGGCCGTAAAATAGATCGCTTTCTCGCCAGACCCATGCTGCGTCTGCCCGTCGGTGGCCCCGGCTTTCCGGACTTTATACTCGACTTTGAAAACGATGTGGCCGGCATCCCTGTGGTCAGTCTGGCCACATTGTCGCTGTTTAGAGGCAAGGCGCTGGGTCTGCCCAGTGGTCAGGCCGTGGCGGCGGCGATGGGGAACCCTGTGATCGCCAACGATGCATTCGGTTTGTGTAATCCCGGACTCGACTGTCCACCCGGCGATCTAAACCTCACTGAGTCGATAGACGGGTCACCTCTGTTTTTGTATCTGATGGAAGAATCAAGATTGACCAAGGATGGCGAAAAGCTTGGAGACACCGGCGGGCGTATTGTTGCCGAGGTGATGCTGAGCCTGTTGAAGAATGACCCTCGCTCGATCCTCAACAGACCGTTTTTGTCACCAGTCACACATACGCCGGAGTTCACCATCGAGGATATGATTATCCATGTTGGCTGGATTGACCTGAACTGATTGTGTAGCGTTTTAGTCGGTGTTGTTTCAGAATTTAAGCCGGAACGCGATTGGCGTTCCGAACAACCGGTCAGTATGTTCCCATCGGTCTGAATTTGCGAACGGCACGTACCCGTATCCACTGATTTTCGAGATCGCTCAGCGCCGGATACAATCGAGGAAATCACTACCTCTTTATGTTTGGGGGTCAGGTCATCTCAGCGCGATACCAGTCCCCGAGTTCGCTGGCAGTCATCCAGCAGACTCCCTCGTGTCGGCGTATATAGTCGAGTAACGCTTCAACATAACGGATGCGATGTGGCACACCGGTGATGTACGGGTGCAGTGAGATTGCCATCACCCGGGCATTGTCCTTACCTTCCTCGTACAGGCGATCAAACTGATCAATGCCGCGTTTGAGTATCTCTGCAGAGGCGTGATGCTGTAGCGCGTAGATCGCAATATCATTGGTTTCGACGGTGTATGGGAGGGTAATAACGACACCGTGGGGTGTATCTACCTCCTGCGGCAGGTCGTCGATAACCCAGTCTGCAACGTACTCGATACCGTGCTCTCGCAACAGGTCGAGCGTTTCTTCGGTCTCGGTCAGTCCCGGACATTCCCAGGAACGAGGTGCGGTGCCGGCAAAGGTTCGTATGGCATCGACAGTGTCGCTGATCGCCATACGCTGATTGTCGAGCTTGTGCGTTGGCCCCTGCACAAACCCATGTCCCATCATCTCCCAGCCCGCATCGAGGCCCGCTGAAGCTACGCGGGGATACGATGTGCAGACATGACCGTTAATTGCCATGGTGACTGGCAAATTGCGGTCGGTGAGTGCTTTGTGCTGGCGCCAGAAACCAGAACGCATGCCGTACTCATGCCATGACCAGTTCGGTACATCCGGTAACAGGGGTTGCCCCATCGGCGGCGGCAGTACGGTTCGTGGCATGGCACGCTCTATTTGCCACTCTTCCACGTTAACAATAACCCACACCGCGATTCGGCCATCTTTCGGCAGCGTCAGGCGGGGACGATCAACGATAGCCTGATACGGAATGCGATCGGTCAATCGAGTCATGGACTTTACCTCTTGCTAGGGTAATCTGCCAGCCGGTTTCACAGGTTCGCGTTGACGATCGGCATGGTTTTCTGCGCCAGCAGGCGCATCGATTTTTTACCGAGTTCGGGGTCCAGCCAGTCTTTGCCTGCATACATCAGTGTTCCGAAATCCCCGACTTGCTCGCGCAGCGCAAGCACATCTTCGGCGACTTTCTCAGGGGTGCCCCAAAGTACGCAGCGTTCCAGTACATAGTCGACGGTCAGGTCGTCGTCGCTCATGGTCTGATCTTCCTTGAAAAGGTTGGAGCGACCATGTTTTTTCATCTTTGTGACAAGTTGACTGAAGTAAAACCGGTAGGGACTGTCCGGCCCCCATACGTAGTCTTCAGCGGTTTTCATATCGTCTGCGACAAAAATCGAGCGGGCAACACGCCAGTTGGCAGGGTCGACCGGACGCCCCGCGCGTTCGCAGCCTTCGACGTACTTCGGCCAGTGTGAAGCAACCCACTGGGGCAATAGAAAGTTGGCAGAGATCGGGTCCCAGCCACGGGCGGCCGCTTCCGTCACACCCTTGGAGAAGGGAGCGACGACAGTGACAACGATGGGCGGGTGCGGTTGCTGCAGTGGTTTCGGCATAATACCCTGGCCGATATCGAGCAACTGGGTGCGTTCGGTTGAAACATTCCAGTAATCGCCTTTGATCTCGTAAGGCGGGTCGCTTTCCCAGATTTTAAGGACTGTGTTTATGCACTCCTGGAACATCTGATTGCGATCTGCATCGAGGTTTCCGAAGGCTTCGGCGTCCGATGCGAGACCCCCCGGTGAGATGCCGAACATCAGTCTGCCATCGAGCATGTGGTCGAGCATGGCGATCTGGCCGGCAACAGCAGCCGGGTGGGTGTTCGGCATGTTGACAGTACCGGTGCCGAGTCGCATTTGCTTGATGTCGTTGGCAATCCAGGAAAGGAACGTAACGCAGGAGGTGACGCGTTCAGCTTTGTCGGTTACATGTTCCCCGATGTAGGCCTCTTTAAAACCCAGTTCGTCGGCCAGTATGAAGGCCTCACGGTCCTCCTGCAGGCAGGTTCGCCAGTCTTTGTCGAGCGGATGAATAGGCATTGTGAAAAAAGCCAGATCCATGCATCAGTCCTCTGTCTATCGGCCAATGTTCACGACGGCAGCCGTGAACCCGTGTCGTCCTCCCGGGCCATCATTGTGGCCCGGGCGTACATCGTTACTACCGTTTACTATAACGTGCGGATCACCGCGGCTATTTCAGTTCGTAGGCGTGCGGCCACTGGTAGCCGGTGCTCGCAACCGCATCGAGATAGTTGCTCATGACTTCGGTACCCGGCAACCCGCGACTGTCAGCTTCTTTGGCCTGTTTGCCCGGGAACTCTGCCAGGGATGCAGCCCAGCCGGCGCGCGCTTCTTCGGGAAGTGCCTTGAGCTTAGCGCCCACATCTGCAAGGCCCTTCAGGCCTGCTTCCTGTCGTGCGTTCAGTGAATCGCCGGCCTGATCCTCGTAGGCACGGCCCACCTCCATCAGAATTTTTTGTACGTCTTCCGGCAGGCTGTTGAACTTTCTGGCATTCATCGTCAGCGCATTTACACCCATTGCACCGAAACCGATCCGGGTGTAGTGCGGTGCAGGTTCGTAGAATTTAAAGCCAAGGTAGGCGGAAGGAAACATCAGCCAGCCGTTATACACACCGGTCTGCAGCGACAGGTAACCGTCCGGCAGTGTGGACTGGACCGGCACTGCACCAGCGTATTCAAGCCATGGCAGATTGGGCCCGGCACCGCCGATTTTTACACCCTTCAGATCTTCGACGGTATCCCAGGGATCGGTCGTTCCGAGATGGTAGTTATCCCATCCGTGCAGGCCGAGCAACACCTGTTTGTAATCGCTTTGGAATATGTCTGTCAGCCATGGCGTCTTATCGTATACAGCTCGCACGGCCTGCATCTGCTGTTTGGAATCCTGCGGGCCGAACGGTGCGTAATAGGGGAAATTATGCAGAAACAGCTTGGCAGGCTCGAAGCACATGCAATAGGCCCCGATGTCCAGGATACCGTTTTGCACTGCTTCCAGTGTTTCGGCCACACCGGCGATTGCACCGCCGTAGCCTTCGACAAATTCGATTGTATGATCCGTTTCTGCGGCGACGCGTTTTTTAACTTCCGGCACAAAGAGGTCGGCCGTATCTGCCACATAGACCGCCGGCCCGTTGGGATGTCCCGCACCGATTCGCAGAGTGATGTCATCTGCGACAGCGGGCAGGGTGGTGACGCAAAGCAGGCCTGTGGCCAGCAGTGAGCTTGTAAAGCGAGTGAATTTCATGAATATCCTCCGGTTACTTTTGTACATCGACGAGTCGTCACTGGCGTTATAGAAAGCCGCGCGCGGTGTTGCTTGAGCGGAAGGCTCTCCGCTGTCCCGCATGCCAGTGCCGAAGTTAAGTATGCCAAATCGTATCCTTGTGTGTCTCAATGATTCCGTCGTGCTGCCGTCGCTTCGTTTGGCATCAATAACCGGTCGACAACGGGTGGCAAGTGGTCGCAGTTGCGGAAGATAGTGACAGCGGCGTTTTTCCGATCACGAATGCCAAATTACCAGATCAGCGTTTCCGACCGAAAACATCATTCCTGATGACCTGCATCAGGATGGCTGATGGAAGTCCGGGCTCAACGGAAACTGCCGGTTTTGCTGCTGCGCAGATGTCCTTGTCACACGGTTGTTTAGAATTTACGCATTTTGCAGTAAGATTCTTGTCGACGGCCGGGAACGATGTGGTTCGCGTCGCTCGTCCAAACAGGGGGAAACACAGTTTGACGTGCAGGTTGATCAGAATGACGAGACTCTCAAGTTGAGCGTGCCTGTTCGGCTTTCCCGCACTGTACACCTGATATCAGCGCTATGGACGCTGGGTCTTGCCATATTGATATTTCTCGATGTCTGTGGCCGCAGCTTGTATGCACAGCCGATACCCGGCACCAAGGAAATCATTCAAAACTCAATTGTTGCGATTACTTTTCTGCAGTTACCGCTCGCAATCTATTCGGGCTCCATGCTGCGTACCACAGTGCTTGCCGATGCGGTCCCCGAACCCGTTCGTCGCCTGTTGCGCACGATCTGTTACCTGCTTGGTGTGGTTCTGTTTGCAAGCCTGATTGTCAGTACCTACGAACCACTGATGGACGCCTACCGCATCGGAGAATACGAGGGGGAGGGTGCGCTGCGTGTGCCGGTTTGGCCGGTGCGTGGACTGATTCTGGTCACGTCGATCTTCAGCCTGTTTGCCTATCTGTCCATGATCTACTACGACTGGACCGGACAGCTGGTGGATGAAACAGCGGTGCCAGGCAGCGAACGGCTATAAAAACACCGGCGACCCCCGACATTAACAACCAAAGCGAAAAATATAATTATGGGCGGTGATATAGCACTCTATATGCTCGCACTGCTTGTCGGGCTGATCATTCTCGGCGTTCATATCGGAGTGGCTTTTGCCGTGTGCAGTGCACTCGGTGTTTGGCTGATGCTCGGCAGTGTGGAAGCGGCGCTGGCAATTATCGGGAACACAGCATACGAAGCGGTGAGGAAAGATGTGTTCGCCGTGATTCCGCTGTTTGTATTAATGGGTGACTTCATCTCGAAGTCCGGTGCAGCGGCGGATCTTTACCGCATCAGTGATCGCCTGCTTAAACGCGTACCCGGTAGACTCGCCATTGCAACCATCGCCGGCAACACCGTATTCGCCGCTGTGACGGGGGTGTCTATCGCTGCGGCTGCCGCGTTTTCGCGTATTGCCTACCCGGAGATGAGAAAGCACGGATATAAACAGACCTATGCACTCGGTGCGGTGGCGGGGTCAGCTTGTTTGGGCATGCTGATCCCACCTTCGATATTGTTGATCGTTTGGGCCATCCTCACAGAGATGAGCGTCGGTGCGCTGTTTGTCGCCGGGGTGTTACCCGGTGTATTGCTGGCGTTGCTGTTTGCTTTGTATGTGGTGATTACAGCCAGTCGCAACCCGTCGATAGCACCTTCCATTGAACAGCGCAGCGCAGATCTGACGCGTGCGGAAGTTCGATCGGAGCTCATTGGCGGTGTCGGTATTCTGCTGCTGATTATGCTGGTTATTGGCGGAATCTGGTTCGGGTTGTTTACCCCGACGGAGGCAGCCGGTTTCGGTGCGATAGGCGCGTTGCTGGTCGGTCTTGCCAAGGGCATGCGCGGCAAGGAAATTATTGGTGCGATTTTTCAGGCCGGTAAAACCACCGCCCCTATTATGTTCCTGCTCATTACCGCCTCCATGTATTCGAGACTGCTCGCCATGGGCGGTGCGGTGAATTACATTCAAAACCTGTTTCTCGGAATGGGGGTAGATCCTTTTATGATCATCGGGCTGATGGTCGTCATCTGGATACTGCTTGGTATGCTGATCGATTCGGTATCAATCATTCTGCTGACGGTACCGATCTTCGCACCTATTGCGCTGGCACTTGGGATCGATCCGCTGGCGTTCGCAATATTCGGCATATTGGTTATCGAGGCGGGCCTGCTGACACCGCCGTTTGGTTTGCTGGTCTATACCGTTAAAGGGTCGGTGCCGGATCCAACAGCGACGCTCGGTAAAATATTCAAGGGGTCGTTCCCGTATTTTGTACTGATCCTGGTTGCGGCTTTCATTGTGCTGTTGTTTCCGGCGCTTGCCAGCTGGTTACCTGCTTACACGCTGAATTAGCCTGCATGATTCATGAGGATTCGTCGTCCAGAGGAAATCTCGCTAAACAGGTCAGTCGATCGTCCGAGATGCGTGGCCCGCCACGCTTCGAGGAGGATCGGCTGAGATGTGACGCGAGATTTTCTTCTGGTGGCGAATAGACACTGCGCTAATTTGGCAGACGCACTTAACAGCGGGTTTGAATCTATACACCTGCGCTTTCGCTTATTCCCGGTCGTCGCCTTGTGAATAATGCAGGCTAGCTGCCCACCATGTGTGGCAGGTGTGTATCCATTGGTTACGCTTTCGACCAGTTTTCCTCAATGACGGTACCTGCCTGACGAAACACCTTTGCTATCGGGCAGTATTTTGCAAGCTCGACGGCGACCTGTTGGAGTTCATCTTCGGTGGCCGGTCCATCGGACACAATATTCAGGACAATTTTCGGGAACGGCAAATCGACTTCTTCGGTCAGCAATACCCCGCGTCGATCAAAGTCGTATTTTGCCTCGATTTTCAAGTGCCCGATGTCGATACCGAGCTTGTCAGCGCATTTGTTCGAAATGACGTTCGTGCAGCCTATCAATGCGGCGACCGCTGTTTCTGTAGGTGCCGGACCTGTGTTGGTGCCGCCGCGTTCCACAGGTTCGTCGATGGAAAATTCGACATCTCGTGTGCTGCATTCGGTCAGTGAGTGCGATGTGCCATCACCATGAATGGTGCCGGTAATGGTGGATTTTTGTCTGATTGCCATAATTACTCCGATGAATTGATTGGCTGTTGTTTGATGGTGCCGATTAAATTTGGCGGCTACGTTTGACGAATACCGGAAAGCTGTTCAGCATGCGCACGCCCCACTAGTCCGTGATGCCGGCCCAATTGCACCTGGCTTCTGTTTGTCAGTCATGTGTGCTTACACGTTGAACTGATAGGACGCCGGTTTGAACACAAAGCCGGTACCCGCAGTTTCGACATACCCTATAGACGGGAACGGAATGTGGAACCCTGTCACGGGTATATTGTCCTGCGACACCTGTGTGAGTAAGCGACGACGTGTTTCTGCGGCCGCGTCCGGGTCATCGTCCATCGAAAATGCCCAGTCCGGCTGTGCAAAAGACGCAACATAATGTGCAACGGTGTCGTTTAACATCATGAGTTGCTGCCCTGCGCTTTCAATGTGAAAGGCGAGGTGTCCGGCAGAGTGACCGAAAGCGTCAACGGCGGTAATGCCGGGTGCGATAGTGTCCTCTGGGTCAATGAAGCGCAACCGATCCTGCAGGGGCAGCGCCACTTTCTGAAACAGTTCGAGCGTCGGTTTACGGAAGTCGGCAATGTTCTCTCCGCGTTGCCAGTAGTCAAACTCACGCCGACCATAGACGACCTCGGCATTGGCAAAGGTGGCTCTGCCTGCTGTCATCAGATTGCCAATGTGGTCAGGGTGGCTGTGGCTGATCAGTACAATGTCAACATCATCGCTGGTGTAGCCGGCTGCAGGCAGGGTGCCGGAGAAATAGCCGGCGCTTGGCATGGGGGAGTTTTCCCCGAAGCCCGGATCAATAGCAACCAGCTTGCCTGCCGTCTCGATCAGGGTGGTGGTGAAGCTGTGCTCAAGTGCGGGATAGGGCAGGTGGTGCCGGTTTGCCAGTGCCTCCACCTCAGCCGGTGTTGCATTGGTGGCTACAAACGGATGCAGGTCGTGGCGAACGACATGGCCTTCCAGGATGTGCGTGATGCGCATGTCCCCCAGCCGGAACTGATACACCTGAGGGCGTATGAGTGCATTGGATTGTTTGGTGGTCGGTTGGCTCATGGTTGTCCAGCTCTGCTGTTAACGTAAGAATTCAGTGGCCGAATACTTCAAAGGCGGTTGCACACCCGCCTTAGCGTAGTTCCTGCCGGCCGTGATATCCGTTCTCAAATCGCGTGCTTACTCTGCTGTCCCGACTAACAACAACGTTACGCCTTGCGGCTGTTGTTGTCTGATCCGGGTCTGTTGGATAAAACATGTTCCAGCGCTAGCCGGTGCGCCAGCAGCGCGTCTCCCGTGGCAATGGCTTCAACAATAGGCAGATGGGACTCGGCCAGTGCCATCAGGTTGCGTCTGCTGCGTGTGACGTTGGTCATTGTGCGTGTCTGTACATTCAGGTTTTCCCAAAGCTCCAGCAAAATTCCGTTGCCGCTGCTCTCGACAATGACGCGATGAAACAACGAGTTGTGGCTGGCGAACGCGGTGGAATTCTCCTCGCGCGCAGCTCGTTTCATTGCCCGCACCGCGTCTTTTAAACGCGATTTTATCTGCGCTTTGTTTTCGGCGGCCAGTTGCGTGCCGTAGGACTCGAGCTGTGCGCGTACATCGTAGAGCTGACATAGTTCGTCGTTTGATATTGTCCGTACGCGCGCACCTTTGTTCGGCATGGTTTCTACCACGCCCATCGCCTCAAGTTCCCGCAGCGCTTCCCGCACGGGAGCCTGGCTGGTTGAGAACTCTGCAGCGATTTTCAGTTCTATTAGCCGCTCACCGGGGCACAGCTCGCCGTGTACGATGCGATCGAGTATCTGATCGCGGATTTGGTGGGACAGGGAAATGCGCGGGAGCGGGTTGGCAGACAACATAGCGTAGTGATGCAGGGTTTTATTCGTGAGTGATCATAGCCCGAATAGCGTTACGGTGAAATAAGCGATCAACGATTATCGATAATCATTGACACGATCTGTTTTCCTATCCTACGATAATCAGTGGAGGCGGTCCTCGTGAGCAGTCGCTACACATCAGCGTTTGTGAGATCTCAAGTATGGAAAACCATCCCGGAGTCACTACGTCAGCCGACATGCCGGTGCCGGAGACCATGAAGGCATGGGTGATTGGCGATCCGGATGAACTCGAGCAGGTGGAGAAACCGGTTCCGGTGCCTGCCCGTGCTGAGATACTTATCAGAATTGATGCGGTGGCTATTTGTGCAACCGATCTTGAAATTATTCACTATGGCACCCCGGCGCTGATACAGGGCGGGCCACCGTTTAATAAAAAATTCACGCCGGGTCACGAGTACATGGGGACAGTCGCGGCCCTCGGTGAGGGCGTTGACGAATTTTCCATCGGTGATCGGGTCACCGTTGAAATACATGCCGGCTGTGGGCAGTGCAAGCGTTGCCGGCAGGGAATGTACACCTCGTGCCTGAACTACGGTAAAAACTACGGTGATGAAAAAAAGAACCATCGAGCCAATGGATTTACTACGGATGGTGGTTTTGCTGAGTACGCCGTCAACCATATCAATACAGTGATCAAAGTCCCGGATGATATGTCGGACGAGGAAGCCACGCTGGTAGTCACCGCCGGCACGTCGATGTACGGGTTGACTGAACTCGGCGGTTTGGTGGCCGGTGAAAGCGTGGTAGTCACCGGGCCGGGACCTATTGGCCTGCTGGCAGTGGCGGTGGCGAAGTCACTCGGCGCCGCACCGGTCATTCTGACCGGTACTCGAGATGCGCGTCTGAAAATCGGTACTGCGCTGGGGGCTGATCACGTTATCAATGTTAAAAATACCGACGTGGTCAGTGCAGTGAAGGAGATAGCCGGGGAACAGGGAGTGGACTATGTGGTCGAGTGTGCAGGTACGCAGGCATCGATAAACGATGCGATACATATGACCAATCGAGGCGGTAAAATTTGTCTTGCCGCGTTCCCACACGACCCGGCGACAATAGACCTGCCGCATGTGGTTAAGAACAATATGTATATGTACGGCATTCGCGGTGAAGGAAAAAGCGCGACGCACAGAGCGATGGCGTTTATGGCGGAAAAGCGTTTTGATGCATCGCTCATCCACACCCATACCTTTGCACTCGATGATTTGCCTGAAGCGTTGCGCTACGCCCGCGAGCGGGTTGATGATGCCATTAAAGTGGTCGTCAGGGTACGCGGTGCAATGCGGCAGTTAAAGGCGGTATCCAGGTGAGCAAGGTTAATTGCGGCAACGAAGCCTTTTTAATTGACGCAGCGGGTACAACTAGAGTCTTCACTTGAAACGCTTGAACCTGCGGCCGCTGTGTTCTCGCCGATGGGGTTAAGCGCTTGGCAGACAATCACAGGCAGCTACAGATGCTGCGAAGGATTTTTATCACATGGGACAACCACAACTCGTTGAAGCACCTGCGCTCGGAGATAATCCGAGGGCTCACTGGCCCGAGGATCTGCAGGCAGAATTCGATCAGTCAGGCGACAATGGCATTGTCGGGAGTGTGCTGGTTTCCGAAACCGAACTTGTACGCGTGTGGCACCTGCGTCTCGCGCCAGGTGTACGCTGCAATTTTCATAAACATGTGCTGCACTATTTCTGGTCCTGCCACTCACACGGAAAAGCCCGTGGCTGGTATGACGACGGGCGTATACAGGATGTAGTGCATTACCCCGGTGAAACCAAACACTTCCAGTTCGGCAGCGGAGAGAGCTTTACGCATGCGGTGAAGAATATCGGTGATACTGAATTGTTGTTCACCACGGTTGAGTTCATTAAGGAAAGTCCGAACAAACCGCTGGCATTGCCCGACAGCGTCCGACTGCAGGAAGAGGATGTTTAAGCATGAACTAATGCGGTTGCTGTATTGCGATTGTCGTATTTCTGCCAATCGCTGACAACCTGTCTCTTCTTCATTTTCTACATTGTTTTTTAACTAAAGAGGGTTTGCCATTGTCTGCATACTGGGTTGCAAGGTCCAGGGTTAAAGAACCCGAGGCATACAAGCGTTATGCCGATCAGGTGCCGGGGATCATTGCCGAATACGGGGGCGTGGTGTTGGCGCGAGGTGGTGATTACCGAGTGCTCGAAGGGACGGACAAGTTTCACCGATTCATTGTGATTCAGTTTCCGTCTATCGCCGATGGCGAAGCCTGCTTTAATTCCGACGCCTATCAAAACGCGGCCGCCCATCGCAGAGATGGTGCAGGTGAGGTGGATCTGGTTCTGGTAGAGGGCGGTGCTGCGAAAGTTTGATTCGATGAATGAGACGTTTATTAGAACTGCTGCATTCACCCGGCGCTGTTTTCGAACTCGTCAAAGCGGGGAAACTCGGTGTGTCTATCGGACAGGCGCGAGCGCTGTCCGAGATTGTCGAGGTGCATAAAGGGTTCGAGGCGGGCGACACCATCGGGTCCACGTTGCTGTCTCCCAGGTAAACAGGGGCATACTGTGTATCCGGCCAATCACCGACAGATCACTGCGAGCAATATGTGAAGTGCTTTTATTCAGACTGCGGATACCTGCAAATACGCTCTCGTGCTCGCAGCGCGGCGGTATTCATGGTTGAATGAGTTATCTATTTTAAGGGGAACTAATTTATGCGCACTGCCGGTCGACATTTCCTGCAAATTCCCGGTCCCAGTCCGGTACCAGACAGAATACTGCGCGCGATCGACATGCCAGTGATCGATCATCGCGGACCGGGTTTTGCCGATCTCGGCAATCGGGTACTCAACGGTATTCAGGGTATTTTCAAAACACGGCAACCGGTCATTATCTACCCTTCATCCGGTACCGGTGCCTGGGAAGCGGCACTCGTTAATACGATGAGTCAGGGTGACAAGGTGGTGATGGTGGAAACCGGCCACTTTGCTTTTTTGTGGCAGAAGCTGGCGCTGAAACTCGGGTTGCAGCCGGAAGTCATCGAAACGGACTGGCGGCGCGGTGCTGCCCCGGCAGTAATCGAAGAGGCTTTAAAAGCTGACAGCGCTCATGAGATCAAAGCGCTTTGTGTTGTTCATAATGAAACCTCCACTGGCTGCACGTCGAGAATAGCCGCAGTGCGGCAGGCCATGGATGCGGCGAATCATCCGGCACTGCTGTTGGTCGACACAATATCCGGTCTGGCCTCTGCAGACTTTTGCTTTGACGAATGGGGGGTGGATGTCGCGATTTCAGGTTCGCAGAAGGGCTTGATGTTACCACCGGGGCTGTCGTTTAACGCAGTCAGTGAAAAGGCAGTGGAAGCAAGTGTCAGGGCGGATCTGCCGCGTTCCTACTGGCAATGGTCTGAAATGATTGAGGCCAACCGGCGCGGTTACTTTCCCTACACGCCGGCGACAAACATGTTGTTCGGTCTGGCAGAGGCGATAGACATGATCAATGAAGAAGGCCTTGAGAATGTTTTTGCCCGGCATAAGCGCCATGCACAGGCGACACGCGCTGCGGTCAATGCCTGGGGGTTGGAAGTCCAGTGTCTGGTCGAGGGAGAGCACTCACCGGTGCTGACAGCGGTGCGTGTGCCGGACGGGTGTGATGCAGATGAATTGCGGTCTGTCATTCTGAATGAGTGTGATACCTCACTCGGCAACGGACTGTCGAAGGTGCAGGGCAGGGTGTTCCGTATTGGCCACCTCGGTGATATTAACGATGTTACACTGCTTGGTACGTTGGCGGGGATTGAAATCGGCTTGCATCTGGCAGGTGTCCCGCATCAGGCAGGGGGAGTTCAGGCCGCCATGGATTACCTGCGATCGGATAGAACACAAGTGTCACGGGCGGCATAAGATCGCTTTCTTTTACTTGTTGTAAACGCATGTTGGGCGGGATTAGCCTACATCCCCACCACTGCCAAAAACCTGAGAGGAGCTAGCATGAAACGACCATTTATATCCCTGGTGTGCGGTACTGCTGCACTGCTACTTGGTGCCGGACAGGTCCAGGCCGAGAAGTTAATTTTGAAATTCGGCCATGTCGGCAATCCCGGCTCGCTGTTTGAAGCCTCGGTAAACGAGTTTGTGAAAAATGCCAATGCGCGGCTGGGCGACAGAGCAGAAGTGCAGGCGTTCGGATCATCGCAGCTTGGTAAAGACAAGGAACTGCTACAGAAGCTGAAGCTTGGCCAGATTACCTTCTCGCTGCCTTCTTCGGTAATGTCTTCAGTGGCTGATGAGTTCGGTGTTTTCGAGATGCCCTATATCATTCAATCGCGTGATCACATGAAAGCGGTGCGAGCTGAAATTGGTGAGAGCGTGTTTAATGCGGCAGCCGAGAGTAAAGGGTACAAAGTCCTTGGCTATTTCGAAAACGGGTTCAGGCACATCACGAATAACACGCGTCCGATCAACGTGCCGGAAGATCTGGAAGGCATTAAACTGCGCACACCAAAAGGTGAGTGGCGCGTGAAGATGTTCCAGTTGTATGGCGCCAACCCGACACCGATGGCATTTTCCGAAGTGTTCACCGCGTTGAAAACGGATGTGATCGACGGACAGGAAAATCCCTATGCACAGATCTGGTCAGCAAAATTCCAGGAGGTGCAAAAGTACCTGTCGATTACCGGTCACGTCTACACACCGGCCTATGTGCTGGTATCGGCGAAACACTTTGCCAAACTCCCCGAAGACATCCAGAGTGATCTGATGGCCGCGGCAGAGGAGTCGCAGGATGCGGTATATGCAATGGCTGCTCAGCTGGAAACCGAATTGCTGCAAAACCTGAAAGATGGCGGGATAACCGTGAATGAAGCTGACAAGGGTGCGTTTGTAGAGGCATCCAAGCCTGTCTACGATGAGTTTGCCAGTTCTGTAAAGGGGGGCGCTGAGCTGATCAACACGGTTCAGTCTCTGGCTAAGTAGTCCTGTGCTGTGCGCTCCGTTAGCCGGTCCGGCTAGCGGGGCTCCCCTAAATAAAATATCCGGAGGAGTGGTGGGTTTGGTCCGTCTGTCGAGAATGCTTGAGGCGTTACTGGAGATCATCCTGATCGCACTAATGGTGGGTTTGACCGCTATCGTCGTGATCGCGGTAATCTATCGAAAGCTCGACGCATCGTTGTCCTGGTACGATGAAGTCGCGAGTGTGGTGCTGGCCTGGATCACCTACTACGGAGGTGCACTTGCAGTTATCAAAAGAAAACACATCGGTTTCGACAGCGTTCTCCTCGCGATCCCGATGCCGGTCCGTTTCTACCTTGCCGTATTTGCCGAGTTTATTTTTATCGCTTTTTTTGTGCTGCTCGCCTGGGCTGGCTGGCAGGTGTTAATGGTGCTCGAAGGGGACACACTGGTGAGTCTGCGCTGGGTGCCAGTGCAGTTTACACAGTCGGTGATACCCATCGGAGCGGCGTTGTTTATTCTTTGTGAGCTACTGGCGGCACCGGCCTACCTTCGAACTGTTGCCAGTGGTGTGTCTCTGGAGCATCTCGAAATAGAGGCGGAAATCGCGGCAGAGGAGAGTAAGCGCGCATGATGGTGCTCGGTATTTTTCTCGTACTGCTGGCACTGATCTTTATTAACGTGCCAATTGCCGTAGCGCTGGCTGTGGCTGCGGTGGTCGGTCTTGTGGCTACAGAGGGTTTTGGCTCGCTGGTCACCGTGGCGCTCGATATGTACGACGGCTCGACCAAGTTCTCGCTTATCGCGATACCAATGTTTGTACTGGCCGGTGCCATCATGAACGCCGGTGGTATTACTGATCGCCTGATCAACTTCGTCGCGGCCCTTATCGGGTTTGTTCGCGGTGGACTCGGTATGGTGAACATCGGAGTCTCTTTGTTCTTTGCGGAGATCTCGGGTTCTGCGGTGGCCGATGTGGCGGCGCTTGGCTCGGTGATGATTCCGCAGATGAAAAAACGGGGCTATTCGGGGCCGCTTGCAGCGGCTATCACGTCGTCGTCTGCATCGCTCGCTATTATTATTCCGCCCTCGATTCCGATGATTGTCTATGGCGTGTCGGCAAACGCCAGTGTGGAACAGTTATTTGTTGCCGGTGTGGTGCCCGGTCTGTTGGGGGCAGTGGGGCTGATGAGCGTAGCTTACGGTTTTGCCCGCAGATACAACCTGCCCACAGAAGAGGCGTTTAACACAAAGCGTGTAAAGGAAACGTTTATTGATGCGATGCCGACGTTCCTTTTACCGGTGATTATTCTCGGCGGTATATTTGGCGGGTTTGTCACAGCAACAGAGGCAGCAGGACTGGCCGTAGTGACTGCCATCGGCCTCAGCCTGTTTTACCGGGAAGTGAACTTCAAGCGGCTGCGGGCTGCAATGATAGAAGGCGGTATACAAACAGCGGTGGTGATGTTGCTGGTGGCTGCCTCCGTGTTAATGGGGGGCTTTCTGACTCGTGCCCAGGTGCCACAGGAGCTGGCGCAGTCAATGATGAATCTGACGGACAACAAATACGTGATCCTGATGATTCTCAATGTGTTCTTTCTGATTATCGGTTTTTTCCTGCATTCGGTGGCGGCGATCATTCTGGTTGTCCCGATTGTGGTTCCGCTGATTACGCTTGTGGGGATCGATCCAGTGCATTTTGGTCTGATTGTGACGTTGAATCTGGCAATTGGTCAGCAGACGCCCCCGGTTGCCTCTGTACTGATTACCTCGTGTTCCATTGCAAAGGCCAATATCTGGGATGTTTCCAAAGTCAATGTGTACTTCGTTGGCGTGTTATTTCTGGTGCTGATGTTATGCACTTATGTGCCGGCAATACCGATGTTTCTGGTGGAGTATTTCTACCGCTAGCGGTTCGTTAATATTTGCGGATCGTGTCGGTCTTCCCGACATCTCACCACTGAAGCCGGTATGCGTCTCCTAACGAGCTGCTTGATAAAACATTTATTTTGCAAAAGCCGCCATTGCTGCATTGGGCAACTTTAAATAACCGGTTCGACGTTGAGCTGAATGACCGCGCATCTTCGGTTTGCACTGACGACTGTGACTGTAAAAAGTTAGACACCCCTGTGTTTATCAGCCGACCCACTACCGGGGCACTCATTCGGTTTGAGGCGATGTAGAGTTAGGGCATTGGAATGTCGGTGACGTACTTCGGTATCTGATAACCTTTTTGCACCGCCGGTCGTTCGGCAATTCTTTTATACCAGGCGGTGATGTTTTTATACGCGCTTATGTCAATTCCCTGCCATTCAAAGCGCGATATCCATGGCCAGCAAGCCATATCGGCAATAGAGTACTCACCGGCGATATAGTCCTGACCCGCCAGCTGCTTCTCCAACACGCCGTAGAGTCGTTTGGTTTCGTTCTGGTATCGGTCTTCGGCGTATTGAGATTTTCCCGGATTATATTTAACGAAGTGATGCGTTTGACCAGCCATGGGGCCGAGCCCGCCCATCTGCCAGTTCAGCCATTCGATAGTCTTCCAGCGTGCGGCGAATTCGTCCGGCAGGAACTTACCTGTTTTTTCCGCAAGATATTGCATGATGGCACCCGACTCCATCATCGATACGTTCTTTTCATGATCAACAATAGCGGGTATCCGGTTGTTAGGTGCGATTTTGAGAAAGTCCGGTGCAAACTGTTCGTCATTAGAGATATCGATGGGGTGGACGTTGTATTCGACACCCAGTTCCTCGAGTAGTATCGATACTTTGCGTCCGTTGGGTGTGGTCCAGGTATAGAGGTCGATCATCGTCAGTAGCCTTTGCGGATAGTTCCCTGTGGGTTTAGGATAACCAATCAAAGGTTAAAATACAGCTTTTGTTCAGCCTTTCGAAATGACTGCACGGCTGTTATTTTTTGTCCGCCGGCACAAACGCAGTGCGACACTTTTCGCATATGGCAGCCAGCTCGTCACGCATGGCTTCGCAAAGCAGTTGCGCCGCCGGAGATAAGGTGCGAGAAGCCTGTTCTATCAGTACATAGTCAAGTGACATTGGCGGGTGCACTATTGGATGCAGCTGGCGCTCGTTGCCTGGTAAATCACCTATCACCAGACAGCCGGGGAGAATGGTTGTCCAGTCGCCTCGGGCGACCAGATCAAGCGTTGCCATCATCGCATCAAGCTCCATCACGCGCTCTACCCGGATATCATAATGACGTATCATCTCTTCTATGCTCGCCCGACGTGCGTTTTCAGGCCCGGGCAATACCAGTTTTAGTGGTTCAAGACGCGTCAGATCAACCGGTGACAAATGGTCCCTTTGATCGGTAGGCGCGGTCACAAATACTTCGGCATCTGTTTCAAGCGGAGTCGTTTTGAGTCCTGCCTCTGTGGTGGCTGGCGGCACTACCGCGAAATCAAGGCGGCCGGTTCTCACACCTTCACTGAGGTGCGCGCTGTAGGCTTCTTCTATTCTGACCTCGATGTTTGGATATAGCGTAGCGAATGATTCCAGTACCGGAGCGGCAACTGAACGTGTTGTTGATGGCATCAGGCCGGCAGACACCTGGCCGGTCACGGTACCATTCAGCGCGCTTACATCCGCGATCATGGCGGTTGTTTCCCGCAGCACCCGGGTCGCCCGCTGATATACCACCCGGCCGGTGGCAGTCGGTACCACGCCGGAGGCGGAACGATCAAACAACTTTGTGTTAAGGCTTTCTTCCAGCAGTTTGATCTGGGCACTCACACCGGACTGGGTTGCATGAACTCTGTTCGCGGCTGCGGTAAAAGAGCCCTCTTCTACAACGGCAACCATGAAACGTAATTGACGAAGACGCATTGCGATAATCCGTGCGGATCGATTGACTGAGTGTGTATCTTCTCACACTTCTACAAGTGGTACTTTGAAGTCGACCAGCGGCAGGACGGTGGGAACAGAGGCGCGTTACTCCTCGGCAAGCTCGACAAACTGACCACAGTGGAACACCAGCGGCTTTTCGTCGGAGGATGCAAACTCCACGACCTCTCCCAGAATGATCTCGTGGTCACCACCCTCGTAACATTTGTACGGCTTACACTGAATGACGGCGAGCGAATCGGCAATAACCGGTGTGCCCTCATAGCCGGGCCTCCATGAGATACCTTTGAACTTATCCTCTGCCGGTGTCGCGAACTGTCTGCCGATTGACTGCTGATTCTGGGAGAGAATATTCAGTGTGAAACCTGAATGGGTACGGAATGCGTCGCGGCTCGGCGCGTTTAACGCGATGCTCCACAACACCAGTGGCGGGTCCAGTGATACCGAGCTGAACGAGTTGATTGTCATACCGACGGGAGCGGCATCATCGCCCAGGGTGGTTACCACGACGACGCCGGTCGGGAAACAGCCGAGCGATTTGCGCAGCAGTAAGTGGTCAATGGGAGCCGGGTTAGTGGTCATCATGTTAGACGAGTGAAGAAGCGTTCAGGCATGAGACACTATCTGTGCCGGTGGTAAGTAACTATGATTTTTGATAGCGGCCAGTAGAGATAATGATGTGATCTGTCACAACTGCTTTAAGGGGGTAGCCGAAAAGGCAGTAAAATTATGTTTATCTTGTTGTAATAACTAAAAATATTCTTCGTTCTTTGAGTGCCCGACCGCTGTAATCTTCGGATATGTGGTGCCTGGATCTGCGATGATTCACGTACGCTGTGCTTCTTGCAGCGCTTTTGAATCCTGAAGTCCTGATTGAGGCAGTCAGATCCGCTGTACGCGTCACCGGGAAAAATATCTGCTCTGCGCCGCGCTGTTTACGCTACAGCGAAGGAGGTTGCCCGGTATAGCGCTATAGCCCTGGAGGAGATTCCTCTTTTTAATGGTTGCGGTGTGATCGGGAGCCTTGACGAATATTGCTGCGACCACTTGCATAAAATCACTGCAAAAATAGTGTTTTAGGCTAGCCGTGCGGAAGCACGCCCAATCGTGCCCCGCTGCACGGCAAGCGCCGGTGATACAAAAACGAACTCCATTGCCGATATCGGTGCTGAGGCGGGTGCATTCTGTTGAGTGACACACGCGCTCACAGCTTCCCTGGATCGCGAGAGTGTTCGTTCGTTATGCTGAGCTACAAAAAAATCCTGGTGCCGGTTGATTTCAAAAAGGGTAGTGAGTCGGCAATAGTGAAAGCGGCGAATTACTCGCAAGCGAGCGGTAGTCACCTGTTGGTCGCACACGTTATCGACGGGTCGGATGCATCGGGTGGCGAGTGTCAGGCAGACTTCGCAGAACACGGACTCGATGCGTTGCTTGATTCACTCGAAATTGGATACTGCGATAAGTTAGTCGTACAGGGTGATACGGTGCGTTCTCTGCTGGACATCATCGAGGCACATCGGATTGATCTGGTAGTGATGGGAACAGGTATCAGGGAGGAGCCGTCCCGATTGGTTCGGTCGATCACTGTGGCGGTTGTTACCAACACTGAATGTGACGTACTGGTGTTGCACAAATAGAGCGACGGAGCGCGAGTCAGAGTTCCCTGCTGATCAGATGTTTGAGTAGTTCGCGCAGAATCAGGTTCATTCTGATTAAAACAGTGATCAGAGTATCCCTCACCAGTATGCCGGCATAAGCACATGGCTGCTGCAGTAACCACTGCTGCATTACATAGCCAAGTCAGCGTATACCCCGGGCAGTTTTGCGGAACGGTGCCTGGTAACATTGCGATATGATCGGGTTTCCCGTTCGATTACACCAACTGTGTATGATTTACCGTGCAGAGTCGCGGGGTGTGCAGCAACGAGCGGTCCACTAGAGTTTCGAGTAGTTTTGCATTTTCCTGATCGTATCTATCGATAACGACTGCTGCACCCGACGATCAGCCAGTTCAGATTCGAAATCGTGCCAAAGACAGTGAAATCAAAGCGCATAGATTCGGAGATCGCTGCCTGCATGAGGTGGCTGCAGCGCAAGTGGCACAGCCTTCGTTACGGCGAGCCTCTTGAGGCCGATGAAACCGTGGTGCTGTTTCCACAGTGCGCTTCCCTCATCGGTGGCCGGCGCTGGTGTGTACCGCTGCATGCGTGGGTAGTCGAACTTGAACAGGGCACGCTCAGTCGCCGGCTGGGGCAACGCAGTGTGCTCGCAGCACTTGACTTGCTCGACGTAGTCGAAGATCAGGCGCTGACTGAATCATATCGCCGGCGCCTGAACTGGTTTATGGCCGACCGCGAGATGAATAAGCGGTTGAACATTACGCTCGGCGAGCAAACGTTTGCCTCACCGCGCAGTCCGCCGAACGGACATATCAGGTTCACGGTCGAGTACGAATCCACGGCGTCCGCCGGCAGCATTATTGACTATCGGGTTGAAGGACATCCACCGGGTCAGGTTCAGCTGGTGGGGCCGTCGGGGCTATCGGTGATCTCCGATATCGACGACACCATAAAAATCAGTAACGTCACCAGGAAAAAGCAGCTGGTCAAAGGCTTCTTTTTTGACGACTACCATGTCGTGCCCGGTATGCCCGCCCTGTATCAGTACCTCAGGCAAACACACAAGGTGTGTTTTCACTATGTTTCAGCCTCTCCGTGGCAACTCTATCCGTCGTTGTCTCCATTGCTGAAACGGTATTATCCGTTCGGTTCGGTATCACAGCGACATTTCTACATTGCCGACCGTTCCTTTCTGCAATTTTTTATGAGCTCGAAACAGTACAAGATCAGCGCGATAACCGATATCATCCAACGATTTCCACAAAGAAAGTACCTGTTGATTGGAGACAGTGGTGAGAGAGATGCTGAAGTCTACGCAGAGATCGCTAACCGCTTTCCAAAACAGGTGCAGGCCATCTTTATTCGCCGTGTCGACACCGAAAATCGTGATTTTAAGCTTTCTGTACCGAACCACATCCTGATGCAGTATTTTAGTGATCCTCAGGAGATAATGCAGCCCGCGGTTCGAATCGCGGAGGCGCTGGCACGTGTCTGAGTCTTTCAGTGTGAGTGCCAGATTGCGAAGCTTCGCGGCCGCTGGCAAGGGCTTAAGGGTAATGCTCACCGAAGAGCACAATGCGCGCGTTCACCTTGCCGCGACAGGCGGTGTGGTGTTGCTGGCGATTCTGCTCGGTGCGAATCGTCACGACTGGATGGTGCTGTCAGTAGTGATTGCTTTGGTCTGGATAGCCGAATCGTTCAACACGGCGCTTGAAAATCTGGCCGACAAAGTATCCGCTGATCACGACCCGCTGATTGGCAAGGCCAAGGATCTCGCGTGCCTTGCGGTGACTTTCTCGTGTCTTTGCGCGGTGATCTGCGGCGCACTGATTTTTATCCCGTTGTTGTGGTCTTTGTGATGTTGCGTGTTCTGCTCATGGCGCTATTGGTAAGCCTGCCGGCGGGTGCAGCATTAGCGCAGCAGCCAGCAACGCCGACACCGGACGGCACGGAAGGTCTGGTTGATCGCACGCATTCGCTGGTTAGCGAAAGTTTCACCAACTTTATCTACCAGATCGACGATACGCTTGCCGGTGGGGAGCCTGTGACCGAGTCACCGGCAAGCTCAGGGCGTGTGCGACTCGATTTTTCCAAACGCAGTAATGACAGCACGTCGTTGAAAGGCTCGATCAAGGTGCGTGCTGTACTCCCTCGATTCGAAAAGCGGTTACGGCTGCTGATTAGCACCGAGGAAGATCTCAGTGCCGACGGCGAGAATGCACCGGAGAGCAATACCGACGGACTGTCTTTCGCTTTGCGTTTTATCCGCAACGCCAAAGACAACGGTTTTTTGAATTTCGACCTCGGCGCGAGGTGGCGGGATTCAAAAGTACAGGCGTTTGGCCGGGTGACGCTGTCGCTCGATTATTTTCACGGCAACAAAGAAAGTGAAGGCAGCGGCACGCGGTTTCACAGCAGAATTACCAACGGCCTCTATCAGTATTCGTCATCCGGATTTGAAAACCGGTTCCGATACGACCTCAGCAAGACGCTGGATGAACGAGACTCGCTGTTGCTGCGCGGCTCCACAGATATTTTATGGAATGACGCCAGACATGGCGCGCTGATTACGGAAACCATTGGTCTCTACACTGATATTGACCGGCGCCGTGCGCTGGCGTTTGAAGTCAGGGCCAGTTACTCCACTCGACTCAACGGCGACGAGACAGATCGCTTTCGCGGTACGGAAGTCCGGTTTCGCTTCAGGCACAATATCTATCGAGACTGGTTTTACTATGAGTTCTGGCCGGGTGTTACCTGGTTTGCCGACAATAACTACCGCCAGGCTTTTCAGGGCTTGTTCCGGATAGAAACGCTGATTGGGAAGTTCTAGAAGTCCGCGTAGCGAGAGCGTGTCCGGTTGTGTCTGAAGAGGTTTTTATTTGAGAAGCACAGTTGTACATACGCGACGATATAAAGGCGTATTCAGGCGCAATCCGGTGCGCTTGCAGTAGCGCAGACTCCTGGCACACGATTCACGTATTACCCGCCGGTGGTATCCAGTGCGCCGGAGGCTACTGAAAGACGGGACAACTGGCGGAACGTATACCAGTGAGACACCATCGCACTCAACAGCACAACACAGACAATCGTGATAAACAGGCTGATCATTGGTAAGTCGAGCACCAGTATCAGATACGCATTGATCCCCGCTGGCAGCACCAGTTGGCGGGCAATACCCAGAAACATTGGAAACAACGGCTGCTTGACTGCCTGCAGGCTGGCCACACTGATAAACAGCACGACATAAGCGTAAAAGGCAATGGCATCGATGCGCAGGTAGGTGCTGCCGGTGCTGATAATTTCTTCGTTATCCGAAAAGAATCCCATCAGTGCCGGAGACAGGAAGACCATGACCGGTATGAGGCACACCGAAAGCACCAGCCCGATGATCAGTCCTTTCTTATAGGTCTCTATTACCCGGTCTGTGTGTCCTGCTCCGTAATTCTGACCAATGATCGCCATCACAGCGTTAAACAGTCCCAGCGCCGGCAACAGTAACACCTGCTCAAGGCGCAGCCCGACCGAATACCCGGCCACGTGTTGACTGCCGAAACGACCGATAAATGAAACCGTGATAAACCCGCCGAGAATTATCGTCAGCATGTTGAAACTGGCCGGAAGCACCTGCGCCAGTAATAGACGCCATCTGTCCAGACTGAATGCCGGTCTTGCGACTTTACCAAGCGTTCGTTTCAGAATCAGAAATAGATAGAGCGCTGAAAACACTTTGATCACCACAGTGGACAGCGCGAGTCCGGTGACACCGAGTCCCAGTGCAAACGTGAGTAGTGGATTCAATAAAAAGTTAGCGAAGAATCCCGCCGCCAGCGCATTGCGATTTGATTTGGTATCGCCCAGGGCCATCAGTGCGCCGGCTGCGACCGCCATCAGCACGAAGGCAAAGTTGCCGAGTAAAACAACGCCAACGTATTCCTTTGCCAGCGGTGCAATATGCGCTTCAGCACCGAGGAAGCCAATCAGCCAGTCGGCCACCCAGAAGCCGAATAACAACGAAACTGTACCGATCAACAGCGCCAGACCGCTGGCCTGATCTACCCAGTCTGTGACCGCATGAAGTTGTTTACGGCCCGCATCGGAGGCGGCAATGGCGGTGGTACCCGCCTGCATACCGGCCCCAATGGCGATAATCAAAAAGAACACACTGCCGGCAATCGACACACCGGCAAGCGCGTCATCGGACAAAAGCCCTGCAAACCAGAAGTCGGTTAAGTTATACAGCGTGTTAAATACCAGCCCGAGGGCGGCGGGGACGGAGAGTGAAATCAGATGTCGATAAACAGATCCGGTGGTTAAGTCATTCACAGACCGGGACCAGCTTTGAGCCCTGCAGGGCCAAGCGTCCAACGGTAAAGGCATTGCGTCTGATTGCCTTGTTCGGTGCAATGACGAACAGGTCGCCGTTGCGACCGCAGAGCTGCCGGCTGACACCGGCGCTGTTCGCTACTTTTACGTTGGCCTCCAGGTGCTCGGCTTCGCCATGCACGGGAATGGCGATATCGGGTTGAGCCCACTGATACATCTGGTGCAATTCTTCCGCGGAAGGATGCCCGGAGGCATGAATCGGCAGCGCGCTGTTTTCATCAGTAAACACGTTAACTTCCATGTTGCGCAGCCGCTCGATCATGGCGTCGACACTGGACTCATTACCGGGGATAACGCGAGAGCTGAATATGACGGTATCACCGGCTTCCAGTTCCATATCGCGGAAGCTGCGCGTACTGAGTCGGTGCAGCGCGGTGCCGGGTTCGCCCTGGCTGCCGGTGGCCAGCAACAGCACAGTCTCCGGTGGCAGGTAGCCGAGGTGAGCCGGATCAACGCTGACATCGTCGACCGGCAGCAGGCCGGTCGCGCGACCGGCACTGACCATGTTGATCATGGAGCGCCCGAGCAAGCCGAGATGCCGGCCGGTCTCTTGTGCGATACGTGCCAGGGTGGCGACCCGTGCGAGGTTGCTGCCAAAGCAGGTCACCACCACGCGTCCGCTGGCTTCGGCGACCAGTTGCTGAAGGCCGTCGTACAGTTCAGCCTCGGAGCGGGTGCGCTGTTTGGTTACTGCGTTGGTGGAGTCGCAGACAATCGCATCAATCGCGTCGCTCGCCAGTGTCTTGCAGCGGTCCTCATCAAAGGGTTGCCCCACTACCGGTGTGGGGTCGAGCTTCCAGTCACCGGAATGCAGCACCGTGCCTGCGCCCGTTTTGATCAACAGACTGTGCGGTTCGGGTACCGAGTGGGTCATGCCGATCCATTCGACGTTAAACGGGCCGATATCAATACGGTCGGCGCTTTCCACCACCCGCACAGGCACATCGGCAGCAAAGGTGGTTTCGGCAAGTTTGCGCTGCAGTATCGCCGCGGTAAATGCGGTGGTGTATATCGGGCACTGCAGCTGTGGCCACAAGTATTGAACCGCACCGACATGATCCTCATGGGCATGGGTGATGATCATGCCGGCAATGTCGTCCTTTCTGGCGGTGATGAACGCCGGGTCTGCCATCTGCACGGTTCGTCGACGCCCGCGATTGCCTGCGTCGTCAGTGCGATCATTAAAGGTCAGGCCGCAATCGATAATCAGCCACTGGCCGTCGTGCCCGTAGACATTGAAGTTCATGCCTATTTCGCCGCAGCCCCCCAGCGGCAGGAACCAGAGGTCTTCAGAATCAGGTGTCATTTTGTAATTATTGTTCCCGGATTTTTTCGCCCAGTGTAGGGCAGTTGCCCGCCGTGGTTTGTGACAGTCGGCCCACGAGCTGAATGCCGGTGCCGCTTTGTCGCTTCAGGTACGGTGTGCAGCGCAACCTCTGTCGGTTGGGGCGCTTACCGGGAGGTTTTTCACTGTTACACTACCAGCTGGTGCCAAGTTCGGGGGCTGTATTGACAACACCTGATACCACTTTGACTAACGTCGCGAAACGCCCGCCATCTGAAGTGATGCGCCTGGCGCGACTCGGCGCCATGCATCAGTGTCGGCTGTCATTCATGAGAGTGTTGCTGCGACGGCTGCAACGGGATCAGTGGCGTATCGCACGCACGCGGTGGGAGTTCGATGAGCACGGCGTCGGGGTAGCGGTCTACACGGCCAGCGGTCCCGAGCGTTGCTACAGTCTGATTGCTTTTGGTAACGATCTTGATCCGTCCAAACGGTCCGACCGGGTGATTGCTGAAGAATGGGATGCCACCTTCACGTTGTTTGACGGCGTGCCGACCACCGCCGATATTGAACGTCTGGCTCGTCATGTACCGCTGCAGGAAGCCGGCAGAATCAGTGCAACCGAATTGTCGCTCTCCCGTGCCAACCGCTCGGTCCGGTTGTTTGATTATGTGCGCCGTTGTCTGGCAGACGGGCTGCAGCCGCAAAAAGAAGAACTGGATCGAGTCGGCTATTTGATGCGCACGACTGCGGTCTATGGGTCGGGCAAGTTCGGCGCCTGTGATCGACAAATGATCGCCGACCGTGTCGAGTTCACTGAGCCGTTTCAAACCGAATTGCTAAGCGTGCTGATGATACGGACGTTCAGTACCGATATGGTTGAGCACCTCGCTGCGGTTGACAATCCGCAGCGTGCAGTGCCGCTGGAAAAAAGCCTTAAACGGCGTCTCGGCATTGGCAATTCGACCGGGCTCGGTATGGCACCTTTTCTTATAAACCATCCCACGCTGTTCAGCCGCTGGATACAGGCGCGGGAAACGGCACTGGCGCGGATCAGATCGCAGCGGTTGGCCACCGATGCCGAGGTAGACTGTTTTCTCGATCGTCTGCGGCGGCAAATGTTGCTGGTCGCAGAATGGCACACCGATCATGCGGCGCAGCAATCGAAGATCATTAAACTCGGGCAGGATCTGGCCCGGCTCGATAAGCACACGGCGGCAATCAACTGGCATCAGTCTCCGTGGCAGGCCCTGTACCTTTGGAGTGAAAAGCACCTGTCGACAGAGGCACAGGAGTGTCTGGTGTCGCTGTTGATGGAGCCCTATCCGCAACTGGTCGATGCACTGTCGGCCTCGATGAGTGTTGATGAGTCGGATTTCTTTGCCATTGACGGTCGCATGAGCATCGAGCGTCTGCGCGCGGTGCTCGAGCAGAACTATGCTTTCGCTGGCGAATTCGAGGCGCAAAACCCGCATCACACAGCGCGGTTCTGGTATACGTCGGAAGAAAAGCTTGAGCCGCGTCTTGGCGAACGTTTTGAGGAAGCGGGAGCGGAGCGCGAACATCCGCTGGCTGTCGCGCGCGATATCCACGCATTGCGCAAAGCCGTTGTCGAGACAACCGCAAGTACCGTTGCCGAGTTTGTACTGGCGCATCCTCAACATCGTCACAGTGTACGCCGCGCGCAGCAGTCTATCGCCCATCCGTACGCCGAGGTTGCCGACAACGTGATCAGCGCGGATATGCTGCCGGTGGATTTACTGCGGTGTAAGTTGTCTTTTTTCGGGGCGGTAAAGTTTGACCCGCGTTCAGATCGCTGGTTGCGTATCAACATGTATCAGCACGCGCCGCTTATTGAGGACTTTGATGAGGACGATGTGACGGATGACTGGATTTATCCGCCGCTGCGAAACGGTGCGTGATGATCGACTACTCTATCGGTGAACTCTCGGCACTGGTGCTGAAAGCCTACCGCGGTGCCGGCCAGAGCTGGGGTATGGCGCAGGAAGCCGGCATGGCGGTCAGTCGGCTGTCCGCCAGCGGTCTGCACAGCGCCGGACCTGTGGCGCAACTGCTGCCATTGATAGACGGCTGTCCTGCGCTGTCACTGTCGCCGGTGCACCGCACGCGCGATGTTTGGCGTGGAGATACGGATTATCTTTGTCCCGTAGTGACTGGCAGCGCGTTATCTGACTTCGGGGTCGACTCGCTGGTCATTGATCAGCCGCTGTTGTTGCAAAATGTGCTGCAACCCGTCCTTTTGCTGCCATTTGTCAGTCAGGGCAGGGACACGATAACACTGAGCTTCAATGGTCATGAGTATCTGTGTGCCGCCGGTGCGATTCGGGCCGTACAGCAAAGTGATACCCATCGTGAGGATGCTTCAATCGCGCACTCGGTCCGCATTGAATCGGATACCCGGTCACTCCATCCCCGGGCGACCTGCTCACGTGCATTGATCGATGAGGCGGACGAGCGTCGTCTGCTGGAATACGCACACCGGACGTACGTCCCGGCGACCGAGGCTTCGCGAATTGCCGGGGCTGGCGCGGGTCTGCTCGATAACGACTGATTTCCGGGCACCCGATCGGTTATTTGCCAATTTCTGTTAAATATGGCGGGGCTGGCACTGCTTCTGTATGGGTTTAAGCTTTTAGTCAGCGAGTGCGTCGATAATTGTGCAAACATAAAGCGAACAGTCGCACGGACGGGGCTTAACCGAGGCCAGACAATTGAACAGAATCATGCCAGCAATCGCTGTTTTCAGTAGTGCGATGCTTTTGGTTGCGTGTGCCGGTACGGTGCCAGTGTCGCAAACTACGCTGACCGGGCAGACGGAACCGGTCACAGCCAGCTGTGACGTGGAGGCGTCCTGTGAAAAGGGTGGCCTGCAGCAGATGTACCAGTACTACCGTGGGCTGTGGTCCTCAATATTTCTTAACTGAAAGCTATGGGTCGTGAATGGTAACAATAGGGTGTATAAAATACTGTATAAATAATCAGTAAATATATAACAACAGTTAAACCCTATGACCCCCGAGCAAACACGGTTTTTGCTGCGTTTTGTCAGGCAGTTGCAGTCATGTATTGAAAAGTGTGCGAGTACCGGTCGACCTGTTCGCAGGCAGGCCGGGCGGAAAATGACTGCTGATGATGAATTAATCGATTTAAGTATCGTTGCCGAGCAGGATGAGGATTTTCCGGCACCGCTTACTTCTCATGGCTCCAGGCCGTCCAGCTAGCAGATCCCTCTCCGGCACCGGAGGGTGATCTGCTAGAGATCTGTGCGGTTTCAAGGCCGGGGTACACACGACAGTCAGCTGTGGTTCGTAACGTATTAAAAACCCGTGTACGCAAGCCAACCTGTAGCCGCATTCAATAACTGGCAGATCTACGGCTTCACTTTTCCACTGCTTGTAATCCCGCGGTGGAAATGCACTGGCGACTATAGAGAGCCGGGAAAGTTCCCGCCTTACGGTACCTAAATCCGATGTATTTGCCTCGCGACATGGGTATAGTTACCCCTTACATACAAGTCCGATTCTCTAACAGATAAGGGGAGTAAGCATGGCACAATACGAAGGTAACTCGCTTACACGAAGGCAAGTACTGGCAATGGCAGCAGTAGCGCCGGCAATGGGTTTGGGTAGTAATGCGATGGCTGCAACCGAAAGCAATGGTATGTCAACTAACGCGATCAAACACACGATGAAACTCGGAGATCTGGAAGTCAGCACACTGCTTGTCGGTTCCCGTGTCGTGGAAGAACCGCAGAGCATTTTCGGCATGAATGTCAGTCCGGAAGAATTTACCTCGGTGAGTGATGATAATTTTCTGCCAACGGATAAGGCTCGTTTTTTCTTTACACCTACGGTGGTAAGAGCGGGTGATGAAGTCGTGTTGTTTGATGCGGGGCTCAGTGCGGCAGGCACGACAGCTGCGCTGGCTCAGGCGGGTATCTCACCGGATGAAGTGAGTATCGTCGTGATTACTCATATGCATGGAGATCATATCGGAGGTCTCTCCGGTGATGATGGTGCTGCGACATTCAGCAACGCGAGATATGTGACAGGTCAGGCCGAGTACGATGCCTGGGCGAAACTCGACAATGAGCGCTTCGAAGGGAAAGTACGACCACTTGCCGAAAAGATGTCATTCATCGGAGACAACGAATCTGTTGTCTCTGGCATCACATCAATGGCGGCGTTTGGTCATACGCCCGGCCACATGGTTTACCGGCTGGAGTCGGGCGGACAGCAGCTCCTGATTGCGGCTGATACCGCCAACCATTTTGTCTGGTCGCTGGCCTATCCCGACTGGGAAGTGAAATTTGATATGGACAAGGCTGCTGCGGCCGCCACCAGAAAGAACGTATTCGGTATGCTGGCGGCCGAAAAAATTCCGTTCATCGGTTATCACATGCCGTTTCCCGGTGTGGGCTATGTGGCCAACCGCGGCGAGGGCGGGTTTCACTTTGTGCCAATGAGTTATCAACTGGCACTGTGAACTTCGTACTGAAATAGACTGCCATCGCGACTCAGACTTTTAGCACACCCATCTGGTCTTCCAGTTGTTGCATGACTCGCATCGCAGCGAGGCCCTGTGCGAAACTTGAATTGGGCTCGCGTCCTTCAGCGATTGCGGCGATAAATTCACGGTCGATCAGCTCGATGCCATTATTCGAGACTGCAACGCCCGACAGATCGATCGGTTTATCATGTCCGTCGACCAGGTCGTCGTAGCGGGCAATGTAGGTGCCGGAATCCCCAATGTAACGGAAGAAAGAACCAAACGGACCATCGTTGTTGAACGACAACGACAGCGTGCACAGTTTGCCGGTCGGTGTTTTCATGCCGATCGTCATGTCCATTGCGATGCCCAGCTCCGGATGCGCCGGACCCTGCAATCCCATCACTTCGCTCGGCAATTCCCCGGTTTGGTAGAGGAACAGGTCGATCGTGTGACAGGCGTGGTGCCACAGCAGATGGTCAGTCCAGCTGCGCGGCTCTCCCTTGGCATTGGTATTTGTGCGCCTGAAAAAATAGGTTTGTGCATCCATTTGCTGGATGTTGAATTCACCGGCGTCGATGCGTTGCTTGATCCATTGGTGTGAGGGATTAAAGCGTCGCACGTGTCCGACCATGCCAACCACGCCGGTCTCGCGCTGCACCGCATCCATTTTCTCGGCATCTGCGAGGCTGTCGGCCATCGGGATTTCAGCGAAGGTATGTTTACCTGCTTTCATCGCCAGAACTGATTGTTCACAGTGCATCTGCGTCGGGGTCGACAAGATAACCGCATCGATATCCTGACTCAGGAAATCGTCATAGTTCGAGCAGGCCACGGGTATCTTGCGTTCGGATGCCAGTGCGGTGATTTTGTCTTTGTTCGGGCCAAAAACAGCAACCACCTCAGCGTCGGCAATATTTGCCAGAGCATCCAGGTGTTTTAGGCCGAACGCGCC
>CAZOXM010000023.1:37357-56145 GCA_964583825.1 uncultured Granulosicoccaceae bacterium
CAGACTTTCAGGTCTTCGGGAAAGGACTCGATTGCCCTGCGAATCGCTTTGCCCAGTGCATAGCAACGGCTGCCGAGTGGTGCCGGATACTGCACGACATTAACTGCAAGTGGCACCACCGGACAGGGCCATGCTTCCGGCTGTCCGAACATCATCGTCAGTGGCACGGTGAGCCCATGATCGACTTCCATTTCGTTCATGATGGTGATGTCGAAAGCATCAAGGATCAGCGACTGCGCAATGTGTGCTGAAAGCTCGCGATGGCCTTTTACTGTTGGTACCGGCCGCGGTCCCCAGCCTTCATCGGCCGGCGGATACTCGGCCGCACAGCCGAGTGCAAAAGTGGGTATCACTCGGGCATCAAACGCGGTGCAATGATCGTTATAAACAAGAAAAATCAGATCCGGTTTTTCCTGTGCTATCCATTCCCTGGAATATTCAAATCCTCTGAATATTGGACCGTAGTAATCATCGTCGGTGATGCCCTTATCGGAGGCGACACCCAGCGCGGGTACGTGTGAGCAAGCGACGCCCGATGAGATATACGCCATTAGTTATCCTCCCATTCGGCCTTGTAGCGGTTGCCCTCTATTGAACGCCCTCCGGAGACCATCATTTCGCGGTAAGCCTTCGAGCCCTTGCCGGTCATCAGGCCCGCGAGTTCCTGAAAATTTATGCCGTGAAATGCGGCAAGCTTCGAGGTGTAGTAGATGTTGCCACCCAGCTCGAGCAGTCGATTCCATTCCTGACCAAGCGCGGCTTCGCGTTGCTCCGGGGACATCGGGTATTGATCGATGTATGTTTCCGGGTCAGCTTTGAACGCCTCGCGATTCGGTTGCAGGCGCAAACTGATGCAAAACTGGTTTAAATGATAGCCTCTCGCAGCCTGGTCACTGTCGAACACGATTGTGCCGGGGATATCGTCGTATGGTTTTTCACTGGACATCAAACACCTCAAACGGTGGTGGGCAGTATGCGTGACGCGCTTGTGACAGGCATTGGCTTGTGTTTGTTTTGCATTATACTTGATATGTAATTTACGGTGTGTCCCGAACCGGTGCTTTTTGGTGGTGCATTGCAGCCCTGATGGGGGGCCGAGGAGGGGCCAATTCTGTTTAGCAGGATGTTGAAAAACTATTGCGCTAGGTCTGAGGGCGTTAAATTCCCCCTCAAAATGCTCATTTATAACCCATAAACTGCACTTTTTCGGGAAAATTTGCCTACTCAGACCGTCGCTCATCACGTTTTTCAACACCCTGTTAGTAGGGAGGAAGACATGCGAAGATCATCCATGATCAGGGCGTTATGGGCGCTTTGCCTGTGGGTCGGTTGCGTAAACTGCGGTGGCGGTGGCGGTGAGAACACCAATGATGCAAACGCGCAAGACAGCGCCGGCCAGAACGGCGACAGTCCAATGGTCGAGTCCGGTGCCGCTCCCATTTTTTCCTTTCCGGCTTCGGCTGAGCAACCCAATACCGTTTCCCCGGACGTCGTCGTTGATGGCGGTGGGCGTCACCATGCGGCCTTCGGCGATATCGATGGTCGGGGTTTTTATGCCACCTGTGATCGCGAATGCGAAAGGCGCAGCAACTGGCAGAGCATTCAGTTACTGGTGCGAGATATTAGCGAGTTAACTGGTGCGATGACTGCAAAAATCCGGATCGGGAGCGACGGGTCAATTCATATTGCGTATAACGCGAAGTTCGACAGCACAATATTCGCTCAGCATGAGCTGCATTACGCCTTCTGTGATTCAATATGTAACAGCCCGCAGAACTGGTCGGTTGGGCTGGCCTACGAAGCTCCGTTGTCGCATTCCGGCCGTGATGCGCAGGAGTTCGACTGGTTTGCGCTAAGTCCGGCTAACCAACCCCGCTTTGCGCTTGTTGAGCCCGAAGATACACTTTCGCTTGACGATAATCTGTATTACCTCGCCTGCAACGAAAATTGTCAGGACGCTGCTTCCTGGACGCGGCAGCCGGTTCTTGCGTTGAACTTCCCGAGCCTCAGGCCTGCCACGTTGCGCTTCGACGACAACGGCACTCCGCACATTATCCTTACTTACAACGTGATTGGTGCTGACTCTGCCGAGTTGCTCTACCTGAATTGCGTTACTGACTGCGCCAGTAGCAATCCGCAGTGGAGTGAGGCGGTTAGCCTGACGACCTTGCCAGATGCGATTCTCGAACGCCATGTGGTGGATCTCGGCTTCATCAACGGCACTTCGCCTGCCATAGTGACCTACCGTGACGTCGGCGCAAGTGCCTCGTCGCTTCATTTGTTTCGCTGTGGTGTTGATTGCAGCACAGCGCAAAGCTGGCAACAGGTTTCGATTTCATCGAGTCTGTCGCTACCCGATAACATGTCGCTGGTCCCGGCACTGGAATTCAAGGTGCGCGGCAGTGTCCTTGAGTTGGGGCTTATTGGTAAAAAGCGCGAAGACAGTGTCGCGAGCACCGTAATCAAGATCAGTTGCAGTGTTAACTGCACCGGCGAGACCTGGACGTATGAAGAAGCCGTCGATACGTCACCCATAGTGTTTGATGATGTGGGCATTTGCCAGTTTGTCGCAACCGGGGTCCGGCCTCCACTCAGTATGACCGCGAGTGGTTCCGGACTGGTGCTGTATCCGCACTGGGCGTGCGGTGGATCACCGGTTGAAGTTTTTGAGCCGGATTCCGGGCGGCGGTACATAGACTACAACGCCGACGTACAATTTTTCGAGGTCGCCGCATTCGCGGAAAACTGAACCCGTTGGGCCAGTGTAAACATCACGTGTGGCAGGCGCAGGAGCAGAGCGGGTTTTAAACCGGTGCCGTGTGTCGTAACCCGCCCTCGCTCCGCATCCACAGGTAATGCCGCAGAGGACGTTCGAGGAGGCATCGCGTCGGCTGGAATGATGCCGGCCGTGTCCCGTTCGGACCTACCTGGACTCTGTTCTCCCGGAAACCCGGTTACGGATTTTGCTGTCGTTGGATCGTGCAGGTTAATGAATAAAGGCAGGTGCATATTCCCCGGCGCCTGCACCCCGGATCATACATCGGGACCGTCGGCAGGTTTTTTCCCGCAGCGGAAAACAAATGTGAGCCACGTCTCGTTCTCACTGTGCCAGAAGTCGCACACTATCCGTGTTCACGGCAGACAGTCGACGCCCTGCGTCATCTTCGGTCCTGCACACTGATTAATCGCACTCCCGGACTAGTGCGCATCGTTCCTTAAGGTTGAAATGAAAAGAATCACTCACATTGCAGCGGTTGCTCTCTCGCTCACAGTAACTTCAAATAGTGTCGTCGCGGGCAATCCGACGCTTGAGTCCGTTCGGCAAGACGGGTTGCTGGTAAGTCTCGATCATCTGCGTGATTCAAACAATGATGATGGCATGCTCATTCCACTGTCGATGGAAATACTTAACCTGCCACCACAACGCCCGGCTGCTAACGCAGTCACGGCGACAGCGAAACGCAACACGGCGATGATTGCGGGCAACCAGAAGCAGGTGCGAAAGACTATTGAAATACCGGCTCAAACCCCGGCGACTTCACAACCCGCATCACCTCTGCCACTGCCGGTAAAAATGGTGGAAGCGAGTGCGGGAACAGACGATGCGGATGAAGCGGTTAGCGATGATACCTTTAAGGCGGTTGTCGAAGCGATGAAGCCCGAAGGCCCGGCAAAACCGCTGGGTTCAAAACGACTGACGTTCTATCTGAGTGATGAAGTTGCATTTGCTCAGATCGAACTCAGCAGCGCAAAAGAGAAGCTGAAAAACGGCCGCTATCATCTGGCAACACTCTATAGTGAAGAGCGTGATTCCGTGTTGCACGGGGGGCTGACTCTCGATTCCTCATACACCGAGTCGTTCAGATTGTCGTTTGGTGCCCGTGCCTATATTGCTCTGCTTAGCATGGAAAACGTGGATGCTTTTGCCGCGGCGATCGGTGCCGAGGCAGCTTACCGTTTGCCATTCGAACGAACACCGCTCGAGTTTTCTGCCAGCCTCTACTATGCACCGGATATCCTGACGTTTGGTGCGGGTGATCGAGCCGTCGACGCCCAGTTGGATCTTGCGATGCCATTCAGAGAACGGTCTGCGCTGTTCGCCGGTATTCGATTCCTGCAGGTGGACGTACGACCTGAAGACCGGGAGGTCGATAATCGCTTCCACGTGGGGCTCCGCTGGGATTTCGATTAACCTCCACCTCAGCAGAGCAATTCCTCCGGGTAATGGCAACTGCTGTCCCGCTAAAGACTACTGTGAAACAGCCGACATACCGGTAACTTGAATTCACAGAACTGAGCAATGGATTGCCAGTGAACTACCTGCAGTGAAATCATCGCTGCAGGGCAGGGCTATTCTCAGCTCAATTGTCTAAGGATGGACGCCGTTGTCTCGTACACGCCTCTGTGCCCCTGCGATTGACGTTGTCGCAAAGAAACTCTCCGTACTTTCCATCGCTACCAGCCTCGCCTGCGCGAGTGGTATCGCCGTAGCCGATGACACTGAAATATTTTTCAATGCCGAACCGGTGCCCCCCAATGTAATGTTTGTGGTTGATGTCTCCGGTTCGATGAACTGGACGGACAATTCCACGCTGCCGGCCATCCCGGGCCAGGTCTTGTGGCTTGATGCCAACGATCGAGACACGATACGGGACGCCGAAGGTGATCCCTCGTGGAACTGGTGGGAATTTTCCGGCCGGGTAGCGACGTGGCTTGATAAGTCCGGGCACGGACATCATCTGGTTGGCAGGTCGGCCACGACCGGTAGTATCGCCAATCGCACAACGGTCAGGTTTACCAATGACACGATGAGCGGACCGGATATATTCGATGGTGCCATGACTGAGGCCACCATATTTCTCGTACAGCAGGAAAATGTAAGAAGCAGTAACTTCTTCCTGAGTTTTAACGGTACAAATACGAGCTCTGGTGGGCGTGCAAGTTTTCACCTGCCGTGGTCGAACGGAAACTGGTACTGGGACGGAGGAGATTTTCGAAGCAACCGGGCGTGGGTCGGCGACCGGCCCGCCGCGGTAGGTGATGTGGTCCAGGTTACTGCGTACAAGTCGGTGGCCGGCAATGAGAACGGACTGTTATTAAACAACGGTGCGTTCAGCGGTGTCAGGTCCGGGGCGACGTCGGCGTCTACCAGCGGTGGTGTCTTGCTTGGCAATCGTGCCAGGGATCACGAGTTGGCGGAAATGATTGTGTATGACCGCAGACTGACTGATGAGGAAATCGCCACCGTGCAGTCTTATCTGGATAACAAGTGGCGTTCCAGACTCGACCGCGTGAAGATCGCGTTGAATTCGCTGCTTGAAAATACAGAGGGATTTAACGCCGGTCTGATGAGTTATTCCAGTTACTCGCGTGGCCAGTTCTCGCTGCGAAACGAGGTTAAGCCGGTGGAGGATTCCAGCGCCGCCCTGATCAACAATATTAACAACCTCTACGCTTCCGGTGGTACGCCGACCCAGAGCGCCATGTTTGAAGGCATGCGCTATTTTCGCCATGAACCACCCATCAATATGGAGGGTATCAACAGCTCTGGTGCGCCACCGGTGGTCGGCAGCTGCCAAACCAATCACCTGGTGGTGTTGACAGACGGGTATCCGTATGGCGGACCCGCGTGGCCTGCGATTGGTGAGTATATCGGCAGCGACTGTGCGAGTAATCGGGGTCAAAACAGAGACAACGGAAACTGCGGTATCGAACTCGCGAAGTACATGTATGAGAACGATCACTATGCCACGGTCGATGGCGTTAATAATATTGTGACGCATACTATCGGCATGAGTATCAATATGCCCTGGCTGCAGAACATCGCAGATGCGGGTGGCGGTGGCTACTACGCAGTGTCTTCGTCGCAGGAGCTTGTTACCGCCTTTGACTCCATCATGGAAGCGGCGTTTGATCAGTCCATCACTTTTGTCTCTCCGTCGGTATCGGTTGACCAGGTAAGTCGCCTGTCGCATCGAGACGATACTTACCTTGCGTTGTTTCAGCCGACCAATACCACTCGCTGGCCCGGTAATCTTAAAAAATATCGGTTTGGTGGAAGTCCGCCATCAATTCGGGATCAGCGCAACAACGTGGCCATTGAAAAAGGATTTTTTAAACCGAATGCAAGAAGCTACTGGACCAGTGAGAACGATGGCGGAGTAGTTCAAAACGGTGGTGCTGCGAATAAACTGAATGTTATTGATCGCAATGTTGTGACCTACACAGGTGCCGGCACCGAGTACTTCGATGACGTCAGAAACCGGGTGCATGAAAATAATTCTGTGTTGCTCGGTAATTACATGAGCCCGCAGAGTGTTGACCTGAAGCAACTGCTGGCATGGGCCAGGGGGGTCGACGTTAATGATGAAGATAACGATCTGTCGACTACGGATACTCGTCAGCACATTGGTGATCCACTCCACAGCAAACCGGTGATTGTCAACTATGGCGGCACGGTGACCGATCCGGATTCACTGATTTTTTTCGGTACCAATGAAGGTTATCTGCACGCTATAAACAGCGAAGATGGAAAGGAAGTGTTTGCGTTTTTGCCGAAAGAACTGCTTGGTAACCTGGAAACCTTTTATAAAAACGAAAAATCATTCGACAGACCGTACGGTCTTGATGGGGATATCACACTGTGGATGGATGATGCGAACAATAACGGCATCGTTGATCCGGGAACTGAGCACGCTTATCTGTACATCGGAATGCGTCGGGGTGGCAACAACTACTATGCGCTGGATGTCACCGAGAAATACAATCCGCGATTTCTGTGGTCGATAGACGGTGGCACGGGGGATTTTGCCGAGCTTGGACAATCGTGGTCCAAGCCGGTTAAATCACGACTCAGGCTGAACAACGAGGTAAAAGATGTACTGATATTCGCCGGAGGCTACGACGAGGCACAGGATACCGCCAGCGTTAGATCAGAGGATACGGTGGGCAACACAGTGTTCATCGTCGATGCAAAAGATGGCTCGCTGATATGGAAAACATCCATGGATACTGAGTCCGACTATTCTGCGATGCGATATAGCATACCGTCCGACGTCAGCGTGGTCGACGTGCAGGGTGACGGCCTGGTCGATCAGCTGTATGTAGGTGACATGGGGGGACAATTGTGGCGCTTCGATGTGTACGCAGACGCGAGCGAGGCTGATGAATTAATCCGGGGTGGCCTGCTGGCGGACCTGGGTGGCAGTGGCGCTGAAAACAACCGGCGATTCTTTTACCCGCCTGACGTAGTCATTGTGGCTGAGGACGGCAAACCGCACCTATCCGTATCGATTGGTTCGGGTAACAGGGCCAATCCTCTGGGATATGCGATCAATGATCGTTTTTATATGATCCGCCAGAGTCTCGCACCTGCGAAAGGTTACGGCATCCTGGAAACGCCTGGCAGTGAAACACAGCCGGCGGTCTACCGGGCCATTGGTGAACTGGACCTGTACGATGCGACTGAAAACGACCTCGGCAGCTCGGACACGGACATAGCACTCGACGCTGAGGCTGCCCTTGGCAAGGCGGCGGGATGGGTGCTGCACCTGAAAAGTGCAGGTGAGAAAGTACTTGGTTCATCGGTAACCATCGACAACAGCATTGTGTTTACTTCGTATCGACCCTCCGATGATGTCGATCCCTGTGCACCTCCCACAGGTTACAACCGTGCATATGTTGTTAACCTGTTCGATGCAACCCCGCGGCAGGGCGACGACCCTGAGAATCGTTACCAGCCACTCGAGGTGGCCGGTATTGCAGGCACTGTCTCCGCGCTTATTCGTGAGAATACCAGCGACGATGGCACCGTGACAGAATGGACAGTCAACCCGGTCGTCGGAATGGAAACACTCGAGTTTCCGGGTGTTGATATGATCAATCGGGTCTACTGGTCCGAGTATCCAAACTTCTAACAGGATGGTGAAAAACTATTGCGCCAGGGCTGAGGGCGTTTAATTCCCGCTCAAAACGCTCATTTATGCCCCATAAACTGCGCTTATTCGGGGGCCCTTAGAAGTGATTATGGGCTTACTCAGACCGCCGCTCATCACGTTTTTCAACACCCCGCTAGCCGCAGGTGGTACCGTGCCTGCGGCTTCGAACTTCGGGTGCTGTGTCAGCGACTTACTGCCAGGTGACGAGGTTAATCACGTAGTCAATGCCCGGCACTTCGAGCAGCTCGGATTCCATTGCCTTCGCCTCGGTGTCTGAGTTTGCCGTGCCGATCACCGTGGCAATGCCATCGTACACGGTAACCCGCACGTCCGGACTGCTGACGGACAGGATGTCGGCGGTTGGCTGATGCGTGTGCTCCGGAATTTCTGCGGCGTTTGCACTGATTGATACTGCACCTGATAAACCCAGCGCCAGCATGGTTTTAATCTTCAGAATATCCATCAAACTCTCCGTCTCTTGTAGTGTTGCGGAGCATTGTGCATGATGGATGCGCGTGTTTATTGTAGAAACGGTGAAGAATTAATCACGAATTTGTAAACGAGCCGAGCGCCGAGAACAGTCTGGGTTATGCAGCCGACTGCGACGACTTCCTGTGTTTGCGCCACCAGCACCGCTTACGGGGTGAGAGTTTTATCCTGAGCCGGCTCAACCAGAACAGGCGATCTATAAAAAGAATTCCCTGCAGGTGGTCAATTTCGTGTTGTATGCAAACAGCCTCCATGCCGCCCAGTGATTCCGTAAATGATTCACCAGCTGCGCTGAAAGCGGTGACGGTAAGCCGAGTGGCCCGCTGCACCGTGCCGCTGACCCCCGGCAGTGACAGGCAGCTTTCCTGTACCAGGCCCGGGTTGGACCGCTCGGTGATGACGGGGTTGATGTAGACTTTGGCGCTTTCTGCCTGCGCATTCGATTGCGTAACTACAATTCGCCGCGATACGCCAACCTGCGGCGCGGACAAGCCAATCCCCCCCGATGCGGACAAGGTAGCGATCAGGCTGTTGGTGATTTCTCGTAAGCGTGCATCAAACTCTAAGACGGGTACGGCGACCTGTCTGAGCACAGGGTCGGGGCTCTCAATCAATTCAAGCGGAGCCGTTGTGCTCATTGAGCTACAGAGACATTTTGCTGCACTGGTTTTTGTGCCTGTTTTAACAGTGGTGCGGCGACAATTAATGCAAGCACCAGCAGCATGAGTTCGATGGCATAAACGGCGAAGTAGCCGGTTGTGGGGTCTCCACCGCTCAGGTGGTGGATAATGTCCCGCAGGGTACCACTCAGCGCGATACCCAGTCCGGCCGCGGTGGCCTGCATCGCACCCCACGCGCCGAGCGCCATACCGGTTTTGTCCGGGGGCGCGCTGTCCATGGTTGCTGTCAGTGTACCGTGTCCGAACAGGGCGCCGCCGAAACCGATTAAAAAATTCCCTATCAGAAAAAGTTGTGTGCTGTCTGCGGGGACAGACAGCACCACCAGCATAAAACCTGGAATACCAATCGCCGCGCCATTGCGCGTGACACGATAGGCGCTTTGACCCCTGGCGAGAATATGAGAGGCATAAGCAAAACCAATCAGTCCGCCGAGTGCCAGCAGCGCGGTCAGTTTGGTGGTGCCACTGACGCTCATGGACAGCACCTGTCCGCCAAACGGTTCCAGGATCAGCTCGGCCATACCGAATGCAAGCGTGCCAATGCCGACAACGGCAAGCTGGCGTCTGGCATTTGCCGTTGCGCAATAAGCAGAGAATGTCTGGAAAAAATCTGCCTCCTGTGGCTGGGGTTGCGTGCCCCGGGAGTGTCGGGTCTCCTGTTTCCAGATGGCAATCACGTTAAGTACCACTGAGGTGAGCGCGCTGCCCTGTATCACCTGTATCAGTTTGCCAGGTGAAAAGTCCCTCAGCAGATAGCCGAATACCAGCGCACTGATCAGCATGCCGGATAGCAGTGCTACATACAGAAAACCGACCACGCGCGGGTGTGATACTTTCGGGGTGAGGTCAGTGGCCAGTGCGAGGCCTGTTGTTTGTACAATGTGAACACCAGCGCCCGCCATTAGAAATGCAAGTGCCGCGGCACAAAAACCGATCCAGCCCGGCAGATGGGCTGATTCACCCGCACCGGCCAGCACCAGTACGGCAAATGGCATGATCGACAGGCCGGCAAAAGTGAGTAAGGTGCCGTTCCACATAAATGGCACCCGGCGCCAGCCTAGTGCACAGCGATGATTATCTGATCGAAACCCGACAACCGCACGAAATGGCGCGAACAGCAGCGGCATCGCCAGCATGATGCCTACCAGTGAAGAAGGCACATTCAGTTCCACGATCATCACGCGGTTTAATGTGCCGACCAGCAGCACCAGCGTCATGCCGACAGAAACCTGGAAGAGAGACAGACGTAACAGTCGGCTCAGGGGAAGATCAGCCGTGGCGACATCGGCAAACGGCAGGTAGCGTGGGCCAAGAGAGCGCCAGTGTGTGCTTAAGCGCTGGCTTATTAAGGACATACGGATGGGGGCGGTTGGTGAACAGAGAGGGCGGCGGAGGCTCAATCGCGCTCCGCCAGCCGCCTATGCTACCCGCCCCAGAACGCACCAATCCAGGTGGTATGACTGAGTACGGCGTAATGCACAATTAATGAAATAATTGCAACCGCGCCCAGAAACAGTGGAAGTCCAACGGTGGGGTTCACCACACACCAGATTCTACCTTGATTCATTTTCTATAGCCTCCTTCACCCAAACCAGGGAGATAGTGCGAACGCAAGGATGTGAGCAAAAAGAGCGATCACGAAGAATACTCTTGAGCCGTCGATGACGTGTTTATGAATTTCTTCCGATTCGCGAATGGTAAGCCCGGTGGGCCAAACGCGATCCGGGTCGTTTAGATCAGATGCCATATTCATCTCCAAGAACACTGTGGTAACAGCTTGCCAGACCAGTTCCGCAGGGCGGCGTTGGCCGGAAAGGCGATGTCACGGGCATGGTGGCACCCGGTGGACTTGGTAACCGACATTTTCCCGTAAAACAACCTTAGAGATAGCCCGGCTGAAAGTCAATAATAAATGACATAATCAAGTGTCTAATTCAAATGACAAATAGTTTATTGCTGTGTAATAAAAAAAGCCCGCGAAGGCGGGCCGTTCAGGTTTAGCAGGTTATTTTGGGTTGATTGATCAGTGCATCGGTGTGGGTGGTTCTGATGGCGTCTTGTCGCGCTCGCCGAGTAGCGTCTTCACGCCGAATGAAGTCGATGGCGACTTATTACCGTTGGTCAGGGGCGACATTCTCAATGCATCGGATAGTGGCGCGGGCCGATTAGTCAAAAGCGGTAAGCCGAAGGTTTTATCGCCCAGATCTTCGCGGTACAGATCAGGTAGGCCAAGGCGGGAAAAAAACGAGGCTGTGCTGCTTAGCAGAGGCATTTTCAGGAAGCCGGTATAGGGCCGGTTATTATTGACCAGTTCGTCACCGGCAATGCCTGTCAGAGAGGGCTTGTGGTCAGGTTTCGTGCTAAGACCCAGAAAGTCCGACAATGGAGTCGGGTTGTTGCGGCTCAGCACTGGCAGACCAAGCGTGAAGGACATCGGAGTGCCGCGATGGAAGGGGTCATCTGCATCGGTGACAGCTTCCAGCGAAACAGGGTTGCATGCGTCCATGATCGACGATATTTTCACACCGCTGCCAAAAGCCGCTTCTGTGGCGACCAGTGTCTGACCGCGTTCCAGGGCAATTGCATAAGGTTCAATCGATGACGAGCCACCCAGCAAACTACCGGCACGTAGATAACTGCCCGCCGCCTCTGCACCCTGATGGGGTTTGATGGTTTGAATTTGAGAATCACTTATGCCTGCTTCCCGCAACTTCTCGACAGCCTGGTTGGCGTCGTACTCGGTTTCGTAGGCGCGCGCTATTGTGGTCATCGGTTTCTCCGGTCAGATTTGCAGGGTGTCAACCCGCCAGGCAGTCGGTTCGCACGATAAATGCGCGCCGGCATGCCAGACGATATTGGTTCGTACCGTCTGTGACGGTACAAAATGACTGCGTTATTGTCAATAAAACAAGACGATAGATTGTGTATAGAATGATAGACGAATATGCGTGTTACGAACATTATATCGGCACCGTGGAGCGGCATGCGTTGTTACTGCGGTGCTGACAGGGGGGCTTTTGCTGACTGATCTTCTGAAGACCGCAACCCGTGCGATCCACACTGAAGTGGCAGTCGGGTGGTAGTTATGGGTCTGCACGGGGAGTTGCGTTGAACGAAACAAATAATTCTGAAACTTATCATACGCTAGGTGTGTTCGATGTGAATGCGGAGGCACCCTATCGGGCAATGTGTACCGACTGTGGAGTTTCGCGAAGTGCTGAGCCGGGTCGCTGCGGTCGCGCCTGCCAGTTTATTAAGCCTGACTATCCGGCCCGCGAACGCAGCGCGCACGGCCGTGCCCGCGAGTCGCACCGCGCCGGTGAAGACTTCTTCGGTGTGGTGCGGTCAATGTATCGGGCGAGACTGCGTCATCCGGCAGCCGGTGCCCAGTGGACCGGCATTACCACCCGTCTGGCGCAGGTGCTGCTCGAGCAACAGCAGGTGGAAGGGGTGCTGACGATGGTGCCGGATACTAATGATCGCTGGAAGCCGGTGCCCGCGCTGATTACCCGCGGCGAAGATCTCGAACTTGCCCGCGGGATGCGCATGGGTTACGCCCCGCTGCTGGCGCTGCTCGATACTGTCCGGCAGAAAAACATTCGGCGACTCGCCGTGATCGGCATCCCGTGTCAGGTATACGCGTTGCGCGCATTGCAGTCGGAATCTGCCCTCGATTCCCTGTATGTGATTGGCACGCCGTGCTCTGACAATACCACCACCGCAAACTTTCACCGGTTTCTCAGTCTGCTGGACCCGAATCCCGACACCATCAGCTACCTGGAGTTTCGGGCGGACTACCACGTGGAGTTGCGGTTTGACGATGGCAGACGCGAGACAATACCGTTTTTAAAATTGCCGCTGACCAAACTGCCCTCGGACTTTTTTCCGCTCACCTGCCGTACCTGTGTCGACTACACCAATGCACTTGCAGACATCACCGTCGGCTACATGGGCGGTGAGGGAGATCAGTGGCTGATTGTTCGAAACGAACGCGGTGCCGAATTATTATCACTGATCGAATCCGAGCTGATCCTCGAAAAACCCGGCAGCGCCGGTAAACGCGATGGCGCTGTCAAAGGCTTCCAAACCAATGTCGAGCGCGCGGCGGGAGGGCTGCCTTTACGGTCAATGCCTGACTGGTTGCGACCGGTCATGGCGTGGCTGATGCCGCGCATAGGCCCCCGCGGGATGGAATTCGCTCGTGCACGCGTGGAGATGAAAGCAATAGAGACCATTCTGCATTTGCGGCGGGAAAAACCGCGACAGTTAAAATCGATGGTGCCCGACCATGTGTGGCGACTGGTGGAACGCTATGGATTGACTCCCGGGCCGGACGAAGTCCGACGACGCGATTCGGAGCGTGAGTGATTACGCTAAACTCTGCCTGACTGCCGGCTTGGTGGCTGTGATCACAGTGCAGATCAGGGGTAGGGTGGTGGACCTTACCCGTACTTCACAGAACCCGGTGCGCTGCAGCATCGTTCGCAATCGCCCCACGGTACGCGGATCACCCTTGCCCATGGCCAGAAAATACATATTGAAGTAGGCCTCACCGACGCGTCGCGTGTGTCGCGCGTCAGACATCGGTTCTGCGATCAGCAGCGTGCCGTTATCCGGCAACACGTCAAATATGCGTTGCAGCAGCACGGCTACTGCTTCGTCGTTATGATCGTGAAGAATCCGTACCAGCGTGATCAGATCGGCGGCGCCGGGCAACGGGTCGTGCAGAAAGTCTCCGCTCTGCAGTTGAATCTGTTGTGCATCCAGTTGCGACTGATCGCTGACAGCCACAACCGCAGCAAGATCAAACAGGGTAAGTTGCAGCTGCGGGTAGCGTTGCCGCAACGCTAGCAGGAAACGACCGGTGCCACCGCCAATATCCATGACCTGCGAGTGTGCGGTGAAATCGTAGCTGTCGAGAATCTGGGCGCTGATCATCGGCTGTGATGCTGCCATCAGCCCCGAGTAGTCGCTCACCTGCGCGGCTGATGAATGATCGCTGATGGTTTGGTTCGAACGGCTGTAGGCCCAGTAGTCACCCAGGGTGGTACGCTGGTTGGCGACGAAGAGTTGAGTGGGTTCCGTCAGATCGCGGTAGAGCATGTCGTGATGCTGTATGAGTGCCTGTAGTCCGGAATCACCGGCCAGTACTGCACCGAGTCGGCCGAGCCCATAATGACCGGCAGGCAACTCTGTCGTTAGATCGAGCGCCGTGGTTGCTCTCAGCAGTCTGCTGGCAGCCGCTTCGGATAAGCCGGTTTTGCTGCTTACTGTGGTCAGCGTAGACGGCGTGCGCAGCGTTTCAAACAAGCGTAACCGGACGGCAGCGTGCAGTACCTGCGAGTATACGAAACCACTGATCAGGTCAAACAACTCACTGGCCCGACGCCGCGCAACGAAGCGAGTGGGCCAAAACGCCAGTGCGCGTGCGGCAAAGCGAGGACTGGACATCCACCGGGACAGCATGCCGTGTAACCTGATCCGTGTCCGATCAAGCAGTCCGGCAGAGCGAGCACCGTTTTGCATGCGTTAGCGTCGCCTGTCGTCAGGGTGTGTTGCTGTGTCCCGGCGCGTTTAATTTCACCACGGTATAGTTGAGAAACGCAGCGAACGAAACCCACGCCAGGTACGCTGTCAGCGCCCACACTCCACTGCGCGAGTAGGGTGCAATGACCACCATAATGGAGACTATCGAGAGCAGCAGTAAAACCACTTCATACAATGCCAGCATCGGACTTTTCATGGTAAAAAAGCAAAAGCTCCACAACACATTGAGCACGGCGTTTATCGCGAACACGGCCACCACCGCGCTGCGCGCCGCTGGCGGAGCTTGAGTGTAGCTGTCGATAGCGGCATAGGCTGCAAGCACAAAGATGACAGTCCATGCGGGCCCGAACAACCAGTCCGGTGGTTGCCAGCTTGGCTTGTTCAATGCGCGATACCATGGGCCAATCTGCGTACACAGACCGCCGGCAATAGCCACAATCAATGTGATCACTGCGACGGTCACAATAGTAGATAAAGGGTAGTTTGCGAAGCTCATGATGCGGGTGCTCTACACTCGACAACGGGACTATATGGTTGGTGATCTGCCACACACACAGTCCGAATTCTCTGTTTATACGGCGAAGGCCAACGCATCGCGATGAGCGGATAATCCGTCACCAGTGCGGGGTACTCACCCGTCGGGGGTGTCGACCAATTCCCGCTCACGTGCCTTGCGCTGAGCCGTTCTTCATGCTTTGCATCCTGTCGATTGATGCGGTGCCTCATCTCACCTGTGCGAAGCCGACAAGGTGTGCCAGATCCTTAAAGAAGATGCGCACGTGGGCCATCGGCTTTTTTCTGACCAACTGCTTGTTCATGTAGGCCTCCCAGGTGAGGCGCTGCACATCGGGGTCTTTACATATATGCACGAACTTTTCGCGCAGCTTGTCGGACCGATACCAGAACCGCTGCATGATGCCGAGAATAAAAAACACACGGCCACACTCTTTCATAAACAATTTGCGTGCAGTTTTAAGGGCTGCCGGGTCATTCAGCAGAATGGCCTGACTAACGGCATCAGCAACCAGACGGCCACTGCGCATCGCGTAGTAAATGCCCTCGCCTGAAGCCGGTGCCACAACACCGGCAGCATCGCCACATAAAATCACCTGTCGGCCGTTATCCCATCGCTTGAGTACCTTGAGTGGTATGGGCGCGCCTTCTCTGCGAATTGTTTTTGCCTGATGCAGGTCTGCCGCCTCGCGCAGGCGCGTCGTCGCCTCTCGCAGTTTGTATCCTTTGACTGCACTGCCCACACCAATGCTGGTGACATCGCCATGCGGAAAGACCCAGCCGTAAAAATCAGGCGAAACACGACCCTGGTAGTACACATCGCAGCGCTTCGGATCAAAGCCTGTGGAGTTATCGGGGGATTGAACAATCTCGTGGTACGCGGAGACAAACGGGATCCGGTCAGCACCTTTAACGGATTGCCTGCCAACCGCAGAATTTGCCCCGTCCGCACCGATCACATAGCGCGCCGTGATCATCGTTGTGTCTTTGTTCTCGCGCGCCTGTGACGCAGGTCGGTACGCGATTTCACACATCGGCTCATCGTCGTCATTGTGCAGTTGTACAAACGTACCATTGATGCGCTCGACCCCGGATGCTGCAGCCCGTTCGCGCAGCCACTCATCAAAGTGTTCTCTGTCGACCATGCCGACATAGCCACCGTCGATAGGCATATCGACATTGGCATTGGCGGGCGAAATCATCCTCGCACAGTGGGCACGGCCTTCGATCAGATCATCCGGTATGTCGAAATCGCGTATCAGGCGTGGAGGAACAGCGCCGCCGCAGGGTTTGATGCGACCCGGTTTATCCAGCAGTGCGACACGATGACCCGCGAGCGACAGGGTGTGTGCGGCAGTTGCTCCGGCCGGTCCGCCACCGACAACAACGACATCAAAGTGCAACGGCATGGCGCGCCTCTCTCTCAGTGCTCAGGTTAATTGCCAGCAGGGCTGACACCACGAATAAAGCGCCTTGCACCGCAAACACCGCGGCGTAGGCCACCGACGTATTGTCGATCAGCGCACGCGCCAGATCGATCATGGCTGTGCCGGCGAATCCACCGATGCCGAAGGCAACTGCCTGAGCGGCACCCCATACGCCCATGCGAATACCTTCACGTCGGGACTGACGGGCGCTGGCCAGTGACATCATTGAACCGATTGCAGAAACGGCGAATACGCCATTGCTGAGACCAAGCGCAAACACCGCCTGCTTAAGCGGGAAAGATGTCCCCGCAGTGCTGCCAAAGGCAAGCATCATCAGTGACAACGCCGAGGCAACGCAGCCGGCGGCGCACCACAGCTTAAGGTTACCGTAGCCGCGTTTGACCAGCTGTGTACCCACGATAGCGACGAGGATCATGCCGAGCAGTACACCGCCGTGATGGACACCGGCCAATTGTGTGGATTGTCCCGGTGTAAACCCGAATACTGCGCCGGCAAAGGGTTCGAGGATTAAATCCTGTGCGCTGTACGCAAGCATGGAGACAAAGACAAACACGGTAAACTGTCGCGCCTGATCATCCTGCCAGGTCTCTTTAAGTGCCACTGCAAACCGCGGGGGTGTGCTGATGCTGCGATCAGTGACAGAAGCGAATTTCTTCTCGATGCCGCTGATCGCGAGCACGGCAACGACCAGTGCGATCAGCGTGACGATGGCGGTGATCAACAACAGTCGCGACATGCTGAATGGGTCGAGGTGAGCGCCAACTAGTCCCGCAGTAACGACAAAGCCTGCAATCATCATGACCCATACGATAGTGGCTGCCGCCGGTCGCCGGCGTTCATCCACGCGTGAGGCAAGCAGGGCGAGCAGTGACGTGCCGGAGGCACCGACGCCAAGGCCGATCAGCGTGAAAGCGACGGTGGCGCAAACAATACCGGCGATCAAATGGGTAGCCATGAGCGCCGTCGCTGCAGTGGCTGCAATAGTGCCGATGCCGAGTACCACCATGCCGCCAATGATCCACGGGGTGCGATAGCTGCCGGTGTCGGAGCTGTACCCCATCCGCGGACGTGTAATCTGCACCGCATAGTGCAGGGCGACCAGAATGCCGGGCAGCATCGCGGCCAGGCCCAGTTCGATGACCATGACACGGTTTAACGTCGAGGTGGTCAATACCACCATCGATCCGAGTGCCGTTTGCACCAGCCCGAGCCGGATGATGCCGGTCCACCCGAGTGTTTGCTTTTCCATGGGGCCTCCTTGTCGGTAACTGTTAGGTGACGCTTGTATGGAGTCGAAGTGCGAAAGCGGTTACCAGCATGCCGAGCACATACAATGTAACCCCGGTGGCGCTGTACCAGATGGCCTGCTTTACAGGGTCGCCCAGAAACCGCCGCATTAGCGCCAGTTGCAACACGGTAAGTGCGAGTACCGCAGTGGCATAAGCCGGTAATTGCCAGTAATACAGTAGAGCGATCACGATCAACTGCGGCCCTATCATTAATGCACAGGCAAGTCGTGCAGCAGTGGTGACACCGAGTTGAGCGGGCAGCGAGCGGATACCGAGGGTGCGATCACCAACAATCGATTTGAAATCGTTCAGTGTCATGATGCCGTGTGCGCCAACGCTATAGAGCAGTGCGATCAGCAATATTGTGGAATCCGGAAACGCAGCAGCCATGATTGCAGCGCCGGTAAACCAGGGTAGTCCTTCATAGCAGGCAGCAACTGCCGCGTTGCCCCACCAGCCATTTTGCTTAAGCCTGACCGGCGGGGCGCTGTAGGCCCACGCCAGCAGCAGACCCACAGCCGCAGTAATCAGCCCGATGGTGCCGAGGCCGCTGGCAACCACCAGCGAAAGGATGGTCCATATGATGGCGATATAAAGACCCCAGCGACCGGTGACCCGACCGGACGGAATGGGTCGATGAGGTTCGTTGATTCGATCGACATCGCGATCGTACCAGTCGTTGACGACCTGGCTGGCGCCACACACCATCGGACCACACAGCAACACACCAAGCAAAATAAGCCAGTGGTTGTCCAGTTGTGGGGAGCCAATAGAGAGAATGCCGCACGCAAATGCCCACATCGGTGGAAACCAGGTGATGGGCTTGAGCAGTTCAAGCACGGCGCTCGGAGCGGGTATAGTCATGGAGTCAGATTATCGGCCTGA
>CAZOXM010000024.1:0-29816 GCA_964583825.1 uncultured Granulosicoccaceae bacterium
AGGTTTATCAATTTGGCCGCTGAATGTCGAATCATCATGAATAATGCAGGCTAGGCGGCAACAGCTAACACATCCGTTACAGGCGCTTCGCGTGCAACCGCCTGCTTCACGAGCTCACTGCTTTCCTCTGTTTGGAGACCACAATGGCTCTTGCCAAATTTGACATTGATAAAGACCGATTGCTCAGCAACCGGATCGTGCACAGCACCGTTGATGACCTCGATACCATCCAGTGCGCCATGCAGGCGAGTGATTAGCCCTTCAACACTGCTTTCCGGTGTATCCGGTAGAATTAATACGTACCTGCCGTGCCCGACAAAGGTAACCACATCGGTTTCACGGAGCAATGCAAGTAACTTTGTCGCTATTTTTTTTAGTGCAACAGAGCCAGCCTGATGTCCGAATTCCTCCTGCAGGGCGGCGAAGCCAATAACGGACAGTGAGACTACTGACAGGGGCGACCCATACCGGTGACATCTCGCGATCTCGTTGTTGAGTCGCTGTTCAAGATATATCTGATTATAGACGCCGGTTGTATCATCCACGATGCTCAGATCATTGATGGTATTTACCGTTTCGATATAGCTCAGTGTTTTCCACACCAAACCGGCAGTGCATAGTATCGCCAGTTGAAACAGCATGGAATAAACCGCTGTCGCATTGGTTGGAACTGCAAAATAGGTGAAGTGAATAAAGTGCACCACCGCCAGACTTGCAAGCAATCCCGACGCACTCATCCAGATCAGACGAACCGTGTGATCGACAACACGCCTTCTTGCAAGAAGACCAAATAACACTGCAGAAACTGCGGACATCAGCAGTCCGAGAAGGATCATCATGGCAGGATTGACAGAGACAACGGACAGGTTGCTGCAACCATCAGTCAACCAATTCAGTTAACTGCGTTTCGCTGGACGGTTGGCGCAACCATTCATAATAATCAGAAGCCGTCAGCGCCACGGTGTGATATTCCGAGCCCCTCAGGATCAACAATTCGAGTCGATCACCGGGTTTGTGCGAGTTCCAGATTTTAGTAAAGAAATCGGTTTGATCATCAACCTTCTTCTTGTTTACCGCCACCAGGATATCTCCCGCCCGCATACCGCCAGTCTCGGCCGGGCCGTCTGGCGTAACAGCCCTAACAGCAACGCCGCGTTTGGTTTTTTTTACATCGAGTCCGATCCAGGCCTGCCTCTCCGGTGAATCAGATCGACCGGCAATGAGCAACTTTCCAAGGGTGGCAGTTAATGTGTCGATCGGTACAAATACGTTGCCCGGCACACGAACCTTCGGATCGATATCAATATCAATGCTGACCAGCGCACCGACCCCGAGCAATTTCCCGTTCGTCGATACCAGCGCGGCACCGCTAAAGCTCGTGCTGGGGGGATAAGTATGCAACGCATCTTCGATAATGTACTCCCAACCACCGGAATAGGTGTCGATTTTGCCAACCATTACCGCCACCGCATCCGGCTCGCCGGAAGCAGGAATGATCATTGCCAGGTCATCTACCTTCACCTGTTCGGACGCTCCGATTGGCATTGCCACCGTGGGTGCGCCGTGCGCGGCCCGCACCAGTCCGAGGCCCGTGCGGCGATCATACGCCACCAAATCAGCCCCGACTGCCTGTCCGCTGCCAAATGTAACAGTGATTTCGTCAGCCTCCGCCACCAGGTCCCCCGTGGTGACAATCAGTCCGGCAGTATCAATAACCACTCCGGAGCCGCTCCGCGTCGAGCCGAACGTTTTTTCCGTACGCGCGTTTTCGACAGCCACAACTTCTATGGCAACAATCGATTGCATCAGGTCTTCGACGGGCCCCTGCTCGTGCGAAACCACATCGGGATCGGTCCGATTAATTAGCTCTGAGCCGTACTGATACTGCCCCTGTGCGGAATCGGCGCTCAGGCCAGTGGTGAACGACAGGCACAATGCGCCGACCAGCAGGCACCTGAATGCGTCGCGCCCGGGTTTGCCGGGTGCCGCCAAGGCCAATACACGAATCATTGTCAGTCCCTGCTCGAGGCGTTGCGTAACGCAACTTCTGTCCATGGATAGCAGTGGTCGTGCCATTCGTTTTTCAGTAGCGGCCAGGTGAAAAAAGGGCCGCATGTGCGGCCCCGATTACTGCTTCACCCGGCTCCCGCAGCCTACGCTACGGAACCTTCGCTAGTGCCAGAGCACAGAAGCCTAGCGATTCGTATTCACACCAAGTTTGTCGAGCGTATCGTAGGTCAGTCCACCTGTTGCCAATCCTCTGGCATTTTGAAATCGCTCTACCGCATTCATGGTCTGAGAACCAAGCACACCGTCGATGGCACCGGGTGAATAACCCGCTGAGGTCAGCGCTTTTTGAACTCGCTGAATCATATCTCCGGTCATGTTGGTTTCGCAGAGAATGGGACGCCACTCCATGCGCGGATCAGATATCTTGATGCGTTTGCTGACGGTCTTGGTTTGAGCCGGAATCGGGGTTCTGATTTCCTGAGCTTCACTCACCAGCCGTCTGACGCGCTTGGTGTCATATTTGGCTGGTATTTCAACGCGCTTGACGGATGCCGGCGTTTTAACGACTTTTTTGTTTACCGTCGCTATTTTAGCCGGTGCTTCCTGCAGACAGATTTTGTTACCCGTGTGCTTACCGAACGACATACCATTGCCGGATGAGTCATGCCACATGTGGCTTGCTTCCGACACCAGTTCGCGCTTGGTGACTTCCTTATATTGTGCAGGCACTTCAACCCGCTGCTCTGTCGCATCACTGACCAACTTGCGAACACGTACCGTTTCATACCGGGCCGGCTCCTCAACCACCCTGGTTTGAGCAGCTGATTTTAATACGCTCTTACTGAGTGTTTTGTATACGGCAGGCACTTCAACCAGACACATAATTTCGCCGCTGGCGTGATCAATTTTCTCAATACCACCACGGCCCTTCTTCCACATTGTTTTTGCATCTTCGACTTTTACGCGCTCAGATACAGTTTCAAACACTGCCGGCACTTCGACCAGCTTTTTTGCAGCTGGCGCGACCATCACCCGCTGCTCAACCCATTTGTATTTTGCAGGAATCAGTTTGATTTCCTCTGATGCCTGGGTCACCAGCACCCGCTCTGTCACTGAGCGATACATCGCCGGTTTAAAGTGCTCGTCAAAGCACTGACCAGGTCGAGCGCTATCCAGATCGGCACCACCGGCTTTAGCCATCGATAACATCGCCGGGTTGGCAGCGATACCACTGTTTACTGATCCCATCACCCATTGAGTGGATGCCGGCGACACCTGATAAGTCTCTGTCTCTGTGCCGAACTGAGCAGGTATTACCTTAAGCTCAGATCCGCCCTCACTGACCAGCACCCGCTCTTCGGCCCACTCATACTTTGCCGGTACAATCTTTACTGACTCACTGGCTTCCTTTACTACCATTGTAGAGGTTTCAGTTCGATACTTTGCCGGAATAACTACTTTTGCGTAGCACTCCCCCGGCTGCGCGTTGGGCAACACTGAGGTCAGATCCTGCATGGCATAAGACAGGTTTGCAGAACCTGCCAGTGCGCTGAGCACCGCCAGCTTTAAAAGGGTTTGCTTCATTGATTTCAATCCTCTGTCTACTATTGTGAACTCTTCGTCTCATGCGCCTGCAAGCCCAGCAAAGCGCACCTGATTACCCTGCTGATTCGCGAGGCAGATACAGTGTTGTTGGCGTAACGCATTTGACGTTCCATTTCTTTACCAACTTCCGTTGTTAGCTGCCGGAAAGGCATAAGATGATGTAAACAAACGTGACTGCGTCCTGTAGCAGCATACAACTCTCTCTCAGGGTACTTACCGTCAACAAAAACTCCGTAGTCAAACGGACAGTCACGCATCGATAGAGACTTCGTGCAAACACTGCTCATTCTTTTTTCGTTGCATTTGAGCGCCGGGCAAGCGCATTGCGGCAACAGCAAATACAATCCCGCGGGAATAGCGACCTGCCGTAATGTATTGCGCTGGCGCCGGATACTCACCCGCAGGAAATAACAAAAAACAACATGTTCACGCGCAGGATTAAAGTTACGATCACACGCCTCTACTTGTTTTCTTGCTGTGGTTGAATGAGCAGCCGTATATCAATATGCCTTCTCGCCTGATTTTCGTTGGTCTCGCTTGCGTGGCGATACTCCTGGCCGTGTATTTTTTTGTCACACCGTACGGGTACCGAATAGTGCAATTGTCGGAGAAGCCACCGCGCGTCGCATCGGATATCTCATTGCAGACAAAGGCAAGCACACTGGGTCTGGATATTCGCCTTCCATATCAGGCACTGAGAACGGCATTAGAAGGATTCACGGAGGCACCCTATGTGGGTGAGGGAGAAAGGCGCACTTGCGAAAAGATATTGTTTAACAATGTATGTGCGACGCTGTTATGGAACTATACGATCCATAGATCAGCGCAGGTTACCGCCGAACGAGAGGGCAGCGATCGTGTCAGGATGACCATCCCGCTGGCGCTGAAGGGTGCAGTCGGTGTCGATGGCAGAAGTGCCCGACTACTTGGGCTGCGCAATAAAGAGCTCTCGGCAAAGCTGATCATTTCGGTCAGCACTAAAACCGAAATGCGCGCAGACTGGTGCCCGGTAATACGGTCACAACTCAGCCACCGCTGGGTCGAGGAACCCAGGCTTCGCATTGCGGGCAATTTGAGACTGAACCTGAGAAAGGTAGTCGACAAAGCCCTTATCGAAAAACTCGAGGAGATCGAGCAACAGTTTGCGGAACTCATCGACTGCCGCGCCTTGCGCCAACATCTCAAAGCGCACTGGCAAACGTATCAGATGCCGCTTGAACTGCCGGATCAGACAAAGGCCTATCTCTCGCTGACCCCTGAGTCCGCGTACATTAGCAGCAGCCGAGCCCTCGAAAGCGCACTTGGTATTTCCGTCGAGCTGAATGCCAGCACCCAGGTGGTGGCAGACCCGGTCGAATATTTACCGCTTGATTTCCCCGATTTGACTGTACCGCAAAGTAGCCCCGGCACCGTTGAATTTAGCGTATTACTCAAACTGCCGTACGATCGACTGAGTGCGTTGTTGTCCGATCGACTGGTCGAATCACAACACACTGAAAATCACTTCAGCATCACGTCGGTCGACGTTTACCCTTCCGGTAACAGATTGATACTGGCCCTGGGCTTTAACGCGCGTGCCTCCCGGTTCATCGCGACTGATGGCGAAGTCTTTGTCAGCGGTGTACCCGCCGTGAATCAGGAAACGAGGCAGCTGAAACTTAACGATATCGCATTGACACGAATCCTGGACAACAACCTGTTCGACCTGATCTCTGCCGTGCTGCACCAGCGCATTCTCAGAACCCTGCAGCGGACTGCTGTTTTTAATTTGAATCGACAGGTAAAGAAGCTGGAACAATCGATCATCGACACACTCGCTGACCCCGCCAATACCGGCGGCGTAGAAGTACACGCACGCGAGGTAGAAATTGACGTTGAAGACATTGTTCCCGAAAAAGACGGGCTCGCGGTGATCGTCAGCCTTTCTGCCAGACTCACGGCAACAGTCCCGGCCGGGTTACTGTTCAAACGGCCATAGCAGCGCATCGCGAATACTGCCGCTTTTACTGCAATTTCACCTGGGCAATCGTGCCTGAGCGTTGGACGACTCTGATAGAATACCCGCATGGATGTCTCTCACATACTCGACCCGCTCAACGAAAAGCAACGCGAAGCTGTCACCGCTGAAAATGCCCCGCTGTTAATTCAGGCAGGTGCCGGAAGCGGGAAAACCCGCGTATTAACTCATCGTATTGCATGGCTGAATCAGGTGGTCGGCATCTCACCACACGGGATCCTCGCCGTCACTTTTACCAACAAGGCTGCCGGGGAGATGCGTACACGGGTGGAGCAGCTGCTCGGTCTGTCCGTCGCACCGATGTGGGTCGGCACTTTCCACGGATTGTCTCATCGTTTTCTGAGAATGCACTGGAAGGAGGCAGGCCTGCCGCAGAGCTTCCAAATCCTGGACTCCGAAGACCAGAAAAGGATGGTGCAAAGAACCATCAGAGGCATGGGGCTGGATGAATCCCACTGGCCGCCGCGCACCGCCATGTGGTACATCAACGACAAGAAGGATGACGGCCTGCGTGCAGATCACATCCGCGATGAGGGGGATCCCACAGAGCAGCAGCTAATCGCAATATACAAAGCCTACGAGACTGCCTGCGAGCTGGCCGGTGCAGTGGATTTCGCAGAGTTGTTATTGCGCACACTTGAAACACTGCGAAACAATGAAGCGCTGCTCGACCACTATCGGCAGCGGTTTCAGCATATTCTCGTCGACGAATTTCAGGATACCAATACCATTCAATACGCCTGGCTGCGACTGCTGGCAGGCGATACCGGCTATGTCTTTGCCGTGGGTGATGACGATCAGTCTATCTATGGATGGCGAGGTGCAAAAATAGAGAATATTCTCAACTTCAGTGAGGACTTTCCCGGCACCAGAGTGATCAGACTTGAACAGAACTATCGCTCTACCAGCACTATTTTGAACGCCGCTAATGCACTGATCGAAAATAACAGCAACCGACTCGGGAAAAACCTCTGGACGGATATCGGAGAGGGGGATCCGATCACCTTCTACAGCGCCTATAACGAGGGTGACGAGGCTCGATTTGTCGCGGAACGCGTGATGGAGCACGTGGCGGGCGGCGGACTGCGATCAGAAATAGCCGTACTGTACCGATCAAACGCTCAATCCCGGGTGCTGGAAGAGGAAATGTTCCGAAATGCGATTCCGTATCGGGTCTATGGGGGGCTGCGCTTTTTCGAGCGCATGGAAATAAAAGATGCGCTTGCCTACCTGCGGCTGCTGAGCCTCCCCGAGGACGATATTTCCTTTGAACGTGTGGTCAACCAGCCTCCGAGAGGCATTGGCGATAAAACCATTTCACAAGTCAGAGAGGTTGCACGCGATGCCGGCGTCTCGCTGTGGCACGCCTGTGCAGAAATCCTCAGTGTAGGGGGATTAAAAGGACGCGCAGCAACGGCGGTCGGCAACTTTATGAAACTGATTATCCGGCTGCGCACAGAAACGGAAGACCTGGCGCTGGATAAACTGGTCGAGCACACGCTGAACGAAACCGGGCTGCTCACACACTATGAGAAAGACCAAACCGAAAAAGGCCAGGCCCGTGTGGAAAACCTGCACGAACTGGTTGGCGCTGCCAGCGTACCAATCGAATCCCCCCAGGACGGCGATGAGCTATCCGAGCTGGACGTTTTTCTGGCGCACGCAGCGCTTGAGGCCGGTGAGCAACAGGGCAGTGAGTTTGAAGATTGCGTGCAACTGATGACCATGCACTCCGCCAAGGGACTGGAGTTCCCACTGGTGTTTATCACCGGTATGGAACAGGGTCTGTTTCCGAGTCAGCGTTCAATTGAAGAAAGTGGAATCGAGGAAGAAAGAAGACTTTGTTACGTGGGCGTCACTCGTGCGCAGTCGCGCCTGTTTCTGAGCATGGCCGAGCACAGAAGGCTGTACGGTCGCGACCACTTCAATACAACGTCACGCTTCATTGATGAAATTCCCGACGATTTGCTACTCGAGATCCGCCCCCGACTCAATGTCACCAAGCCCGTCATGCAAACCCCGCGTCGACAGTCTTTACGTGAAGAAAATACCACCGGTCTTATGATCGGCCAACGAGTAATGCATGCAAAGTTTGGCGAGGGTATCGTGACCGACTACGAAGGACAGGGGGCACATGCTCGCGTTTATATCAATTTTGAAGACGTCGGGCCTAAGTGGCTGGTGATGGCCTATGCCAAGCTCGAAATACTCAACGTTGCCTGACGAACTAAGACGAACTAAAGCTTGTCTCTCAACGAGTAATAGAACATCGCGAGCTTCAGCAACGGAGACCGCAAAGCGACACCACCGGGAAATTTCCGGTGCGGAATCCCCGCAAGTAAATCATACTTTCCAACTGTACCGTCGATAGCCTGCGCCACCAGATGACCGGATAACGTCGCCATACCAACGCCGTGGCCGGAATAACCGGAAGCAGAGTAAACGTTCGCGCGCAACCTGCGGATATGAGGCAGACGATTCATCGTTATGGCAAGCGTTCCACCCCATCCGAATTCAATCGCTGTCGACTGTAGTTGCGGATAGATCTTTATCATCGCCCCTCTGACATATGTTTTTATATCCGGTGGAAAGCGATAACCATAGCTTTCGCGGCCACCGAACAGTAGTCGGCCGTCAATGGATTTCCGGAAATAATTAACCACAAACCTGGAATCTGCGACTGCCATATTTTCCCGCAATATGCTGTCGTTCAATTTTGAATCCAGCGGTGCGGTTGCAATAATAAAGTTATTGATCGGCATCACCCGTTCAGCAACCGAACTTTGTAAATTACCCAGGTATCCATTGCAGGCGAAAATCAGGCTGTCTGCCTCGATCAATCCATCGGCTGCCTGCACGATCACACGGTTCTGATACTGCACCTGCTCAACCACAGAACGCTCGTAAATATCACCACCGGCAGCCCTGAATGCCGACGCCAGCCCAAGGGCGAACTTCAACGGATGAAGGTGGCCGGCCCCTGTGTCCAACGCAGCGGAGTCATACTGCCTGGTGCCGGTCAGTTCGTGTAATTCCTCACCTGCCACATACCGTATGTCCGGGTACTGGTACTGCGTACGCAACATATCCACATAGGCACGTGTGTCTGCGCTGAATCGCTTTCTGTGATCAGCGTGAATAATCCCTGGGCAATAATCGCAGCATATCTGATGATCACTGATCAGTGCTTTTACCAGCGACTTCGCTTCTTCGGCCAACTCCCAGAGCCGGTGCGCATGCTCGATACCATAGGCCAACTGCAGCGATTCCTGGTCGACGCGCTGGCCTGAACCGAGCTGCCCACCATTGCGACCGGAAGCCCCCCAGCCAATTCGGTGTGCGTCGATCAGCGCGACTCGATAACCGAGTTGCTGTAATTTCAATGCCGCAGACAATCCGGTAAAGCCGGCACCGATCACTGCGACGTCGTAACGATGGGAGCCACGCAGCGGTGGTGCCGCCTCAGGAAAGTCAACTGAAGATGCATACCATGACTGCGGATAAATACCCGGCGCATCGTTCGTGAAAAGCAGATTATCTCGTGTTGTTGACACCAAGCCTTTGTACGCCTCAGGTCAGTCGCCCTGCCATGTATGAGACGCCGATCCGGGCAGGTCACAGACCCATGCGAGCATACTGATTAAAACAACGGAAAATCAGTAATCGACAATCACTTCGAACGACACCTTATCGTTGCCGGACTGAGTAATTACTTCGATGTCGAATACCCATTTGCCGAGCATGTTAAAACGGATGCCTTCAATGAGATAACGGCCTTCGCCAAGATGTTCACTGACTTGAGGTTGACTTGGCAACCCGTGACCATGCATCGGCATGCCGCCGCCAACCACGAATCTCGCAGGGGTAACCCCTTCTCCGGTGGCCTTGTCCTGCAGAACGATATGCCAGTCGCGGAAATCGTTCAGCACAAAATCGGGCTCAGAAGACTCCAGAGTGACGAGAAAAAGGCCCTTTGCCGATTCAACAGTCTGTGAATACCAGGGCGCTTCGGTGGTTGGGCTGGCAACCACCGATCGATACACAACTATTATCGTGAGCCACCCAGCGAGGAATGCAAACGACAGCAAACGGCCAGACAATCTAAATATGTGACTTTTCATCGCTGAACCGCGTTACCACTTATTGTCGTGCTGCCTGAGGTTGGTGCTAGGCAATTTCCGAAATACGATCCACTTCAGCTGCCTGCCAGCCTTTCTCACTGCGAGTTTGAATAAACTCCACTTCTTCGCCTTCATTCAAAGACTTATAGCCTTCACCCATAATTGCCCGATAGTGCACAAATACGTCTTCTTCATTCTCGTTGAGAATAAAACCGTAACCCTTTGCATTATCAAACCACTTTACTCGACCGACTGATTTTGCCACGTGAATACCTTTAAATATAAATAGCAGAGATATATTTTATTTTTGTACAACTTTTACTGCTTACCCTGAGACAACTGCTTTTTTGTTCCTAACAATGAAATTTAACACTACGTCGAACACAGCGCAATTGCACGACACCACAATTCGAGCCTGTCAAATAGTGCTGAAATCTGCACTCCACCACGGCTAAACAACACATAAACAGACAGTTATTTGCGGTTTTGCGGGGGAACCGACTAATCAACCGGTTTTGTTTTTACCCACACTATCCATCCACTTCACTGGTACTGTGTGCGGCTAATACAGCAGATGCCCCCGGGCGTCGGTTACCCGGGGTAACTCTGCGGATCGTAAATCCTATGCGCTGACAGTTTCCCCGGTACTCATTGCACTGAGCGCTTTTTGCGCACGCGCGTAGCCCTGCGATGCCGCGGCTTTGTAAAGGTCCCTTGCCTCTTCGATATTGCCCTTCTCTTCCCAGTCACCCCAACCACGCTGACGCATCACGCCGAGGTTATATTGAGCGCGCGGATCACCCTGATCCGCAGCGCGCTGCATACATTTTAGCGCGCGCCGCTTATTTTGCGGAATTCCCCGTCCATGTGCGTAACGCAGTCCAAGATTGGTCAATGCGCGACTGTTGCCACGATCCGCAGCTTTTCGGTACCACCGTATCGCTTCCTGTTCATCCTTATCAATACCGTGCCCGTGTTCGTACATGCGACCGAGGTTATATTGAGCGGCGGCGTTATCCTGATCCGCCGCCATGCGCAGCCAGTAAACGGACTGATACAGATCCTTGGTCAACCCCAAACCAAAAGCACAGCCCAGTCCGAGGTTAAGCTGGGCGGGTGAATGCCCCTGCTCCGCTGCCTTGCGATACCATTTCATCGCAACTTCGTGATTACCGTCATCAGCAATACCATTGATATAGCAGGTACCAAGATCAAATTGTGACATCGCATGACCGTTACCAGCCGCCCGCGTAAACCAGTGCAGTGCCTTTTTTTCATCTGCCTCAACCATGCTGCCAGTCAGATACAATTTGGCGAGCATTGCCTGTGCATGAACGTCGCCTCGATCTGCCGACATGCGAAACCATTTTAACGCTTCTTTTTTATCTTTCGGTACCCCGCAACCCTGTGAGTAACAAACACCAAGATCGAACTGGGCGACTACATGCCCTTTCTCGGAAGCAGCGCGATAGTAGTTGACCGCAGTGTGGCGATTCTTCAAAACTCCCTGGCCAGTGGTATACATGTAACCGAGAAAGCCCTGCGCACAGGTATTACCCTGATCTGCGGCTATCTGAAAGAACCTTGCGGCCTTCTCGTAGTTTTGCTCGCCGAATAATCCATCAAAATGCATGACGCCCTGAAACAGGGCTGCCCACTCGTTCTTTGATGCCGCGTTCTGTTTGATCCAGCCTTTTGCTCGATCGAAGTACTTCTGTCGATCCTCCTCTGCCACTTTGCCTTCGCACAGCAGAGCAAGTGCTGCACAGGATGGTCGATGTCCATCACGGGCACCCTGCAGCAGCAGTTCACCAGCCGCAGCCTCATCCATTTTCATATCTTCACAGCCGCGCCGCAAATTCATCGCTTTAACAAAAGTGTCCTCTGCATCCGGGGCGTGAACCAGCGTCAGCGCACCGCCACCGGGCAACGCTTTGCTTCGTGATCTTTTTTGCCCATCTGCCTGACGGGAGTTGTTGTCACCCTGTGTTTTTTTCATCTGCTGCTCGGGAATGGTCACTTAACGCGACACAATATAACGATCTGCCGGTTTAAATTGTTGTAAATCTCCAGTCTGTAAGTCGCAGAAAAAACAAGTGAAATATCCACTAACCCCGTCTGCACCTTCGGAAGAAATTTTTAAAAAGCGTAAACCTTACTTCAACTTATGCGCTCGTTGTTGAGCGTGAAAACACGACGACTCGGCGCGCACTAACGGCTGTCCGTGCTCAGGGAAGTCGACTCCTTGATCACTTCCATCACAATATAGGAACGTGTATCCCTGACCCCCGGCAAGTCACGCAAAATATCGCCCAGCAGTTGTCGGTATTCGGCCATATCAGCAACTCGGATCTTCATTAGATAATCAAAATCTCCCGACAGCAAATGGCACTCGAGAAGATAGGGGATGCGTAACGCCGCCTGGCGAAATTGCTCAAATATATTGCGGCTGTTGTACTCCAGCTTGATTTCGACATACACCATCAGGCCCGCCTGCAGTAGTTCCGGGTTCAGAATGGTGGTGTAGCCGAGGATATAGCCGTCGGCCTCCAGGCGTTTTACCCGCTCCAGACAGGGCGAAGTACTGAGCCCCACTTTTTCCCCCAAATCCACGTACGAGATACGGGCATGTTTCTGCAGCTCATCGAGGATTCGACGATCAATTCGATCCAGCTTTTTTCGGTTCATATCAGAAGATTATTATGAATAATTTCATATACGCAAAATTATTTATTGAACATATCAATTTTTTAGGGGATTAATCCGGTAAATTCACCCTAAACTCACGAAAAGCTATCGTAACCGCGACCGACTTGTACAACAGCAGGAGAAAGGCATGCTCATCGGTGTCCCAACAGAGATCAAAAACCACGAATATCGCGTCGGACTGACGCCAGTCAGTGTCCGCGAACTCACTGCCCACGGTCATTCGGTGGTGATGCAATCGGGCGCGGGGGCAGGCATTGGGGAAAGCGATCAGTCATACCGGGACGCAGGCGCAACCATCGCCGACAGTGCAGAGGATGTGTTTGGCGATGCGGAAATGATTGTGAAGGTCAAAGAGCCTCAACCGAACGAATGCAAAATGCTGCGCCCGGGCCAGATGCTCTTTACCTACCTGCATCTCGCCCCTGATCCGGTCCAGACCGAGCTGCTCATCGAATCCGATGCGATAGCCATCGCTTATGAAACGGTCACCGACGATCAGGGGGGGCTGCCGCTGCTGGCACCGATGTCCGAGGTTGCGGGCCGCATGTCGATTCATGCAGGTGCAAACTGCCTGGAGAAATCAAAAGGTGGCGCTGGAAAACTGCTGGGCGGCGTCCCGGGCGTCGCACCTGCCAACGTCGTTGTAATCGGCGGTGGTGTCGTCGGTACCAACGCGATTCAAATGGCCGTCGGCATGAACGCAAATGTAGCCGTACTCGACCTTTCAATTGATCGCCTGCGGGAACTGGATGCTCAATTCGATGGTCGGGTGGCAACCATTTATTCGACAAGATCAGCGCTCGAAAGATACGTGGCAGATGCAGACCTGGTGATCGGCGCGGTACTGATTCCAGGTGCCGCAGCGCCAAAACTGGTCTCGCAGGCAATGCTTAAAACCATGCGCGCGGGGTCGGTACTGGTGGATGTGGCAATCGATCAGGGCGGGTGTTTTGAAACTTCAAAGGCAACGACACACGAGTCGCCAACTTATATTGTCGATGATGTCGTGCACTACTGTGTGGCGAATATGCCAGGCGCTGTCGCCAATACATCGGCCCACGCCCTGAACCACGCCACGCTCCCGTTCACACTGGCGCTTGCAAATAAGGGCTATCAGGCAGCCCTGCTCGAAGACAGTCACCTTTGCCGGGGCCTGAACGTTCATCGAGGCACACTGACCAATGGGCCGGTGGGAGAAGCTTTGAATATTAAATCTGTCGATCCGATGTCAGTGCTGGCGTAAAGAAGCTCATTGCACAGCCACTTCAATTTGGTCTGCCAGCTTTGCTGCGCTGGCAGACTTACAGACTATCGATATCTGCTTGCATCCGTTAAATAAGGCGTATTCGTTGAGATTGTCAGCCAGACATCGATAAAAGCCCGGCTTATTATAACCCTCGACATGCAGCGCTTTTACGATAAGTACCTTACCCGCCCGGTCGGCCTTGCAGTCAATCCTGCCTGCAAATTCATCACGATATAATATCGGCAGACTAAAGTAGCCATACTGTCGCTTATGCGCAGGCAGGTAGCATTCGATTTGAAAATCAAAGTCAAAGATCTTCCTGCACCGCTCTCGCTGTATCACACAATTGTCAAAAGGCGATAATATCAAGACGGTGTTCGGCACTCTCTTTCTGGTTGCCAGTGCAGGGTCTGCAAAGACAGTGGTGCCGCAAGGAAGCCGTGTTTCAATTAAATCGTGGTCTGTAACACGCTGTTGTATTTGTTCTCTGACACTTTCGCGAATCTTCTTCCCTTTGCGCAGGTAGGTGAAGGTTTTTAACGTCGCAAAGCCATGTGATCGTATCGCTGTATCGATGAAATAACCGGCCTGTTCATGATCATCGGGCGCACACGTGTTAACGGTGTCAGGAAGTACTCGTTCAGTGAGGTCGTAAACCTTTTGAAAGCCCCGCCTTTCGGCGATCATCAAATCGCCTTCCATAAACAATTGCTCAAGCGCCTGTTTAGCCGGCTTCCAATCCCACCAGCCACTGGCAGACCGCGTTTTGTCATTAAAGTCCCGGGCCATCAACGGACCCTCAGCACTGATTCTCTGACAAACCCGCCGCATTAGTTTCCTGTCTTTGTTGGCAAACCAGTGCTTTTCCCCGGATTTAATTGCCTGCATGCGCGGGATCGCATAACGAAAATCATCCATTGGCAGGAAAGCGGCAGCGTGAAACCAGTACTCAAATATTTGCCGGTTCCGCAACAGGTCATCAATGTATGCCGGTTGATAACCCGGTACGCGCGACCACAGCACATGATTGTGCGCGCGCTCTACAACGGAAATGGTATCAATCTGCACATAGCCCAGCTGCCTGATGCACTTCAGTACGCCACCGGCACCGCGACCAAAACTGCCTCTGCGCAATAAACCCTGACACAGCAGAGCTTTCTTGCGGAACTGGGCAGCTGAAAAGGAATTGGCCATCGGGGAGAATTAGGTTAAGGTCAGCAGTTCAAGTGCCGGCACGGCGAACCTGACGAAACCGCTCTCCTATGATACATGTGCTCGGTTCAATAAACATCGACTATTCCTGCAGTGTGAAAAACCTGCCACGCGCCGGTGAAACAATCATCGGCAGCAAGCTTTTCACCACACCCGGCGGGAAGGGTGCCAACCAGGCCATCGCCGCCAGGCGAGCGGGCTCCTCAGTCATCATGACCGGCGCTGTCGGCACAGACGAGATCGCGGAGCAGGCACTCAGCTGTCTTACCGCTGACGGTGTCGATATTGCGCGGGTCGCCAGAGTGCCGGGACCGACCGGCTGCGCATTCGTTTTTGTAGATGCGCAGAGTGAAAACCAGATCGTCATCGTGCCGGGTGCTAACGCCCGGGTGAGCGAGCAACAGGCACAGAGCATTGATGCCAGCCGCGGTGATGTCTTGTTGCTGCAACTCGAGGTGCCGGTCCCCGTCGTGCGCGCGGCCGCCCGCGCAGCGCACGAGCAGGGTGCGATGGTGCTGGCCAATCTCGCTCCCTATCAAACTTTGCCGGCTGATTCTTTTGCACACATCGATGTGTTGCTGCTCAATGAGACCGAAGCGCAATTGCTGGCTACCGACCAGAACCTCACCTGCGCCGGCGGTGATATTGCGCGGGAACTCAGCGTCCGGCTACAGACGACGGTGGTATTGACGCTGGGGGCTGACGGCGTTGTCATAGCGAACGGTGCCGACGTCAAATCGATACCGGGTATTGTAATCAGGGCCGTCGACACGGTCGGTGCGGGTGATACCTTCGCCGGATTTCTTGGGTCCCGGCTGGAGCATGGAGATTCCCTTCAGCAGGCGTGTGAGACGGCAAACCGGGCCGCTGCGACAGCGTGCACAAAATCCGGTGCACAAACTGCAATACCCAGAATGGAAGCACTCGACACGCCGCTCTGATGAATATCGTTTCAAATCACACCAACTACATTGTCGCCCCGCCGACTGCACCAAACGATCAGTCTCTGGTAAAGAAAATATCGACCTTGCTCGCCGATATTGACGACATCACCGAAGCACACCTGCCCTGCCTCATTGAATTCGGTAAAAGTACCGAGTCGAAACCGGCGCTTTTTGTGGTTGTGACAGATCAATGTGACCGCCGGTCACTGCACAGCCTGCTGCACAAGAAAATAAACGGCGGCCTGTTTAATAGAAAATCGATAGAAATAAAAATTGTGCAGGCTGACTTTCCATTGCTGCAGTCAGTTCGTGACACACAGTGTCTGATTGGCTGGCGCGACTGAATATTGCTCACTGCAATCTACGCAAACCCGCGTACCAGTACTATTTCCATAGCGGCACTAGCCTGCATTATTCACAAGGCGACGATCGGAAATAAGCGAAAGCGCAGGTGTATAAATGCAAATCCACTTTTCAGTGCGTCTGCCAAATTAGCGCAGTGTCTATTAGCCGCCAGTCGCAGCCTGACCATATTTTTGTTGCTGCAGAGATTTCGCCTGATCAACCCAGTTATCTCGGTCGATCCGACCAGAGAACTGTGGTAGCTGAGAATCGAGTTCAGCGACCCCCTGCGAATCCAGACCAGCCACCTGTTCAAAATAGTAGATACCCGTTTCGTGCAACAGCTTCTCCAGTACCGGCCCGATACCTTTGATTTTCTGCAGGTTATCCCGCTCTGATTTGTCCGGCGCGTGTTCCGGCACCTGCCACGAGACGGGCACATAGCCAGATGCAGTCGTTATTGCCCCCCCGGTTTCGGTTTCCGCAGTGGAATTCTGCGCAGATTCTTCAGACCCGGTAGCCACCGACTGATCGCCGACAATTACCACTTTACTGGCGACATTTTCTTCACGGTCTATCGAAGCAGGCTGATCAGCAGGCGCGCTTTGCGCGGTATCAGAGACATTTTTTTGTACATCCGCTTCGGCAGTAGTATCCGCAACGGCAGGCTCTACGCCTGCTTCAGAACCTGCACTCGATGAAGACTCGGCCACTACTTCGTCGCCGCGCGCATAGCTTGCCAGGTGATGCACACTGGCAGACGGTGGTTGAGACGCCTCACTGGCAGCTGCATCCATTAACCTGAGCTTATTCAGCGCCTCATCTTTTTCCAACTGCAACTGCGCCAGTGCTGATTCCTTGTCTGCCAGCTTACGCGTTAGATGCTCTGTCTGAGCTTTGTGCTGCTCTGTTATGGCGTGTATCTTTTCGTTACTTTCTGCGATCTGCTGTTGTGAATTTTCATACTTGTTTTGAATGGTTACTGCATCCTTGACCGCATTTGCATTTTCGACATCCATTACATCTTCAAGCTTACCGTTCAACGCAGCGTAGCGATTATTCAGATCCATAAATGCCTGCTCGAGCTCGGCTTTTGCAGCCTGCTCACTGGCAAGCTTGCTGTTTAGTGCTTCGATCTGCTCGTCAGTTTCATTACTTTCGGGTTGCACATCAGGCTGTACACCGGACGGCACCGAGGCACTATCGCCGGCGGGTATTTTTGACAATTCTTCATTGAGGGCTGTTATTCGCAGTTCTGCCTCCTCCGCTCTTAGCAGTGCAGCATCACGCTCTTCAATCAGTGCTGTCGCAGAGCTCGCCGATAAATCGCCAGTATCAGCACTCGAAATACCGGCGACACTCGCCGCAACAGCCTGTACCGGTGCCTTATGTCGCCGCCACCGCCACAATAACCAACCGGTTAACAAACCGATCGCAAAGGTAACAAACAAAGGAAAAACAATATCCCATAGTACCCACGCCATCGTGATTACCCCCTATTTTCATTCTGTTCTGTGAGTTGAGATTTCGGAACGTGGAAGTGCACACGTCGATTCTGCCGACGGCCTTCACTGGTATCGTTGGATACCAGCGGGTTCCTGGCCCCGTAACCAACTGCCACCAGTCGATTTGCTTCGACCGAACGTTCTATCAGGTACTGTCTGACAGCGGTAGCGCGTTTCATGCTCAGGTCTTCGTTAACAGAAGCACGACCTACATTGTCGGTGTGTCCCTCAATTTCCACTCGCATACCCGGATAGTCTGTCAAAACTTCTGCAACCAGATCCAGAGTGAATTTTGCATCGTTGGTCAGTTTTGAATTACCGCTATTAAAAACGATATTTTCAGCCACACGTGGCGCCAGCGCATCGAGCTTGCTCTGCAAAGCGTCGATCGGGTCCTGCAGCAGCTGGGCATCGCTACCTACGACAATACGCTCGGTCACCGTAATTCCTCTGCCCCGGGCAGCGGCGGCTACCTCCAGTAATGATGACCTGACCGCTTCGTTTTCCACGGAAGCGTTCAACAGCAGTTCACCGCCGCGCATTTCAACGCGCCCGTGGACACCCTTCTTAAACCCGGCAACAATCTCAGCAAGTCCATCAATCCGCTCATCACTGCCGGGGCTTCTTGCTGCCAGCTGCGTCACACTGACATTGTCGACAATCGGTTTAAGACCGGAAGTTGCTTCCCGTGCGGCGAAAGAAAGGCGGCGATGTTGCTCATCAGAAAATACCTGCCCGCTAAGCGTGAGTTTATTCTCGTCGCTATCTACGTCAACACTGACCATAGCATTTTGAGCTACCGTCGCCTCGCCACTGATGTCGAAGTTCACGATAGCAACACTGGCAGCATCTTCAACTGCCACAGCCGTTTCGCGATCCAGTGTACTGACGTGGTAGTCAAGGCTGCGGCGATTCAGATTGGCAAAAAACCTCGCTACATTGTCGATGTTCGCGGACCGCACCATGTTGGCCAGCACTTCGACTTTTGCATTCACGACATCAACATCTTCATTGATGGCAGATACCTCAATGTTGTCATGTATATTTTCAACGCCTGTTGCAAGTAATGCATCAATGATTTCCCGGCGCTGATCCGTGGTTTCGACCACACCATCGACAGTCGCGGTATTGCGCTGCATCACCACGGTTAAGCCAAGTAGCGGCAAGGTATCAGGCACCGCAACAGGCGTGCTGGCGGTGGCAGGTTCGACATCAATCTCTATGTTGCGTATACCGCGCGCCAGCAGGTTACTGTTGGCGTTGTCACCACCTCGCAACAATGCGACCAGCTGTTCTGCGTTTAGCGCCGCAGGCAATTCACCGTGAATTTTGAGATCGCGGTACGACCAGCGCAGGTTGAGCGTCGACGGATCAACACCGGCAGCTTCCAGTCTGGCCAGACTTTCACCATTCAGACGGCGTTCGATGTGCGGCACTCCCCAGACCAGCGTGATCGCTATCGCCGCAATCAGGGTACAAAGGGCAAACGTCCATACAGGTCGACGGGCCCACGGCTGCGCATGGGTTTGCTCAGCACGCAAATAGGGCCGCCACCCTCGTACTACGCCGCCAGGGTTATCGGTATTCCCGTTTGTCCGGATATCGTCTGACACCACGCAACCTATTCTTTTTATTTATGGTACGTATGAAATTGTTGTTCGCATCGATTCCGTCTGCGCCCCACTTGGACTACTGTAAATAGTGTGGATAGTCCAAGTAAGTTACCTCTATGTCACGGTTGTCACGTTTTACAGTGATTTACCAGTCCAGCCCGCCAATTTTGCAAAAATCCTGCCACCGTGATATCGACTAGGGCCGTCGCCGCCAATTAAGTGGCTCAACTTCCGAGAGTAAAATGGAACACATCGAAAAAAAGCGTGGATTTGGCTGTTTGTCTATTGTGGGAATCGTGCTGCTGACAATTGCTCTGACCATTGCCGCCACCGTCTGGGCACTCAACAGCAGTTGGTTAAACGCTCGGTTCAATCCGGTCGAACTCTCTGAAAGCGAGCAACAAACGCTGTCCCTGAAGCTTGACGCCCTCGGTGCATTCGATGCCAGCCCCGCGACAGACCAGTCAGTCAGCACGGCGGTGGAACTGCCAGACGAGCGGCAAACTAGTGGCGCAGCGCTGCAGCCGGAGGTCTACCGGGAGGACGACACGAAGCGGCGCATTGAGCTGTCCGAGCGTGAGCTCAACGCGCTGCTGGCAGAAAACACCGATCTGGCCGAACAACTCGTGGTGGATCTGTCGGATAACAATGCCAGTGTAAAACTACTGATCGATCTCGATCAGGATCTGCCGTTTGTCGGTGGAAAAACACTGAAAGTCAGTGGCGGAACGGCTTTGTCCTACGCTAATAATCGACCCTCGGTCATCCTGAAAGGAGTCAGCGTGTGGGGTATTCCAATACCCAATTCCTGGCTGGGCGGTTTTAAGAATGTTGATCTGATCGAACAATTCGGCGACACCGACGGCTTCTGGAAATCTTTTGCGGACGGTATTGAAGACATTCGAATTGAAGAAGGGAAACTGTTAATTCAATTGGCCGAATAACACGGCGCCTTCCCACTGAAGATAACAAATTTCGCGTTGGCAGAGCAGTCCACAGCGGTATAAAGCACCCTGCCTGGTTTGCAACACGGAAATCCAGCGAATACGTTATGCGCGTTATGCAACCAACTACTGTCTAGTGGGCCAGACCGATGGCAGGTTGCTGGCCGACCGATCACTATCCGGATTGCTTAAGAGGATTGGCCAAAGAGCATCGAGGCACTGGGAAACGCCAGCAAATCCGACCAGTAAACCACTGTATAGCATTAGACCCAAGCAGCCATGGCACCACCGCATTTAAACAGGTATTCATGAAACAAATCCAACTACCGTTAGATGAGCTCGAAGACCTGGTGCACAGGGCCCTGTTAAACCTCGGCCTCGAGAAGAGTGAGGCAACCATCGTCACAGATGTATTGATGTATGCAGAGAAAAGGGGGAGTTCCCAGGGACTAATTAAACTCAGGGAGCGCACCGTTATACCCGATACCGACTGCAAACCCGTTCGCACCACGAACAAAACACGGGCAGTTGTTAGTCTTGACGGAGGGGGACATACCGGAATGTTTGTACTCCAGCAGGCAACAGACACCGCGCGTGTCGCCGTTGCTGACTTTGGAATCACCCTGGTAACAACAAGCAACACCAGATCCTCTACCGGTGCACTTGCCTACTATGCAAGGCAACTGGCAGACAATGGCTTCATTGCAATGGTGCTCGCCGGCTCACCCAAGGTCATGGCGGTAGAGGGCGGGATCGACCCGGTGCTTGGCACCAATCCGATCGCAATTGGAATTCCGGCTACCGGCAATAGCATTGTTTTTGACGGCGCGACTGCGGCAGTGACCTGGTTCAGCGTATTAGCTGCACGTGACAACCATGAACCATTACCGCCCGGGGCAGCCATTGATGCTCAGGGTCTTCCAACGCAAGACCCGACAGCAGCCATGGGCGGTGCGCTGCGAACCATTGCAGGCGCTAAAGGATCCGGACTGGCATTAATGTTCGAGTTTCTAACGGCTTCCCTGGCGGATACATCAATCGTCGGTGACAGCCGCGACAATCGGGCCAACACGATTATCTGCATCGATCCGGCACAGGTGCTGGACGGTGACAGGTTTTACCTGAACGCGGACCGGCTCGCACACAGAATTAAAATGGGCAGAGCAGCAGCCGGCAGCGAATCCGTGCGGCTGCCGGGTGAGTCCAGCGAAGCACGCGCCGCACAATGTGAAGCGCATAACTCGATTGTGGTAGAGGCGGGGTTACTGGATGAAGTCAAACGTCTGGCAGCGTGTGATTAACCAGTCAGCGGCGATCGACACACCGTACGCGAATCACTGCACCCCACCGAGACACAGGTACTTTATTTCGAGGTAATCATCGATGCCGTACTTCGAACCCTCGCGCCCGACACCTGACTCCTTTACTCCGCCAAACGGGGCAACTTCGGTAGAAATAATGCCTTCGTTAATACCGACGATACCGGTCTCCAGCGCTTCAGCAACACGCCAAACACGATTTATGTCTCTGGTATAAAAATAGGCTGCCAGACCGAACTCCGTATCGTTAGCCATCGCGATCGCCTGCGCCTCCTCATGGAAGCGGACAACAGGCGCGACGGGTCCGAATGTTTCCTCCCGATTGACAAGCATATCTGCCGATACATCTGCCAGTACGGTTGGCTGAAAGAACGACCCGCCGAGTTCATGCGGTTCACCACCGATGACGATACGCGCACCTTTGCTCACTGCATCACCGATATGTTCTATTACTTTGTCAACAGCCTGTTGATTAATTAATGGACCCTGCTGCACCTCACCGCTGTCGAAAGCACCAACCTTGAGCGCAGCGGAAGCCTCTGCCAGTTTGCCGCAAAATTCCTCATAAACACCATCCTGCACAATAAACCGATTGGTACATACACAGGTTTGCCCGGAGTTTCTGTACTTCGACAACATCGCACCCTGCACGGCTGCATCGATATCGGCATCGTTAAAAACGATGAACGGCGCATTGCCGCCAAGTTCCATAGACACCTTCTTTACCGTGCCGGCACACTGCTGCATTAATAGTTTGCCGATTTCGGTTGATCCGGTAAAAGACAGCTTGCGAACAGTCGGTGACGAGGTCAGCGCACCGCCCACCACCGGTGCGTTGTCACTGGTGACAACGCTAAAGACACCCGCCGGTACACCGGCGCGTTCTGCAAGTTCCGCCATCGCCAGCGCAGACAGCGGTGTTTCTGCAGCCGGTTTTACAATCATTGTGCATCCGGCTGCCAGCGCGGGCGCGACCTTTCTGGCAATCATTGCGGTGGGAAAATTCCACGGTGTGATAGCGGCGGTCACACCCACAGGCTGTTTTATTACAACGATACGCTTATCCGCAGCGTGCCCGGGTATCACATCTCCGTACACGCGCTTTGCCTCTTCGGCAAACCACTCAATAAAGCTCGCACCGTATGCTATTTCACCGCGACTTTCGGTCGTCGGTTTGCCTTGCTCAGTACTGAGGATGACGGCGAGATCTTCCTGGTGCTGGATCATTAGTTCATACCAGCGACGCAATATGGCAGCACGCTCTTTTGCTGTTTTACCGCGCCAACCGACAAGCGCACGATCTGCAGCGGCAATGGCCGTTTCAGTCTCTGCCGCACCGCAGTCAGCGACTTCGATAATCAATTCTCCGTCAGCAGGATTGGTCACCGCGAAAAGTGCGTTGCCTGCAGCCTTTACCCAGTTACCGTCAATGTAGGCATTGCCCTGCAACAAACCACTGTCGTTTAGTTTCATAAGTTCTCTTTTACATTTCTCAGGTGTTCCAAACCGACGATGGTGCCAGCTTACCTACCACCAGGCTCTGTGAGTTGATAATGTGCGGCGCAAACCAGGGTCGCAATGATTCATATTGTGCTGAAGACAGCACACCAAGCTTAAGCAACACAGCGCCGAGTGCAGCATCAGCCGCGCGAGTTGCACCATCATCAATCTTTAGGGCCACTGCCATACCCGCACCCGGTGCGATCGCTGCAAATACACCTTCAGCACCGGTTTTTACGACCAGATCATCATGGACCTTCATCGCGGCTGTGCAACAACGGCCAACACCCGCCACCATGTCCGGGTGGGTATGCATTGCATCGAGAATACGCGACATTGCCTGCTTTCTTGGTGGCGGTTGTTTTGCCGAGTTACAAAACCCGGACAATACCTGTGCGAACAACCTGAGCGGTAATGCAAGCGCGGGGAGTCCACAGCCGTCTCTGTCCCATGGCAGCGCTGCGGCGTCTGTGTCCGCCAACTCGGAAAGAACCGCCATCCATGCCTGCTGCGTGGGATGACTGTAATCGGCGTATCCCGTGACACTGACACCCAGATGCTGTGCCAGCGTCATCATCGCCGTGTGCTTGCCCGAACAGTTGTGGAGCAGCCGCGACGGCTCACCACCCTCACGCAGCCATTGGTGGGCGGTGGCGGTGTGAAACGGGAGGGATTCACCGCACTCGAGCATCTGCGGATTTAGCGCGACCCGGTCCATCCATGCAGCCAGCACATTGCGGTGTGCAGACTCTGCATTATGGGAGGCGCAGCCGAGCGCAATTTCACGATCCGACAGTGAAAATCGTTCAGCCGCACCGGACTCAATCAGCGGAATCGCCTGTAGCGGCTTTAGCGCAGATCTGGGAAATACCAGCGCGTCAATATCGCCGAGGGAAAACACGACCTCGCCCGATGCATCAACCGCAACGACTGCACCTCGATGACAAGACTCGAGCGTGTCACCGCGGTACACATCGATCAAAATCGGATTTGCAGGTGTGTTTCTCAATGTATGTGCTCGCTAACGCTGCGATGCGCCGGGACGGACCAGACCGCTACCGCGTCAACAGCGAGAAAAAAGGCATGATGGAAAAGTAGCCGATAACGGCAATCACCACCAAGATAAACATGATTTGCAAAGGATGGGATAGCAGGCGCGACAGGAACGTTTCTGCCAGACCTTGTTCAAGCTGGTTTTGAAAATCGGATTGTATGCGGCGCTGTCGCTCGCTTTGGTAGTCATTCAGCAGCGCCCTTGCCCGCGCCCAGTCATCGTCGTCGCGCAGCCAGATTGCCGGAAACGACGCGCCAAATCGGCCTGCACTGGTTTCAAACCAGGGGATGCGATGCTCATCGAGCAGATCTTTTACCTCCTGCACTTCATCGTCAGGCGCCATGCGCAGTCTCAGTAGAATCTTTGCCATCAACAGAAATTCCGGAAGCTGGATGAGCGCCTCGCTGGCCGTAAAGGAGGTGTGCACAAGCCCGTGTTAGTATGCAAATTACGCCACATATCATCCCAAAAACGTCGCAACCGTAGCGCTACCGATAAGTACAACCTGATTTTTTGGCGTCTTCTATGCATCATACTCGCAGATGTGGGGATTACATCACGGAATCATGTCTGGCAATTAGGCTAGCTTGAATCGTTTTGCGATCCCAAACACACGATTCGCTGGACTTCAAATTGAACAAAAAAATAAACTCCCCCAATCCAGTGCGACGCAACCTGATGCTGGCATGCCTTGCAGGCGCTGCTGTGCCGTGGGAAGCCGGAATCGCAGCGCGCGGGCGCCATATTACCTACCCGGACCGGTCCCTGACGCTGCACAACGTGCACACAGGCGAGCGCGGCACCATTATCTACTGGTCGGAAGGGAAGTATCTGGGCGCCAGCTTAAACGAAATCAGCTGGCTCCTGCGGGATTTTCGCACCAATGAAGTGCGTGCCATCGATCCCCGGCTACTGAATATCCTTTATGTGCTCACCAAGACGCTGGAGTCCCGCGAACCGACACTTGTGCTGTCGGGCTTCCGTTCAAAGAAAACCAACGACATGTTGCGCCAAACCACGGAAGGCGTTGCCAAGCGAAGCTTTCACATGATCGGCAAGGCAATTGATATCCGCATGCCCAAGATCGATATGGCACAAGTGCAAAGAGCGGCACTTTTGCTCAACGGTGGCGGCGTCGGCTACTACCCCAGCTCGAATTTTGTACACATCGACTCGGGCCCCGTCCGCACCTGGTAAGCAGGGTCACTGTGCCAGCGACGGACACACGTCAGCTGACTACCTGACAGAATGCTGGAAAACTATTGCGCCCCGGGTCTGAGGGCGTGAAATTCTCCCTAAAAATGTGTGTTTTTAACGCGTAAACTGCGTTTTTTCGAAAGCATTCGAACGGGGTTAATCACCTTTTTCAACACCTGAACGCACACCGGTCAACCCTTCCCCTGCGTCACTGTCACGGCGTAAAGAGTCGCTTATACTGACGCTTTTTCCGGTACCAAATGATGCGTGGGCTTCGTTACCTTGTCCTGTTACTTGTCGGCACATTGGCGAGTAACGCCAGCGCCAACTGGTCCGGCGGTCTGGAAGCGGGAACACAACTCGGTTCAGACGAGAGCCCGGCACTCAGAGTCTATCTGCAGAACCGGGACACTCCCCTGTCTCACTACCTCTACCTCGATTGGATTTTCGAATCAGGCAGCAGTCGATATCGACTTGGATATAATCCCGAGTACACCATCAGCCAGTCGGTTTTCAGCTTTGGGGAATTCAGTATCGAGCAGGATGACCCGGGCGAAATTGCCCGTGAAATTGATGCACGCGCCGGGATTGGCAACCAGATCTTCAGAACAAAAAGCAGTCGGCTGACACTGCGCACCGGGATCGGTGGAACAAGACTCAAGTTTGCGGACAACAGCGAACAGACGGATGGCTACTTCTTCGCTGGCGGAATATTTACCACTCGACTGATCGGACTCCTTAAACTTAATGCGGTTTTGGAGTCACGGGTTGCCGATTCACAGACGATTTCCAGCGGCGAGGCCAGTATTTCGTTTCGAATCGGACCAAATACCTCGCTTAAATATGCCTACACTGTCGACCGTTTTGACTTCGATGAAGGGCGCGAAGATCAGGTGAACGAGGATTCCTCATTCGCCATTACCTACGGGTTTTAACTGCCCGGTGGAAACGAGTGTTCCACCGGACCTAAAAATGCGACTTTAGTTGAAAATCGCCTTTTCCATTTTAGCGTCGATTTGCACTTCAACTCGACGATTGCGCTGACGACCGGTCTCGGTAGAATTGTCAGCGACAGGCTCCAGTTCACCCATTCCTGATGACATGATATCTACGGTGCTCAACGAGGTTTGCAGGTAACTCTGTACACTGGCGGCACGGCGCTCTGACAGACTTTGGTTGTATTCGGCAGGACCGAGACTGTCTGTGTGACCAACCACCTTAATTGCTCCGATATCGCTGTTGCCTTTCACTTTGGCAATCAGGCCATCGAGCTCGCTGCGACCGGCAGCCGACAAGTCCGCAGAATCAAAGTCAAACAGTGCCGTACCATCAAAAGACAGTGACACCATTTTCTTCATCGGCTCCGGTGCCGGTGCTTCAACTTCAGGTTTCGCGCTCGCGTTGCACTCGACTACCATCGAATCAGTCGACCATGCATTAACATGCAGACAATCACCGGTGGCGGTCATCACGCGCGAGTCATTCGCATCGCTGACGAAGCCGGTTACAGGCTGTGAGGTTGATTTGTTTTCTGATAACGTTGAGCAGCCTTGCATCATACCGGCCGCGACAACCACACAAACTAGAGTTTTGTGCATAGGATTCGCTCCCTAAGCGTTTTTGATTGTTATTCGGCCGCCATAATCAGCAAACCTCGTTTACACCGCTTCATGGCACCTGCAATTCAGTTGCCAACCACACATAGTTATTAGCAAAGACCTGTCAAAAAACAATCAAATAAACGCTTGTTTTCACAATTACTCGCTCACAGCACAAATGGTAATGTTTCCGACATCAAAATGGCCCGCCCGGGTGCTCCCGATCCGATGGCTCGTGCTCCTGTGCTGTCTGTTATCGCTGAGCGCCTGTACCAGTGCGATTGCTATCAGCACTGCCTACCAGGCAGCAACGAGCCGTTTCACCAGTGAAATGCTCGGCTATGCCGATTTCACAACGCAGCAGAAGCGCGATATACGCCGCCGCGTCGCGGCCTTTCACCAATGGCACAGAGAGCAACAATTGCCCCGGTACCAACAACTGATCGGACAGATCACAGCCACGCTTGCCTCACCTGGCGAGGTGAGCGAGCGCGAAGTGGAGGACTGGATCAACACCGCCAGACTTCTCTCACGCCAGCTTAGCGACTGCAGCCCGCTGAATCGCAGCGGCAGTTTTATGCAATCCCTCAACAGTCGCCAGGTCAGACAGATTGAAACGGCGATCAAGGACCGGCACCAGCAACGTGTGCGCGAGTATCAGACGGTAAGTCCCGAAGACAGGCGAATTCAGCGTACAAAAACCGCTGTAAAATGGGCGAAAAGGGCGGGTGTCCGGATGAACAATAAGCAGTTAAAACTGCTTGAGCAAACGCTGGCAGCGCAGATCAGTCTTACACCAAGACGCCACGAACTCTGGCAAATGTGGTCGAACAGACTGATCAGCTTGCTCAATCAGCGCGCTACCGCCGGTTCCGACATTATGATCGATCAACACATTGGCTCGTTGTGGAATCTGACGGAAGCGACCTACCCGGATCAGTGGAAGACCAACATCAAGTTGTGGCAGGACTTTCTATTCCGCTTTGTTCAGCTGATGGACGCAGAACAGGCGCGAAGACTGACCGAAAAACTTAAAGCTGTCTCAAACTCGCTTGAGACATTACAGAACAAAACGCGAAAATCGATCCCTCAGTGTTTTTATGCTGCACGTTGATTGAGGCCTGAAGAACGAGTTACAGCAGGCCCGACGCCGGATAACCTCGCGTTAGAAGATATACACAATGTCAACTTCAGTGACGGCACACCATGATAGGGTATGAGACGATGGTCCTTTCAGGGTTGCTCCCAACGCATGAACGGCGTAGATTTTTGGTACAAACTATCGAGCCGGCGTAACGTTGGACCTGGTTTCAATGACGCCATCAATTAAACTGGAACTGCTGTGAATAAGTACGGAGCAAGCGTAAATATGTGCTGTTGCAACTATCGTCCGGCGCTGGCCGCCGCTGCGCTACTTATCGCCCTGATCGGATGCGACGCCACGGGCCCCGCTGGTCAGCTGGACAGCACCGGTGCGCTCAGTCTCGGCATTCCCGAGAAAATCCGCAGCGTCTCCGCGGTGAATCTCAATGCCGTCACCGCCACTGCCACGGTCAACGGCGAGCGCCAGGTGATGACACTAAGCGGTGATCGTTTCATCGCCACCATTGCACTTGACCCGACAGATGCAATCTCGGTGAATTTAAGTTTCGAAGAACTGCTGGAAAACGGCACCACCATTGAACTGGCGCAGGCGCAACGTACCGTGCAGGTCACCGGCACCCGGCAAACGCTGACCTTTGAAGAATCTGATTTCAACATCGAATTTGACTTTGACGGCGACGGTTTGACCAATATTCGCGAGCGCGAGCTGGGCACCGATCCGACGACACCGACATCCTTTCGCCAGAGTCGGGAGCTGACCCTGATATTCACCACGCCGGATGAAATTCCAAATCCTCAGGTGACACAACCGAGGGTACAGTTCGGCGGCATTCCGAGAGGTGTGAGCCAAAGCGGGCTGACGTATACCAGCACGGGATTCATCGCAACCCTGCAAGAGGTAGAAGTCGAGGTGCTGTTATCTCAGCAGATTCCGCAAGGTCGAGTTTTTCTCGCAAGATCCACGCAGGATGTCGCCGAAGGGTTCGATGATCTGTCGATTACGCTGACTGACAGCGACTGGGACTTCAGTCGTGACGACGACGGTGACGGACGCACAAACCTGGTAGAAGTTCGTGAAGGTACGGATCCTTTTACCCCTGACTGACATCTCCGTAATGTGACGGACACTGGGCAAGTTGCTCATCTCTCAGCCCGCGCGTTGTTAACGATATGCAATAGAAATCCAGACCTGACAAATAGCGGATCACAGTCCGCTTGCGTTACCATGAAAGTGTCACTTTTGACTCGCTGGACTGGAAAGCATGACGCACTTGCTCCTCCGGACTAAGCAGTATTACCGTCAGCGCTCCGATGTAACGCGCACTGAGCAACTGCGGAACTCTGCAATTACATGTGGCCACTGTTCAGGCTCATACTCAATCAACCATCACTATCGGGCGAAGCTATGAAAAGATCTATTCAATCAAGTCGCAAATGGATACCACTTGCATTCATTCCCATGATGAGCGTCGCTGTGCTCGCAGGCTGCAGCAGTGATGATGGCGACGACGACGGCGACGACATGGACACCGGCAACGAAACAGTGGTCGGCGATGCGGACGGCAGTACCGTACCAGACGCATTCGAAACCACCGACAATACACTGGACACCACCGGCAACGGCATCATCGATATCTACGATGCAGCCGAGGACGGATCAAACGACACCAACGGTAACCAGGTCGCGGACGAGTTCGAAGTGGCGATCACCGGCGGCACTGACGCGAACAGCGACGGCGTGGACGACGACGCGCTCGCAGCCCTCGATGGGGACGG
>CAZOXM010000024.1:29916-55161 GCA_964583825.1 uncultured Granulosicoccaceae bacterium
GCGAGGGCGAGGGCGAGGGCGAAGGTGAAAACACTCCGCCGGGCGACGGTATAGGCACCGGTCCACTCAACCCGGTTGCACTGGAAGGTGATGCAGGCAATGTCACGTTCAGCTGGGATGGTTTCAACCTGAGCGGCACGGTCACCACCAACCCTGATGTGGGCGCTTCATCCGCGGCACTGATCCGGGGTATTGCTGCTTCCAACGATCCGGGTACGCAGCTGATCGAACTCAGCGGCAGCGGACCTGACTTTCCATACCCGTCCGGCTTGTCTGCTGATCAATCAGCGCCGATTGCAGCGGCGATGGGCGCGGGCAACCTGTTTGTTCGAGTGCAAACGGCTGCAGGCCCGGTTGATTCGTTTCAGCTCCTGCCACCCAGTAACGCGGTTGTATCGACTTATTCGGCTCTGACGTCAGCAGATTCCAGCGTAACTTCGATGGGTGATGCGTTTATGAACGTCAACACGGTCACTGGTGATTATTCTTTTTACCTGAGCGTTAATATCACCGACGAAGACGAAGATGGTAATCCAATCACTCTTTCCGCAGCACATGTTCACTCAGGGTCTGCCGACGGACCTGTCATTATCCCACTCAGTGATACCGGCTCGGGCACAGAGTTCAGCAGCATCGGCACTATGAACGAAGAACAGCTGGCCGTGATCACCACCAACAACGGATGGTTTAACGTCCACCTGAACGACGGTACTACCCCTGGGCCAAGCCTGCTGTCGGGTCAGATTTCATCCCCTGACTTCTAAACAGTCTCCGACGGCTTATTGTAAAAGGCGCCCCGGCGGGCGCCTTTTTTTTGCTTTGCATACACAGGAAAAATGATTACACCGCGGTACACATTTCAGCTCGCAACTGCAGCGCAGCGCTCTCGGGCAACGGCGCGATATCACGGAAGGTTACAATCTGACCGCGCTTTAGCGGACGAGTCACCTGACACCCATGCGCCAGGCCAATGGGCAGGGCATTAAGTCCCACACTGGTTTCTGCGGGCAGCAACTTGCCCCACACCGTGTAACCCCCTTCCCCATCCAGTGTTACGCCCGGCTGTAAATCACGCTTGGTAACCGACACAACATCTCCCCTGAATGCTGTGCTGCAACCGGTCGGCTCGCCGCGCAGTTCGGCATTGAGCACCGATACCGAAAGCTCGAGACCAATCAGGTGGTACGGCTTGAATTGCGCGGCATAGCGGCCGCTCGCATCAGTCTTCAGGCCGTATTGCTGAAAACACGCGGCCGCGTAGTCGTTGGGCGCTTCCAGCACCACATAGACACCCCATCGCAAATCCCTTTGCAGCGCATCACCGTTACGCCTGACGCATGAAACAACCTCCACGGAACCCGACTCAGCAAGCACCCCTCCGGCAGATTCCGGACACAAAACACCGGCCAGATCATCCACTTCACAAGGCGGAAATAACAAGCCGTCCGGTGGCACATGCAACTCACAGGCATTGGCAACTGCCGCCATCTCGATGGCTGATTTGGTGCCGTCAAGAAACGAGTTGAACATCTGTGGATTCATGCCTGCCTCCCGGGCTGTCTGCTCGGTCAACCCATAGTGAGGCCACACCTCATCGGGGGTCACTTCATGGTAGGCGGGCAGGTACTTTGTGCCCTTACCAGCCGCAGTGACATGAAAACCGCAGGCCCGTGCCCAGTCGATCATTTCAGCGATCAGCGCAGGCTGATCGCCGTAGGCCATGGTATACACCACACCGGCTGATCTGGCCCGCTGTGCAAGCACGGGACCGGCCAGCACATCGGCTTCGACGTTCACCATCACCACATGCCTCCCCTGTTGCAGGGCATAAAGCGCATGGACCACGCCGGCAGTGGGGTCACCGGTCGCTTCAATCACAACACACACTTCGCCATGTGCGCACGCTGTGGTGTAGTCGTCGGTGAACAAACACGCACTGAGCAATTCTTCCGACCAGCCCGTGTTCAGGCAGGCACGCCTCGCCTTATCCGGTTGCAGATCGACAATCGCAACCACATCCAGACCGTCAATGTGGGGTACCTGCGCGAGAAACATTGATCCGAACTTACCGGCACCAATAAGCGCGACGCCAATTCTGTCGCCACTGGCGACCCTCTCTGCCAGCAGATGTGTCAGGTTCAACCGCTTTCCTCCGTTTTGACAACACACAGCCACCCCGAGTCGGGCACAGGCGTCACAGGTTCACAACAAAACAAACCATGATTCCACCGGCCGGATCGTCGAATCTGCATCGGGCGACAACGCGTTGCCGGCCCGCTAAAACACACCGTCAGCTTTTACGCTGATTGGATTCCTCCAGCAGCTTTTCCAGCGCTTCGATCTTGCGATCACGCAGCGCAAGATTGGCCTCGAGCGTCGTGGTGTCATTCGCTTCACCGAACTGATCGAGGGAAGTTCGCAGAGTGGTGATCATTTCATCGCGAACCCGAATAGCTTCACGCAGATCAGTCTGGTCGGATGCAGTGGCACCGGCTTTTGCCGGTTGTTTTTCCAGATCTGCGATCCGGCGTTGCGCACCCTGCAACTTAGCCTCAAGTTCACGCACGCGATTGACGCCACTGGCCTGCGCATTCCCTCGGCGCATTTTATCGAGCTGCTGACGGGAAGTTTTTAACTCTGCCGACAACACATCAATGCGCCTTTTCGCACGCGCCAGGTCCTGCGCACCCTGCTCCGGACGCGCTGCTGCACTGCCGCTGGCGACCTGTAATCGGTCGGACAACTCGGCGTTGCGAATACGAAGGTTGTCTGCATCTGCTTTCAGCCTCGCCGCGCTCCGACGCAGCGCGTTTAACGATTCCGCATCCACCCGGCTGCGACGCCACCTCCATAACAGCCATCCAGTCAGCAGACCGACCAGGAACGCCGCGATGATCGGCAGAAAGATATCCCATAAAACCCAAAGCATAGTTACGATTCCCGATTGCTAATTGTCGAAACCGCCACGGGCATTGAATTCAACCCGACGATTCTGTCTTCGCCCGACTTCGGTATCGTTGCTGGCGATCGGGGCGGCCTCACCAAAGCCCACCGCACGCAGACGCAACTGATTAATACCGCTGTCCTCCAGGTACTGTCTGACCGTACTCGCGCGCTCCAGACTGAGCAATTCGTTGTCGATGCCCGAACCACTGCTATCAGTGTGACCGGTGACCAGGACGACAGGGCGCTGATAGCGGTTCATCGCATCAACGACTTTGTCGAGCGTTTGCTTGGCATCAAATCCGAGATTGATACGCGAGGAATCAAACACCACGTTTTCGCGTATTTCATCCGTCAGCAGGTCGATCTCCTGCTGCAGCAGCGCAACCTCCCGCGCCAGTGAGATTTTGCGCGAATCTATGGTGCCCGTGACTTCTATACCATTATCTGCCGCGGCCTGACGCACCGCGAGCATCGGTTCACTCTCCTCTTCGAACTCAACCATCGCATCGAACTCGAAAAGGTTACCGGTAATGTGAGCGTTGGCGAGTTCTGCGACAGAGAATGTCTCGAGCGCATCGATGATGAGTTTCATTCGCTCCTGTGTTTTCTCTTTATCGTCATCACTCGCAGCGACGGTCAGTTCATCGATCACAGCCCCTCCGCCGGTCACCGCGTTAGCCCCTTCGAGCAACTGTGTTCTTTGCTGTTCGCTGATCACCACCCCGGAGAGAGTGACACGGCCCTCGGTCTTTTTCGCACGCACGTCAAAGGCGGCACCCGGTGCACTCTTTTTGGCGATGATATCGCCGCTGATCACCAGCCCGACATCTCCGGCACTGCCACGACGTTGCAACAGGTCGACAACCTTGTTTTCATCGTCAACCGTGGCATTAAATCGAAAGTCAGTGGCCGAGAGCATTGCGTCCGCTTCGGTATCTGCATCGAGACCGGCAATCGAGTTGGCGAAGCTTTCAATTCGCTGGTCGGCACCTGGAATCGCTTCACGCAGACCGGAAACTCCGATCTGCCGAACCACATTTTCCGGACCCAGCGCATCCACAGCGGCGCTGTAAATACGCGCGCGCTGCGCCTCGGTCAGCACCGTACCGCGCAAGGTCATTGTGCCACCGGTCAATGTGGCGGTGAGATCAATCGTGCCTTGCCCGACTTCGGGCGTCGGTGGAACCGGTGCATCGATAAGTTGCAGGCTGATATCGCGAACTCCACCACCGGCGGTATTTCGAAGTACATCGACCAATTGTTGTTCTGTTACCCCGGCCGAAAGCTCCCCAGTGAGCGACAGGTGGCGGTAGTTCCAGTCAAATGTCAGTTTGTCGAGATTTACCCCGGCACTGGCGAGGTCGGCACGTGCCTGTTTATCAAGCCGCTTCTCAAAGTGCTGAACGGCCCACCAGCAGGTAGCGGCGGCGAGCAGCAACAACAACGACAAACCGAGCATTGCGGAGTTCGATGCGCTCCATGGCCACTGCTGATCTCTGCCCGGCGGTACAAAGGCCGCCCAGCCGGCACCAGCCTCCTGCTGCTCGTGTTGGTTATGGTTCATAGGAACACTCCACAGCGACCCCGAACAGGACATCGCCCGCGCACAGGGTTCAGAATTTCAAAAAGCATGGACTGGGACGCACGCAAAAGTTGCGATGTATGGGATTCATTGTGAATGGTTGCAGTCACTCTGGTGAGGAGGATTGTTGTGTACGTGGACACAAGTAGATAGCAACTCACGCTACCGCGTAAATCCCACCCGCTCACTATCCTCACAAGTTTACATCCTGACTGCTGAAATTCATACAAAGTGGAAAGATTCGCCAATAAATTGGCTCTTGCCTGACGCGACTGTTAACCCGACAGTCAGGATTGTAAACATGCGTTGCAGCTACGCTGCAAAGGGCTCACTTTGCTTGTCATGACACGATACATGCATTATATTGTCATGACACAATTGGAGAAAAGCCATGTACGCCTGTTTAATAATCGCCTTCATATTTCACGTGCTGCGCTCACCGGCACACGATCATTCAATGCCTCACGACGCCGAGTAAAGGCGCGAAGCTATCCAGCTAACCGCCCGCCGCACCTCACAGCCCACCCACTCTCCCTCCCCCGTCCGGAAAGCAAGACAAGAAGCCTGCTCGTCAGTTACCATCGTCCCGGTTCATTCGTTCGAAAATACCGGAGATAGCATTGACATCATCAACGTTGACTCGCATTTTGCTGGCCTCATGGCTGTCGGCTGCCGCCCTGTTCGCACAGCCAGCTTACGCTGAGATCTTCAAAAAAGGCCCAAGTGTCTTTAACTACAACCTGGTTGAGCTGAAATACTTCGATGCTGACGGGGTTGACGGCTTCAGTCTCGTTGGCGCCGGCGACATTCGGGATAACATTGCATTGCGGGTCAACTATGTCCGTGCCGACAGTGACGCCGATGGCCTGCGATTCGGTGCGGTGTACTACATTCAGTCACAGAGCTATCCGCGCGCCGACCTCAACTTTGCCGCGGGCCTCGACCGCGTGGAGGATGAAAGCGGCGTCTACGCCTCCGCAGGCACTCGCTACGCGTTCAGCGATGTCATTGAGTTGAACGCCGCCGTCGAACTGACCACCGTAGTCGACACTGATCTGAACATTCAATTGGGGGGGCTTTACGAACTTTCCCCGGGATTCTCTGCGTTGCTCGAGACCACTCTCGGGGACAACTCGGCAATCTCAATCGGTGCCAGGTTTTACTGGCGTTAGTTCAGCATCCGAATTTAACGCAACCCGACCAGCCATTGTCACAGAATCGGAGACGACAATGAGAACCTTCTGCCACATTGATCTTGGTGATCGCAGTGTCCGCAAGGAAGCACTGAACGGAGAGGACATTATCCGGGCCGGGAGATACCTGATCGCACGCACACTGGTTGAGCAGGGCGTCGCGGAGGTGGAGCCGCTTTCTCCCGACAATCCATTGATTTTTTCTGCCGGGCCGTTCGCGGGCAGCAACTTCTCAAACGCCAATCGCACCAGTGTTGGGTGTAAAAGCCCACTCACCGGCGGCATCAAAGAGGCAAACTCCGGTGGCACATTCGGATTTGCGCTGGGTCAGCTCGAACTGGCCGGATTCACCTTGTACAACGCCGCGGACGACTGGCTGATTATTCACTTTAAAAAAGACGGCAGTATCGAATTTTCATCTGCCGCGCCGTACATGGGCATGGGCAATTTTGAAACCGCTGAAAAATTGCACGAAGTGTATGGGCGCAAGTGCAGCATCGGGCTGTGCGGCCCGGTCGGCGAGTATCAGGGGTTGCTGGCGGGCATCTCGTTCAGTGATGTCGATTTGCGCCCGTCCCGACTCAGCGCTCGCGGCGGTGTCGGCGCGGTGATGGGGAGCAAAAAAGTCAAAGCAGTTATTGTCGATTTGCACAAAATGCCGAGCTTCCATGAGCGCAAGAAGCTCATGGGTGCGGTACGCGAATACAACAAGATGCTCAAGGCAGAACCGGCCATCGATAACTTCGCCAAAACCGGCACAGCGATGATGTCTGATGTAATCAATCAACTGGGCGGTATACCGGTGCGCAATTTTACCGCGGGTCGCGCCGCCGATAGCACCGAAACGTTTCGTCTCAGCGGCGACTACCTGCGCGAGCAGAACATAGAACGGGGCGGGGAGACCACGCACGCGTGTATGCCCGGCTGCCTGATTCAGTGTAGTAATGTGTACGCCGACGAGGACGGCAACGAAGTCGTCTCTCCGGTGGAGTACGAAACCATCGGGCTGGTCGGTACCAATTGCGGCCTGACCGACCCGGACGATCTGGCGAGAATAAACTGGCACGCCAATGATCTGGGCGTCGATACAATAGAACTCGGTGGCACCCTGGGTGTTTTGATGGATGCCGGCCATGGCGAGTTTGGCGATGCTGAATTCATGCAGAACATGTGCGACGAAATGCGTCAGGGCACCTCTCTGGGTAAAACCATTGCACAGGGCGCAGCTCGGGTGGGTGAGCACTACGGCGTTGACAGAGTGCCTGTGATCAAGAAACAAACAATCAGTGCCTATGACCCGCGTGTCATTGAAGTCACAGGTATTACCATGATGATGACGGCACAGGGAGCGGATCATACCGCCGGTAACCTGCCCACCTATGAGAGTGAGGGCAAAGACGTTGAAGAGCTGGTACGTGCCAGTCTCGGCGCACAGGTACTGACCGCCGCGGCAGACTCACTTGGTCTGTGTATCTTCGGCAGATCGGTGACCAACGAACAGATCGACTTCATGGTGAACGCATTAAACGATGCTCATGGCACATCGTTAAAAGCGGAGTTCTATCAGGAACTCGGCACTGACACACTGCGATTCGAAAACGAGTTCAACCGGCTGGCCGGATTCAATGTTGACGATGACGATTTACCGGAGTTTTTCTATACCGAAGCATTGCAACCCACCGGCAAGCTCGCACGCTTTCATGGCAGCGAGGTCAATCCGTCCGCACAAAGCTGGTGGCAACAACAGGACAATTCCTGAGTTAACGCTAACCACTCAAGAAGAACCGCGCCTCGATCGGTAAATTCGATCAGGCGTAAACTCCCACGCAAGCTGTGTAAACAGTGACAGTCCCTTCCAGTCAGCCCACATATCAGTAGCGAGAAGAGCAATAAAAAGCATCACCGGGCGGGATCACGTCAATGCAATAGGGTTAATGCTTGTGGCGATGCTTGTGTTGCCCGTCATGGATACCATCGCGAAATACCTGAGCGACTCACTGGCGTCCGGTCAGATCGCGTGGAGCCGGTTCTTTTTCCAGTCACTTTTCCTGTTGCCGTTTGCACTGAGATTAAAAGCGCACTGGCGCAACACGCCCTGGCAGTACCATGCCGCGAGAGGTTTCTTTATTGCCACGGCAACCCTGTTCTTTTTTACATCACTGATCAGACTACCGGTGGCGGATGCACTGGCAATATTCTTTGTCGAGCCCCTGATACTAACCGCACTATCACCATTTTTTCTCGGAGAAAAAATCGGCTGGCGACGTATTACTGCAGTAGCCACAGGTTTTCTCGGTGCGTTACTAATCATCAAGCCCAGTACCGAGGTATTCGGCTACTATGCATTACTACCCCTGGCCGCCTCCATATGCTTTGCATTCTATCTCATTCTAACGCGTAAGCTTGCCTTGCAAACCGACCCTGTCATCATCCAGTTTTTTACCGGTCTGGCGGGCATGCTACTGCTCGCAATCGTGTTAGCCGTCGGTACGACAGCCGAAATACAAATACTGAGCTTCACCTGGCCATCGAACTCGCAGTGGTGGCTACTGGCAGTGCTCGGTGCAATCGGGTGCACGGCACATCTGCTGGTGGTCTATGCCTTCAGCCTGGCTGATGCAAGTTTACTGGCACCCCTGCAGTACTTTGAAATACTCGGTGCGACGATTCTGGGTTGGTATATTTTCAGTGATATACCGGCACTCAGCACATGGCTGGGGATCATTATTATTGTCGCCTCCGGTGTGTATGTCATGGCACGGGAAAATGCAGGCTAACGTGGCGGGAGGCAGGAAGCGGTATAGCGGCACTATGGAAAATACGCCTCTTTAAAATGCAGACGGCAGGTCGATTCATAACGATCGTTTCCGCCGATCTCTATCTGCGCACCCTCGGTCACTGCTTTACCCTGCTCATCCACCCGAATCACCATCGTTGCCTTTCGGCCGCAAAAGCAGATCGCCTTCAGCTCTTTCAGGTTATCTGCCCAGGCCAGCAGGTATTTGCTGCCTTCGAAAGGCTCTCCCTGAAAATCGGTGCGGATGCCATAGGCAAGCACCGGTATATCCATTCGATCACATACTTCGGTGAGCTGATATACCTGATCGCGGCTAAGGAACTGTGCCTCATCAATCAAAATACAGCTAAGCGGGTTTCCCTGGTGGCGCGTTTTAATCATTTCAAACAGGTCGTGCGAGCCATCGAAAATAGTGGCATCTGACTTCAGCCCGATGCGGGAGGCGACAATACCCTCGCCGAAGCGATTGTCGATGGCAGGTGCAAGTACCATGGTGCGCATACCGCGCTCCCGGTAGTTGTAACTCGACTGCAGTAGTGCAGTCGACTTGCCGGCATTCATAGACGAGTAGTAAAAATAGAGCTTTGCCATGGCACGCATTTCAACGATAGTTGTGCGCAGACTACCCCCCGAAATAAGCGGTCGCAAGTAATGGCCCGGCATCTGCCACAGATAAAATCCGCTATAAAACCTCTATTTCAATAAAAACAGACAGAACATATCGTGCACTTTACCTTTAAGCGGGACGAATGTCGCAGAAACGAAGCCAGCAGACTACCAAAACGGGACACAATAAAACGCGGGTGCGGCAATTAACACTTGTGCACTGCTTTTTTGCACCAGTGGCAATTCGCACTACAATGAACCTCGTCCAGCCAGGCAAGATTATTTATGACTCCGGGAAGCTCGCACAACTATGCCAGAGAAATCTGGCAGAAAGATAAAGACCATCATCTTCACCCGTGGCAATTATTCGACAGTTTTCACGAACAGGGCGCAATGGTGATGGACCGTGCCGACGGTGCCTGGTTATACGATATCGACGGCAACCGCTATCTCGACTCGGTCGGTGGTCTGTGGTGTACCAATATCGGACAGGGAAGAACAGAAATGGTCGAGGCGGTTGCCGAACAGATGCAAAAGATGGCCTATGCCAGTCCCTTTGTCGATATGACGAATGCACCTGCAGCCGAACTTTCTGCAAAACTGGCACAACTCGCACCCGGTGATCTGAACCACGTGATGTTCAGTTGTGGTGGCTCTACGGCCATCGACTCTGCCTTCAGACTCATTCAGTACTATCAGAACTGTCGTGGCAATCACGAGAAGAAACACATTATTGCCAGAGACGCCTCGTACCACGGCTCTACCTATGTCGCCATGTCGATCGGCGGTAAGAAGGCAGATCACCCACCGGAGTTCGACTACATCCGCGATACGATTCACCATATTTCCAGTCCCAACCACTATCGCAATGGCGCAGATATGGATGAGTCAGAATACCTCGATTTTCTGATCGATGAACTGGAGCGCAGGATCGAAGCGATCGGTGCTCAGAAAGTCGCCGCCTTTTTTGCAGAACCGATACTTGGGGCTGGGGGTGTAATCGTACCGCCGAAGGGTTATCACCGACGCACTCAGGAAATCTGCAGGGCTCACGATATCCTCTATGTTTCCGATGAAGTGGTTACTGCTTTCGGTCGACTCGGTCACTGGTTTGCGTCAAAGGAGGTATTTGACCTGCAGCCGGATATCATCACCTGCGCCAAAGGTATTACCTCGGGTTACTTGCCGCTCGGAGCTACCATCTATTCATCTGCCATCCATGAGGTCATCAGTGAGCCTGGCCACGGTCGCTACTTCTCCAACGGCTACACTTACTCCGGCCATCCGGTGTCATGTGCCGCAGCGCTCAAGAATATTGAAATTATGGAGCGCGAGCATTTGTTCGATCACGTAAAGGCAGTCGGACAGTACTTTGAAGAGCAACTGCAAACACTGGCGGAGCACGACATTGTTGGTGAGGTCCGCGGTGTCAGTCTGATGCAGTGCGTCGAGTTTGTGGCCGATAAAAAAACCAAAGCGGTGTTTCCGGACGAAATAGATATCGGCAAAATTATCTCAAATATAGCCGATAAAAAAGGCTTGCTAGTCAGACCGATCATCAACCTGAATGTGATGTCCCCACCGCTGGTCATAACGCGAGATCAAATCGACTTTGCAGTCGCCACCCTGCACGACAGTATCGATGAAGCAAGTGCCCAACTGAGACGCGAAGGCCACCTTGACTGATCTGGTGACTCCGCCAATGACGGGACAGACCGTCGGTGTCGCGCTGATCGAGTTGTTGCGCCGTTACGCCGTGGAGCATGTATTCGGCATACCCGGGGTTCACACGATCGAACTCTACCGCGGGCTCGCGGCAGGCGAGATAACGCATCACACACCCAGGCACGAACAGGGCGCGGGGTTCATGGCCGATGGATATGCGCGGGTCAGCGGCAAACCCGGCGTCTGTTTTGTCATCACCGGACCGGGGCTGACGAATATCGCCACCCCAATGGGTCAGGCGCTGGCCGATTCGATTCCCATGCTGGTGATATCAAGTGTCAACGACACACTGAACACACCACAGGCACGTGGCATGCTGCACGAGATGCCCGATCAGCTGGCGCTGAGTCGTACGCTGACACGCTTCAGCCAAACCATTCACAGCGCTGATGAACTGGCGCCGGCGCTGGCGAACGCCTTTGGTGTATTTGCCGGCAGTCGACCGGGACCGGTGCACCTGCAGCTTCCGGTCTCCCTGCTCGGTGCACCCTATACGCCGAGGAGACCGGCACGAGTGGTACTACCCGGTTCGTCCGGTGTCGATGCAGCAGCATTGAATGCGGCGGCAGCAGCCATCAGTCAAAGTAAATCACCCGTGATACTCGCCGGAGGCGGCTGCCGACACGCCAGCACTGCAATCCGACAACTTGCGGAATGTATCGACGCCCCGGTGTTTCTCACCATCAATGCGCGCGGCGTGTTGTCACCCGACTGTGCGCTGGCTGTGCCGGTCAGCGGCACGATGAACGCAGCGCGCGAGGCAATCGCGGCGAGCGATCTGGTGCTGGCGCTGGGTACAGAGCTCTCAGCCACCGACTACGATCAGTACAAGGACGACGGCTTTACAATCAATGGCACTCTGGTGCGATGCGATATCGATCCACTGCAACTGAATAATAATGCGCAGCCAGATATCAGCATTGTCGCCGACACCCGACAGTTCGCCTCCGCCATGTTGCAGCAATTGACACCCTGCTCACGTCAGGGTGCTGCACGTTGTAAGGCGATTAAAAATGCTGCCGAACAGGAACTGACAGCTGAGATGCGCACGCACCTGTCACTGCTGGAACGACTCAGAAGCAACCATCCCGATGCGATTTTCGTCGGCGACTCAACGCAGCTTATTTACAGTGGCAACCTGTTGTTCAACTGCGCTTTACCAAACCACTGGTTCAATTCCTCCGTCGGCTTCGGCACACTGGGTTATGCGTTGCCCGCCGCCATTGGCGCATCACTGGCGAAACCCGGCAATCCGGTGATCTGTATCATCGGTGACGGCGGTCTGCAATTTGTCCTGGGTGAGTTGGGTGCATTAAAAGATGCACTGTGTCCGGTTGCCGTACTGGTCTGGCGCAACAACGGATATCGGGAGATCAAAACTTCAATGGAACGAGCCGGTGTCACATCAGTGGGTGTGGAATTCGCCATACCTGATTATTGCCAGGTGGCAGCAGCATATGGTCTGAGTGCAGTATCCGTCGCCAGTGAAGAGGCACTTTGCGCCGAGCTCCAAAGTACATTTGCAAAGCAGAAACCGCTGCTTGTAGAGCTGGAAGAATCGCTGTTTATGCAGTAGCGTCAGGCAACGCAAACGCCTGCCTGATCCGCTGATAACAGCCGGGGCGACGGTGAAACTGCTGCGCCTTAAAACCGAGATTCGCCGCTGATCGAATATTCTCAGCACTGTCGTCGATAAAATAGACATCCTGCGCCTGTAACGAATATCTGTCCAGCACGCGCTGAAACAGCGTGGGGTCCGGCTTGATCAACTTTTCCTCTGCGGAAATGACAACCCCGTCAAACCATTGAAAATAGTCTCTCCCTCGAAGGTAGTGCGCATTGACATCGGACATATTCGATAACACAAACATCGGGATGCCGGCGTCGCGCATCTGCCTGATTAGTTCAACAGACTCGGGAATATCCGTTAACGACTCACGCACAATGTCGAAGCAGCGTTCTATCTGAGGCATGGCAAGCCCGGACTCACGGCTGAGCCGCTCAGCCACCTTCGCTTCGGTAGTCAGCCCCTGATCCAGTTTCAACCAGTCATCATGACCGAGCAATTGTCCGCGCAGGTACTCCGTCAGCTCTGCTTCCAGACCAAACCTGGACAGAATGGTTTCAGGTTCCCAGCGCACCAACACATTGCCGAGGTCCCACAACGCTATTTTTACGTTTTTCATCAGCGCACCACACTCTGCGCAACAGCGCGAGCTCCCTGTAGAATAAAGCCGTGCTCGGATGATACATAAAACATCGACACACCTATTTCCCGCAACTCCTGAATCTTTGAAACGTCCGGTACAAATGTCATACAGCAGCGGGCGTTTTGCCGGCAGGCCGCCGCCACCTGCCTGGTCGCATTCACAACGCGATCATCGTTCAGGTCGCTGACCCCGAGGCACACGGCGAGGTCCGCGGGTCCAACGAATAAACCGTCAATGCCCTCGGTGGCGGCAATAGCGTTACACTGTTCAACCCCCTCGGGTTCTTCTATCTGTGCAATAACTATTGTTTCATCAACGCTGCGCTGCAGCAGCTCAGACATGGTTCCGGTGGTGAATCCGGCCCAGCGGGTGGAACCTGCATAGCCACGCCCACCGTGGCCGAAACGACCCCAGCGTGCAATATTGCCCGCCTTTTCCTCGCTATCCACATGCGGTACCACCACACCGGTAGCACCGCTGTCGAGCGCCTGCAGGATTTCGTGTCGCTCGCCGGTGGCCACTCTAACGAGCGCCGGCAACCCATGGGCCAGCGCAAGCGCCAGACAGGCGTCGAGCCTGGCACGGTCGAATGGTGCGTGTTCGGCATCGAGACAGATAAAGTCCAGGCCCGACATTGCCAGTAATTCCACCAGTTCGCAGGCCGGTGTTTTCAGAAAGGTGCCGACCAGTGTCTCACCGGTCTTCATCCGTTGCTTCAGGTGCCGCCGTTCTGCCATAGAATCATCATCTGTTAAATAGGTACATCCGCGGGTTAACATCAAACGGGTAGAACCCGGAATATCCGCACGCCGGACTAGTATATGTTGTGAATCGTCGCCTGTCAGACTCAGGGGTGCTCAGACGTAGGGGTGTCGAGGATGGGTCCTTGGCGAGAATAGATAGCGCCAGATGACTGCGAAATAACCAGAGTAGAAATAACCACCGTTTCGCACCAGTATTTCATCGGAGTGACGACGATACTCAGCCGGCAATCGATACCAGGGCAGCGCCGGCTGCTCATGGTGGAGCGCATGCAGGTTGTTATTCAGGTACAACAGTCCCATCAACCTGCCGCTTTCAACCACCACCGTCCGCTTCGCCGGCTCCGGATCGGCCTGGTGCTCCAGAAAAGATCGCAACATAGTCAGCGCCAAACCCGGGTAGGCAACCAATACAATGTACTCGACAAGCGGAATGGCCCAGAGCGTCAGCCAAAGAAAGAGTGCAGCGACGGACATCGCATGCCAGTACCAATAACGAACGTGTGAGAAATCCCGATTGCGCAGTTTGTATAGCTCCGCTTTTACCAGCGTACAGCAGGCCCAGACCGGGCCGAGCACCAGCCGGCCAACCACTGTGTTTCTGATCAACAGCGCAACACGACGCACCGCGCCAAGACGACTCCAGGACTGGTGTGCCACAAAGTACGATTCCGGATCCTCGAACGGGTCGGTGATGTACTCATCCTTGTGGTGTTTTAAATGCGTATCGCGATAAATTTCATACGGCAGCCATACCCCGAGTGCTGGAAAAACCAGCCATTCATTCAATCGCCTCGAGCGCGTCGGGTGGCCGTGAATCGCTTCATGCTGCAGGGATCCATGCAAACAAATCGAAAACCCGCCCCATGCGATCACCAGCCACCACGGCAGCTGATGGTAGAACACACACAGCAGACAAAAGAGCGCATAGTGCGCCGCCAGTAAGCTTAGTGTCTGCCACTCTATTGTCGGGATAGTCTCTTTTTTCATTTGCAAACAGATTCGACAACAATCGATATAATAAACCGGAAGCAGCGCAACAAATCACTGCCAAAGCAGTCCTAATAGAGCGCATCTACAATGCCATTATTTGTCATTCGACTCACATCCCGTGCATTGAAGCACGGTTTACCCTTCTCTGGCAGATAACTTTATCGGTGTCGCTTGTTCTGCAACAACAAACGCTACCACATACCGAGTGCACCCGGAACGATGACGTACCCTGCAACCGACGATAAGCTATGGCGTCAGCTGGTAGCCCAGACCACAGGATGCAAAAACCCCGAAAAACTCGACACCGTGCAATCACTTTGGAGCGGGTTCGGGTCCATTTTCCGTGTGCAAACCAACACGGAATCACTGATCGTTAAACATGTCAGTCCACCGTGCACCACGTCTCATCCGCGCGGCTGGAGCGGAGATTTCGCCACCGAGCGCAAACTCAGGTCATATCGCGTAGAAACTCATTGGTATCAACACTACAGCCACTTGTGCGACGAACTCTGCAGAGTACCGTTATTTTACAATGCGCAGACTGACGAACATCAACGTGTACTGCTGCTCGAAGATTTGGATGCAGCCGGATTCCCACTCAGGTACGAGAGCCTGTCACCCGAGAAAGCGATGTACTGTGTCGACTGGCTGGCTCATTTTCATGCGCGCTTCATGGGCGTGGAAAGTACCGGTCTATGGCCGGTCGGCACCTATTGGCACCTCGAGACACGCCCCGATGAATTCGACGCAACGACAGCGGGCCGTCTGAAAGACCAGGCAACTAAAATCGACCGGATCCTCAGCGCGTGTCAGTATCAGACACTGGTTCACGGGGACGCCAAGGTGGCTAACTTTTGCTTTGGCAACTCCGATCGTGTCGCCGCTGTCGATTTCCAGTACACAGGGGGTGGGTGCGGGATGAAGGACCTGGCCTACTTTATCGGCAGCTGTTTCACCGAAGACGACTGTGAGGCCTGCGCTGACGCTCTGGTGGATCGCTACTTTGCGACCCTCGCCTGCGCCATCGACGACAGTTCAATCAGTAGCGTAATAGAACATGAGTGGCGGCAGATGTACCCGCTGGCATGGACTGATTTCTATCGCTTTCTGGCGGGCTGGATGCCACAACACAGGAAGATAAACCGCTACATACGAGCAATGGCAGAACAGACCTTCGACATGCTGCCCGACTACCCGTGACCGCACGACGCGCTGCTATTGCTCACAACACACACATCAGGAGTCAGACTGCTCACCTTCAATAGTAGCTAGCTGCTCATCGGCTTTATCGAACCACAGCCTCGATACGTAGTTGTCTTTCGGCCAGCGCATTTCGAACAAGCCAAGCTGCACACCGGTGTGGCGCTCTCTGAGAGACAGAAAGATTTCCTCTGCTCTTTCTATGTTGCCAAGCTCATACTCTGCAATGCCCTGGCTGTAGAGCGCTGTATCGTAGTAGTTGCTGTCCGGGTATTGATCGATTAACAGCTGCATCGATTCAATCGACTGTTCGTAGTTCGATTGATCCACCAGTTGAATATAGCCGAGCATATATGCGGCATCGTCTACCAGGTAACTGTCTTCGTAGTCCGTAATCAGTGAGTTCAGCGCCGCAACGGAGCCGTCAATGTCACCGTCGTCTCGAAGGTTCAGTGCAGACTTGTACAGGTTAAAGTCTTTGCCGATGCCATATACGTCCGCCTCCTCAAGCAAAGATAACTTGATCATTGCACGGGCCTTGTTATCTGTGGTCGAACCTTCGTTCAGATAGTCACGATACTCGGCAGCAGCGGCGACGTTATCACCCGCGTCTTCAAGATCACGCGCCTCGTAATAACGCGCTTCTACCAGATTTGAACCCAGCCCCTCGATGATGTTGTAGTCGATATCGAGTGAGCCAACTCGCTGTCCCTCACCCACCGGAACAAAAGCGACTTTAAGATCCATTTTGTCACCTGGCTCGAGCGTGATTCCCTCCTGCACATCGACGGCGAAATCCTCAGCATTGTCACCGGTGATAGTGACGGAATTTATGGGATAAGTGTCCACACCGACATTCTTAAGCTCGAACATCTGCGCGGTTTCGCTGCCGACATCCTGGACTCCGAAGCGGTAGTCCGACAGGGATAGTTCGAGACCGAGTATATCGTCAACCTGCTTGGCACTTTCCTCTTCGGCAACACAGCCAACGATCATCGTGGCTGCAAGGATGCCGGTACAAAGCAACGTACCGGATGCGCTATTTTTGTTGTTATAAAAAAATCTCACCAGTCAGCTCCCCATATCCCGGTGCGTACCATTGACGACGATCTAGGAAGAGCTGGCCTGTGTGCCTGGCTCGGTAATGAAATAATCCAGCGCAATTTTGCAGTTATCGAGAGATGTCTCGAGTTCCCCTGTATTCGCCGCAGGTTGCTGTCGCAGAGCCTCTATCTGAGCCATCTCGCCTTTTGCAACTGCCACGTGTCGGTTGATACTACTGACCGCACTGGCGAGTGCCGCGGTTATCTCACCGAACTCTTCATCATCAGTCGCCCGCATTCTGACATTCAGTTTGCCGTCACCGATTTCTTTCAACGCCCGCTTAACCGCCAACAGCGGCTGACCGAGCTTTCGAATAATGTACACGCTGATCAGACTGGTCACGACGACGTTGAGCGCCATCATCATCACTATCCAGCGTCCCAGTACACTGGCCAGGCTCGGGATCTGTTCATTCAGCATCTGCATATCTTCAGAGACAAACAGCATTGGCGCCTTACCGGATACCAGCTGACCGAGCATGTGGTGATAAAACACCCCAAGCATAATGGTCGTGAGTACCAGATACAGCGTTGCGAATGCAATGACCCGCCGGATTTCCCGGGCCTGAAAGGTCTTGTCTCTAAGCAGCGCGATAGGAAAGATGGAATCTGAAGAACGCGACATGGCGGCAACTCGTCATACAGTTCGAATTATTCCTACTGTGGCGACGGACCAGACAACAACTTAACCTCATTCACGATGAGGCTTCGACATTCGGCGAAAAGAATGTAAAAAGGCCGGCTGTTCGAGCTGCAAAGCGGTCAGAATGTGAACGGGCAATGCCGGATAGAACACAGACGCACCCGCGAGTTATGCACGGTTCACAAAATCGCGGCCCCTGTCAGAAGTAGCGATCACCACACAAAATAGTGAAGACCTCCGGACACTGTCGGGTCGACGGGGGTGCTTGCGGGGGACTGGCGGAAGAGCGTGGGAGTCGAACCCACCAGACACGTCTGACGCGTCTCACCGGATTTGAAATCCGGACCCGTCACCGGATCGGGTCGCTCTTCCTTTATACCGTTATACTTGTGCCATACGGTAGCAGCACTCGTCGCGCAGGTTAGCATACTCGACTGACACTGGTCGTGATCTGACTTAACGCGATTCAGGCATCTGCGGCGGATATCACTGAATCGAGGAGCGAACGGTAAACTTCCGGGTCTGTCGCACCCTCACACCCCAGCAACAGCACATTGCTGGTGCGATCTATCCCCACTGAACGTCGGAGTGCGGCATCACCGCAAACCGCCATCAGCGCCAGCGCACCGGGTACAGCACACTCGCCTGCCTCAATTGAGTTTCCGGACATCGAGCCATTGGCAAAAAGCTTCATTGCCATTGCCACGTGATCATCGGTAAGCGTCAGCACATCATCGGCACAAAGCGACAACACCTGCCACGCGAGCTGAGATACCTCACCGCAGGACAATCCCGCCATCACGGTTTCCCGGTCGATCGGTACTGCCACCGGTTCACCCGCGCGCACGCTGTTGAGCCAGCAGGCCGCATGTTCGGATTCGACGACAATAATACGCGGTCGCATCTCACCATAATGCATCCACAGGCGGGCACAAATCGCAGCAGCCAGCCCGCCAACACCTGCCTGCACAAACAGGTGTGTCACTGGTTGCGTAGTCTGCTGCAGCACTTCGGTTGCCAGCACGGTATAGCCGGCCATGACCATCTGCGGTACATCCGTATAGCCCTCGTAGGAGGTATCCGACACCACAAACCAGCCATTTTCCAGCGACTCCCGGGCACAGTGGCGTACTGAATCATCATAGTCACCGTCAACCCGCACCACTTCAGCACCAAGCTGTTCCATTGCACGCTGGCGCCCTTCGCTGACCTCGCGGTGAATATAGATTCTGCAGCCGCAACCGGCATTGCGCGCCCCCCAGGCAACCGAACGCCCGTGATTACCATCGGTCGCCGTTGTAATGGTAAGCGATGCGGCGAATTCACGGTATTCGCCACGACGAACAGCCTCCAGACTCACCGCCTGACTGTGGCGACGCTCGTATTCGCGCGCTACCAGCCACAAAGCGGCATACGCACCGCCCAGCGCTTTAAAGCTGCCCAGGCCGAATCGCTGAGATTCATCTTTGTATAGCACCTGGCCACAGCCGATTAAGGTCGATAACTGATCGAGCGCATGCAGCGGCGTGACCTGATAGTCGGGCCAGTGTGTGATTTCGCGATAAGCGGCCAGCACATGATCCATCGACAGCACTTCGGATGCGGCCGCCGGATACTCAGTCCGATCTAAAGCGCGCGCACAGTGATCGGACACTGTCACTGCTCGCCATAGTTCATCCAGCTCGGCCATCTCTCTGCTACTCGCAAAAAGCCAAGTGTGACATACGTCGCTCCGGTGTACAGCAACGACAGCGGCATCCGCCACCAAAGTGTGGTTCACCGCCCACCATCAGCGAGTTGCGCTCGACAGGGCTTTGACGCATTCAACCGTTGTAGACCTCGGCCGATAGCATTTGCATAGAGGCGCAACGTTGCGTGTTGGGTATTTTTTACGGGTTCTCAAATGCCAAAACCTTCCTTTGGTGCACAGCCAGACTACAGCCGCAATGAACATAATGAAAAAACACGCCGAATAACAAAGGACCTCACATCGCTGCAGCGTGAAATCCGCGACGATTTCGATCAGCGGATCAGCGACCTTGCCACTATTCTGCAAAAATTCAAAACGCTGATGATCACCGACATTAAGTCGCTGAACTCAATCAACGACAGCGATGAATTTCCGGTGCTGACAAACAAAATCGACGACAGCACACTCGCCGACAGCGATCTGCTGACGTCCGCGGAGGACACTCCGGCACCCGGTCAGTCTAAGGCGGATCTCCTCGCAGGCTATCGCGAGACCGCCCGTTTCGAAGCCGGGCTGTATCAGCTAAATTGTCAGCTCTACCGCTTCAGACTCGAACTGGATCAGGAACTGGAGTTTCGTGAGGAACCGCTGCATCAGCACTTCCGCAACGATTCGGAACTCGCCGAAGTGCTAAAGCGAATTACGGAAAAGAGTCAGCAGGAAAAAAATACCGACACCTGAGCCGTCGGATTTACCTTCGCCTTATATCGGTGAACGCACGGCAGGATCACTGACCCGCTATCAATGCAGGTTCAGCGATTCAACGACTTGCGCAGACAGTAAAAAGCGCCAAGAAAAAGAAGGCCTGCTTTCCACGGCAAACCGCCGTTCGCGCCCAGCATCATCACAAGAATACCGCCAATAAAAAGTGCTGACGCGAATATCGCATAGATAACCGGCAACGTTTGCGACTCATACCCGGCCGGTGTTTTTCTATACGCACTGTTTACCGTTGCCTGGTGCAACAGCAGGGGCATTTGCGGCAGCAGCCGTCCCCATTCGGGTGCATTTTTCCTAATTTCCCGCAGAATCGACAACGGACCGGTGTTTTCTACCACCCAACGTTTGAGTATCGGTCGAGCCGTCGCCCAGATATCCAGCTGCGGGTAGAGTTGCCGGCCCAGACCCTCAATATTGAGCAGTGTCTTTTGCAGCAGCACCAACTGCGGCTGCACCTCCATATTAAATCGCCGCGCGGTCTGAAACAGCCGCAACAGCACCTGACCGAACGAAATCTCTTCCAGCGGTTTTTCAAAAATCGGCTCGCACACTGTCCGGATAGCCGACTCAAATTCTTCTACCCGGGTGTCGGCGGGGACCCAGCCACTGTCGATGTGCAAGCTTGCAACCGAACGGTAATCGCGTTCAAAAAACGCCAGCATGTTTTGCGAGAGATAGTGTCTGTCCTGCTCGGTCAGGGTGCCGACAATGCCGAAATCCACCGCGATACAGTGAGGATCATCCGGCTTTTCAATGGACACAAAAATATTGCCGGGATGCATATCGGCGTGAAAAAAATTATCCCGAAATACCTGCGTAAAAAAAATATTTACACAGCGCTGCGCGAGCTTTTCGATATCGACCTGTTTTGCCTTCAGGGTCTGTACCTCTGAAATCGGCACACCATGAATTCTTTCCAGCACCAGCACCTTTTCGCGCGTGTAGTCCCAGTAGACCTCGGGGATATACAAGTCATTTGTGTCTTCACAGTTTTTCTTCATCTGCGCCGCATTGGCGGCTTCGCGCTGCAGATCGAGCTCATCATTGATGGTCTTTTCGTATTCCCTTACCACCTCCCTCGGACGCATGCGTACACTGTCGCGCCAGCACCAGGTCACTAATTTCGCGAGCAGGTGCATTAATGCCAGATCGCGTTCAATGACCTTTTGTATGTCCGGTCGCAACACCTTCACCACGACGCTGGCACCGCCTGGCAGTTCCGCGCTGTGCACCTGAGCGATTGATGCCGCCGCCAGTGGTACGGGGTCAAAGGACGTGAAAAGACTTTCGACCGATTCCCCGAGTTCATTTTCGATGATGCTTTTTGCCATGGCTGAATCGAATGGTGCGACGCTGTCCTGCAGCAGCGCCAGCTGATCAGAGATGTCATCCGGCAGAAGATCCCGTCGGGTAGAGAGCATCTGTCCAAATTTGATAAAAACCGGTCCGAGTTCCTGCAGAGCCAGTCGCAACCGCTGACCGCGTGGCAGGTCCCGTGTTTCACGATATTTGTACCTGGTCGGCCACAACGCACAGAGCGAGCGCAGCAGCCGTGAACCGGTCAGCTGGAGCAGCAGTTCATCGATCGCATATTTGAAAAAGACACGCTGAATGGTCGCCAGCCGCGAAAGTTGCTTTAACGCTGACATCACCGACCCGAAATTTTTGCGCTCAGTGCCTCTACCCGGTCACGCAGGTCATCCACTTCGTTGCAGAATTCTTCGATCTCCCAGTCGTGCGGCAGATATAACGATTCATCTCGCAAATAGTCGGCAGTATTGGTTTGCATTCTGAAGTGAGTTCTTTCGAAAAAGCTGCCAACTCCTCTGGCAACGTTACCGAGTTGATGAGCCACTGCATCCCCGGTGATTCGGGAAAAGTGTTCCTCCCAGTCTATGTCGACCTGACGCATCACATGACTGACATGCTGAGCAAGTTCAACATCGCCCTCTATCGACACCCCGGACGCTGCGATATCTGTGCGTCCATTGGCGAGTGCCAGCATTGAGAGCGGGCCACCCCGTATTGTAGTGTCGGGCACACCCGCAAATGCTTCGAGAATTTCAACCCGGTCGCGCTGAAACAACAGATAAAAATCCAGGTTCAATCCGGTCAGATCAAAGCGCACCAGACGTCCATCGAGACGTTCAAGCCGCGGCGCTGTTTCATTATCCAGCGAGAGATACTGATTGAATCCAGCCGTCATTGCCATGGCCAGAGGTGCCGGCAGTTTCATCACTGCGAGTCCGTATTGCAGTGCCTGCGTGCAATGAGTCGCAGTCTGTTGCCAGCGGGGGCGATCACAGCTTGAAACCCTTGTGCAGAGCCACAATGCCCGCTGTCATGTTTTGATAGTCGCAACGCTCGTAGCCGGCGGTTTCCATCATCTGCTGCAGAGTGACCTGGTCCGGATGTTGTCGGATAGATTCAGCCAGGTAACGATAGCTGTCCGCATCGTTGGCAACCAGTTTGCCCAGCGCAGGCAATGCTGTGAAAGAATAAGCATCGTAGGCTTTGCTCAGGAGCGGCAGCACCGGTTTGGAGAACTCCAGTATCAGCAGACGCCCACCCGGTCGCAACACGCGAAACATCGATTCGAGTGCACGCTGCTTGTCGGTGACGTTGCGCAGTCCGAAGGCGATGGTAATGCAATCGAAGCTGTTATCACGGAATGGAAGCTGCTCCGCATCTGCAAGTGTATAGTGCAGGTTGCCCACGTGTCCGCGATCAATCATACGGTCGCGACCGACAGTAACCATCGATTCGTTGATATCCGCCAGTACAACACAACCGCTGTCACCGGCCCGCTCACTGTGCTTTGCTGCGAGATCACCGGTGCCGCCTGCCAGATCAAGGACAGTGTGCCCTGCCCTGACACCGCATTGATTGATTGCAACGCGCTTCCAGATACGATGAATGCCCAGAGACATTAGATCATTCATCACATCATAGCGCTCGGCAACCGAGTCAAACACCTGCCCGACTAAACTGCTTTTTTCGCGCTTATCGACAGTTTGATAACCGAAGTGTGTTTTATCACTCATAAGGATGCTCGCTATCCTGCATTATTCACAAAGCGACGGTACAGAAGCGGGGAGTGACCACTGCCGCCCGGGATCACTGAGTCTGACCTGAAGCGCGCTCTTTACGTTCGTGACCGGCTGCCTTAAGTTTATCCAGATAAACCTGCCAATTGTGCTCATAGTGCGTACCGAGTCCATGCAGGTAACCCCAGGTGAAGATGCCGGAGTCGTGCCCATCGTCAAACACAATTTTGATGGCGTAGTTGCCGGAGGGAATGATCTGTTCAATACCGACATCTTCCTTACCGGTTTGCAGTACTTCCTGCCCGGGGCCGTGGCCCTGGACTTCCGCCGATGGTGAGTGCACGCGCAGGTACTCGCAGGTGAGGTTGCACTCAAAGCCGTCATCAAATTCCAGTTCGAGCACGCGGCTGCGCTGGTGCAGTTTTATCTGTGTTGGTTTAGGCGTTGTATTTGGCATGGCACTGTAGTGTTACGAAGACAACCACGCTCCATAATACAGAAGAATGGCCCGGTCGGTGGGTCGAATCAATCCACATTATGGGGGAGCGGCAGCGTTATAAAATGTAGCGGCTTAAATCTTCATCCTGCGCCAGATCAGCGAGTTGTTTGTCGACATATTCAGCATTGACTGTCATCTCCGCTCCAGCCGTATCCGAGGCTTCAAATGAGGCGCTGTCGAGCAGCCGTTCCATCACGGTATGCAGCCTTCTGGCACCGATATTCTCGGTTTTTTCATTCACCTGCCAGGCCACTTCGGCAATACGCTTGATGCCGTCCTCGGTAAAAGTCAGCGTCACGTTCTCCGTCCCCAGCAATGCCTGATACTGCCGTGCCAGCGACGCATCCGGTTCAGTGAGAATACGTTCAAAGTCCTGTGCGGAAAGAGCGCCGAGCTCCACGCGAATCGGCAATCGACCCTGCAGCTCGGGAATAAGGTCTGAAGGCTTGGTCAGATGAAACGCACCGGAGGCGATAAACAGAATATGATCCGTCTTAACCATGCCGTACTTGGTGCTGACAGTACAACCTTCAACCAGCGGCAGAAGATCACGCTGTACCCCTTCGCGGGAGACATCCGCACCGCCGTGAGATTCACTGCGACGGGTAACTTTGTCGATTTCATCGAGAAAGACAATCCCGTTCTGTTCAACATTCTCAACTGCGATTTGCTTCAGGTCATCTTCGTTAACCATTTTTGACGCCTCCTCTTCCGTGAGTAGTTGCATTGCCTCTGCAATTTTTACCTCGCGCGTCTGCTTTTTATCGCGGCCCATATTCTGAAACATACCCTGCAGCTGCTGAGTCATCTCCTCCATACCGGGTGGCGCCATAATCTCAACGCCGAGCGGTCCCGCGCTGACCTCAATTTCAATATCACGATCGTTGAGCTTGCCTTCTCGCAGCATCTTCCTGAACTTCTGGCGCGTCGAGGATTCCTCTTCCGTGGCACCCTGCGCCGGACGCAGCAGAATATCCAGAATTCGCTCTTCTGCGGCATCCTCGGCGCGGTGTTTTACTTTGGCCATTTCCGCCTCGCGCGTCTGCTTGATCGAAGCATCGACCAGATCCCTGACAATCGACTCCACATCCCGACCGACATACCCCACCTCGGTAAACTTTGTCGCTTCGATTTTGATGAACGGAGCATTGGCGAGCTTTGCAAGGCGACGGGATATTTCCGTTTTACCCACTCCGGTAGGACCGATCATCAGTATGTTTTTCGGCGTGATTTCATTGCGCAGCGTTTCATCGACCTGCTGTCGACGCCATCGGTTTCGAAGTGCAATCGCTACGGCGCGTTTTGCGTCTTTCTGCCCAATGATGTGTTTGTCGAGTTCCTGCACAATTTCGCGGGGCGTCATCGTAGACATGTGGGGAGTTTCCGGTTAGATAGGTAGCGTGTCAGGCTGAAAAGCTAGCAGGATGTTGAAAAACTATTGCGCTAGGTCTGAGGGCGTTAAATTCCCCC
>CAZOXM010000025.1:0-54622 GCA_964583825.1 uncultured Granulosicoccaceae bacterium
CGGGGAAATTTGCCTACTCAGACCGTCGCTCATCACGTTTTTCAACACCCTGCTCAGCCCCGGGTCCAGCAAAAAACTCTCCACGCCTGTATGGTGACGCAGTCTGAGGTGTGTAGTCGGGCACAGACCGTGAAAAATCATGGGGCTGTGCAGGTTGATTGCAGAGCGAAAACCCCGCTACTGCTGTGAGATGAGTAAAAACTCCAGCAGTGCCTTTTGCGCATGCAGCCGATTACCTGCTTCCTGCCAGACAACGCTTTGCGGACCATCGATTACCTCTGCTGTCACCTCTTCCCCGCGATGTGCCGGCAGGCAATGCAGGAACAGTGCGTGTTCGCTGGCGTGTTTCATCAACGAGGTGTTGACCTGGAAAGCGGCCAGCGATTGCCGGCGTTGTTCATTTTCCGCCTCCTCTCCCATGCTGGTCCACACGTCGGTCACAACCGCGTCAGCGTCTTCGCAGGCCGCCGCCGGATCGTCAGTAATTTCAACATTGGCAGCGGCGCTATCGATCAGCGACTGATTCGGTTGAAAGGCCGGTGGGCAGGCGACAGTGAGTTTGAAATCGAGCAGTCCGGCGGTATTAATCAGTGAATTACAGACATTGTTGCCAGCACCCACCCACGCCACACGGGCACCTCTGATGTCCCCGCGAATTTCAAAAAAGGTCTGCATATCCGCCAGCATCTGGCAGGGGTGAAGCAGATCCGACAGGCCATTGATGACCGGGATGGACGCTACGCTTGCAAACGCTTCAATTGTGCTGTGAGCGCGGGTGCGAAGCATGGCGGCATCGACCATTTCGGAAAGTACTTTTGATGTATCGGTGATTGGCTCACCGCGACCAAGTTGCGAATCATTGGGTGACAGGTTAATCGCATGGCCGCCCAGTTGATTCATCCCCGCCTCAAAGGAGCATCGTGTTCTGGTCGAAGCCTTCTCGAATATCATCGCAAGGGTGCGATTCTGAAGCGTTTGTCTGATTCCTCCCTTTTTCCATTCATCCTTCAGTGCGATCGCGGATGCAATAACCTGTCTGAATTCGTCTGCGGTTAAATCGTCTTCACGGATGAAGTGACGCGGAGAAGAGATCATGAGGTCATGGCATCCGCTGGATGAGTTTCGCATATCTGAGTGATCGCGGCGGAGACACGCTCGGCGACCTCATCCACTTCAGCATCGCTCAGGTTGTATGGTGGCAACAGTCGCACGACGTTGCCTGCGGTCACGTTAAACACCACTCGGTTTTCAAGGCCGGTGCGTACCAGCTCACTGCAGTCAGTATCCAAAACGATACCCAGCATCATGCCTTTGCCGCGAATCTCCTTCACTTCGGGCCGATTGTGCAAGTGATTTTTCAGCGCACTGTGGAGTCTTTTTCCTGCTGCTTCAGCCCTTGCCGGCAGTTGGTCGCGCTCCATCACGGTGAGCACCGCGTGCGCGACATGCGTGGCAAACGGATTGCCTCCGAATGTGCTGCCATGGTGGCCCGGCTGAATCAGTTGTGCCGCGGCACCGCCCGTGATGCAGGCACCGATAGGGATACCATTGCCGAGGGCCTTGGCGCTGGTGATGACATCCGGCATCACACCCTGGCCGAGACTGGCAAACCAGTGACCAGTGCGACCGACACCGGTCTGGATTTCGTCGCAGACCATCAGCCAGTTGTGTTCGTCGCACAGAGACCGGATTTGTTGCAGGTAATTGTCATCCGGTACTTCAATGCCGCCCTCACCGAGTATAGGTTCTACCATGACCGCGACGATGTTCGGGTTTTCACCGGCAACCCGTTCAATTGCCGCGATGTCGTTGTAGGGCAACGTTAAAAAGCTATCGACCAGCGGTGAGAATCCATTGTGCACTTTCGCATTTCCAGTGGCACTGAGGGTTGCCATGGTGCGCCCGTGGAAGCTGCCCTCAAAGGTAATGACCACCGGTGCGTCGATACCCATCTTTCTGGCATGCAGCCGCGTGAGTTTTATCGCAGCTTCGTTGGCTTCCGCGCCTGAGTTGCCGAAAAACACGGCATCCATACCGGTCAGATCGCACAGTTTGCGTCCCAGCTTTTCCTGATTCTCCACGGCGAAGAGGTTCGACGTGTGCAGCAGAGTGGCCGCCTGCTCGTTGATCGCGGCGGTGATGTCCGGGTGACAGTGCCCCAGTGCGCATACAGCGATCCCGCCGAGGGCGTCCAGGTATTCGTTGCCCCTGGTGTCCCACAGGCGCGCACCCTCACCACGCTCGAAGGTCACGGGCAGCCTGCTGTAGGAGTTAATTAGAGGAGACGCGGCACTGGCCATGGTCAAATTCCGATCAGTGAAATGGGCGGGATCAGCTAGGTTATGAAATCGGCACACTAATGTAAACACAGTGAGCGCGGGGTGAATGTCGGTTTGGTGCCTGCGCGAGGACAGCTGATCGGGCTTGAAAACATCCGGACTGCGGCCCATCTTGTGAGATAATCTCTCCAACCAGTAGCTGACAGGTAACGCCCGATGGATGTTAACGACCGAATTAAAGAGCACATAGAATCCAACCCGGTTGTTTTGTTTATGAAGGGCACGCCGCAAATGCCGATGTGCGGGTTTTCAAGTCGTACCAGCGAAGCACTGAAATCCTGCGGGCGGGAATTTGCCTATGTCAACGTGATCATTGATTCTGAAATTCGCGAATCACTGCCGGCGTACTCTGACTGGCCCACCTTCCCGCAGTTGTATATCAATGGCGAATTGATCGGCGGTTGCGATATCGTGACTGAAATGCACAGCTCCGGCGAGCTTGCGAAAATGGTTGAAGCTGCCACCGACTGACGCCGGTGCTTTAGCCCGGGCACGGGCGGAGTGATCGCTACGACTCGGCGGGAGCCTTACTCGCGGACACTTGTCCCACCGGCACCGTGCAGAGATTCCCACTGATTGATCACGGCACAGAATAATTCTGCCGTTTTACGGGTATCGTAGACGGCGGAGTGCGCTTCAGACTGATCCCAGTTCATGTCGGCCTGCTGGGCGGCTCGCGCGAGCACCGTCTGCCCGTAGGCCAGTCCGCAAAGCGTGACGGTGTCGAAGTTGCTGAACGGGTGGAACGGGTTGCGTTTTATACCGGTGCGCGTGACACAGGCATTGATAAAGCTCAGATCGAAGAATGCGTTGTGGCCGACCAGAATCGCTCGTGTACAGCTGGCCGCCTTCACGGCTTGGCGAATCGGTTTGAACAGGTAGGACATTGCGTCGTGTTCCTTTCGCGCTGCTCGCAACGGATGGTAGGGGTCTATACCGTTTACTTCCATCGACTTGGGATCCATGTTGGCACCTTCGAAAGGAATCACGTGCGTGCTGATGATCGGCTCCGGGTATAACTGCCCGGCGTCATCCATCGAGATGATAGCCGCCGCCACTTCCAGCAGTGCGTCGGTTTTCGGATCGAAACCACCGGTTTCCACATCCACCACTACCGGTAGAAAACCCCGGAATCTGGTGCTCATCGGCGTAAGTGTTCCGGGTTTGTAGTTGTTGTTGGTCATCGGCTGGGTTTAATCGGACTTCGACTATCATAACGCAGTATCCAGTGCGCTGCGTCCACAAGCGCGGGTCAGCACCAGGTTATTTCTTTACCGCCGGCAGCCAATCACTATTGACGGCTTGCTGTGTAGAATCAGTCTCGTAGCCGGGTGGAGATGCCATTTGTATCAGCTATTTCAACACTTTTTAAACATCATGCTGTTGCGCGCCCGACCACAGGACCTGCCGGGACAGCCGGTTGTGCTGTGGATTGCGGTCACCGCTGCCTTTGTTTCCGGCTTTGCCGGATTTTTGTTTGTGTACGATTTTTCTGCAGCACTTGGGCGCAGCATGCTTTCGGTGCTGATACCGGGCATTGCCGTATGGCTGCTTTTAAGAATCCGACGCCTGCAGCATCGCTTTAATCAGACCTTCGCTGCGTTGTGTGGCAGCGCCGCTGTGATCAATGCGATCGCGTTCCCGTTTATGCCTTACCTTTTCAATGCCGGCGCCGACGCCCAGGCCGGCACGTGGCTGATCGTCCTCACGTTGCTAATAGATATCTGGTCAGTGGTCATAACGGCGCATATCTTCAGGCACGCACTGGACATTGGGTTTGCCAGTGGCATCAGCCTCAGCATTGCGCTGATACTGGTGACAGTGGTTACCATCGAAAGTGTGTTGCCGCTTCCGAATGCTGCAGCGGACCACATGACATCACTGTCCGAGCCTGCGTTCCTGCGTGCTGGAGCGATGGATCAGAGTACCGGATAAACTGCTTGTTGCTGTTTCGTGGGGTGCCCGCCGCAGTGACCTGTCTGGCCCTGTTTCGCAAGTTGTAATCGTCGTTCCGCGCTGAGTTTGTTTATCGCCTGATACACTGGCGCGGCACGGGAACGGGGTAATTGATCTGCATATTCATATCATTGGTATCTGTGGCACCTTTATGGGAGGGGTGGCGCTGTTGGCTCGATCGGCGGGGCATCGGGTAACCGGTTCTGATGCCAATGTGTATCCGCCAATGGATGGCCAGCTGCGCGATGCAGGTATCGAGTTGATGGAAGGCTATTCTGCTTCCAATATTGCGGTTGAACCTGATCTGGTTGTCATTGGCAATGCGCTGTCTCGCGGCAATGAAGAAGTCGAAGCAGTGCTGGAGCGCGGCATGCGCTATACCTCCGGGGCTCAGTGGTTAAAAGAACACTTCCTCTGCGGTCAGTGGGTAGTCGCAGTGGCCGGCACGCACGGCAAGACCACCACCGCCAGTATGCTGGCCTGGATACTTGAATACGCCGGCCTCAATCCGGGGTTTCTGATTGGCGGTGTACCAAAAAATTTCGGTTTATCGTCGCGTGCCGGTGGTGGTTCGTTTTTCGTGGTAGAGGCGGACGAATACGACACCGCCTTCTTTGACAAGCGTTCGAAATTCGTTCACTACAGCCCGCGCACGGCCGTACTCAATAACCTCGAATACGATCACGCCGATATCTTTGAAAATCTGGGTGCAATAAAAAAGCAGTTCCACCATTTTGTCCGAACCATACCTGCCTCCGGCCTGATCGTCGTCAACGGGCAGGACGATAATCTGGACGCGGTGTTGGCCATGGGGTGCTGGAGTGAGGTGGAAACGTTCTCCGGTGAGAATGCGTCCGGGCAGTGGAAATTTTCATCGAGTGGCAGCCTGCAGACGCCGGATGCCAGGCATTTTGCCCTCGGTAATAACCCGGCGCTGGGTGGGGATCATAATCTGTCGAATGCCTGCGCCGCGGTGGCGGCTGCACGTCACACTGGTGTGCCGGTGCACATCGCCATCGATGCGCTAGCCCAATTTGAAGGGGTGAAGCGGCGGCTGGATCTGGTGGGGAAGGTCGGCGAAGTGACGGTTTATGATGATTTTGCGCATCATCCGACGGCGGTGGCAGCGACGCTCAGGGCACTGCATCATCGACTCGCGGACGGTGGCAGGCTGATCGCGCTGGTGGATTTTCGCTCCAACAGCATGGTGGCTGGCACACATCTTGATACCATGGCCGACGCTTTGAAAATGGCCGATTTTGCTTTGCTCCACTGCACAGCGCCGTCATTGAACCTCGATGCACTGTGCCGCGCGAAAACGGACAAATCGGTGACCGCCTATCGGGCAGTCGAGCCGCTGTTGCAGCACCTGCAGACGGTTGTTGCGCCGGGTGACATCGTGGTTTGCATGTCAAATGGGTCATTTCAGGCTATACAAGGTCAAATATTGACTATGCTTAACGAATGTTGCTCTGCCTGATGCATGAGTCGGTCGGCCGGGTGGCATTTAAAAAACGCATACCCTTACTAAAGCACTGAAGACGAAGAAGAGATGGGGACACAGACAAACTCCACTGCAAATATAGATTTCGAGGTGCCGGCCAGGGTCGGCAAGTATCAGTTGCTCGAGCAAATCGGCAGCGGCACCTGCGGCATCGTTTATCGGGCCTATGATGCGATTCTGTCGCGCGACGTGGCGCTTAAGGTCTCACCGGCGAGCGGTCTCGATCAGACGGGAAAGACACCGGCTGCGCAGAAAGCCTTTATCACTGAAACGCTGTCGGCGGGGCGGCTGACTCACCCCAATATCGTCACCGTATTTGAAGCCGGCGTCGATGGTGATCTCAACTACATCGCGATGGAACACGTCGAGGGCAAGTCGCTGAGAAGTTACGGCAGAGGGCAGGCGCAACTGCCGGCCTATCGGGTGGTCAACATCATTGCTGATGTCGCCGAAGCCATCGACTTTTCGCACAAAATGGGCATTGTTCATCGGGATATCAAACCGGCGAACATCATGGTGTCTGTTGACGGCTCGGTCAGATTGCTGGATTTCGGCATTGCCATCAGTACCTCTGCAGAGGAATCAAAACAGCGACAGGCGCTGGGCACACCCAATTACATGTCTCCCGAACAGATCGTCGGCAGGGACCTTGGTCCGCGCAGTGATATTTACTCACTGGGTGCAGTCATGTTCGAGATGCTGACGGGACAGCAGCTTTTTAAAGCGCAGGAAGTGAAAGAACTTTTTCGCGCTGTGTTGAAAGATACAGCGCCGCCGTTGCGCTCAATTTGTCCTGATCTGCCGCGTGAGCTCGAACTGGTCGTTGCACGGTGTTTGTCGAAAAATCCGCGCAAGCGCTATGGCAGCGGTGCCGAGTTGGCAGAGGCACTCAGACAAGTGGCAGAAAAGATGTCTCCACCGGACCTGTTGTCGCCGGAGCTTTCAAGCTGGATGGAGCTGATACCACAGTTAAAGTTTTTCCGTGGTTTTAGCGCGCGCAAGATCGCCCGATTCACCTCCGTGTCGCAGCTTGAGCGATTTACTGCCGGTGATGTAGCGCTGGCAAAGGACACCCTTGATAACCACCTCTACGTCATTCTCGAAGGGGTAGTCAGCACCAGTGATGGCAGCGGTCTCGGCACGGTACTGGGTCCGGGTGACTGCTTTGGCGAGTCAGGCTTTGTGCGCGGCGATAAGAGCGGGCTCGAAGTCAATGTGATGACCGATACCGTGGTGCTGAAAGTACACGCAAAAAAGGTTCACGAGCTGCCCGATGCTGATCAGCTGGCGCATTATCAGATGATATCGAACAGTATTGCACAGCGCTCCTCCGCTGCCGAGGAGATCCTGCTGGACCTCGCGCTGTAAAATTTATATCAGGGGTGCTTTTTCAGGCACCCCTGCAGTTATATCTACTGCGGTGCCTACGCGGCTCTGCGTTCCAGAAGTTTCCGTTCCCAGTCGATTGCAGTGGTCACAATCACATCGAGATCATCGTATCTGGGTGTCCACGACAGTGTGTTGTGAATCTTGTCAACGTTGGCAATTAGCTCTGGCGGGTCGCCGGCGCGTCGTGACTTTTCGATGATGTTGATGGGACCGCCTATCACTTTTTGCACCGTGTCGAGCACTTCGCGCACGCTGTAGCCATGGCCGTAGCCGCAATTCAGGCGAGTCGATTCCCCGCCCTTACGCAGGTAGTCCAGCGCTGATATATGTGCCGATGCCAGATCTGAAACGTGGATGTAGTCTCTGACGCCGGTGCCGTCGGCGGTCGGGTAATCGGTACCGAATACATAGATCTCCGGACGTTTGCCTACTGCTACTTCAGCGGCCACTTTGATCAGCAGGGTTGCCTTTTCCGTGGACTGACCTATTTTGCCGGCCGGGTCGCAGCCGGCGACATTGAAGTAACGCAGGATCACATGTTTCATGTCGCAGGCTTTGCTCAGATCTTCGAGCATATATTCGGACATCAGCTTCGACATGCCGTATGGGTTAATCGGGGCAGTCGGTGAACTCTCGGAGCACGGGTTGCCATCGCCGATGCCATAGGTGGCAGCGGTAGAAGAGAAGATGAAATTACTCACACCGTTTCGCTGACAGCACTCCAGCAGATTGCGGGTGCTGGCAGTGTTGTTGTCGTAGTATTTAAGCGGGTTCTCAACCGACTCCGGCACAATGGTGTGCGCGGCAAAGTGCATGACCGTATCGATGTTGTGGTCGCGCATGATTCGATCGACCAGATCGCGATCACCGGTTTTACCGACTACAAGCTCGCCAAACAGAACACTTTCCTCGAAACCGGTGGAAAGATCGTCGAGCACAACAATCTTTTCACCCTGTTCACCGAGTTGTTTTACCGTGTGGCTGCCGATGTAGCCCGCCCCACCGGTAACCAGGATTGATTTAGACATAACTCTCGCCCCTATTCCTTCATTTCTTATCCGCAGCATCGCGGCACTTAATTCTGTATTGTAGCGGCGATTCAAAGCTGAAATGATGCAAAATCATGTTACTGCACCCGATGATTTTCACCCAGTGTAGCGCCGTCGAAGCGGCGTTAGCGGCTGGTGGGCGGTAAACTTTAACCGTGTTCAGAGCGGCGGGAGATGATTGATTGGATCGACAATACTGGCTCAACGCCTGGTCTAAGTCCGGCGAACCGGGCTGGCAGCAATCGGATGTCCACGAAGCGCTGCAGTCCCACTGGGTGGCGGACGACACCCGCGTCTTTGTGCCGCTGTGTGGACGCAGTCCAGACTTGGCCTGGTTGCATCAGATCGGGCATGAGGTCATCGGCGTGGAACTCAGCGAAGCAGCAGTTGCGCAGTTTTTTAACGAGCAACAGCTCGACTGCTCGATCTCGCACAGCGACGATTTTACCGTCTATGCAGCCGATCAATATCAGATCTACGTCGGTGATTTTTTCAGCCTGCGCGGTGATAATCTCAAAGGCGTAAAGAAAGTTTACGATCGGGCCGCGATGGTGGCCATGTCCGGCGAATGGCGTCACAAATACGTCCGTCACCTCCAATCGATCGTACCTGCCGTTGCAGAATACCTGGTGATCCTGCTCGAATATGATCAGGCGCAGATGAACGGCCCACCATTTTCGGTCCCTGAGTCAGCGTTTCGGGAGTGCTTCGACAGCAGTTATGAAGTACGGCTTATCGGTGACGACGAAACCGACTTCAGCCACCGGGGCGTGGAACAGGCACGGGAGAAGACCTATCGCGTAGCGCCGCGAGGCCAGACGTAAAAAAGTGCTGCACATCCCGTCATTTCCGTAGGTACACGGCCATGAGGTACGGCTTGATCTGTTAGAATAGAAGGGTTGTGAGTAGTTACGATTGCGACCAGACACCGCCGGTTGGTGGATGCAAGTGGTTGAAAAAAGTGCGATTCACCTCATTTTCCTCTCATTGGTCGCACTGGTTGAGATGACATGCCTGACAAACTAAAGAAAATAATCGGTATAGTGCTGCTGCTGATGTCCGTGGCCGGCGTTTCCTGCGGCACACTGGTCAACGCAGTCAGCCCGCATACCGCCAGCAATGGCAATCTCGAGCGAATCAACTAATGAGCGAACCGGTGCGCGGCGGCGCGCGAAAAATGAACTCGGACGAACCTCGCCGGTTACGGCACACCGGGGCCTGGCTGCTCTATTTGCTGCCGCTCCCATTGCTGCTCGGCGCTCTGATCGCGCTGTTTAAAGACGGCAAGGCGATGGTGGGACTGGGCGCGGGTATCGCGTTCGCTGTCATCATGCTCGCCGCTACCCTGGTGCGACGGGGGTCGGAAATAGAAGCGCAGGCGCGCCGGCGAAAGATTGTCAGGCGAGCCAGCACCATTCCTTACAAAATGCTCGGTGCGATAGTGCTCGGCGCCGGGGTGTTTATCGCAGCCAAACTCGGCTCGGGTGAAACCCTGTTCGCAAGTGTGCTGTTGGGAGCAATTGCGAGTCTGGGCTGCTTTCTCGTCTACGGCGTGGATCCATCGCGCAGTGCCCCGGATACACCAGCGGTCGGTGTCACTTCCGAGGAAGTGCTCGAAATTCTCGACGAGGCCGATCAGAAAATCGCGGCCATAGAAACCGCTCGCGCGCGCATCCACAACGTAGAACTGAAAGATCGACTCAAGAATATTGTCGGTGGGGTCAGGGAAATCATGGGCATCGTCGAGGAAGACCCCCGCGACTTAAGGCGCGCCAGGAAATTCCTTCGGGTGTATCTCGATGGCGCACAGCGCGTCACTGAAGGCTATGCAGATTCCCATCGCTACGGAGAAAACTCCGAGCTCGAGGAAAACTTCCGCAATGTGCTAACGACGATTGAATCTGTGATAGGTGAGCAAAAACAAAAGCTGCTGGAAAACAATCTGACCGAGCTCGATGTACAGATTGAGGTGTTGCAGCTTCAATTGGAGAAGGAAGGGGTTTAGGAGTCTGCGCATTGACTCCGGCCCCACTGGTTTTACAAGCGTACCTGAGGTTTCGGTGGTGCCACAGGTCTATAGCGATTTTGAGTAAGTTTTTAAGATGTTGAATCGTACAAAGCGGATTTATCAAGAGAGCCAAAAGGAGTTTTTGGTATCATTGGCAAAGGCGTTCCAGCTATTCGCTTAATGGACAATTCAGTACCGTTCCTGCCATGGCATGTTCCCGCCGCACTGATTGCCATCGCTCAGACTCAGGCAACCGGTGTTGCTGCCTAAACATTTAACTCTTTGGGGAGAGAAATCATGTCGGAATCAAATGTCGAAACTACCGATGCTTCATTAAAGGAAGAGGTGGAGAAGCTCGACGCCATGCTGGCGCCGGATCTGAAATATGAAATGATCACCCTCGAAACCGCGAGCACTGATGATCGCTCTCGCATTGCAGAGCTGATGAGTGAAATCGATCTGAGCGACTCCAACAGCATTATCTTCTACGGCAGCAAGGCGCAGGAACGCCTGACCACCATCAGTGACAACATGCTCGAGGGTGTGCGCAACAAAGACGTTGGACCGGCCGGCAAAGACCTGAATGACATGGTCACCGTATTGCGCGGCTTCGACATCGCCGGTATGGATCCAAACAAAAAACCGGGTTTCTTCGCACGTCTGTTTCGACGGGCGACACCGGTTGTTCAGTTTGTGCAGGAATACGAGAGCGTGCGTCGCCAGATCGATACCATCACCGACAATCTCGAAGATCACAAAACCAAACTGCTGACCGACATCGCATCGCTTGACCGGTTGTACGATGCGAACCTCGATTATTACCACACCCTTGAGTTGTACATTGCCGCGGGTGAGGCCCGTCTGAAACAACTCGATGAAAAAGACATCCCGGCGCTCGCTGCAGCCGCGCAAAATACCGACGATGTACTCAGGGCACAGGAACTGCGCGATCTGCGCACGGCGCGCGATGATCTGGAGCGTCGGGTTCACGATCTGATGCTCACCCGCCAGGTAGCAATGCAGAGCCTGCCGAGCATTCGCATGGTGCAGGAAAATGACAAAGGGCTGGTGTCAAAAATCAATTCAACCCTGGTTAACACAGTGCCTCTCTGGAGGCAGCAACTCGCTCAGGCGGTCACCGTATTTCGATCACAGGAAGCGGGCAAGAGTGTGAAAGCGGCAACTGACCTGACCAACGAGTTGCTTGAGAAAAATGCAGAGACACTGCGCACGGCCAATCGTGAAGTAAGAGAACAGATCGAGCGCGGAGTGTTTGATATCGAGGCGGTAAAACGTGCTAACGAAAATCTGATTTCAACAATCGAAGAGAGTCTGCAAATCGCAGATGAAGGTAAGCGCAAGCGCCGCGAGGCAGAGCGTACACTTGAGCAGCTGGAGACAGAATTGAAGTCTAAACTGGTCTCTGCCAGCTCACGCCAGACAACAGGAGCATAATCATGGGGCTATTTGACAAACTATTCGGTGAGTTCGTTGACATCATCGAGTGGACCGATGACACCAACGACACCATGGTGTATCGGTTTGAGCGCTACGGTAACGAAATAAAATACGGCGCCAAGCTCACTGTGCGGGAAGGCCAGGCGGCTGTGTTCGTTAACGAAGGTGAGGTAGCCGATGTGCTCGGCCCGGGCATGTACGAGCTTGAAACCCGGAACCTGCCGGTGCTCTCCACCATTCTCAACTGGGATCACGGTTTCAGCAGTCCGTTTAAGGCGGAAGTTTACTTCGTCAACACCCGTCGATTCGTCGATCTGAAGTGGGGCACGAAAAATCCGCTGATGCTGAGAGATTCCGAGTTCGGTGCGGCGCGGGTCAGAGCCTTTGGTACATACGGTGTGCGCGTCGCGGACCCGCTGCGGTTCATGCGTGAGATCGTCGGTACGGACGGTGATTTCCGTGTGGAGGAAATCAGCGATCAGCTGCGCAATCTCATCACTTCGCGTTTCAGTTCTGCCGTAGGTGCTGCGGGTATACCCGTGCTCGATATGGCTGCCAACTACGAGCAGCTTGGCGACGTGATCGGGCAGCGTATCGCGCCTGAATTCGAAGAATATGGTCTCGTGCTGACAAAGCTTCTGGTAGAAAATATTTCCGTACCACCGGCGGTAGAGGAAGCACTCGATAAACGCACCAGCGCCGGCATGGTCGGCAACCTCGATAAATACATGACTTACCAGACCGGCGTTGCACTTGAGGCCGGTGCCAGCGCGCCCGGTGGTGCGGCCGGTGCGGGTATCGGCATGGGAGCTGGTCTTGCCATGGGTCATCAAATGGCCAATACGATGAGCCATCGACCGGGTGCGATCGGCGATGAGCGTGGCCGCTCCGGTCAGGCATCACTGCCACCGCCGTTACCGGGCGCCAGACAGTATCACCTGGCTGTCGACGGTCAGCCGACCGGCCCGTTCAGTGTCGAATCACTGCGCGAACAGCAGGCGAGCGGTCAGCTCGCTGCCGACTCGCTGGTGTGGTCACCCGGAATGGAAGACTGGTTGGAAGCGTCGCAGGTGGACGACCTCGCCGCGCTGTTTATCTCCCATGAACCGCCACCGGTGCCCGTTCGGTAAAGCGCTGGCGCGACGTGTCAGAACCAAAGCTCGATGACCCGACCGTCTACGACGATCTGTTCAAAATAACTGCGCCCGAGCAAGCGCCCAGTGCCAACGATCAAACACGCTTTCCGTGTGTTAACTGCGGAAGCGTGCTGACCTATGCTGTCGGCACGGATGAGCTTGAGTGTACGCATTGCGGGACGCGTAATTCGATAGCTATTCCGGATGTTGTGATCGAAGAGATTTCGCTGCCCAAAGGGCTCGAAAAACTCGAACGCACCCGCAATCTCGGTGAAACCGAAACACTGCTCAAGTGTCCGAACTGCGCTGCCGAGTTTGATCTCGATTCGCATCTGCATGCCAGTGATTGTCCGTTTTGCGGCACCACAGTCGTTACCAGTACCGGTCAGATACATGAGTTCTCACCGCAGGCGTTGCTGCCGTTCGCCATTACCAGAGCGCAGGCGCACGAAGCGTATGAAAAGTGGATAAAGGGCCGCTGGTTTGCGCCATCAAAACTGAAAAAGCACGCACGCGAGGAATTCGGTCTTAATGGTATCTACATTCCGTACTGGACTTACGATAGCGATACCAAAACCGCCTACAGTGGTCAGCGCGGCGATGTCTACTATGTTCGCCAGCGAGTCACGGTTATGGAGAACGGCCGCTATGTTCGTCGTTCACGGATGGTGCCGAAGATACGCTGGACGCCCGTCCATGGCAGCACCGATCGTCACTTTGACGATGTATTGATCGGTGCGACGCGTACCCTGCCGCGCAAGATAACCGACTGGCTCGAGCCCTGGGATCTCGAGAACCTGATTCCCTACACGGAAGATTATCTGAGCGGTTTTCAAAGCGAAATCTACCAAGTCGCACTTGACGAGGGTTTTGGTCATGCGCAGCAAATCATGAAGCAGACGATCCGCAATGATGTTCGTCGTTCGATCGGCGGCGATCAGCAGCGCATTCAACGATTGCATACCAAACACAGCGACACGACGTTTAAACATGTGTTGCTGCCACTGTGGACAGCGGCCTTTAGCTTTCGTGGTAAAACCTACCGGTTTGTAGTGAATGGCCGCAATGGCAAAACCCGGGGAGAAAGGCCGTACAGCGTCATTAAAATCGCACTGGCGGGTGCCTGTGCGGCAGCTGTCATTATCACCGGTGTAGTGACGATGGATACAGCTCAGATTGGCGGCTATATCAGTGACCGCCCGATTTTCTACCCGGGTGACCCGTTGCGTTTCTAACGCACGTATCCCGGTGTGCAGCCTGGGCGTCATCTGTGTTCACAATCACGGGTCTGTTGGTCTGCCGACACCCAGCAGATCAGGTAGAATATGGCGCCACCGCACTGGCAGGACGTTGAAAACTATAGTGCCGGGTCCGAGGGCGTTAAATTCTGCCTCAGAGTGCTCATTGATAACGCATAAACTGCGCTTTACAGGCAGAATTTGGCTACTCGGACCGTCATGACGTTAATCAACACCTCGCCAGTAAATCAACCAGCCTCTCATGGAGCGTTTTAATGGCAGCACCTGTCACCGTCATAGAGCATCCTTTGATTCAACACAAGTTGTCACTGATGCGCAGTGCTGAGGCACCCTCGTCTACATTTCGGTCGCTGTTGAAAGAAATCAGCCACCTGATGGCCTACGAAGTCACCCGTGATTTGCCGCTGCGCGACATCGAAATTGAAACGCCGCTCACCACCATGAAAGCGCCGGTGCTGGCGGGCAAGAAGTTGTGTCTGGTTTCCATTTTGCGAGCCGGCAATGGATTACTCGAGGGCATTCTTGAACTGATTCCCTCTGCCCGCGTGGGACACATCGGTTTGTACCGCCACCCGGACACACTGGAAGCCGTGGAGTATTACTACAAAATGCCTTCCGATTTGGATAAGCGACTGGTCATTGCGGTGGACCCGATGCTCGCGACGGCAAATTCCTCGGTTGCGGCGATCACGCGGCTTAAGCAGGGCGGCGCAAACAATATCCGTTTTCTTTGTTTGCTCGCCGCGCCGGAAGGCATAGAAACGTTCCAGCGCGAACATCCGGATGTGCCGATATACACAGCCGCGATCGATGAAAAACTGAACGAACACAGTTACATCGTACCGGGTCTGGGTGATGCCGGAGACCGTATTTACGGTACGCGCTGACCGCTTGCGTCTGATCCCGCCCCCATCGGGGGCATGCGTTTACATACTCCATGGAAACCAGCTTTCAAAACGAAGTCGTCGCAGGTTCATCGGAAGCGCTTGCTGCGCTTTCCAGGGTCTACGGCCGTAAAGCGGTTGAAAGGATTACACGCGCTCACTGCTGCATTGTCGGTATCGGTGGCGTCGGGTCATGGGCTGCCGAGGCGCTCGCGCGCAGCGGGGTGGGTAAGATCACCCTGATCGACCATGACGATATCGCGCTCAGTAACATCAACCGGCAAGTGCACGCGGATACCACTACTGTCGATCAGTCGAAAGTTGAAGTCATGGCCCGACGTATTCACCGCATCAATCCGAACTGCGAGTGCATTGCCGTCGATGACATGTTGGTGCCGAATAACATAGAACGATACATCGATCAGCGTTTCGACTATGTGATCGATGCAATTGATAGCGTTAAATCTAAAGTAGCGCTGATTTATTTCTGTAAGAGAAATCACATTGCCGTGATTACCGTGGGTGGGGCCGGTGGTCGCACCGATCCCACACGGGTCGCAATTGCCGACCTGAGTAAAACCACCAACGATGCTCTGGCCGCCAGCGTTAGAAAGCGCTTGCGGACAGAGCACGGATGGACAAGAAATCCGGCCAGGCGCTTTGGCGTTGAATGTGTGTACTCCGACCAGCAACCGATGTTCCCGCAGAGCGATGGCGAAGTCGGTCAGCACAAACCGGCCACCGCCGGTACAACACTCGACTGCAATACCGGCTACGGTTCGTTTATCGGGGTGACTGCTACCTACGGCCTGGTAGCCGCCTCCAGGGTATTGGACAAGCTGGTGGGGGTTGGTGCCAGGTCATAGATGCCGCGCACGGTGGCGTTCCCGCTTGCCACCCGGTAAATATAGCGACATCATCGCGGCTTGTTGTCGCTGGTTCTGTTTTAATTTCTGTTTGTCTCCTCATTGGTAAAACTGTGCATCTTCATCCGGTAGAACAAAGGCACGTTGACGGATCGGTTATTCGTGGCTGGGCGTCTGAACAGCGCGGTTTGCCGCTGTTGTTTTTTCTTCATGGCAACGGGTTTGCCGGCGGAGTGTACTCGCCCATGTTCGATCACCTCGCTGATCAGTTCGACATACTCTGGTTTGATCTCCCCGGTCACGGGGCGAGCGACAACGTCACGCCGTTCGTTGGCTGGAATGATGCCGCCGAACGTGCGCATTGCGCGGCAGTGGCGACTGGTTTATTCAGCGGCAGAAGCGTCTATGGCATCGGGCACAGTCTTGGCGGTGTGTTGACCCTCTTGTCGGCACATCGGCATCCGCAAACCTACAAATCGCTGGTATTGCTTGATCCCATACTGTTTCCCGCACCAATGGTTGTTGCGGCGCGTATCGTCCGCGCAATGGGTCTGACCAGCTGGTTTAATCCACAGGTAAAGGCGACTATACGACGGCGACAACACTGGCCTGATCATGCTGCGGTTGTCGAGCACCTTAGGCGCAAATCAGTGTTCAGGGATTGGACAGATGAATCTCTGCAATGCTTTGCACACTATGCCACGAGCGCATCGGATCACGGAGTGTCACTCGCCTGTCATCCGCAAACAGAAACTGACTTTTTTGCTGCGATGCCCGATGGATTGTGGCGTGCACTCGATCGGGTGCAGTGTCCGGTCACCATGGTCATGGGGCAGAGCAGTTATCCGTTTGCCTTACGTGCCGCTAGTGCGGCAGCAAAACGAAACACGCTACTTACCGCTAAGTTTGTTGTCGGCAGTCACTGCTTTATGCTCGAGCAACCGGAAATGGCAGCACAGCAAATCATCGCGGCAATTGAGGCGGATCACTGATCCGGTTTTTTTGCGGCGCAGAACTTACTGCTAGCCTGCATAATTCACAATGCGACTGAGAATGTTTAAGCAAATGTCTATTTCCATAGGTCTACAACGCCTTTAGGAACCATTCTATTTTTCGCAGTGTGTCTATTCACCATCAGTCGAAAATATGGCTTCACATCTCGCCTGATCAAGCTCGGCGCGTGGCGGGCCACGCTTCTCGCTCGATCAAGCGACCTGTTTTGCCCCCGCAGGTTTATCAATTTGGCCGCTGAATGTCGAATCATCATGAATAATGTAGGCTAGAGTAATTTCTTGCGCATATCGTCCAGGTTGGCGTGGCGAATGTCCTGACCTTCCACCAGATAGACCACATATTCACAGATATTGCAGGCGTGGTCGGCGATGCGCTCCAGTGATCTGGCGCACCAGCTCATGTCGAGTGCATGACTGACGTGCGATGGATCTTCCATCATATGCGTGATCATCAATCGGGCGAAGTTTCCGTACTCGCGATCAATCACTTCATCTTTGGCGGCCGTTCTGAAGGCGGACTCTACATCCATACGGGTGAATGCATCGAGTGCATCGCTCAGCATTGACTTGACCAGATCACCCAGGTGACGCAGGTCTTTGTAGTAGCGTGGCACATCCGTTTCATTTGACAACTTCACGCTGATACGACCCAGTTTCTCTGCTTCATCACCAATGCGCTCAAGGTCGGAAATAGTTTTAATAATGGTCAGTACCATGCGCAGATCACTGGCTGCCGGCTGGCGTCTGGCGAGGATGCGCGTACATTCCTCGTCTATCTCGAGTTCAAGCCTGTTGACTCTGTCGTCGTCCGCACTGACTTGTGATCCGATCTCGGCACTCATCGTCATCAGCGCTTCGAGGCCGTTATGAACCATGGACTCAACCAGTCCACCCATATTCATCACTTTGTGTTTGATGTCGTTTAGTTCGACGTCAAACTGGTGGGCGGTGTGGCCCTCGTAGCTGAATTTTTTCATAGCTTTATTCCCCCGTCTTAACCGAATCTGCCAGTAATGTAGTTTTCGGTAAGGTCGTGCTTGGGATTGGTGAAGATATCGTCGGTTTTTCCAACTTCGACCAACTTGCCAAGATGAAAGTATGCGGTTCTCTGTGAGACGCGGGCCGCCTGCTGCATGGAGTGGGTGACGATTGCAATGGAGTAGTTCTCCCTTAATTCGTCGATTAACTCCTCGATTTTTGCGGTCGCAATAGGATCCAGTGCAGAGCACGGCTCGTCCATCAAAATGACTTCAGGGCTGCACGCAATAGTGCGGGCGATACACAAACGCTGTTGCTGGCCACCGGAGAGACCGGTGCCGGGCTGATCCAGTCGATCTTTTACCTCTTCAAAAATGCCGGCCTTCTTCAGGCTGGTGACCACAATATCGTCAAGGTCCGCTTTGTTGCGACTCAGTCCGTGCAGTCGAGGCCCGTAGGCAACATTTTCATAGATCGACTTCGGGAAAGGGTTGGGTTTTTGAAAAACCATACCGACGCGAGCCCGCAAAAGCACCGGGTCTGTTGACTTGTCGTATATATCATCGCCATCCAGGGTGAGTTTGCCGGTAACTTTGCATATCGGAATGGTGTCGTTCATGCGATTGAGGCAGCGCAACAACGTAGATTTACCGCAACCGGAAGGGCCGATCATCGAAATGACTTCGTTGTCGGCAATGTCGAGGTCGACCCCGAAGATCGCCTGTTTGTCGGCATAAAAAACATCGACACCGGTACAGGACATTTTCGGATTGTCGACCCGTGTTTTGCCAACGGTGTCGCCGAGGCTGGCGACAATTTCTTCTATCGTTTGTTCGTGCGGTTTGTCCTGGTCGATATTGATAGACGCAACCGGATCTGTTTCTGGGAGTGTGTTGTTCATAGCGCTACCATTTACGCTCAAATTTCTTTCGCAGATATACCGCGAACGCGTTCATCATGACCAGAAAGGCGAGCAGTACCATAATCGCCGCAGAGGTCTTTTCAACAAAGCCCTTCTCAGGCAGATCGGCCCATTGAAATATCTGTACCGGTAATACCGTAGCCGGGTCGGTGATGGCAGTGGGTACATCGACAATAAAGGCCACCATGCCAATCATCAATAGCGGCGCGGTTTCTCCCAGTGCCTGTGCCATACCGATAATCGTACCGGTCAGAATACCCGGCATCGCCAGTGGCAGCACATGATGAAAAACGACTTGGAGTTTCGAAGCACCCAGACCCAGTGCCGCATCTCGGATCGAGGGGGGCACGGATTTTAATGCCGCGCGGCTTGAAATAATAATGGTGGGTAGTGTCATCAGAGATAACACCAGACCACCGACCACCGGTGCTGAACGCGGCAGGTGGAAAAAATTAATAAACACTGCAAGTCCCAGCAGACCGAACACAATCGACGGTACGGCGGCGAGGTTGTTGATGTTAACTTCAATCAAATCTGTCCAACGATTCTTTGGTGCAAATTCTTCCAGATAAACTGCCGCTGCAACGGCAATTGGAAAGGAAAGCATCAGCGTCACCACCAGTGTCAGCATGCTGCCGAACAGCGCGCCTTTGATGCCGGCCATTTCGGGTTCCCGCGAATCGCCGCGTTCAAAGAAAGTGCGGTTAAAGCGTTGTGCAATCTGATCGTTCTGCTGAAGTGTCCCGAGCCATTCGATCTGATTATCCTTGAAGCGCCGTTTTTTCTCCGGCAGGGTCGGGTCAATCGTACCTTTGAGAAAAGAATTTACGTCGTCCCCGACCGGCAACCAGACGTTAAGTATTTCACCGATCAGGGCGGGGTTGTCGATGACGCGTTGCTGCAGATCGTATTGTGCACCCTTGCTTATCAGCTTATAGAGTGCGCGTTTATCTTTGCGTTTGGTGACGTCCGGGAACTGAGTCAGCAGCGAGTTTCTAATCGTGCCGTTGTAGTTGGCCTTGCGAAGTGCTGCGATATCCGGCTCGTCACCCAGCCCCAGTGTTTTTTCATCAAGCGTTACGTCGAGGTTGACGAAAGTCTGGGTAAACGCCGGCAGCCCTCTGATCGTGATAGTGATGATCAGCAGGGCAAGGAAGGTCAGACTGGCGATTATTGCGATCAGGCCGTACAGGCGAAAACGTCTCTCCCTGGCATAGCGTCGTTTGATGCTGGCCTCAACAATCTGCGTGGTCGTTCTTTGTCCGGTATTCATTCGTACTGCTCCCGGTATTTTCTCACGGTTCTGAGTGCGATGATGTTGAGGATGAGGGTGGTCACAAACAGCATCAGTCCCAGCGCAAACGCAGCCAGTGTTTTCGCGCTGTCAAAAGCCTGATCACCGGTTAACAGTGTCACTATTTGTACGGTAACCGTGGTCACTGCCTCCAGCGGGTTGATTGTCAGGTTGGCTGCAAGGCCTGCTGCCATCACCACAATCATCGTTTCACCGATTGCTCGTGAAACTGCCAGCAGCACACCACCAACAATACCCGGCAGTGCGGCGGGTATGACAACTTTTTTGATCGTCTCTGACTTTGTCGCACCGAGCGCCAGTGAGCCGTCGCGCATGGCCTGTGGCACAGCCGAGATCACGTCATCGGACAGCGAGGAAACAAACGGGATAATCATGATGCCCATCACCAGACCGGCTGCCAGCGCACTTTCAGAGGCGACAGTTAAGCCGATCGATTCACCGATCGTTCGAATCCACGGGGCCATGGTGAGTGCCGCGAAAAAGCCGTATACCACCGTGGGAATACCCGCCAGTATTTCCAGTAATGGTTTCACCCACGCACGCACCGTGGGTGATGCGTATTCCGCCAGGTAGATCGCCGACATCAACCCGAATGGTACAGCGACCAGCATGGCGATGGCAGAGATGAGCAGGGTGCCTGCAAAAATAGGGACGGCACCGAAACTGCCGGAGCTGCCGACCTGATCGGCACGAATGGCGGTTTGCGGACTCCAGTGCAACCCGAATGCAAATTCAGTGAAGGGCACTTTGCCAAAAAATCGTAACGACTCGAACAACACGGAAAAAACAATGCCGATGGTGGTTAATATCGCAAGACTGCTGCAGGCAATGAGAAACACCATGATCGATCGTTCAACAAACACTCTCGCCCGCGTTTGCAGGCTGATGGATCGCAGGCCGTACAGCATGCCGGCAACCGCGGCAATCACTGCCAGTATGGCTCTTGCCCACTGTGATCTGTCGGCGAGCTGCTTGTAGTGATTCGCCGCTTCCACCCTGACCGGATCGGAGGCAGAAGTTGAAACATTGCCAATTGCCAGATTTTTAATGTCGTTCACCACCAGTGCCAGCTGGTTGTCGGGCAGGCTGCGGGTCTCTTCGGGCAACTGGCTGGTGACGAGGCTGGTTAACACACCGGATTCAAGCATTGACCACAGGGTGATCACCGCCAGTGCGGGAATTGCTGTCCAGATGGCCACCATATAGCCATAGTATCTGGGCCGCGAATGAAGTGCCCGGCGATCGCTGTTTTCTCCGGCCAGAGACAACGCGCGGCTGCGACCAGCGGTGTAGCCAATGGCCGCCATCACAAACAATACGAGCAGAAGTAGACTGATTGTCACAAAATAACCCTGCGGTTTGTCCTGTACGTACGCCGACGCATCGTCAGCGTGTGCAGAGTAACCGGCCGATGTAAAAGCGGGTTACCGGCAGAAAAATCAAAACGCCTGCGTGAGTGCCCCAAGTCGGGCTCATGCAGGCGTTTCATTGTCCCTTAAATCGGGTGGATTCTCCAATATCGGTTCATCCACCCCCGGGGTTTCGGTGCTTTTATTAGTCGCTTGTCAGCACTTCCATATTTTTCAGTGCAGCTACATCCGCTGTGGTTTGAACGCGAATGTCTTCATTGAGAGGAATCATGCCCTTATCAGCGAGATAACCTTCTTCGCCAAACGCGCCTTCACTGGTGAACTCTTCAAGATACTCCCTGATACCCGGAATCACATCAGTGTGTGCCTTTTTGACGTAAAAGTAGAGCGGGCGTGAGACCGGATAACTGCCGTCGGCAATGGACTCGAACGTCGGCTCGACATCATCGATGTAGGATGCCTGAACGATGTCGCTGTTCTGATCCAGAAAGCTGAAGCCGAAGATACCCAGTGCATTCGGGTTTGCCTCAAGCTTTTGAACAATCAGATTGTCGTTTTCACCGGCCTCGATAAACAAACCGTCTTCGCGCACGGTGTGACAGGTGGCTTTGTGTAAGTCCTTATCGGACTTGCCCAGCGCTTTTATCCAGTCGAACGTATCACAGCCTCCTTCCAGTGCCAGCTCTGCAAACGCGTCGCGGGTGCCGGAAGTGGGTGGCGGTCCGAGCACTTCAATTTTTGCATCGGGCAACTCAGGGTTGATTTCCGACCAGTTGGTGTACGGGTTGTCGACAAAGGTTTCTGTGCCGTCCGGATTGGGTACCTGTTTTGCCAGCGCCAGGAACAGATCGCGCCTTGAAATTTCGAACAGCTCGGAGTCCACCGCATTGGCCAGCGCAATGCCGTCAAAACCGATCAGCACCTCGACAATATCGGTGACGCCGTTTTCCTGACAAGACTTGTACTCGCTGGCTTTCATACGACGGGAGGCATTGGTGATGTCCGGATACTCGACGCCGAGACCGTTGCAAAACAATTTCATTCCACCGCCGGATCCGGTGGATTCAATTTTAGGGGTTTTAAAACCGGTGACTTGTCCGAAGCGTTCGGCCACTACCGTGGCGAATGGGTAGACGGTCGACGAACCGACAATGCTGATCTGATCGCGCGCAGACTGTGCATGCGCGGCGGCGAGGGTAAACACGACACCGGCAGTGGCGGTAATCGCAGTCGTTCTGATATTCATGCGTACTCCTTTGAAGGGTGATACCGACATCATCGGGTCTGTTTATGACACCATGATGACAAAACGGGAAAATGGATCATTCTCATCGCTTTTTTAGCTGAAAAACACAGAAAATCGCGTTAAATTATTGTTTATTAACGATTTAATGCCCTGTTTTTTGTGGTTCGTCGGCCATTCGGTTAATAACGACTTCGGGCGGGAATATCACGCTGAATCGCGTGCCTTCGCCCAGTGTACTTTCAATGATCAACTGCCCCTGGTGCCGGTTGACGATGTGTTTAACAATCGACAGCCCCAGCCCGGTGCCACCCGATTCGCTATCTGCGCGATAGAATCGCTCGGTGATGTGACTGAGGTGCTGCGGGTCGATGCCGTCGCCTTCATCAATCACGCTGAGCATGCCACCTTGATCGCCAGTGCGCGTCCAGCTTACCGTGATTTTGGTGCCCGGCTCGTTGTGTTGTGCCGCGTTTTGACAGAGATTGGTGCAAACGCTCTGGATCTCAGTTTCGCTGCCGCGCAGCCATAAACTTTCATCCACCGACACCAAAAAGCTGGTGTCCGGTGTCGACAGTTCGGCAACCGTACTGTCCAGCATGTTAGCGATATTCAATTCACCGAGCTGGCTCTGCTCCAGTTCCTGATTCTCCAGTCGCGACAAGGTGAGCAGGTCGGTGACGATATCTGTCATGCGTCGGGCGTGGGTTTCCGCCATGTGGATCTGATGCTGGGTCCGTTCGGGCAGCGATTTATCATCGCCAAGCATCTCAAGGTAGCCGCTGACCACCGTCAGTGGTGTTTTTAGTTCGTGCGAGGCATTGGCCACAAACGCCTGTCTGGTTTCTCGCAGCTGTACGCGCTGACTAACATCGCGGGCCGTAAACAGATACAAATTCTCTGCGTAGCTGACGCGACGAATCGACAAGGTAATGCTGCGGTTTAGCGGCGACTTTATTTCCAGCTCTTCAACCCCGTCCGGGTTGCAGCGGAGGTAATCCTGAAACGCCGGTTCGCGCACCAGATTGTCGATTCTCTGACCGGCGTCGCGGGTGCCGCGAATACCGAGGTAACGCTGCGCCGCATCATTGGCCCAGACAATTTCATGATTCTGATCGGTGACGACGGTGCCGTCCGGCAGCGCGGCGGCAGAGCGGTTGTACCAGCCGACGATCTTCCTCAGTCGCTGCTTGCGTGCCTTGTCATTTTGCTTGCGACGGAATATTAACTGCTCGATATGGCCGATCACCCCGTCTGTGTCCGGTGCGCTGGCTCGTCTGGCACCGAGTTGAAGCCACTGATCAACCTGTCTGGCCTGATGCAGAATCCAGCCACAATAGAGCATGAACGTCACTGCCAGGCCCAGCCAGAGTCTCCCGACGATCCATCCGATCACCAGACCGAACAGTGCCACCAGTACAAATCGGTTTTTTTCCTGAGACCAGTGCGAATTGACTGCCATGAGCTGCCCGTGGGAAGGCGTAAGCCTGAGATGGGCGCATTATAAGGACTGTGCCGAGCGACTCCAGCAAATTCACAGAAACCGCCCGCCAGAGGGTCCGCGCAGGCGTGCTCATCGGCGCAGTTTGCACCGATACGCGCTTACCCGGAGGATTCCCGCGCTGGCGTGAGCCGGTAACCCGCGCCGCGCACTGTCTCGATCATATGGTCCATGCCGTGCTCGCGCAGCGACTTGCGCAGCCGCAAAATATGCACATCGACCGTGCGTTCCTCGACGTTGTGGTTCACGCCCCAGATATGGTCGAGCAGTTGGGCGCGGCTGTATACCCGGTCGGGGTGGCTCAGCAGAAATCCGAGTAGCCTGAACTCGGTTTGTCCCAGACTCACCGGGTTGCCGTCGACAGTCACCCGTTGCGCGTCGGCATTGAACGACAGGTAGTCACAGGTCAGCAGATCCGCCGTGCTGCCGGAGCGGCGCAACATGGCATTGACTCGGGCGACGAGCTCCCGAGTGGAAAAAGGCTTGTGGATGTAGTCATCCGCACCGGCTTCGAGTCCGGTAATGGTGTCGTGTTCGGTCGCCCTGGCGGTCAGCATAATGACCGGAATATCACGCGTTCTTTCTTCTCTGCGCCACTGCCTGATAAGTTCTATGCCGGAAATCTGCGGCATCATCCAGTCGACGATCGCAAGGTCTGGCAGGTCGCGCTCGACCGCGGCATTGGCGGCCTGCGCATTGCGCGCGGCAGTGACTGTGAAGCCTTTTATCGTAAGCGCTTCCTGCAGCAGGTCGCGGATACCGGATTCGTCCTCGACGATCAGAATGTGAGCATTCATCGTTTTTGCCTCGATTCATGCAGTTCGAGCGTGGTTTGATGACACGAGTATGAAACTAACATAGACCAGAAGCGACTTGCCATGAACCTCGGGTTCGACGTGCCCCTTGAAAGCTGTCTGCCAAACCCTGACAATGGAGGATTGGTTGACGGTGCTTTGCATCGGCCCTCTCGCGACGATAAGCCGTGAACCCCGTCAGGCCCGGAAGGGAGCAGCGGCAGCGGTGGACTCGGGTGCCGGGATGTGGCTGGTGTAAAGTGCCACCATCTTCTCGCACATCACAAGTACCTGTCGACATTCGCTGCAGTGGCGCCGCTGGTTGCTCTGCACGCGACGGATGCACAGGCCGGCCCGTTCACAGTCACGGGTGGTGTGCTGCAAGCGATCAGCCCTGACGGGCTGACACAGGTAACTGTCTGGTAAATGAGTTACGAAGCACTGGCCAGGCGCTGGCGGCCGAAGAAATTTGAAGACATGCTCGGGCAGGAGCATGTACTGCGAGCGCTGACCAACGCCCTCGACCACGATCGACTGCACCACGCTTACCTGTTTACCGGCACGCGTGGCGTCGGCAAAACCACCGTGGCACGTATCTTTGCCAAAAGTCTCAATTGTGAAAAAGGGGTCAGTTCCAAACCCTGCGGTGAATGTTCCGCCTGTGTGCAGGTTGACGAAGGTCGGTTTCTCGACCTGATCGAAGTTGATGCCGCCTCCCGCACCGGGGTTGACGATACGCGCGAACTCATGGACAACGTGGCCTACGCGCCGGGCAGTGGGCGCTACAAGGTTTATCTGATCGACGAAGTGCACATGTTTTCAAAAAGCAGCTTCAATGCGCTTTTAAAAACACTGGAAGAACCACCTCCGCACGTCAAGTTTCTACTCGCCACCACTGACCCGCAAAAATTGCCGGTAACGGTGCTGTCGCGCTGCCTGCAGTTTAATTTAAAACAAATGCCGGAACCGCTGCTGCGCCCGTACCTCGGCGAATTGCTCGATCGGGAAAAGGTCAGCTATGACGACCCCGCCGTGGCACACATCGCGCAGGCGGCTGACGGCAGTGTACGCGACGCATTGAGCCTACTGGATCAGGCAATTGCCTACGGACAGGGTAAAGTGGAAGCATCTCAGGTTGAGGCAATGCTGGGAAGGTTTTCTCCGTCTCGCCTGTACGACTTGCTCGATGCGCTGGCTGCCGGTCGCGGCGATCAGATTTTCAGTCAGGTTGAAACACTGGCTGAGTATGTGCCGGACTACAGTTTTGTGCTCGGTGAGTTGCTGTCATTGCTGCATCAGGTTGCGCTGGTGCAGACCATCGACAAAATCGGTGAAGGCGAAGTGCACGATGCGGCGCGGATCAAGGCATTCGCGGCCAGCATCGATCCTGCCGACGTGCAGCTGTGGTATCAGATCGGCTTGCTCAGTCGTCGCGATATGCCTTACGCGCCGGATCAGCGTCAGGCATTTGAAATGACCCTGATCAGAATGCTCGCGTTTAAACCGGCCGGTGGTGCGGCGGCGGTAAAGCCGTCAACAGCATCCGGTCGCGACAATAAAACCGCGGCAGCGCCCGCCGCAGCACCTGCGCAACCCGCGGCACCGGTAGAAAAATCTGCGGCCGCTCCCGCGCAGAGCCCGCCGGAAAAACCTGCAGCTAAACCGGCAGAGCAGGCAGTGACAACCGGGCCGGGACCCAATTCGGTATCCAGTTCGGCACCCGGGTCGGCACCCGGGGCAGCCCCGCTGAAAGCATCGGGCTCTGCAGCGCAGCAATCCCCGCCGCTTAAAGCGGCAGCAGATGCACCTGCCGCACCGCCGCCGGCCACACTTCCACCGGCATCGCTTGACTGGCAGGCCGAACAATGGACCGAAATCGTCACTGCGCTGTCCGTGTCGGGCATGCCGCTGCAGTTGGCGCGCAACTGTGTGCTGGTAAAGGCCAGCGGTGATCAGGTGCACCTGCAGCTGGACCCCGAATACGAATCGCTCGCCGCGCCGCGCTGGAAGGAGCGGTTGCGTCAGAAAATGTCCGAATATGCACAGGGCGAAGTGCAGCTGACGGTGGAGTTGCCGCGTGAGCTGTCCGTCTCGACACCCGCACAGGCCGAGAAACAGGCGGAATCAGATCGGCTGCAGAATGCACGCGCAGCTATCGAGGAGGATCCCGTCGTACAGGAAATTGTCGAGAAGTTTGGTGGCACCGTCAGCACCGGCAGCATCAAGCCGGTTGATGAGGGTTAACAGCGCATGGGGCGTTAGATGAAATCCGCTGAAAAGCTCCATACATTGAGAACAGCAATTGATCAAAAAAAGGGCAGGTTATGAAAAGTGGTTTAGGCGCCATGATGAAGCAGGCGCAACAGATGCAGGAAAAAATGCAGAAGGCGCAGGAAGACGTCGCCAATCTGGAAGTCGAGGGCCAGTCCGGTGGTGGACTCGTGAAGGTAGTGATGACTGGTCGGCACGAGCTGCGAAAGGTAAGCATCGACGATACCTTGATGGGTGAAGACAAAGAGATGCTCGAAGATCTCGTCGCCGCGTCTGTTAACGATGCGGCGCAAAAGCTCGAGGCGAAGACAAAAGAGCTGATGGCGGGTGCAACTGATGGACTGCAGCTGCCGCCGGGCATGAAATTGCCGTTCTAGTCCGCTTCGAACATATACAACATGGCACTACTCGAAGAGCTGGTTGACGCGCTCAGATGTCTGCCCGGGGTGGGACCCAAATCGGCACAGCGGATGGCGTATCAGTTGTTACAGCGCAACCGCGAGGGCGGTGCGCGCCTGGCCGAGTTGCTGCAGTTGGCGATGGAGCGCATCGGTTACTGCAAGGTCTGTCGCAATTTCACTGAATCCGATACCTGCAGAACCTGCGCCGATGTCACGCGCGATCAGTCCACCCTGTGCGTGGTCGAGTCACCTTCCGACATGGCGGCGCTGGACAAGGCCACGGATTTCCGCGGTCTGTATTTTGTATTGCACGGGCGTCTCTCACCACTCGATGGCATCGGACCCGATCAGCTCGGGCTCGACGCGCTGTGTGGTCGATTCGAATCCGGTGAAGTAAAAGAAGTTATCCTGGCTACGAATTCCACCGTGGAAGGTGAGGCGACGGCCCACTACATCGGTGAACTGGCACGGGCGCGTGAGCTTTCGGTGATGCGTATCGCCCATGGCGTGCCGCTGGGTGGCGAACTGGAGTATGTCGACGGCGGGACACTGTCGCATGCGTTCGCCGGACGCACGCGCGTTCAGTGAACCGGGCGCGCGGTGCGTCTCTGATAACTCTCAGCCGCAACCATTCACGCAAGTACGGGTCTACTTGCTTTCAAGGGTGGTTCCCGTTACCGCCCAGTGTGCCCGGTAAGCCGTTATGCCTTTGTATCTCAATCAGGTCGAAGACTGTGTAGACCGCGCACTCACCGTGCTCGGCAACCACATTGTCATGGGTGCGCCGCTCGGGCTTGGCAAACCGAACCAGTTAATCAATGCTTTTTATCGTCGCGCAGCAGCCAACCCCCATATCACCCTTGAAATTTATACGGCACTGTCGCTCGAGCGACCGCGAGGCCGGTCTGAGGTGGAAAACAATCTGCTCGAACCGATAGTAGACCGACTCTACGGTGACTATCCGTCGCTTGCATACCTTGAAGATCTACGACGCGGATCGGTACCGGACAACATCCGCATTTCGGAGTTCTACATCAAGGCCGGTTCCATGATCGGCGTGCTGCCGGTGCAGTCGAACTACATTTCCACGAACTACACCTTTGTGGCGCGGGATATCGACCTGCGAGGGGTCAACCTGATTGTGCAAATGGTGGCCAGTCGTGAGGTCGGCGGGCAAAGACAATTCAGTCTGTCCTGCAACACCGATATCACACTGGATTTGCACCCGATGATGCAGCGACGCGCAACCCCGGAGAACCCGATTCTATCCATAGCGCAGGTGCATGATGCACTGCCGTTTATGGTAAATCGCGCCATCGTAGAAGAGGATTACTTTGACCTGGTAGTCGAGAACGCCGACTATCACACCACCTTATTCACCGCGCCGAACATGGCCGTCAGTGACACCGACTACATGCTCGGTTTGCACGCCAGCGCGTTAATTAAAGACGGTGGTACGCTGCAAATTGGTATCGGCGCTCTGGGAGATGCCATCACCTATGCCACACAGCTTCGGCACAGTGACAACCGGCGCTATGCTGAGCTCATTGACGGCGCTGGTGTCGATAAGCATCTCATTAGCGCGGTAGGCGGTACGGATGTTTTTACCCGAGGTTTGTACGGTTGCAGCGAAATGTTCGTCAATGGGTTTCTTCACTTACGCAAAGCCGGTGTGCTGCGACGTTGCGTTTATGATGACCCGGATATCCAGCGCCTGCTCAATGCCGGTCAGATCACTGAAACTGTCGATGCTCATCTGTTGAGTGTGCTGCTGGGCGAAGGGGTGGTCGGATCTCCGCTGAGTGCCCGGGATATTGACTGGCTGGTTAAGTGGGGTGTCTTCAGAGCGGATGTCTCATATGACAACGGCTGTATTGTGGCGGGGGAGCACAGGCTTGGCGCTGATGTCGCTGATCCGGTGGTGCAGGCTGAACTGGTGCAGCATGCGCTCGGCAGGCAACTGGCAGGAGGCGTCTTTATGCATGGTGGCTTTTTTATCGGACCGGAAGACTTTTACGAAGCACTCAGGCAACTGCCCGATGAAGAACTGGCCGGTATTGCAATGGACAGCGTTCGCAGAATCAATCGACTGGATAACCCGTCGCTGCAATGCCTCCAGCGTCGACATGCCCGCTTCATCAATACCGGCATGATGGTGACACTCGGTGGTGCAGTGATTTCGGACGGGCTCGACAACGGCCAGGTAGTCAGTGGTGTGGGCGGTCAGTACAACTTTATCGCCCAGGCCCATGAACTTGAAGACGCCAGATCGATCATTTGCATCAGAAGTACCCGCGGCCACGGACGCAACACAACGTCTAACGTCGTTGCCAGCTACGGACATACCACCATTCCAAGGCACCTGAGAGATCTGGTGGTCACCGAGTACGGGATAGCGGATCTGCGCGGCCTGACCGACGGCGAGGTGGCAATGGCCATGATCGCGATTGCCGATTCGCGCTTCCAGTCTGAACTGCTTGAGCAGGCCATTGAAGCAGGTAAGGTTCCCCCCGACACTGTCGTGCCGGAGGAGCACAGGCAAAACACACCTGAACACATCGAGTCGTTTATTTCCGGGTGGCGCGCGCGTTCCTGTTTTCCACCGTACCCGCTGGGCTGTGATTTAACCGGGGAAGAGCAGGCGCTCGCTCTCAGTTTGCGCGAACTGAAAAAGTTGCAGCGTGACCCGGCAGCGCTGGTGGCGGCGACAATCAAATCGCTGCTGCACGATGCCGATGATGAAGCAGCGGCCCCGTTACTTGCACGTATCGGTCTGTCTCACCCGGAGTCTGGTCGTGAAAAAATACTGCAACAGTTATTGTTACTGGAGCTTGAAGAAAACGGTTACCTCAAGCCGATGTAGGTGATTGCAAAAGGCATCAGGCAAGTCGACTATAGTGTTTGCCTGCCGCTTTAAAGCCCAGCCGATACTCTTTTCGCAATACCCACTGTACGTAGGTATTACTGTTTGGTCCCGGCCAGTAGCGATAGCGATACAGCCACGGATAGTGTTGTGGCGCTGATTCTATCCGTTCGATCAGCGGCGCTGCCAGTTCACCCTGCCATTGCTGATGGCACCGCGGCTGGTCTTTGTGCGGCCACAGGTAAGGTGCCATCAGGTCGCGATGTAAATGACCCCATGAGACTCCGCCGGTATCGGCGGTTTGCCAGACTTCCCAGCGCGCAGCTTGTTCTCCGTGCTGTACAACAAACCAGTGGTGCACGGCAATAAAACCAATGAACGGAATTTTTGCCGACCACAGTGACAGTGTTGGTCCCTGTTCGGGTAAAGGGTGATTGTTCAAGCTGACAGCGCCCGATGAGAGGCGGCCCTGCCTGGACATTTGCGGAATTTCACAGAATAAATCTGCCGATGGTCTAGCATGGGTGCATGGATGGATAGTACTAAAGTGGTGCTATACGTACGGTATTCTATGCAGTAATTTGCTGAGAAAGGAAGCGTTAGTCCTGAATGCTGGCAAACCGCTATGCCAGTTCGCGAAAGGAGCCAACATGAAATTATCCGCCTTTGCAGCCCGAGTCACACTACTGAGTCTCGTTTGTATTTGCAGCCCGCTGTCGGCAGCGGACATCAATCAGCGCGTCGCCAATGCCTACAATGAAGGGATTGTCCGATGCTCAAATCCGGAGTGCGCGCGCTACCTCTACGCCTGCTTCCGTTCCTATGCATCGGCCACTTTGAACGAGTTTCTCGCCTGTGGTACTCAGGCATCCAGGTTGAACGACGATGAATTTGTCGTCGCCCCGTCGGATCAGACTGCCCGCAATAGCAGTCAGTAGCCCTCTCGAAAATGCCCGGCTCTCTGCCGGATCGGTTGGATACCACATCGCAGGTGCAATGCCTGCTAAAATCCGGCGTAGCCGGGCGAGCGTAAAGCCCGCCCAACGTTTGCAGTGTATTCCGGATCGTCCATGCCCAAGCCCAAACCCAAATACGATTTCAATAAACTGGCGAAGAGACTGCGACGCAATACAGCGGAGGCAATTGTCGACTATCGGATGATCGAAGACGGCGACCGGGTCATGGTGTGCCTGTCCGGTGGCAAAGATTCATACACCATGCTCGACCTGTTGCTCAGCCTGTCGCGCTCGGCCCCGATCAGTTTTTCGCTGACTGCCGTGAATCTGGACCAGAAGCAGCCAAACTTTCCCGAGCATGTATTACCCGACTATCTGCAATCAGTCGGCGTCGACTACCACGTGATAGAGCGCGATACTTACTCGGTGGTAAAGCGCGTGATTCCAGAGGGCGGCACCACCTGCGGTTTGTGTTCACGCTTGCGGCGCGGCACCTTGTACGGGTTTGCCGAGCAGCACGGGTTTAACAAAATCGCATTGGGGCATCACCGTGACGACATCATTGAAACCCTGTTTCTCAATATGTTTCACGGTGGGAGCCTGCAGGCCATGCCGCCCAAGTTGCTGAGTGACGATGGCAGGAATGTGGTGATTCGGCCACTGTCCTACTGCAAGGAGAAAGACATTGCGCGCTATGCGGCACAAAAGGAATTCCCTATTATTCCCTGTGACCTGTGTGGCTCGCAGCCTAACCTGCAGCGGCAGCTGACCAAAGAAATGCTGCAGCAATGGGACAAACAGTTTCCGGGTCGGGTTGAATCAATCTTTCGGGCAATTACCAATGTTAAGCCGTCGCAGCTTGCAGACAGGAAGCTATTTGATTTCGGAAGTCTGTCCGTAGAAAGGCCGCCTGAGCAAGACGCGATCAGTGAACAGGTATTGCAGTGGATGCCGGAAATTAATCAGTCAATCGATATCGACAAAGCGTTGTAATGGTACGGGTTCACAGGCTTCGAGTTAAATGCGACTGAGCGACTACAAGGCGCTGACGTTCGATGTTTACGGCACGCTGATCGACTGGGAATCCGGCATGATCAATGGCCTGCAACCATTAACTGAACGTGCGGCGGTGGCACTGACGCGCGATCAGATTCTGGAGTCGCATGCATTCCATGAATCATCAACGCAAAGGCAGACACCGGCCAAACTGTATCCCGATGTACTTGCGGTGGTCTATAAGCGCCTGGCAGAGGAATGGGGTATACCGGTGACGCGGGAAGAATGCGAGGTTTACGGCCAGTCAGTCAGGCAGTGGCCGGCGTTTGCCGATAGCGCCGAGGCGCTTGCCTACCTTAAACAGCACTTTAAACTTGTCGTACTTTCGAACGTCGACAACCGCAGTTTTGCCTGTTCCAACGATAAGCTCGGTGTAGCGTTTGATGCGGTGTACACCGCTGAAGACGTCGGCGCCTATAAGCCTGCGCCGCGTAATTTTGAATATATGCTTGCGAACCTGTCGCGGGTCGGCGTACAGAAAAACGAAATTTTACATACCGCGGAAAGCATGTTTCACGATCACCGGCCCGCCAATGAATTCGGTCTTGCCAATTGCTGGATATATCGCCGCCACGATCAGTCGGGCTTTGGTGCCACGCTGAACCCGGGGGAAATGCCTGCGGTTGATTTTACCTTTAACAGCATGGCGGAACTGGCCGCTGCGCATCAATCGGAGTAATGGCGGACGTCCGGGTAATTCTCAACCCATGCGTGGTGCCGTTGTATTTGTGAATGGTCGCGTATAAGCCGGATAACCACTACTCCAACCGGCTACTGGCGTCAGTATATGACGCTGCCAACGGGTGGTCGGAGGATAGTGATTTCTATTTGTCGCTGGCTGATAAGCCAGGTCTCGATGTGTTGGATATCGGTTGTGGCACCGGTCTATTGTGCAACGCGTACGCCGCCGGCGGCCATCGTGTCGTTGGTGTTGATCCGGCGGATGCGATGTTGCAGGAAGCGCGTAAAAAGAAGTACGCCGATAACGTTGTCTGGATGTGCGCCTGTGCGCAGGAATTTCAGTGCGACAGGCAGTTTGATCTGATCGTAATGACCGGTCATGCATTTCAAACGCTGTTGACCGATAACGATGTGATGGCGTTACTTGGAAATGTACGCCGCTATCTCAAAGCGCATGGACTGTTTGCTTTTGAGTCGCGCAATCCAGCTTATGACTGGCGGAATCTGTGGCACCGCAGTCAATGTCGATACGACTCACAGGCAGGTCCGGTGCGTCACGCAATTGCGGTGCAAAGCGCTAATGCCGATTACATTACTTTCGAAACGAAGTATGAGCTGGAGGTAGCAACACTCAGCTCACAAAGCACGCTTCGCTTCCTCTCAGCACCGGTCATACGGCGCATGATCCGCGATGCCGGGCTCACAGTGAAGCAAGTCTATGGTTCATGGGACCGGACACCGCACTCACACAACGATAAAGAAATGATTTTTACCGTCGGAACCTGAAATCTCAGCCGTAGTGTGGCTTCGGCTGCCAGCCGTTGGCACCTTCCGGCAGTAAATCAAACAGGTGCCACACGGCACAAAAGTCGTCTCCGGGTCCGAACATGCTTGAAGCAACGCGTACGATGTTATCGCCATCGCGTTGAAAGACCGACACACCCGGCAGGAAGCCATCATCTGTGGTGAAGCCCATGTCTTTGGCAAAGCTGTTTTTTTCAACTGACACCATCTGAAAATCCCAGTTGCGATCGGCGCGTACTGCCTGCTGGGTTTCAACCGAATCGGGTGAACTGATCACGAAGGCGGCGCGATCTTTCAGGTGGTCGGCCACACCGTTAAACCCGTCTGCCCACAGCATGCAGTAGTTGCAACCGGTGCCCATATTGTGCACCACGAACAGACTGTCCCGATCACCGAACAATGATGCCAGGCTGACCGGTCCCGCCTCGCTGTCGAATTTATAGTCCTCTACGGTTTCTCTGGGCAGCACCTTCTGCAGTGCGGCGATTTGCCCGCGTAATTCCATTACCTGTTTTCTCAGCTCATGAATCTTCTTTGCTGACATTTCCCCGGTCCGTTATGAATCCAGAGACAATGTACCCGCGAATTTATGATTCTCCAAGAGGCTGCGTTTGATTTAACATAGTGCCATGCAACTCACTGATCTTGAAAAATCGATCCTCGACGGTGCCACCGGAACTGCCGGTGACCGCATGGCGATGGAGATTGTCACCGAAGCCGCACGCATGCTCGGTGCAGAGCGGCTGGTGGAGATAGAATCGAGCCATATTGACGGATGCCTCTACCACGGTGATTCGGGCGCGTTGTTCTGCGAGCAACTGGTGGCTGGCAAGGCGAAGGTCAGTGTGCCGACCACCACCAATGTGGGTGCATTGAACCTGATGGATCCGACACAATGCCGATTGCCGGAGGCGCAGCGTAAAATGGCGTTGCGACTGATGGTTGCTCATTCGCGTATGGGCTGTGCACCCAGCTGGACCTGTGCGCCGTATCAGGCAGGTGCCCGACCGGCGCCGGGTACACAAATCGCCTGGGGTGAGTCTAATGCAGTCGCGTTTGCCAACACAGTGCTGGGTGCCAGAACGAACCGTTACGGCGACTTCCTCGACATAGCCTGTGCCATCACAGCGCGAGCGCCATACTATGGTTTGCACAAGCGCGAAAATCGGGTCGCCAAACTACTGGTTGATGTGCAGGGGTTATCGGATACGCTGAAACGACAGGATGCCTTCTACCCGGTGCTCGGCTCACTGATTGGCAGGCTGGCTGGTGAGACGGTATGCGTCGTACAGGGTATGCACAGCGCTGTCAGTGATGATCAGCTGAAGTCACTGTGCGCCGGTGCCGCATCAACCGGTGCAGTCGGGCTGGTGCACATTGCCGGTGTGACGCCGGAAGCACCGGACGAAGCCACAGCGCTTGACCACCTGGATCCTGAAGGGGCGATCTTTATATCCCACGATATGATTATCGACACCCGCAATCAACTCAGCGGACGACAAAGTGGCCAGATAGATTCCGTGGCACTTGGCAGTCCGCACTTTTCCATCGATGAATGTAAGACACTGCTGGCGCTTGCCGATGGCAAACGCTTTAGCGTGCCGGTGTATATCTGTCTCGGACGCCACACCATCACGGCCCTTGAGCAGGAAAATCTGCTCGAAGCGTTGAAGTCACTGGGTGTGACGTTTGTGATAGACACCTGCGTGGTGGTGACACCGATTCTGCCGGATGAACCGGGTGTGATGATGACCAATTCGGCAAAGTTTGCGCACTATGCCAAGGGCAATACCGGTCATGAACCTGTCTTTGGCACGCTGGCAGACTGTGTCGCAAGCGCTCAATCAGGAGCGGTGCAGTGGGATCCCTCCGTGTGGCGTGCAGCATGAGCTGGCAGGCGGAGGTGCTGTTTGCCGGTGTGGCGCGCGGTGAAGTGTTGAGGCTTGAAAAACCGATCAGTTTTTGGGGCGGTGTTAATCCAGCCAGTGCCGAGATTGTACTGGATGGACACCCCCAGCAGGGACTTTGTATAGACGGGAAGATCCTGGTCGTGCCGCAGCTGATCGGTTCGAGTTCATCGTCGGCGGTAATGCTTGAGTTAATCTACCAGCAAAAAGCACCGGCGGCACTGATTCTCGGGAGTCGCGATGCGATACTGCCTATCGGGGTGCTCGTAGCAAGGCAGATGCAATGGTCAGACCTGCCGGTTCTGGTGATGCGTGACCTGCCTTTCACGAGTGGTATGATGCTCAGTATCGACGGTGATGGTCGAGTAAAAGAAACTGCCCAGCGCAATAGTTTTTCAACACCCTGCAAGTGAGTTCAATTAAAAAACGTTTTGTTGTTATCTGATTACCTGACACAGGAGTCCGCTCGATGTGGCCTGAACCTTTTTCGGCAAGTGGCAGCAGGGTGGCGGTTGTTCCGTTAACCCATGAACACGATGCTGATCTGATGGAAGCCGCCGCCGATGGTGAATTGCATCGGCTTTGGTATACATCAGTGCCGGCGCCCGATCAGGTAGCCACCGAGACAGACCGCCGGCTGGGCTTGCAGCAGCAGGGGAGTATGTTGCCGTTTGCTATTGTCGACAAGGCCAGTAACCGTGTGGTCGGAATGACCACCTACATGAACATTGATGCGGACCACCGCAGAGTTGAAATCGGTTCTACCTGGTACCGTCGTTCCGTACAACGCACACCGCTGAACACCGAGTGTAAGTTACTATTGCTGCGACACGCGTTTGAAACGCTTGACTGTATAGCGGTGGAGTTTCGCACGCACTTTGTCAATGTGCAGAGTCGCCGGGCAATAGAGCGGCTCGGTGCCAAACTGGACGGTGTGCTTCGATCTCATATGGTTATGCCAAACGGTACCCTGCGCGATACCGCGGTGTACTCTATTATCGCAACAGAGTGGCCGGCGGTTAAAGCTAACCTCGAGTGGTTGCTTGAGAAACCGCGATAGCGGTAGCGAGACATCATATTATGGTCGACAAACCACACTTTAACTGAGCTGCTTTTTAACGGAATAGTATCTCTACTGCGCGAGACTCTTCGTTTTCCAACTGCCTGAAAGGTAAGTATATGCCTGCGTCTTTAAAAATAGCCGTACTCGACGACTACGCCAATGTTTCGCAGCAGATTGCAGATTGGTCTGCACTGTGTGAGGATGAGATAACCGTGTTTGATAACACGATAACGGACCATGATCAGTTGGTGCAACGGCTGCTGCCTTTTCATGTGATTTGTATGATGCGCGAGCGCACCCCGTTTCCAGCTGAACTAATCAGTGCGCTGCCCAATTTGAAGCTGCTGGTCACCAGCGGACCGCGAAATCTATCCATTGATTTGCAGGCAGCCAGTGAAAACGGTGTCACCGTCTGTGGCACGGAGTCGCGTAAAACCACGACTTCCGAGCTTTCCATGCTGCTGATGCTGAGCCTGTCACGCAATCTGATTCCGGAAGTCAACGCCATGCACCGCAGTGGCTGGCAAACCGGGCTTGGGCGCGATCTTCACGGTTTGTCGCTGGGGCTTATCGGGCTTGGAAAAATCGGCGCGCAGATGTCAGTGCTGGGTAAGGCCTTCGGCATGGAAGTGCATGCATGGTCCCCTAATCTCACGCAGGCACGTTGTGAACCACTGCAGGTCACTCACCAACCGACGCTGAACGCGCTTATGTCGGCGTCGGATGTGGTGTCGGTTCATATGGTGTTGTCTGATCGCAGCACCGGACTAATCGATGCGCAGGCCTTCGCCGCGATGCGCGAGCACGCCCTCTTTATCAATACCTCTCGCGGACCGATCGCCGATGAATCAGCATTAATTGCAGGGCTCAGGGCAGGGCGGCCCTGGAAAGCGGGTATTGATGTATACGGTGAAGAGCCCCTGCCAATGAATCATCCATTACGCGATCAGTCGTTAATTGATGAAGGCAGGTTATTACTATCACCGCATCTCGGGTACGTCACCGAGCAGACGTGGCAGGTGTTTTACCAGCAGACGGTCGATGCGATTGTCGCGTGGAAGCAGGGTGAGCCGATTCGTGTATTAAGCTGATCGATTTTTGTTGCCTTTGTCCGTACATCGATCTGACATGAGCAAGTGTGCGCAATTATTCACTGTGTCCGGGGCACGTCGCTTCAACAGATGAGTTGCTGCAAGTAATCCGGCGCGTATCGCGCCAGGCGGTAGTCCGGTAATCTATGCCCTGATATCTACCTAACGTCCGGCCGACCCCACATGAATCAAACGAACTACACGCCGGTATCCGGCATGGATCTGCCACGGTTTGCCGGCATCCCCACCTTCATGCGACTACCGCATGTACCGATTAATTCCGATCAGCTTGCGGAGGTCGATATCGGTCTGGTCGGTGTGCCCTGGGACAGTGGGACCACCAATCGACCCGGTCCCAGGCACGGTCCTAGGCAGTTGCGGGATCTGTCCACGATGATTCGCGCCGAAAACGGCGCGACCGGGGTGCGACCGTTTGATCTGGTGAACTGTGCCGACCTTGGAGATGTATCGCCGAACCCGGTTGATATGCAGGACGGTCTGAACCGGATTACCCGGTTTTTCCAAACGGTCAGGGAGGCTGGTGTTCGACCGTTAACCGCAGGGGGTGATCACCTGTGCTCGTTGCCTGTACTGCGAGCGCTTGCTGCCGATGCACCCGTCGCTATGGTCCATTTTGACAGTCACACCGATCTGTTTGACAGCTACTTTGATGGCAACCGGTTTACTCACGGTACACCCTTTCGCCGGGCGGTGGAGGAGAATCTGCTCGATCCGAAAAAAGTTGTGCAAATAGGTATTCGCGGTACGGCCTACGACCGCGATGACTGTGATTTTGCCAAAGCAGTCGGTAAACGCATTATTCGCATAGAAGAATTTTTCAAACGCGGTATCGACGATGTGATGAAAGAGGCGAGAGAAATCGTCGGCACCGCACCTTGCTATGTGTCCTACGATATCGATTTTGTCGATCCTGCCTTTGCCCCGGGTACCGGTACACCGGAAGTCGGTGGTCCGAATGCTTTCGAAGCGATTCAAGTTGTCCGGGCACTGGACGGGCTGAATCTCATCGGTGCGGATCTGGTGGAGGTATCGCCACCGTTTGATATGAATGGCATGACCGCATGGCTCGGCGCTTCTCTGATGTTTGAATTATTATGCGTGATGTCGCAGTCCGCGAGTCTGCAGGAGTAGTCGGTTGCTTGATAAGTAAGGTAGCCGAATTTCCACAGTGACAGTTGTGCGCTTTGCAGACGAGCCCGATAAAAGCCTCAGTGCCCGCACCGCCAGTGACACAGCGTGTCAGATCAAATAACAGTTGATCAGTGAATACCCTGGTCGTGGCAGGATCAGCCCGCCGTCATGGGTGCCATCAGTATAATTTTATCGGTGTCGGAAAGTACGGTCCCGTCGACTTCCTCCCCGCGCAGCATCGTATCGTTTACTGAGATATAGCACCGACCGTCATCCGGAATGCCGAGTGCGCTGAGCAGGTCTCTCGCGGTGCTGCCGTCGGGCAGTTCAACTGCTCCACGGTTGCGTTCACTGCCCTCCGGCAGGTACTGACCCAACAGCCCGGTGGTCTTTACATTGAGTATCATCGCCGCTGTGCAGTTATTGCTGCAGACCGAGACGACGCAGCGTCTCGTCGGTGGGCACGCCCTGCGCGTTCCAGCCCCGCAGTTCGTAGTATTCGCTCAGCATGGTGTCGAGTTCACAAACGCGTCCCTTCGCGGTACCGCTCGGCGCAGGTTCGGTTAATAGTCGTGGTGGCAGGGTATCGTCGGCCTTGCTGAGTCCCGCCGCAAGATTGAATTGTCGCTCGAGGTTCCAGATGCGTTCACCGACCTCTTCAAGCCTTTCGCGCGACCAGTGTCCCTGGCACGCGGCATCCAGTTGTTCGGCATAGTCGCTGAGATCCCAGGCACCGGAAGTAAACAGGCACAGGCCGGTACTGTCGATGGTGGCGATTGCATCCTGTGAGGTTTTACACGGCTGTGCCTTTCCCTGTGCCGACTGATCTTCCATGTCTTCGGTAAACACATCGTGTTTCAAATGGCAGGCACCGCGGTTACTGGTAGCGTAACCCAGACCCATACCCGGCAGCGCTCTGGAATCGTAACCGGCGAACTCCTGGCCTTTTACCACCATCGCAAGTTCCGGGTGACCATATTTTTCACACAGTCTTTTCGCACCCAGTCCCAGTATTTTGCCAAAGCCTTCTGCCTTGCCGGTTTTCTCGGCCATGAGGGTCAGGGCCTCTGCGTTGCCGAAGGTCAGTGGGATCCCGTCGGTATCGCTCTCGGAAATAATGCCGCGTTCAGTTAACTCCATCGCGGCAGCCAGCGTCACACCAAAAGAGATGGGGTCCATCCCGTGTTCGTTCATCAGATAGCCGGCAAAGGTCAACGCGTCGATGTCGTCAACACCGCAAACCGGTCCGAAGGCGTAAGCAGTTTCGTACTCCAGACCACCGGATGCATGCCAGTATTCCTTGCGGTTTACGATCGTAAAGTGCTTCTGATCAATATGAGCAATGCGACCACAGGCAATGGTGCAGCCGAAGCAGGCCTTGTTGGTAATCAGATTGGTGTGGCCGTTCTCGTTGGGTGTGACCATGGCCTCCGGATTGATTTTATCTGTACCGTCAAATTGCACTGCCTGAAAGTTGCGGGTTGGCAGGCCACCAAACGCCTGCATGGTATCGATCATGGCGTTGGTGCCGAGCTCGGTCAGCTGCTTGCGACCGGTGTTTTCCTCAAGCTTTTTCCAGGTGCTTTTCACCACTTTCATAAAGCGCGGCATATCATCAACGCTTACCCCCCGGGTGCCATGCACCGCTATCGCTTTCAGGTGCTTTGAACCCATGACGGCGCCAACGCCGCTTCTGCCCGCAGCGCGGTGCAGGTCATTAACGACACAGGCGTATCTCACGCCCTGCTCTCCGGCAACGCCGATAGCGGCTATTTTTAATTGTGGATCCTGATGCTTCTCGTGTATCGCGGCATCGGTTTCCCACACTGTTTTCCCCCACAGATCGTCGGCGGGTAGCAGGCTGACTTCGTCGTCCACGATATGCAGATACATCGGGCTCAGCGCCCGGCCTTCCAAAATCAGCAGATCGTAGCCGGCGTACTTTAGCGATGCGCCGAACTTGCCACCCGAATTTGAACAGGCAATGGCGTTAGTCAGCGGCCCTTTGGTCACTACGGCGAAGCGGCCACTGGTGGATGCCATGGTGCCGGTCAGCGGCCCGGTGGCAAAGATCAGCATATTGTCAGGGCTCATCGCATCGACGCGCGGGTCCATGCCCTCCCACAGATACCTGGTGGCCAGACCGCGTTCACCGAGATAGTCGTGCGCCCAGTCCATGTTCAATGGTTCTGTCGTACAGCTGCCCTGTGTCAGGTTGACCCTTAAAACCCGTTGTTGCCATGTCATTGTGCGACCTCCTGTTCTACATAGACAATCGCACCGGTAGGGCAGGCCTCGACACACTTTGGATCGCCGCCGCAGAGATCACACTTGATCACTTTACCGGTGGCGCTGTTGTAGTTGACGGTGCCGTACGGACAAGCCATTGTGCAGACTTTGCAGCCGACGCAGTTGTCATCGATGACTTCCTTGGCACCGGTGATTTTGTTTATCACTATCGCGTTGGTCGGGCAGGCATGTACGCACCACGCTTCTTCACACTGGGTGCAGGTGTAGGGCACAGATGTGCGTCCGTGTTCGAACTCAAAAACTTTTATGCGCGATTTAGCCGGATTGAACAAACCTTCGTTTTCCAGTGAGCATGCCATTTCGCACATCAGGCAACTGGTGCATTTCTCGGGAATCATTTTCAGGGCTTTTGGCATCGCTACATACTCGAAACTAACGATATTCGAGGTTACCATAACTCCTTTGCCACAGATCAGCTTGTCAGATTCGCAATGAATGCAGGTGCCGTTACAGAGCAAACCATCGTCGCTGATGTCGAGCGCTGGCTGCACGATTGTGTGCTGGGTCTGTCGCTTTGCCCGTATGCGCGCGCACCGTATCGGTCCGGCCGGGTGCGATTCGTTGTCGTGCAACAACACCACGCGCTTGGCAAGGTGCTGAGCGGCGAAATTGACATGCTTCAGCGCAGTACCGCAGTGCAGATTGAAACCACGTTGATGATCGTCGCTTCAGGTCTGGTCCGGTTTCTCGACTTCAACGATGTAATCGGTGACCTTGAAGACGGCCTGGTGCAGACGGGCCTTGCGCAGGAGTTTCAACTGGTGGGGTTTCACCCCGGTTACCTCTTTGCCGGTGAGGCAGAGGATGATCCGGGTCAGCTCACCAACCGTGCGCCATACCCCGTTGTGCAGTTGTTGCGGGCAGACAGCGTGGCGCAAGCGGCAAACGAAGATGATCCGCTGGCGATACCTGAGCGCAACGTGGCGTTGCTGAGGTCGCTTAGTGAGGCACAGCTTCGTTCTTTGTTTCCCTGGGTGTATCCGCCGGACTGACTTTGTCGCTGACAAAGGCCGTGCCGGTCATACTCTTGTTGCCTGCGGCCACACCACTCGCCGCCAGCAGCGAGAATTCTTCGAGCATGGCGCCGACGGGTTGCACACCAGCTTTACTGATGAACTGATTAAATCTGAGGAATTCGGGTTCCAGCGCCAGGAGTGTGGTCAGCGATGCATGTTTGAGTGCCCGCTCGCTCAGCATGACCCGGATACCGGATTCTACTCTGAGTTGGTGCAGGCAGTTGACGATTTGTTGCAGGGTTGCCTGTCGATTGTTCGGGGTGCTGGCGGTGGCCGGTGTATCCCTGACTTCAAATACCAGATGTGAGCCGGCAATCACACAGCGTTCTATCAACTCGTCGAGCGTGTCTGCGTATGCTCGTTGCTGCAGGCTTTGCAGTGACACGCCCACGCACAACGGCTTCACATCACTCATGTGTTGAACGCTGGCCGATTCGGACAATGCCTTGTACTGGTAAGCGGCTTTTTTTAGTACGCAAATATCAACGGCACACTGATACGTGACGCTTCGCTCGAGTGCAATATCAAGTAACTGGTCTGCAACGCCCTTTCGTGTCGGATGCTCTGCAACGACTGCATAGCCCCAGTGCACCGGGTTGCCTGAAGGTTGTGGCTCAATCAGTTTTTCAAAGCGGACATCAAGTTGATTCAGATCATCGGTGAACAAATCAAATCGCCTTGTTTCCAGCAGTGTGCTTACCGGCGAATACAACCGATTCAATGCGTCCAGTACATACTTTTCCATTTGCTTGATGGTCGGCGCAAAGCCTTCGTATTCCGGTGCAGTGTGGCACTGGTAGAGTGCGGTAATCGCATCGGCACAATATTGATTCAGTTCTTTGTAAGGCTCATCGGCATCGACAATTATGGCGAGACTCTGCTGGCTTACCGGTACAATGGAGACGTCCATTTTTCCCTGGTCGGGGAATACACTTAAGCCCGGCGACTTTACCGGCCGTTCGCACGTCCCGAGGTCGGCGATCATCTCACGCAGTGTGTTGTGAATCGCCTGTGTATCATCGTTGTTGACGTCGTTGGCTGCAGAGGTGGTGGCAGTGACGGTCAGCCGGTGTCGGCAGCAAAGGTAGACGGTATCGGCGTTGGTCGTATTGCGCAGCTGATGGCAAAAGCGCTCACTGCCGGCGGTGATATCGTCGGTGACAAAACTGTTGTCGCACAACGCGAGAATCATGGCATCGTACGCGTCGAATGCGCCAGCCGCCGCTTTCAGGTCGGAGACATGAAGCGGGGTGTTTGCGGTCTGCGCTGGTTGGGGTGCGCTGCTGATCATCCTGGTTGACTTGGTATAGTAACAACAACTGACAGCTACAAGTTTTACGCCACGGGCTGATGATGCGCCCGTCTCTATTGTCGTGAATGTGAGACCCGGGCCTCAGTTTGGCGGCCCGCCGGTCCCAGGGTCGCGGCGCGGTCGGCAGATTATTCCCGCCGCGCTTGCCCGGGTGATTTTGCATTCCCGGTGGGTTGACGGGTCGGCGGATTCAGGACTTTCATCACCGCTGCCTGAATCAGGTAGCAAGCCATGGCGACGATTGCCCACAGCACCGCTATCGCAAAAAATATGTCCGGTGCTTTCATCAGCGTCGTCATCAGGGAGTCCTGATAGTAAAAGAACCATTGATTTTCAGGCGGAAAGACCAGCTCGTGAAATGCGCGGAAAATCACGTGTGGTCCGATGATGAAAATTGTCGCCAGCAATACCATTGCGACCACAGCGAGAGTCAGCAGTGAACCGCCAAGTGACGGCAGTGGAATCGCCAGCCAGCGGGCGACAAACAGCAATGCAATCCACAAACCCAGCACCGCCCAGCCTGCCGGCATCATCAGATCCACCAGTGCGGCGACATCTTCGAGGTGGGTCGCCTCGGCGTCGGTGAGCAACACTCGGCTTTCCCCGTCTGCCTGATAACTAAGTTCGCGCAGCCCCTCGCCGCTGTTGTTGATTGACTGGCTGATGCCGGCGAACAACTGATGGTGGTCTTCTTCGGAGGTTTGCTCGAAGCCGTTTTTGCCCTGCCGGTTTTGTGGCGCGAAAGTCTGAATATGGCTGCTGATGTCCAGCCATTGATAGAAAAGGGAATACCCATAGTTTACCGGTTGCAGCAGTTTCCACGCGATAAATAACGCCGTCAGAAAGCTGCAAACGGTGATAAGCGTATAGTGTAGGATTCTCAAACCAGTCGCTCTAACAGAAAGTAAAGTTACTATGTCAGATAAAGATAGCAGATACCGATTTCTGTTGGAAAATGCCAATGTAAGAGGTGTGCTGGTGCGCCTTGATGAGACATGGCGTGAAGCTCTGAGCCGCGCCGAGTACCCGCCCAATGTGCGGCGCGTGCTTGGCCACGCGATGACGGCCATCCAGCTGATGGCATCGACCATTAAATTCTCCGGCAAGCTCACCCTGCAGGCGCGGGGTAACGGGCCGGTATCCCTGCTGGTGGTTCAGGCCAATGCCGAGGGTGGGCAGCGTGGTCTGGCCCAGTGGCGAGCCGACCCCCCCGAAGGTCCGCTGCGCGAGGTGTTCGGCGCTACCAGTCTGACCATCCAGATCGAGAGCGGGCCGCGCAGTGAGGTGTATCAGGGTGTGGTCGAAGCAGTCGGTGACGGTTTGCAGGATGCACTCGCCAACTACTTCGAACACTCGGAGCAGTTACCCACGAGGTTCTGGTTGCACTGCAACCATCAATACGCTGCAGGCCTGTTGCTGCAGCAGTTACCGGAGTCGTCAGGTGCGGTCGAATCCCGGGCGGATGACTGGCATCGAATCTCGCTGCTGGCGGATACCATCAACGCCTCGGAACTGTATGAGTTGAGCCCCGAACAATTACTTGGTCGCGTGTTCAGTGAAGATGAAGTGCGACTGTACGAAGCGGAATCAATGCGTTTTGAATGCAACTGTTCGCGTGAACGCACCGCCGGCCTTATCGAGGGACTCGGTCGGGAAGAGGCGATGGATATTGTCGAACAGGAAGGGCACATAGAAATTATCTGCGAATTCTGTAATTCTAAAAATGTGTTCGACAGCATCGATGTAGAAACGATCTTTCGCGGTGGCGAAGAGTCGCCCACCATTCATTGATCAGGTGAGGGGCGCAGTTTATGTGCGCTCAGGCCTGCCCGCAGCATGGGCATTTCGGGTTTTTACGCAGCCCGATTTCACGCCATTCCATGGATAGCCCATCCAGCAGTAACAACCGTCCCTGCAGAGTTTTACCGAAACCGGCCAGCACCTTTATTGCCTCGGCAGCCTGAACGGTGCCAATCATGCCCACTACCGGTGACAGTACACCGGTGAGCGCGCAGGTATCAGCGGCGGTTTCAGAATCGGCGCTGTACAAACAACGATAGCAGGGTGCGTCGGCCTGATGACCCGCGAACACACTGACCTGCCCGTCAAACCGGATCGCAGCGCCCGATACAAGCGGTACCTGATGCTTCACACAGGCTGCATTGACTGCGTAGCGGGTGGGAAAGTTATCACTGCCCTCGAGCACGACGTCGCATTGCGGCAGCAGTTCATCGAGCAGCTCAGCGTCGAGTACCGCGTCGACTGTGTCAATGGTGATGTCCGGGTTAAGTGCCAGGCAGGTTTCTCGGGCAGAGTGAGATTTCAGCTCACCGACGCGGTGGCTGTTGTGTGCTATCTGGCGCTGCAGGTTGGATATCTCTACCACATCGAAGTCTGCAAAGATAAGACGTCCAACACCTGCTGCCGCCAGGTACATCGCCGCCGGACTGCCCAGCCCGCCCAGCCCGACAATCAGTGCGGTACTGTCAAGCAGTGCCTGCTGACCTTGTACGCCGATTTCTTTCAGGTTGGTGTGCCGGCTGTAGCGCTCTTGTTGTTCAGGGGTCATGTGCGGTTGTCGCCCTTGGTTTCTACGTGTGGCATAACTGGTTTATCATACACAGGCTGATCAGGCGCGGATTGTATTTTTAACGGAATACAGGGAAGCGGTGGCCGTTCAGTGTTAACTTCTGTTGGGTGCCGGGCGGCGGCGTGCAGACAGCGACTGGTAACTGATAACCCTGTGAATTTTCTAGCGCACGTTTTTCTGGCCGATCACGACCCCGAGGCCATTGTGGGGCAACTCTGCGGCGACTTTGTTCGCGGCCCCGTCACACAACAATACCCGGCTGCTATCGCTCGAGGAATACGGGTGCACAGGGCTGTGGATTCCTACACCGATCAACATCCCGTGAACCTTGAAGCGCGACGACTGTTCAAACGTCCGCACCGGCGCTATGCGGGAATCATCTGTGATGTTGCCTACGATCATTTCCTTGCACTCGACTGGCAGCGGTACTGCCGCACTCCGTTGACAGACTATGCGATGCTGGTCGATGACGCACTGTCACAGCGCAGTGCGCTATTGCCCGACAACCTGAAGGCTTTTATGCCTTACCTCAAGTCAGAAAAAATTCTGGAGCGCAACACGCTGCGCGAACATATTGAATTGACCCTGGTCAGAATTTCCCGACGTCGGCAGAGCATGGCACCGCTGGCCAGTGCAGCCGCTTTGGTGTGGCAAAACGAACTCGCGCTGAAAGCATACTTCGATGAGTTTTTTCCAGAGCTCATCATGCATACCAGGCAACTGCAGCAACAGCTGATGAAAACGCCGGTGGTGAGAACGGGTGAGTGAACAAACCGCAGAATATCGACTCGGCAGCATTTGCTGCGCCTGTGCAGGAAAGTCGTCTGCCGGATTCGGTTGAACTGCGAGTGTGGCCTGCATCGTGATCGTTGCAGTGCGTGCAGCGAGCGACAATGGCTATTAGAATCAGCGCGAACACACGGTGCATTTGTGCGGCACCACCCCTGCTGATACCGGAGCACGACGCATGACAAGACTCGAAAAGCTGCGCATTACCATGGCTGATGAGCAGGTGGACCTGTTGGCCATCGGGCCGGGTGCACATCTGCAATGGCTGACCGGTATGCACCCACATGCCGATGAACGTCCATTGCTTATGTGCATCACCCAGCACTACGCCGGCCTGCTGATGCCTGCACTGGAGGCTGAAAGTGCACGTTCGCAGACTGATCTGCCGTTTCACACATGGAGCGATGCCGACGGGCCTGATGCCGCGTTTGCCGGACTGTTACAGGCCGCTGGTGCCAGTGATGCGAAAAGTATAGTGCTTGACGAAACCATGCGTGCCGACTTTGCCGGCCTGGTGCAGGATGCCATCCCCGGTGCAGCCCGGCAGTTTACTGCGACGACAGTGGGTGCGTTGCGCATGCGTAAAGACGATGCCGAATATGTCGCGCTCAAGCGTAATGCACTGACAGCAGATACAGCAATGCAGGCGGCGTGGGCAGCGATGGGGCCGGGCATGACGGAAACACAAGTCGCCTCTATCGTGCGTGAGTGTTTTGCCGAACAGGGCGTCAAGCCGCTGTTTACGATTGTCGGCACAGCGGGTAATGGCGCGTTTCCACATCATCAGACTGGTGATACGTTGCTGAAGGAAGGTGATGCGGTGGTGATGGATATTGGCGGAGGCATGGACAGTTACTCCAGCGACATCACCCGAATGGCGCTGATCGGCAACGCGCCTGCAGGTTATCAGGAGGTACACGATATCGTCGAGCGTGCGGTACAGGCGGCACTGGCAGCAGCCCGTCCGGGGGTGCGTGCGCATGTGGTTGATGACGCCGCCCGTGGCGTGATCACTGAAGCCGGTTATGGCGAGTACTTCGTGCATCGAACCGGTCACGGCATGGGAGTTGAAGTACACGAAACACCGTACATTACCGCTTCATCGCAAACGGTACTGGATGAAGGCATGGTATTTTCTATTGAGCCCGGTATCTACCTGCCCGGTCGCTTTGGTTTGCGGCTCGAAGACATTGTTATATTGCGTGCAGACGGGCCGGAAGTATTGTCCGAACTGCCGCGTGAGGCACGCGTTATTGGTGGCTAAGCGGTCGTGGCACAGTGGCCGCCTGCACAAGCAATGGGTTTATTGTGTTCCGTGTAGATGCCGGCTAGTGTACTGGAGCAAACAGTGTGGTCATTTGAGAGCTTGTCATTTGTGCTGCAGCAAGGCGCAGCTCGCTGGGAATGGCCTTCCCGTATCAATTGGGGCCCTTTTCAAGAGCTGCAACGCAGTTGCAGGGCAAATGACAGGCTCCCGCAGGGGCGGCTGACTAAAGTGTGCACCTCTGTTTGAACGAGTACCTCGATAGGTACTGAAGGAGATATTTTTCAGATATATGAAGCACTTTAGTCAGTCGACTCATGTGACTACACTGTTTGTTCCAGTACACTAGGTGGTGCTCTGCTGTAAATCCTGTTACGAAAGAATGCCCGGTAAGTTCAGGCCCTGATCGCGCGCACAGGCAATCGCTTCTTCATAACCTGCATCTGCATGGCGCATGACACCGGTGGCGGGATCATTCCATAACACTCGCTCCAGTCTGGCTGCGGCTTCGTCACTGCCGTCGGCGCAAATTACCATACCGGCGTGCTGGGAGAATCCCATCCCCACACCGCCCCCATGATGCAGTGATACCCAGGTTGCACCACTGGCACAGTTCAGCATTGCATTTAACAACGGCCAGTCCGATACCGCGTCCGAGCCGTCCTTCATCGCTTCGGTCTCCCGATTCGGTGAGGCAACCGAGCCGGAGTCAAGGTGGTCGCGCCCTATCACCACAGGGGCTTCCAGCTCACCGTTTTTTACCATCTCGTTGAAGGCAAGCCCGAGTTTGTGGCGCTGCCCCAGCCCCACCCAGCATATGCGTGCCGGCAAGCCCTGAAAGCTGATGCGCTCACGCGCCATATCGAGCCAGTGATGCAGGTGCGGGTCGTCGGGTATGATCTCTTTCACTTTGGCATCGGTTTTATAAATATCTTCCGGGTTGCCGGATAAGGCCACCCATCTAAACGGCCCGATACCGCGGCAGAACAACGGCCTGATATAAGCGGGCACAAAGCCTGGAAATGCAAACGCGTTGTCGAGCCCTTCTTCACGGGCGACCTGTCTGATGTTGTTGCCGTAGTCGAGAGTGGGAATGCCCCGGTTATAAAAATCGACCATGGCACTGACATGTATTTTCATTGACGCGCGCGCGGCGCTTTCCACCGCCGCCGGGTCACGCTCCTGATGTGTGTGCCACTGATCCAGTGTCCAGCCCTGCGGCAGGTAGCCGTGCAGCGGGTCGTGGGCCGACGTCTGGTCAGTCACGATATCCGGCTTTACGTTGCGTTCCACCAGCGCCGGAAACACATCGGCAGCATTGCCGAGCAACCCGACCGACTTTGCCACACCGGTGCGGGTCCACGTTTCAATCTTGTCCAGTGCTTCATCGAGGGTGGCGGCCTTCTCATCGAGGTAGCGGGTGCGCAAACGCATCTCTATTCGTTCCGGGTCGCACTCAACGGCAAGGCAGCACGCCCCTGCCATAACGGCAGCCAGTGGCTGTGCGCCGCCCATCCCGCCGAGCCCTGCCGTCAGTATCCAGCGGCCACTGAGGTTGCCGTCGTAGTGTTGCCGACCGGCCTCGACAAACGTTTCATACGTCCCCTGCACAATGCCCTGGGTGCCAATGTAGATCCACGAACCGGCCGTCATCTGGCCATACATCATCAGACCCTGCCGGTCGAGTTCGTTAAAGTGTTCCCAGTTTGCCCAGTGAGGCACCAGATTTGAGTTGGCGATCAATACACGCGGTGCGTTGCTGTGTGTTTTAAATACACCGACCGGCTTGCCGGACTGTACCAGCAGGGTGTCATCGTCGTTCAATGTTTTCAGGGTATTGACGATCGTGTCGAAGTCTTCCCAGCTGCGTGCAGCGCGGCCAATACCACCATACACCACCAGCTCGTGCGGATTTTCCGCAACCTCCGGGTGCAGGTTATTCATGATCATTCGCATGGGTGCTTCGGTCTGCCAGCTAAGTGCCGTGATTGCGGAGCCGGTTGGCGGATACACATCACGGGTGTTTTTACGCAGGTTATTGCTCATGGTGTAACCCTGTCAGTGAGTCGGTGGCAGCGCGACGAATAAGCCGCACGTTTTAACACTCTACCCGTTATAAAAGTGTTGGCAGTGCAACGGGTGCGCATGCGTCGATAATTTTGTTGCCGCTTATTAAACGTGCGGCCGCGTCTATATCTGTAGCCATATAGCGGTCGTGCTGTAAGGTGCTCACCTGCTCGCGCAGTGCGCCGATGACAGCCCGCAGCGGCTCGCTGGTGGTCAGCGGCTCGCGGAATTCAACACCGCGCGCAGCACATAAAAGCTCAATGGCCAGCATCTGTGTCAGGTTATTATTCATGCGCTGCAATCGCAGCGCACCATGTGCAGCCATCGATACGTGGTCTTCCTGATTGGCGCTGGTGGGGGTTGAGTCGGTGGAGCAGGGGTTGGCCAGGTGTTTGTTTTCACTCATCAGCGCAGCGCTGGTTATTTCCGCCACCATAAAACCTGAATTTAACCCGGGCGCAGGCGTCAGAAATGGCGGCAGGTCAAACGACAGTGCCGGGTCTACCATCAGCGCGATACGGCGCTGTGCAATCGCGCCGGTTTCGGCGATAGCCAGGGCGATCTGATCAGCGGCAAAGGCCACCGGCTCGGCGTGAAAGTTCCCACCGGATAACACCTGACTATCGCCATTTGTTTCGTGCCCCGCAATGATCAGCGGATTATCAGTCACTGCGTTGGCCTCGGTTTGCAGCGTACCTGCCGCAAAGCGCAGCAGGGCCAGGCAGGCACCGGTGACCTGAGGCTGGCAGCGTATGCAGTACGGGTCCTGCACACGGGTGTCATCCTCACGGTGGCTGTCGCGTATCGCGGAACCGCGCATCAGTGACCGCATGCTTGCGGCCACATCAATCTGCCCCTGATGTCCGCGCAGTGCATGAATGGCCGGTTGTAGTGGTGCGGTAGAACCCATAATCGCATCGGTGGAAAGTGCACTGGTGATAATGGCGGTGCGCGTCAACTGCCAGCTTCGGTACAGTGCCAGCAGAGCAGCTGCAGTGGAGAATTGCGTACCATTAATCAGTGCAAGCCCTTCTTTAGCGATCAGTGCAATGGGGCTGAGTCCGGCTGCCTGCAATGCTGCTGCGGCCGGCTGCCGGGCGCCGTTATAAATTGCATCGCCATGGCCCATCAGCACAGCAGAGAAGTGTGCCAGTGGTGCCAGATCACCAGAAGCGCCGACCGATCCCTGTGCCGGTACCACCGGAGTAACACCGGCGTTAAACAGTTGTTCGATTGATTCGATCAGTTGCCATCGCACACCGGATGCACCGCGGGCGAGCGACAGTAATTTCAGTACCATCATCAACCGCACAATGATGGTATCGGTGGTTTCACCCACACCGGCACAGTGGGAAAGAATCAGGTTGCGTTGTAGTGTGGCGGTGTCTTCCGTGGCAATGCTGACATTCGCAAGTTTGCCGAAGCCGGTGTTCACTCCGTAGACTGCCTTGTTGTCGAGTGCCACCTGTGCAACCACCGCTGCTGCCTTATCGACCCGTGGCTTGCAGCTTCTGTCCACACGTACCTGACAGCCCGGGTTTTCAATCAGCCTGAACAAGTCGTCAAGGCGGGTGTTTTCCGGTGTTAGTACCAGTTGTTCTGTCGCTGCACTTTTCTCGCCGGCCATGCTTACGCGTCCTGTGCCGGATGAATGCGTTCCTGCAGCGGATTGAAACCGACGCGGTAACTCAGCTCAGCCGGGTGCGCTACCTGCCACAGTGCCAGGTCGGCAATCATCCCTTCGGCGATGACACCGCGGTCGTTCAGGCCCAGTGCACTCGCCGCGACCCGTGTGACACCGACCAGTGCTTCTTCGGGAGTAAGACCAAACAGCGTGCAGGCCATGTTCATGGTCAGTAACAGCGAAGCCAGTGGTGAAGAACCCGGATTACAATCGGTGGCAATAGCCACAGGAACACGGTGTTTGCGCAGCAGTTCAATCGGTGGCAGCTGAGTCTCCCGCAGTGTGTAGAACGCCCCCGGTAACAGCACGGCTACTGTGTTTGCACCGGCCATGGCTGCCACACCGGGTTCATCGAGATACTCCAGATGGTCGGCAGACAGTGCGCCATAGCGTGCAGCCAGCGCCGCGCCATTTAATAAAGTGAGTTGTTCAGCATGTAGCTTAACCGGCAGTTTGAGTTCCTGTGCTTTTTTGAAAACGCGCTCTATTTGTGCGCAGTTGAAAGCGATAGATTCGCAAAAGCCATCGACCGCATCGACCAGTGATTCGCGGTGTGCCTGTATAAGTGCCGGTATACATATCTCATCGATATAGGCGTCGGCGCGGCCTTTGAATTCCGGTGGTACCGCGTGGGCACCGAGAAAGCTCGTTTTGATTGTTATCGGCCGCAGATCGGCCAGTCTGCGCGCGGCCCGCAGCATGTTGAGTTCAGTGTCTGCGTCCAGTCCGTAGCCGGACTTGACCTCGATAACCGAAACGCCCTCTGCCAGCAGTGCATCAACGCGGGGCAGTGCCAGCGCCACCAGCTGATCAACACTGGCAGCACGCGTGGCCGCCACGGTGGACACAATGCCGCCGCCGGCGGCGGCGATCTCGGCATAGCTGGCGCCCTTCAGGCGTTGTTCGAACTCTGCAGCCCGATGTCCGCCGTGCACAATATGGGTATGACAATCGATGAGAGACGGGGTCAATAACTGTTGCTGCAAATCCCGTTGCGGCAGGTTGGCGAATTGACCGGGCACCGCATCGGACGGGCCGCACCAGCGGATCGTGTCACCGTCTATGGCGACTGCTCCGTTCTCGATCAGGCCGTAGCCCTTGCCGGGCTGGCAGGTGGCCAGCACTGCGTTGGTCAGTAAGCTATCCCTCATAACGTGTAATCGCTGTGTGTGTTGCATAAGGTTAGCCTACAGCGATATTAAAAAATAGTTTGTATGTGACCGTCGCTTGACATTAATCAGCATCACAATAAGAGTATTGAGCGTATTCGTAAGTCAAGAGTCAAGCGTCGATGTCAGCCTCTAATTTTGTACGTAGTGTGTGGGCGCAACATGCGCTGACTGAAAAAGGGTGGCAAAACGATGTCCGCATCTCGATAGACAGCGACGGTACGATCAGCGAAGTGACTGCCGGCGCGGCACCCTGCGGTGAACGCACCGGGATATTGCTGCCGGCCATGGCGAATCTGCACAGCCATGCCTTTCAGCGTGCCATGGCCGGTATGACGGAAACCCGCGGCAGGGATCCGGAAGATTCCTTCTGGAGCTGGCGCCGACTGATGTATCGCTTTCTCGAGCAGCTCACACCCGCCGATGTCGAGGCGATCGCCGCTTACGGTCAGATGGAAATGCTTGAAGCGGGCTTCGTATCAGTGGGGGAATTTCATTATCTGCATCATCAACCCGATGGTAAACCCTATACGCACCGCGCTGAAATGTGTGAGCGCCTGGTGGCGGCGGCAAATGACAGTGGCATCGGTTTAACCTTATTGCCGGTTTTATATGAACAGGGCGGCTGCGACGGACGTGCGCTCGCCGGCGGTCAGCGCCGCTTCGGTAATACCTTCGATGCCTTCAGTGAATTGTTTGATCAGGCCGTAACCGTTGTGCAGCAACAGCGCAACGCCAACATCGGCATCGCACCCCATTCGTTACGTGCGGTCAGTGAGGCGTCCATACAACGAGCGGTATCGCTGTGTGCCGCCAGGCCAATGCACATTCATGTCGCCGAACAACAGGCTGAAGTGGATGAGCTGTTACAGCACACTGGTACCAGGCCGGTGCAATGGCTGCTAGATAACTGCCCGGTCGATAAGCACTGGTGCCTCATACATGCCACGCAAATGCTGCCGGCTGAAACGCTGGCGCTTGCACAAAGCGGTGCCGTGGCAGGGTTGTGTCCGATCACCGAATCAAACCTCGGTGACGGCATTTTTGATGGTGCACGCTACCAGTCTCAACAGGGTAACTGGGGAGTTGGCAGCGATTCCAATATACGCATATCACTCAGCGAAGAGTTGCGCACCCTCGAGTACTCGCAGCGACTGCGTGATCAGCGCCGTGCGATCTATGCCACGGAGGA
>CAZOXM010000026.1:0-53840 GCA_964583825.1 uncultured Granulosicoccaceae bacterium
AAAAATGACGTGATTGGCGACATCAAATGCCATTTTCATGTCATGCGTAACAATCAGCATGGTCCGGCCCTCCGCGGCCAGCGCCTGGATGACGCGAACGACTTCGGCCTCCAGTTCCGGATCGAGCGCGGAGGTGGGTTCGTCGAATAACATTGCCGCCGGTTCCATTGCCAGCGCGCGGGCGATTGCCGCGCGTTGCTGTTGTCCGCCGGATAACTGAGCCGGATACTGATCACACTTGTCGCCGATCCCAACCTTTTCCAGCAACGTTCTGGCGAGCGCCTCGGCCTCCGCCGGACGGCGTTTCAGCACTGACACCGGAGCCTCGGTGACATTTTGCAAGACCGTCATGTGTGCCCACAGATTGAACTGCTGAAATACCATCGACAAGTGCGTTCGCATGCGTCGCACCTGGTGTTTATCGGCCGGTGTGCGACCACGCAATCGTTCGGTAAAACGCACCGCGTCGCCGCGAAAAACAATCTCGCCGCGCTGCGGTATCTCAAGCAGGTTGGCACATCGCAACAGCGTACTTTTGCCGGAGCCCGAAGAGCCGATCAATGCCACCACATCGCCGCGTCGTGCCTGCAGATTAATGCCCTTTAATACCTCGACATGTCCGTAGGCTTTGTGTATGTCACGTAGTTCGAGGATTGGCTCTGCATCGGAGATGGAGGACGGCTGATCGATGGTGATCTCGGGGGGATGGCGGTTGAGATACCAATTGTACGCAGGGGAGTTTGAAAAAACTACTTTAGTGACCGACCGCCGCGCTTGCGCCACAAACTGGTCCGGGCCTGCGGGAGGGTGGCCGCAACCTTAATAAGGCAGGCCGACGTAATTAATAGCCATGGCGGCCTGTGCTTCGGTACTTTGTTTGAGAAACGCCAGCTCTGCCTGCTGTACGCGCAGATCGAATGGGGTCTGATCGGGGAAGCGGTGCAGTATGGTTGTCATCCACCAGCTGAATCGGGTTACTTTCCACACGCGGGCGAGCGCGACGGAGGAGTAATTCTCAATGCCGGCGCTGTCGTTGTCCTGATAGTAGCGTTTCAGTGCCTGATACAAATAATGTACATCAGATGCGGCTGTATTGAGTCCCTTGGCACCGGTCGGAGGAACAATATGTGCCGCATCGCCACACAGGAATAATCGGCCCCATTGCATTGGCTCACAAACAAAAGAACGCAGCGGTGCGATGGATTTTTCTATCGAGGCGCCTGTCACCAGCAGCTTTGAAAATTCGTCGGGTAAACGGTTTTTCAGTGCTTCCCAGAAGCGCTCGTCCGTCCAGCGGTCAACACTGTCATCAAGGTTGCACTGCAGGTAGTAGCGGCTCAGGTTTGCGTTGCGCATGGAACACAGTGCAAAACCGCGAGGAGAGTTTGCGTAGACCAGTTCGTCATGTACCGGGGGCGTTTCCGACATGACCCCGAGCCAGCCGAATGGATAGATTTTTTCGTATTCATTGCGATGGGTCTGCGGAATGGTCTGCCTGCTTACACCGTGGAATCCATCGCACCCCGCGATAAAATCGCAGTTGATGTTGTATTGCTCACCGTGACACTGGTAGCTGACTGACGGTGCTTCGCTTTGAGCATCATTAATCGTGACCGCTTCTGCGTTGAATACGGTTGTCGCACCACACTTGTCGCGTGCGTCATAGAGGTCGCGGGTAACTTCGGTTTGTCCATAGACGGTGACAGGTTTGTCAATGTAGTGGGTGAAGGGCACTCTGAAGTGCTCGTTATTAAAGGCAATGACAGTTCCGTCATGAGTAAACCCTTCATTACTCAGGCGTTCCGAGACACCAGCCTCTGCCATCAAGTCAACCATGCCACGCTCAAGTACACCGGCGCGGATTCGCCCGAGCACATAGTCGCGATCTTTTCTCTCTATTACGATGTTGTCCACACCACTGCGATGCAGCAATTGCCCGAGCAGCAATCCTGAAGGGCCACCACCTATAATGACTACCTGTGTATTTTTTGTCGGTGCCATCAGCCTTTTTTCTGCAGTGCAGTGATCGCGTTGCCGATGCCTTCAACGGTCAGCGGAAACATGCGTTCACTCATTAACTGATGGATCAGTTTGATCGAGGGCACGCGCTGCCAGTAAGCGAGCGGCTCAGGATTCAACCAGACTGCGTGCGGAAATTTATCGAGCACGCGCGACATCCACTGCGACCCCGACTCCTCGTTCCAGTGTTCGACACTGCCACCTGCGGTCGTGACTTCAAATGGACTCATGGTGGCGTCACCGATAAAAATAACGCGGTAGTCCGGTCCGTAGGTGCGCAAAAACTCTACGGTCGACAGTGTTTCATCATGCCTTCTTCTATTGTCTTTCCACAATTTTTCATAAATAAAATTGTGAAAATAGAAATATTCCAGATGTTTGAATTCGCCGCGAGCGGCAGAAAACAGGGCTTCACTGTTTTGTACGTGATAGTCCATTGATCCGCCGACATCGAACAGCAGCAGTACTTTGACGGCATTGCGTCGCTCGGCAACCATCTGAATATCCAGCAGCCCGGCGTTCTTCGCAGTGGCACTGATCGTACCGTCGAGGTCGAGTTGATCGCGGGCGCCATCGCGGGCAAATCGCCGCAGTTTGCGCAGCGCCATTTTAAAGTTGCGTGTGCCGAGTTCGCGCTGATCGTCGAGGTTTTTGTATTCGCGTTTGTCCCACACTTTTACAGCGCGACCCTGGCGGCCGGACTTCTGGCCGATACGCACGCCAGCAGGGTTAAAACCATAGGCCCCATAAGGTGATGTACCGCCGGTACCGACCCATTTGTTGCCTCCCTGATGACGCTTTTGCTGTTCCTGTAGCCGCTGCTTCAGGGTTTCCATTATTTCGTCCCATCCACCGAGCGCCTCGACGGAAGCTTTCTCTTCCTCGCTGAAAAGACGCTCTGCCTCGGCGCGCAGCCATTCCTCGGGGATCTCGCCGATGATGTCGTCGAACAGGTTCTGTATTCCGTTGACGTAGTCGGCAAACACCTGATCAAATCGATCATAGTGTTTTTCGTCCTTGATCAGGGTGAGCCTGGCAAAGTGGTAGAAGTCATCAACACGGTAGGCCCCGATACCGTTGGTGAGCCCGTCGAGCATGGCCAGATACTCGGTGATCGATACCGGTATTTTCGCGCGACGCAAATTGAATAACAGATCCATCACCATGGTCTGACGCTACCTGATAATTGAGCTGACGGAGAATCAGGCATATCAGCTTTTGCGACGGTTGAGAAACACCAGGCGCTCAAACAAGTGCACATCCTGCTCGTTCTTCAGCAGCGCACCGTGGAGCTTTGGTATCAGGGAATTTGCATCCTCGGGCTGTAGTGCCTCGGGCGGTATGTCTTCAGCCAGTAGTAGTTTGATCCAGTCCAGCAGTTCCGAGGTTGATGGCTTTTTCTTGAGTCCCGGTACTTCACGCATCTCGAAAAATGCTTTTAACGATGCATCGAGCAGGGACTTTTTAAGATCGGGGAAATGCACATTGACGATCTTTTGCATCGTTTCATGATCCGGGAATCGGATGTAGTGAAAAAAACAACGCCGCAAGAATGCATCGGGCAGTTCCTTTTCATTGTTACTGGTGATAATCACCAGTGGACGCTGGCGGGCGACGATCGTCTGTCTGGTCTCGTAGACGTGAAATTCCATTCGATCCAGTTCGAGCAGCAAGTCGTTGGGGAATTCAATATCTGCCTTATCGATTTCATCGATCAACACGACAGATAAGCTGTCGCTTTCGAATGCCTCCCACAGCGATCCCTTTACAATATAGTTGGAGATGTCCTGTACACGATTGTCGCCAAGCTGTGAGTCCCGAAGTCGGGACACGGCGTCGTATTCGTACAGACCCTGCTGTGCCTTCGTCGTCGATTTGACATGCCAGCGATGCAGTGGTGCGTCGAGCGCTGCCGCGACTTCTTCGGCGAGCTGCGTTTTTCCTGTGCCGGGCTCGCCTTTGATCAGCAGTGGGCGGCCCAGGGTCAGCGCGGCGTTGACTGCCAGAGTGAGATCTTCGGTAGAGACGTAATTGTCAGTGCCGGTAAAGCGTTGATTCATGAAAGTCCCGGTGCGGAGTTGCGCAAAACCACATTGTAGGGCCTCGCATCGCAAGGTAAAGCACCACCGGTGTGATCAGGCTTTACTGCGGGGGCGTCTCGCGATGGGATTGCGCCAAATCAGTGTGCCGATGGACAGCGTTACCATTAACCACAGCATCGGATCGAATGACCCGGTGCCCTGTACGGTGCAGCCCGAACCGGTGGTTTTGGGGGCGTCAGGCGGCAGCCCGCTTTCCCCGCTGCCGGTCGTTGCACTGAATTCAGTGGTATAGGCGCCTACGCTGAGCATCAGAGTCACAGTACTATTTATTGCGCTCGGAGCCTGCAGGGATACCGTGATCTCGTCGCCGTTGCTGACCTGTCCCTGTTCGCCGGTAAAGGGTTCTCCATTGATCGAGTAAAAGCCACCGGACACGGATATGATCGCGCTGTCTGTGAGCCCGGACACGCGCACTGTTTCAGAAATGACCGGCGCATTGACGGCGACGTTGCCGACCGGTTCAAAAGAAAAAGCAGCGGGCTGGTCAGTGATGAGTTCGGTGGTCAAACGGAAGCCTGTTTCAGCGTCATTGCGCCGGTTAACACTTCGCTCTACCGCCAAATAGTAGGTGCCGGGCTCTACCCGGGCTGCCACCCTAAAGTTGAGCGCGGTGTCGCTGTCATCGTCCAGCGCCAGTACCCCGAGTTTGTCGTCCAGCAGATAACCGAACAGATCCTCCTCAGACTGAGATCTGAAAAGCAACATACCGGTTTGGTCGATATCGATTCGATAGTAGCGAACATCGCGATAGCCGGACAATGAACCGTCGAGCGGCTGATCGATGGTGATCGTTTCGCTCTGTGAATCGACCACCTGCGTTTCCTGATTAATCTGTTCGTCGAAGTTGCCGTCACGTGTGAACTGCAGCGCGCGCACCAGGTTGAGCACGCCGCCACCGCAGTAGTAACCGGCGCAGTCACCATCGGATGCGTAGGCGGAAGCACTCTGCTGCAAAATAGCGCGGATCGCAGCGGGGCTCAGATCCGCATTCAGGCTTTGCATCAGACTGATTGCGCCGCTGACCAGCGCTGCCGAGAAACTGGAACCGGTCTCGCGGGTGTACGTATTGCCGAAGATGTCGGCACGCTCGACGCCCTCATTGGTCGCCATCAGGATGTTGCGGCCCGGTGCGGCGACAGTCACTTTCAGGCCATAGTTTGAAAAATTGCGGTCTATATCGCCGGCCGGAGTGTTTGAGCCGACAGTGACCACGTCGGCACAATTTGCCGGTGAGGAGCGCAGGGCATTGGTTGATTCGTTGCCGGCGGCAATCACAAACGGTACGCCGAGCGCGTTTAATTCGTCGATCACATTTTGCCAGGCGGTGGTGCATTCAGTCGGGCCGCCAATACTCAGGTTGACCACTGTGGCTGGAGTTTCGTTGGCCGGAAGACCGGGGACCGGCAGGCCGGCGCTCCAGCGCACGGCGTCGATGATATCGGCATCGGTGCCACCGCAGCGTCCCAGTGCGCGCGCGTGCAGCAGCCTGGCGTTCCAGTCGACACCGGCGATTCCCTCGGCGTTGTCGCTGTTCGCCGCCGCCACGCTGGCAACACCGGTGCCGTGCCAGCTGCTCGGGCCGGAGCCGCAGTGATCACCGGGGTCAGTAGGGTCTGCATCGCGACCGTCGCCATCATTGGCGCTGGTGAAGTTACCCGGCTGATCAGGAGAAACAAAATCATACCCGACAGCGGCCACGGAGCGGAACTGCAGGTCCGGGTGATTCATCAGCACCCCGGTATCGACGACAGCAATGACTGAACTCGGTGAGCCGGTGCTGATATCCCATGCACCAGGTGCGCGAATACTGTAGTCGCCGTCGTAGAGGTAGCTCTGGCCGCCGAGGCTGGCGTCCGCTCCGACATACTGCGGGTCATTGGGCTGGCGCCGTGTGAAGCGGCGATATTCGATGGAGGCGCTGACAATTTCATCGGTCGCTTCCAGGCGCCGGATCATGGCCTCGAGCCGGGTGGTATCGCTGATTCGACGGGTTGATGAAATCAGATGGGTGCGGCGTGCCAGGCTGCGCATCAGCCGCAGACCTCTGTTACTTGCCCATCGCGCACGGTCCACACTGTCGGTGGTTTTGATGTCGCCCTGAAGTGCGCCCAGACTTGCCGGTGCCTGATCGGCGCGGAACTCCACAATCAGTCGACCGGTTGGCTGAGGCACGTCGTTCGCCGCGACAGCGAAGGGTGAGAGAAGCGCGACAAGCGCTGGCAAAATGCGCATTGAAGCGCCTGGCAAAAGCATGGTAGCGAGCTTAAATTTTCCGTGTAACTTGATTTCGACAACCTGACTACAGTTTATCGGCCGTTGTTGCAATCACCACAGCGTGCCGCAGAGATTCATATTCTGGCACAATGTCGCGCTAGCCGCGGCTCGCTGTGGCGCATATTTCAGCCTCTACAACACGCGGGAGTGGCCTTTTGGGTAACAGACTTACAAAAATATATACGAAGACCGGTGATCAGGGGACCACCGGGCTTGGCGATGGTTCCCGGGTCAGCAAGGACTCGCTCCGGGTGACGGCATACGGTACCACCGATGAGCTGAACAGTGTAATCGGTATGGTGCTGGCGCACTCGCTGCCGGAACGGGTCCAGACCGTGTTAAACGAGGTACAGCATCACTTGTTTGATCTCGGTGGCGAGCTTTGTATACCCGGTCACGAGTCACTCACCGGGCAACATGTCAATTGGCTGGAACGTCAACTTGATTACTTCAACGACGATCTGCCTGTATTAAAAGACTTTATTCTGCCGGGAGGCAGTCATGCAGCCGCCGCTTGTCACCTGGCCCGCACGGTTTGTCGGCGTGCCGAGCGTTGTGTAATCACACTGGGCAGTGAAGAGGCGCTGCCGTCGCAGAGTATTGTCTACCTTAACCGACTGTCAGACCTTCTGTTTGTGATTGCACGAGTACTCGCGCGTCACGACGGCGGCAGCGAGGTGCTCTGGCAAAGCAACAGACCACCGATTGATGAAACGTAGGCTCAATTTGCCTGTGAGCGCTCGACGCTTGTATATACAGGCGAGGGACGCATAATCAGCACATGAAAGAATTCCCACTCGACCGCTCTGAAGTCCGCACTAATTTCAGGCACTTTCTCACTATTCCCACGCGATGGTCGGACAATGATCAGTATGGCCATGTGAATAATGCGAAATACCTGACGTTTTTTGAACTCGTCATCATGAGATATCTGGAAGTGGATCGCGATATTGACGTCACCGAGCACGGCGTACGGTGCTTTTCCGTTGAAAACATGTGCCGCTACATCCAACCGGTCAAATACCCGGACACGCTTGACGCCGGTCTACGAGTGGGTAAGCTCGGCAATTCCAGCGTGCGTTATGAAGTGGGTCTGTTTGTCGAAGGAGCAGACTCGGTGAGTGCGACTGGCTATTTTACCGATGTGTTTGTAGATGCGGCCACGGAAAAACCAATCAGCATACCGGCACCGATCAGATCCGTACTGCAGGACCTGGTATTCGAGGATTAGACAAGCTGGTTGACACGACCGGCGACACCCCGCAAGCGGCTGCGCTTATCCACACTGCCCCATAGTTAAATCTTTTATAAATGAGTGAGAAAAATGAGCCTTCCTCATGAGGTGGATGATTGTTTGGTGATGTGTTCCTGCCCGGCGTCGCATTGAGCGAAACAGGTATCAATCAATGAAAGCACTGGAAATTACCGGTTTAAGCAAAACCTATGAGAACGGCCATGTGGCTGTAAGTGGTCTTGATCTCGATGTGGAGCAGGGAGACTTTTTCGCTTTGCTCGGCCCCAATGGTGCCGGTAAATCAACCACGATCGGCATCGTCAGTTCCCTCGTTTCGGCGACCGAGGGCAGGGTACGGGTGCACGGCTACGATCTTGAGCACGACCGGTATCAGTGCAAAATGCTGATCGGGCTGGTACCTCAGGAACTGAACTTCAACCTGTTTGAAACGCCCATGAATATCGTTACTACCCAGGCCGGGTTCTATGGGATAGACAGGAGAACAGCCAGCGTAAGAGCGGAGCGATATCTCAGGTTGCTGGAGCTTTGGGAAAAGCGCAACCGTCCGGCGAGGGAAATGTCCGGCGGCATGAAGCGCCGATTGATGATTGTCAGGGCGCTTGTGCATGAGCCGCGCGTGTTGATACTCGACGAACCGACCGCCGGTGTCGACATCGAAATTCGCCGTTCCATGTGGGCCTTTCTCGAAGAGATCAACCGTAACGGCACCACCATTATCCTGACCACTCATTACCTCGAAGAGGCGGAGTCGCTGTGTCGCAATGTGGCAATTATCGATGATGGCAAAATAGTGGAGCAGGGCGCCGTCGACGAATTGCTCAGTCGCGCTCAGTTTCAGTCTTTTATTCTCGATCTGAAATCACCGCCGAATCGCGTGCCGGCGCTGCAGGGCATAACAGTCAGCAAGTCAGAGGGTAACAGGCTCGAGGTAGAGATGAGACTTGGCGATAGTATGAACGCACTGTTTTCCCAGCTCAGCGCTCAGGGCATTGAAGTAATCAGTATGCGCAATAAGTCGAATCGCCTGGAGGAGTTTTTTCTGCGATTGGTTGGTCAAAAAGATGCGACGGAGAACGCGTGATGCAGTCAATTACGCAGGTTAATGTTGTTGCATTCAAAACCATTGTGACCAAAGAGATCCGGCGCTTTATGCGAATCTGGGTACAAACGATCGTACCTCCGGCTGTCAGTGCCGTTTTGTACCTGATGATATTTGGCACATTGATCGGATCCAGAGTGGGTGAGATGGATGGCCATCGTTACATCGATTTCATCATGCCCGGCATTATTATGATGTCCGTAATTACCAATTCGTATTCGAATACAGTGTCTTCGTTTTTCAGCGCCAAGTTTCAGCGCCATCTTGAAGAGCTGCTGATAGCACCGGTTTACACCTGGGTAATACTCGCGGGGTATGTCGCCGGCGGTGTTTGTCGCGGCCTTGCGGTTGGTGCGCTAGTCGCTGTGGTGTCGTACTTCTTTACTGATCTGTCCGTGCAGAATCCGCTGATCACCGTCGCGGTGGTGGTGCTGACAGCGACGTTATTTGCGATCGGTGGTTTGATTAACTCAATTTTTGCAAAGAGCTTCGACGATATTTCGATTATTCCCAATTTTGTGCTGACGCCGCTGACGTACCTTGGCGGTATATTTTATTCGGTCAGTCTGCTACCGGATTTCTGGCAGGGGCTGTCTCTGATCAACCCGGTGTTGTACATGATCAACGGCTTTCGCTATGGAATATTGGGTTCGTCTGATATTGGTATCGGCTGGTCGTTTACCGTGATATTCGGGTTTATCGCACTGCTTGGCAGTCTGGCGCTATACTTACTCAACAAAGGTATTGGCATTAAGAGCTGATACACGACGAGGCAACAGGTTTTGGCTAAGAAAAAAAACAAAAAGAAGAACATGGCGCAAAAAGCCGATCGGCACGCGCTCTATCAGGAATCAGTGCAGGATTCCGAATTCGAACTCGATTTTGTTCAGGATACCTACAAGGGTATTCGCAAGCGCAAGCCGGTGACGCTGCGAGAAGATTTTGCTGGTACCGCACGTTCGGCATGCGTCTGGACCAAAAGGCACAAGGATAACCGCGCCTGGGCCGTGGACTTTGATGAGGAAGTGCTGGAGTGGGGGCGTAAACATAATTTCGAAAAGCTCAAACCCGCACAGCAGGAGAGAGTGGAGTTTATTCAGTCAGATGTACTGACGGTCAAGACGCCGAAAGTGGATGTGGTACTCGCGTTTAATTTCAGTTACTGGATTTTCAAACAGCGTAAAGATTTGCTTAGCTACCTTAAAAGTGTCCATCGCACACTGGACAATGATGGCATTATGTTTCTAGATGCCTTCGGTGGTTCTGAAGCGCACACCACACAGGTGGAAAAACACAAGCTGGACGGATTTACCTATTTGTGGGATCAGCACGATTACAACGCGCTGACTCAGGAAATGCAGTGCTACATTCATTTCCGTTTTCCCGACAAGTCGCGACTGGACAAAGCGTTCAGTTACACCTGGCGCTTATGGGGCGGACAGGAGATGGATGATCTGCTCATGGAGGCAGGTTTCAGCAAAGTGCGCTTTTTTGTACAGCTGTTTGATGAAGATGGCGATGCGCTGGATGAGTTTGAGGAAACTCGTGACGTGGAAGACCACGAATGCTGGATAGCCTATATTGTCGCGGAAAAATAAGATTCTGGTGTGCGGAAATGCCCGTACACCGGAAGTTCCTCACTAGCTTGCGACGGCAGCAGACGGGTGGCAGCTTTCGGCCGGATCTTCGTCATGATGTTCGTCGTTGCTGGCTTTCTTTTCCAGCAAGTTGCCCGCGGTACCTTCGTCGAGTTTCTTTAGCAATGGCTCACCCTGCCTTGCCAATAGTTTAAGAACCTCACCTGCCTCCGAATGCGTCTGTGCTTTCCATTTCATTGGAGGTACAACTCCTGTAACTGATCCACATCATGACATTAGCAGGATTGATACTCATTTCTCATTTTAAGATTATTAATCGTTAAATTTTCATCCCCGGTAAGATTACTTTCGCTAAAACAGGGGGTTAGTAACGCCGCGCTTTGGAAGGTTTCAGTGTTACGGGATTCGGTAAAAACGCACGGTGTCAATGATCCGACTGAGGCAATAAACAGTAATCATAGCGGTCAGCAACTCGCGTTAGTGATGTTCATATGAACCAGAACAATAGTACTGCCGGCAGCAATGGTAGTGTCGACCCGCAGGAGCGAGAGAAATTTGATCAATTCGCCGCCATCTGGTGGGATGAGGCGGGGCCTATGTGGCCGCTTCACACGCTCAACCGTTTCAGGATCGACTTCATTTCCGCTGCCATTCGCGATCATTACGGACTTCGTGAGAGCGACCTTCTCAGTGGCTTGTCGGTGCTGGATATTGGGTGTGGCGGAGGGATACTGGCGGAATCCATGAAGCGACTTGGTGCCGGGGTGCACGGAGTGGATATCAGTGAGCGAAACATTAGCGTCGCTCGCGATCATGCCGAAGCAGCCGGGCTTGATATCGACTATGACGTCAGCACAGCCGAGTCGCTTGCCACAGCGGGCAGCAAGTACGACGTTGTGCTCAACATGGAAGTTGTCGAGCATGTTGCCGACCTTGATGTGTTTATGTCAGCCTGTAACCAGCTGGTTGCAGACGGCGGTTTGCAGTTTGTGTCGACGATAAATCGCAATCCTCTGGCCTGGTTTGTCGCGATTTTTGGAGCAGAAACGGTGCTCGGCTGGCTACCGAAGGGTACGCACCAGTACCATAAACTGGTCAAGCCGAACGAACTTGTGCGACAACTTTCGAAAGATAAGCTGTCCGTCGTTAGCAGAACCGGTGTTGCAGTCAATCCGTTCACCAGAAGGATGTCGGCGAGAAAATCCGAATCGGTGAACTACATGTTCTGCGCTGCAAAGGCGCCGTAAGGTTCGGGCCTATCGGGGCAGCGCGACAGACACCAGAAACATCGCCAGTGCCACGACGACGATCGCCGGTGCGGCCGGCGTATCGGCGTTCAGCGACAGTAGCAGGCCTGCCGCCACGGCGACTGCACCGATGATCGAGGCGAGTACTGCCATCATTTCCGGCGTACCTGCAAAACGACGTGCTGTGGCGGCCGGTATCACAAGGAGTGCAGTGATCAACAGGATGCCAATCACTTTGATCGCCATCGCGATGACCGCGGACAGCAGAATCAGATAGACCAGTTCAGTCGCTGCAGGCTGCCGGGTTTCTGCCTGTGCCAGGTCTCGATTCACTGTGCCTGCGAGTAGCGGTCGCCAAATGAATAGCAATGCCAGTAGTGCACAGGGACCGAGCAATAACATGAGCTTTAACTCGCTGGCGGTGACGGTAAGGACATCGCCGAACAGATAACTCATCAGGTCAATTCGGGTTCCGGCGAGGGTGGCGATGGCCAGGAGGCCGAGTGCCAGCGTGGAATGGGAGAGAATCCCGAGCACCGTATCGGCCGGCAGGTCAGCGCGCCGCTGCAGGCCGACCAGTGCGATGCCAATACCCGTCGCAACAATAAAGACACCGATTCCCGGGTGCACTTCCAGCAGCAGCGACAAAGTCACGCCGAGCAGGGCTGAGTGTGCCATGGTGTCGCCAAAGTAAGCCATTTTTCGCCACACGACGAAACAACCGAACGGTCCGGCAACCACCGCCACGACAACGCCCGCGATCAGCGCGCGGATGAGGAAGTCGTCAATCATGCGGGCTGTCTGCCCGGGGTTGCGCTGGAATGATCTCGCCGTCCGGGCCGTGACTGTGATCGTGATGATGTTGATAGATCGCCAGCGACGGGGCACCGCCCGCGGCAAAGAGATTTTGAAATTCAATGCTGCTGGCAACCGCCTGTGGTGTGCCGGAACAACAGACGTGACCGTTGAGACAGACCACAGTGTCGGTCTGTGCCATTACAATGTGCAGGTCATGCGAGACCAGTAGCACACCGCAATCGTGGGAGTCGCGCAAATTTGCTATCAGCTGGTAGATATCGACTTCTGCGTTAAAGTCCACGCCTTGTACCGGCTCATCGAGTACCAGCAGGTCTGGACGACATGCCATCGCGCGTGCGATCAGCACGCGCTGGAACTCGCCACCGGACAATGCACTCATTTCACGCTGCAGCAGGTGCTGAACGCCGGTGAGTGCCAGCGCTTCGCGAATCTCGGTTCGACTGTGGCGGCGTGTCAGGCGCATAAAACGCTGCACCGCCAACGGCATGGACCAGTTAATTTCCAGTTTCTGGGGGACGTAACCGATGCGGGTTTGCGGTGCCACCTGAACACTGCCGTGGGGTGGTTTCAATATCCCCAGAATGGCCTTGAGTGTTGTACTTTTGCCGCTACCGTTCGGTCCGATCAGGGTGACGATCTCACCTCGATTGACGGTGAGGCTGACATCATTAACCAGCAGGGTATCGCCGCTGCGCACTGACAGGTTGCGTACGGACACCAGCGGGCTGCCGCCAGTGGTGATGCCAGGCATCTCGACGGGTGTGTGGCTGGAGCTTTGAGTGTTCACAGGCAGCACCTTTTCAGAGTCGACGGGCAGTGTAGCCTAAACGGGCGCTGCCTGACGTTCGCGCGCTGCTCACATGGCATATAATTCAGGTGAGACTCCCTGGATTCTGTTCATGAACGCTGTTTGCCGTTGCGTGGCACTAATTCTCCTGTGGACGGCCGGTTCTGTTAGCGCCGCCGCCGTGGCAGTGACTGTCAAGCCGTTGCACAGTATTGTCGCTGCCGTGATGCAGGGCGTGGACCAACCCGTGTTGTTGCTCGACGGTACTGTGTCACCCCATGTCGATCGCATCAGGCCTTCCACCTTGCGCCAGATTCGTTCTGCGGATCTGCTGTTGTGGGTGGGGCCCGGGCTCGAGTCATTCCTGGCACCGGCCGTTGAAGATATTCCGGCCGGAGTCCATGTACTCACGGCCAGTGCACTGGCATTGCCGGTCGTGTTTGAACTGCGTGATGGACATCAGGCCGGTACCGCTGCGGCGCCGATCGATCCGCACCTGTGGCTCGATCCGGAAAACGCCGCAGCGCTGGCATCACTTGTGTCAGGCAAGCTTGCCACGCTGGACCCCTCAAATGCGAGCCGTTACCACGAGAATGCCGCCGCGTTTTCCGATCGCATGAAAAGTCTTGAGACGTTTGGACTGGATTCGCTTGCGAGCACAGCGGATATGCCTTTTATTTTATTCCACGATTTCATTCAGTATTTTGAGAAGCGCTTTGGTTTGAACAACGCGGGCGTTGTAACCTACCAGCCGCAGATCACGGCCAGCGCCAAACATCTGCGGGTACTCAACAACGCTATTGAAGCGTTGGATGTGCAGTGTGTGCTGACAGAGCCGCAATTTGAACAGCGGGCAAGGCGATCACTTAACCAGCTGACGTCGGTCACCACAGCGGTAGTCGACCCGCTGGCCAGTGGCTATGAAGCGGGGCCGATGCTCTATGAAACCTGGTTTAAAGATATGGTTATTGGCATTCAGGGCTGTTTAAAGGCAGAGCGACCTTGAGTGCAGGTTGCCTGTGCGCGTCTGAGGCAGGCACCGCTCAATGACCCGGCGCATCATGCTCGCACCCATGGAGGGGGTGACTGATGCGCCGATGCGACGCATTCTAACTGCCATTGGCGGTTACGAAAGATGTGTCACGGAATTTCTGCGCGTCACAGACCATCTCTATCCAACACGCGTTTTCAGTAAGATCTTTCCCGAACTGGCATCCGGTGGTGTCACCGCATCCGGTACTCGGGTGTATCTGCAGTTACTCGGTTCGGATCCGACGGCAATGGCAGAGAACGCACACAGGGCTGCCGAGCTCGGTGCACCGGGTATTGATATTAACTTTGGGTGTCCGGCAAAAACAGTCAATCGCCACGGGGGTGGTTCTGCACTGCTGCAATACCCGGCTCTGGTTGAAGAAATTGTCCGGCAGATAAGAGACGCGGTACCGGCCGATATTCCGGTGACTGCGAAAATGCGTCTAGGTTACGAGAACACGGACAATCTGCTCGATGTTGCAACTCGCATTGAAGCGGCCGGCGCCGCGGAGCTTTGCATACACGCGCGTACCAAGGTTGACGGATACAAGCCGCCGGCCCACTGGGGGCTGGTCAGTCAGGTTAGCAAAACGCTCAGCATTCCGATAATGATCAACGGAGAGATCTGGAGTGTCACAGAAGCTGCGCAGGCACGTGCGCAAAGTGGATGCAACGATATTATGCTCGGTCGCAGTGCGCTGGCCAACCCGAAACTTGCCAGTGAACTGCAAAGTGACAGCACGTTATCGACCTCTGCTGTGTTGCCCTGGGGTGAGGTGGTTGCGGCACTGATGCAGTTACTTGAAAGCGGGCGCCACCTGCCGGAAAAGTACGTCGGCAACAGAACCAAACAGTGGCTGACCTATCTGCGCAGAAGCTATCCGGAGGCGCAGGTTATGTTCGATCAGATAAAACGCTTGAGAACGGCGGATGAGATTGCTGCAGAGCTGCGCCTGGGCTGACGGGGATTCGGCATCTACAGGAAATGTCTCTAACAGTTTGGCCAATCGTCCAGGCAGCGTGGATTATGCGGGCTTAACGTGTCACCCGTTGTCGGCGCCGAAAACATCGAAGAACTATTGTCCCGGCCAGTAACAGCAGCAAATCAAACCGGCTGAAATGTCCGAGCGCATCAATCGTTGCTGTACCGGCAGCGGCATCTCTGTCGTAGCTCGGCAGCGGGCCCCGGGGTTCGAGGAAAGACAAGATGACACCGTTGTTGATCAGTACCTGCGCATGATTGTTGGCCGGAAGCGGGTCTGCGAAATCCGGGTTTTCTACAAAGATCTCGGCTGTTCGGTCGGACTGAGGCGTTGAGACCAGCGTAAATGCCACGCGCTCTTCCTGGCCTGCCTGCAGTGTTCCAAAATTACATTCAATGCTGTTGCCGGGTACCTGGCACCGGCTGTCCAGTGCTGCGGCGATGCTCGATTCCGGCAGGTCGACCTTTAGTGTTGCAGCCGGATTCACCAGTGAATTGTCATTGTTTCTGACCGTGACCTCCATGGTTGAAGCCCCCGTCTGGTTCAGCGACACCTGCAAATCAACGGTCTGAGCGTGACAGCTGTTGGCCAGAGACTGTTGTACTGATTCAAGCGTACAGCTTGAAAAGTTCTGTGATGTGTTCAATGAAATATATGGCCACATGACCTTATCCACCTCACTCGCACAGGCGGTGTCTGTATCGTGCTGCGCACCGAGGTTGTGTGCGATTTCATGTGCGGTGAGCAATACGTCATAACGGTACGGTGTCGATATACCGACATCATAGCCATCGGTACGACAGGCCGTGTTTATCCATGCGAGCCCGACCGGTTCATCGGTATTCTGGTTGCCGGTAAACAGGTGCACCAGGCTGACGTCCAGCAGATTGTCAGAGTTCAACCGATACTGACGAAAATTTCGCAACATACGCTCGATAGGGACTGCACCGTAGTTAAAGGGATCGTTGGCGGGATCATTAACGGTAATGACTTTTGTTACTCTTAAAGCCAGCCCGAACTCCTGGCGGTAAATGCCATCGACCGCGTTAATAATGGTGAGCGCGCGTTGTACGCCATTGCCATTAAAATGCGTGTTGTACTGGCTGTCTACCACTATGGCAATGTCGGCAATCCGCGTCACCGGCGGTTGCACCACAGCGAGCACCTTACGCTGCTGCTGAAAAAGCGGATTTTGCTGTTCGGCCAGTGGACCGACCTGAATCAGCCCGGACTGTTCGGTGGTTATTTCGTACTGTCTGCCCTGACGCGAATACACGCCGCTGAGTCGCTGACTGTTGATGGTCAGTCTGGCCCAGGAGCCTTTTTCACCGTCGAGTTCACCGGCAAATGATTCGTCGTTATATACCAGCTCTCGTCCATCCTGATCGAGCAGCGCAAGGTCACCGGTCACCGCGCTCGGATTGAGAAGAAACCGCAGCGATTCTCCGTCAACATCAAGAGTAAGCTCTCTTTCAAAGTCGGAAGACGCGAGATATCGATGAGAAGAAACCGTCGCGATGTCTGCCGCCGAGACAGCAGGCAGGGCCCAGATGAAAACCGAGACCAGAACCATTGCAGCTTTTGTGGCAAGTGTCATAAGCGACCACCCAACGAGCGAGAGGCGGCAGTCTATTGACACCTGCGAAAACGGTTTGAGAACCAGGTCCGCTTTTAATGAGGAGAGAACTCAGGTGTGTCATTTTTGTGACACTCAGTATCGCTATGTTTCCGGTTGCAGTCAGTTTTGTGTAGGACATCACAGCGGTGGGTGCAACGGGAGCGGCTTTCCTTTCCGGTGCGCGACGCGCTATCTCGTCGGGAGGTGATTCGCCAGGGGGGTTGTGAGCGCGGCGTTCGCCGGCACGATGACACAGCCGGACACGGGGCGCTGCAACAGAGCGCTGCGCTGAGGCTGTTGCAACAGCGCCCACGGATGGGTGATCGCCATCTGCAGACAGCGTTCAAGACTGACTTTGAGTTGCTGCTGTAAAAACGAGATAGATTCTGCCATTGTGATGTGGGCACCGGCGAGTGCACCGGCCTCGTTTACCAGTTTGCCCTCATGAAGCTCGACGGTCTCGCCGTAGAGTTCGTAAGTCGGCTTACCGCCCACCGTAGGCATGGCGTCAGACACAATGATCATGCGGTCATCCCGGGGCCGTGCATTAATTGCCAGGCGTATCATTTCCGGGGCGACGTGTCTGCCGTCGCAAATCATCGAGCAATAGACTGCGCTGTTAATGGCGGTACCGACCATTCCCGGTTCCCGGCTGGTCATCGGTGACATCGCGTTGTAGAGATGGGTGAAAAGGCTCGCGCCCGCTTCAATACAACCAACTACTGCGGATGCCGACGCATTGCTGTGCCCCAGGGCCACTACCACACCCATTTCAGTCAGCGTGGAAACCTGCGCGGGTAGAATCCCTTCCGGTGCCACCGTGATTAACACCGGAATATAGCGGTCTCTCATCGATCGCAACAGGCGCTCTGTGTGATCATCAAACGGTCGAATATCGCTTTTTCGGTGCACGCCGGCCTTTTCGCGACTGATATGCGGTCCTTCAATGTGGATACCCGCGATACCGGCTTGATCGATGGCGTCAGCAATGGCATGACAGGCGTTTTCCAGTACCTGCGGGGTGTCGGTAATGACTGTTGGAAGCAGGTCGGATGTGCCGTGGTTATAGTGCGCCAGCGCAATTTGCGCGATGCCGCGCGGTGTCGGCGTGGTGTTAAACAGGATTCCACCGCCGCCATTGACCTGCAGATCGAAGAAGCCGGGAGACAACACGCCTTCGATTGCCTGTGCGGTCGGGTGTAGCGGGGCGATCTGATCAATCATCCCGTCGTGGATATGTACTGACGCATTCTGTTGCAATTGCTGCCCGTCAAAAACGCCGCCAAGCGGTGTTATCCAGCCGTTGGCAGTGCCTGTTTGAGAAAGCGTCATTTTGGTTCTCGCGGCGGTCGGTATCGCACGGCTGCGAGGGCGGCACCGCGTGCCGCACTGAATTCGTGCCCGCCCGCGGTGTGTAACGCTGGCATGTGGCGCGTGAGCCGTTCTGCCTTTTGCAGTGCATTTTCTGTATTGAGGATGAAGTCGGGCATCGCGGTGACACCCCCACCAAAAACAATACAGTCCGGGTCGTAGCACAACATCATTTCGGCGAGCATCGCAGCGAGTAGCGTATACCAGTGCGCCATGAGTGTTGTCGCCTGCCTGTCATTGTCGCGGTACTGCTGTGACCAGCTTTCGACGGATTGTTCTACGCCGTACAAACACTCACCCAGCCGAGTAAAGCCCGGTCCGCATAAAAAGGTTTCGTAGCATCCGGATTTGCCGCAAGCGCAACTTAACACTGGCAACTTCTGATTCTGTATAGTGGCGGCCGGAATCGACATATGTCCTATTTCACCGGCCATACCGGCCGGATCTGACAGCAGCGATTCGCGCACTACCATTCCCGCGGCGATACCGGTACCGATAGATATCCCCAGCACGCTGCGATAGGGTGCGCCGGCGCCAAGACATGCCTCGGAGAGCGCAAGTGCCTTGCTATCATTGATCAGTCTGATGTCTACGCTGCTCGCCATGGCGAGATCAACTCCAAGTCGCTGACCGCTGGCCCTGAGGTTCGCAGCATGAAGTGCAAGTGTGTCCCGATCGACAATGCCCGGAACGCCGAGGCCGACGACGGGCACGGTTGCATGATCCTGAATCCATCGAATCTGTGCGGTCAATGCGGCCAACAGAGAATCGTAACTATCGGCCGGGGTTGCGACTCGCTGGCTGAGAACCGGCTGCCAGTTCTCGTCGAATAGCGCCGACACAATCTTTGTACCGCCAAGATCAACACCGGCAGTCAGGTTCACGGGTAGTCACCTTGTACCGCGTATTCTACAGGCTCGAATTTTAAGTACGGCATTTTGCGGCCCGTTTGAAAGGCGGTGTAATCACACGGCAAGGCTATCAGCCGCTCTGAGTCCGGCCTGACGTAGCGATACCAGACTTTTTCATTGCGCCTGATTTACAAACTGCAGCAATGATCGGTAACCGCCCTGCACGATAGAGCCCGAGTTTACCGCGCGCACTCACGGCACACCAGTACCGCAGATGGCTTGCTTTTTGGCTGTGACGAGGAATCGCTTACAAGAGCGAAACCGTTCGATTAGACGCGACATCCTGTATAGACACCTATGACGGTGAACGACACAATAAAGCGCTGATGGTTCGGCGATGACTGATCTGCCGATACAAACCAATGAATATGTGTAACGCGCTATGTCAAAAATCACATCTCCAATTGCAGTAATAATCTGTGTTGTTTTCCTGCTGGCCGCGGGTTGTCGCTCCTCCGGGATCAGAACAGCTGACACCGAACGGGCGGTCACCGTCAGTCCGGACCTTGACTACTCCAACACCGTGCCCGATTGCGAGACCGCCGGGAAGCGGATAGCGGAATCTATTAAGGTTGGCATGCCAGTGAGTGAGGTGCTGCGGCTCGTTGGCAAACCAGCCTATCGGTTTCCGGGCTCGTGGTGGTGGTCGAACACCTTTGACAAGGAGGGCTGGCCCTACATTCAGTACGATGCGCTCTTCGGAACGAAGGACGGGAAAATCACCAGGGTCAGTTCGGATACCACCAATTGCTGAGCGCCACCGGTCTGCCGTGCCTGATGCACCGGTGGAGTGCTTCTTGCAGCCAGGGGTGTTTACCCGATTTCACAGAGCCCAGTACGACGTATGAGGCTACCCCGCACATTTTATTACCGTCTGCTCGCACTGATGGTCAGTACAGTCGGCTGTGCCGCCTGTGGTGGTGATTCAACACAGCCGGTGACCAGTGCCGGCAGTGGTGATGTGTTTCTCAGTGACGACGATGCGGCGCCGGCAATGGCGTTACGGGGTCTAACCAACGCGTTAAGTGCTACTGAAAAGAAAACCGTAGTACAGTGCTTTTGCGATGCACTTTACCGCAGCACGCTATTAATTTACCACTACACTGATCAGAATGCGGTACTCACGATCGAGTTTGATAACAGCGAAATACCTTTTGCGGCCAGCGGTGTTGTATATCTTTTTGAAGATACAGCAACGCTGGAAGAAATCGGCAAGTGGATTAACAACCTGCACTCGGATGGCTTGTTTATCAACCCGGCGGAACCTGTTCTGACCGCAAACCTTGATCCAGCCGCCATCGCTGTTACATCAAGGGCGTATGTCGAGAGCATTACAGGGTATGGCGGTGACGAATACGAAAAATATCAAATTGAATTCGCTGTTGATAACCAACTGCAGGCGCCGTCGTTTATGTTAAACGGCTTTTCTGATCAGACAGATGTGTTCCTGCAGATACGCCCCCCGTCACCGCTGGTCAATTAGCAGACTCCCATTCTTCATCGCCACACAATCACTTTAGATTCGCCCGCTGTTTTGGTTGTACGATCGGCAGCGCGGTCACGGACTGAAAACTCCCGATAAACCGGCGGTATGGATTCATCCTGAAACCATACTACCGCGACCACGGAGTCGAACTCATTGGTGACGTCCATCGAATGGGTAAACAATCCATCGTTCATGATGCCCTTGACCGTGCAGCTGTCGTAGTCGATATCATAACCCTGCGTTTCCTGATCAAAGGCGGTACAGATAGAAACCGAGGCCTCGGTTCCTCGCGCGGATTCGAGGTCAAAATCGATATCGATGTGCTGCGCTGTGTCGAAAGCGAAATCGTCAGCCACAATCAGGGATTTAGTGTCCTCTACCGCGACGTCGGTCGGCAGCACGGCGCCGCCGTCTACGATATTCTCCATACTTGCAGGCGCTGTAACGCCACTGCCAATGGCAGACATTGCCGCACCAGTGGCAGGTTCTTCGCCGGCGCCGCATCCATACAATAGGAAGAGGGGCAATGCGTAAAGAGGGAATTTGCTGGTATGTTTCATCATTGCTCTCCTATTGCTCGAAGATATAGGCGCGATTGGTAGATTCGCTGTCGTACCAAAACTCATTGTTCAGCCCGTTCGATGTCGCGTAGCGCGCAAACAACGGATAGGCATGGCTGATCTCGTGGTACTCGACCGGGTACCCCCAGCGGGTGCCTACCTCAAGTGCCCAGGGCAGGCCATTTTTGGTTTGAAAATACAGACCGCGGTCGGCATCACTGGCATCGTCACCAGCCTGATCGAACAGCGTAATGTCAAATGCTTCGGTGGGTGACTGATTCTTCAGATGGATTTCGTATCCGCGGCCGGGCGCCTCAACGAAGTGACCACCGTGCCATGCACCGGGGGTTGCAAACAGAAACGGATCGAGTACCCCCTCGAGTTCAACAGGCACAGGTTCGAGCATGGGAATTTCCGCTTCAAACTTCATGTGAATGGACGAGCCGCATTCGGCTTCAGTGCGGTAAAATTCACAGTGTTCCCCACTGCCCACATAGTCCCAGAAATTGTAAGTCACCATCAATATGGCTTCTTCGCGATCGCCTTCTATCGGTAACCATTTAACCGGCTGATCGTTAATCGTGTACCGCACCTTACTGTGATCGACCAGTGCGCGCTTGACGCCGGGCAGTCGAACGGCAAAGCCGTTGTGATAGGCTGCGCCCACCGCAGCGATTTCACCGGAGATATTGACCTGGGTGACGCCGTTTTCTTTATGCGCGACGGAGGTTCTCATATAGACGACGAGGTCGTTCATATCGTAGTCGCCCTCGTGCGGCCAGTTGTCCTCAAAGGCGAGTGTGGTCCAGCCAATGGCAGAGGGATAGTGGTTCACAGTCACCTGTTGCTGTTGGATTTCGACCGGATAATCCTCGACCTCACCGTCGGGCGCGCCTCCCACTGCCAACAGGCCGGGCTCACTGGACAGCCGGAATCTCGCCCACGTCTTACCCGCCGCTGCGCCATCCGGGATCGCAATGTACACCGGTTCCTTTTCACTGGTGATTTCATAGTCGGAGAGGACTTGATCGCCGCCGTCGAATTGTCCGTTGGCATCGAGATCAATCCATCCGTTCAGGTAGCCACTGCCGCTGGATTTCACTATCAACACGGTTTTCCTGCCATCGACAATTGAAGTGGCGAACTGTATGCCGTCTTCGTCGTCGGTGGCGTCGTTGTCATCGTCGGACAGTGGATATGCCGGGCTGTCTGATTCACCATCGACACCACTGCCGAGAAACAATTTGCTGAGGCTGTGCCTGGCACCGTTACTGCTCAACAGCGTGCCGTATGAATCCGGGGCATCTCCGAAATCTATATTGTCATCGACAATGTCGGTAATAGGTGCAATAGCGCAACGTGAGCCATCGTTGATATTGGATGCAGGCCCGGCCGCGAAAAACTCAGCTTCGTAGGTGCCTGTATTTACCTGAATGCGAAAGATGTGGCCGTCATGGTTACGCGCGATATACAAATGACCGTCCGGGTCAAAGTATGCGGCGCCAAACGTGCCTCGAATCCCGAGTTTTGCGAGGGATTGATACCTGCCATCGGCCAGGTCAATTCTGACCAGTTCGCCGCTGTAGCTGACTGCATAGGCAAACTCATCGATTGGATTAATTGCCATATCTGCGATACGCAGATTTAATGCTGCGCCGTCAATAATGCGCTCCATCGCTGAGGTAGTCTGACTGTCGGCATTGAGGTCTATGCGGTATAAACCGTACCGGCTGCCGCGGCGGTAGACATAGTAGGTATTGGCCGAAGGGTGTACGTCGCCCACGTAAAAATTCACGCGTGCAGTGTTTGCTACATTCAGGGGCTCCACAGTGAAGTCAGCGTGAATTCTGGCGGGCTTCGAGTGCTCATAGCTCCAGCCATAGATATACTGATCCTGCGGGTTAAAACCCAGCGCGTTAATGGTTTTTTCGGCCCGTTCTGTATTAGTTGCAACCTGATAATCGCCAGTGACCAGGTTTACCGAGAAAGACTGGGATTGGCTGCCTTGCGTAAGGAATGCATCCGGTGGACATGTCTGGAATGGCTCAGCCCAGACGTTCTGCGCGACGAGTATCAATGGAACCGCAAATAGAGATCTCACGTGGTAATGTCCCGGTAGTTGTGCATTGTCGTTCTGATTCGTGCCAGGTACAAAAGCCGTCATTCCGCACTTGGGTTGACCCACCGCCTGGCGCGCACAGTATCGGCAGGGCTTTTGTTATAGGGACCTCTGTGGCAGACAGTTTTTTGATTTTGTGACAACAAACAACGAAAATAACTGTAGTACGAAAAATCACACTTTCGAAAACTCGGTGTTAAACAGTTCACTAAACGTTTTTACACCGGTGTAAAACCATTGTTCGACTTTCACATCGACAGGAAACAGCTCAGCTGATTGGAAATGTTCAAACGTAAACACAAAAGGGGGTATATCTACGTTGCGAGTAATCGGGGTATGCCGGGTCTTGTCAAAATCGGTATGACGACGAAAAATCCGCGCGATCGACTAAAAGAACTGTATACGACTGGTGTACCTCATCCATTTAGTTTGTTATTTGAGCAGCACGTAAAAGATGCGCGGCAGGCGGAAAAACTGTTGCACCATCGTTTATCGTCTTACCGGCTCTCGAAGCAACGTGAGTTTTTTCAGATAGAACCCGGTAGCGCGGTGCGTGTGGCGGAGCGCACGCTCAGAAGTATGCAGACGGTAAGTAACAGCCGGCGCTGGTTCTTCTGGCTGCTGTTCGTTGTGGCGCTGTCGGTTGGTGGCGCGCTGCTGTATTCCAGTGGCCTGCCTTTCAGGGGAAGTGGCTGGTAGCGTTCCAATTGTGTTTCATCGTAAGGCCTTGCAGACTCGATTCTGTACCGTGTTTACAGTTCCAGCATCGCCAGTTGTATCGACGCCGGGTCGGTGATAACACTGAAAGGTGTTTCACAACCTGTTGTGAATTCATCGTAGCGGACTTCCGCTACGACTCTGTGCCCCCATTTCCCGACGCACACACGCTGGGTGGCCGCTGAAGAAAGTGCACCAAACAGTCGTGTGTAACCGTGTGCAACAGCCAGACATTCAAACGTGCGCCGCATCTGCTGATAAATGCCCTGTCCGCTGACGCTTTCACTCACCACCGCAATGTCGATCATCAGGCTTTTTTCGGCAACAGGGTGTGACGGAAGGTATCTGTTTTCCAGTTGTTGCAGCAGCAAAGCGATGGTTCGGCGTTTGTCAGGCAGTGCTTCGATGTCGTCGAAACTCGAAGGAAACGGTGCCGGGAGCAGACAACCGACTATTTGTTGCGATGTGCGGTTCATCGCCACCAGAGCGGGCAGGGGATTGTCGAGCGCTGCCTTCCACTGCGCCGGCATGTATTGTTTAAATTCCTGTTTGGTCATCCCCACGGCCTGATGCAGTGGGCTGCCTGAAAGAAAGTGCTCGCCTATTAGTCGTAACGCCTCACCACTGTTTTTCGGCGTGACGGCGCAAACATGCCAACGGTCGTCTTTCATGGGCTTTGTAGAAAAGTTGCTGGTGGTACATTGTGACACAAGCCCGCCCTGTGATACTTTGCTGTGCAGCAGCTGCAACAGTGAGGGTGTTTTGTGTCATCAAGTGACGGTAAAACCAGAGATCTGGTAACAACGATCACCGGATCAGGGTGGGATTTTTCGCTGCACAGACACCCTTATCATCACATTGAGGCCCCACTGGGACCGCGTTACTGTGTATATAACCGCCGCTTAATGGCCTGTTGCTTCGATAAACTGTCCACAGCGGATTCGTATTGGCAATTGCGACGCAAAGCGGCAGTGCTGCATACCGGCGAGTATGTGCTGCAGTTTCAGGGCGCTGATGCTGAGCGCTTGCTAAATAAGCTTTTTACCAAGGACATCAGCGCGCTTAAGCAAGGCCGTTGTGCTTATGGGTTGGCGTGTTATGAAGATGGCGGGTTGCTGGTTGATGGCATTCTAGTTCGTCTGCGTGAAGATTGTTTCTGGTATGCACAGGCCGACGGTGATTTCTACAGCTGGGCGAGGGCACATGCAGCGGGGATGGATGTCGAGATTACCGATCCGAATGTCTATGTGTCGCAGGTACAGGGACCGACATCTCTGCAGGTGCTCGCGGATGCCGCTGATGAAGGCATGCCCGATCCGTTTGGTTACTTCGGCATGGCGCGTGTGCGTTTCGGCGGACAGTCGGTTGTAATCACCCGAACGGGCTATACCAATGAGCTGGGCTGGGAGTTTTATACCGAGCCCGATCATGATGCGGATGCGCTGTGGAAACACTTGAGTGCTGCCGGGGACAGGCACGGCATGTCATTGTTCGGGCTTGATGCAATGCATATCAGAAGAATCGAAGCAGGAATTCTCAATGCGGGGTCGGATTTCGATCACACGACTACGCCGTTTGAGGTCGGGCTGGGGCGTTTTGTGGACCAGGGAAAGGCTGCCTTTATCGGGCAGGCTGCGCTGCAGGCGGCCCCGGTCGCTAATCGCCTGTCAGGTGTCTACTGTCATCATGAACCACACATTGGTGGAGAAGTACTGCGCGATGGAAAGGTTGTCGGCAAAGTAACAGCGGGCGCTGTGTCGCCCTATCTCAACTGTGGTATCGGCATAGTATTAATGGATACCGCAGGGTTTGCGCAAACTGAAACGGTGTCTATCCGTTGTGTCGACGGTGCGTTGCATACGGGTCGACTCGCGTCACTGCCATTGTACGATCCAAATGCAGAGATCCCGCGCGGCAAAAAAACTGACGTACCGTCAGGACCTGTGCAAACGTCTTTTATTTAGCAGGATGTTGAAAAACTACCACGCTCATCATGTTTTTCAAGACCTCGTAAGGCTGTACTATGGGCTGATGGCGGCCTCGCCCAGGGCCTTCCGCACCAGTCGGTGGAAATGATGGATCGCATGTTCGCCTCGGCCCGAGCGTTCATCGTCGACAATCATCGGGCCCTGGGAATAGCCTTTGGATTTGAGTCCGCGCTGTACACTTTCGCATAAAGCAATGTCCTCTGGCACGAGCACTTCGGCAGTGTAGTCCGCCCTTGCCTTGCTGGTCTCACCACTGATGGACAGAGTGTGACCTCCGAAATCGCTCTGGTCCAGGGTCAGGGGTCGTATAGCGGATATGTTCAACTCCTTTGCGCCTGGTAGTATATTGAAAGTGGTGTTCGGCCACAGATACCAGAAAATCGATTGCATGAACGCGTCATCTTCTTCAACCTGATAGGCGCTGTTGTCACGCCGAATATCAGTACCTGTTTGTCGAGCCCACAAGCCGAAGGTATCGTGCTGGTAGCTGCTCATGCAAATCAGATCAGCAAAAGCGGGGTGCGCGTAGTCGCAGTGGTAACATTCGACATAGTTGTCGACCACGACTTTCCAGCCTGCGTTTATTCGGGTTTCTCCAAGGCCGCCTTCGGTTGCAAACTTTAGTTCGTCGAAGTAGGGCACACGGCGACGCACATCGATTTCAAGGTCGGCTGCCTGCTCGGAGAGTGAGGTGGCGTTGTCGTCCAGATTAATAAATACACAGTCGAGAAACACCTCCAGTCGGGTTTGCTGCAGTGCGTAATCCGCCTTATTAAACCCCGGGCGCTTATTGCTGCGAGGTGCGCCTCGAAGCGCCCCTTCGCGTTCGAAAGCCCAGGCGTGATAAGGACAGACGATATGCTTTTTTACGTTGCCTGTGCCCGGTGGCAGCAGTTCATGTGCGCGGTGCTGGCATACGTTGTAGAAAGCGCGGTGCCTGTGATCACCCCCCATCATGACAAAGAGGTTCTGATCACAGATCGTTACGGTGATGTAGTCGCCTGGTTCTTTGAAAAAGCCGACGGGTGCGACGTACTGCCAGGTGCGGTAAAAGATAGCCTCTTTTTCTATCTCATAAACTGCAGGGTCGGTATAAAGATGTGACGGCAGCGTGAAAGATGATTGTGGATCGTCCGTCAGCGGCTTCGGATATTCGAATAAGCTGACGTTGATGAGGTTTTCATCCTTCATGCGGAGTCTCCTTAGCCGTCCCTACAGGCGTGCGTTCATGGCTTTCATAATCACTGACCGGTTGATCATACCCTGAAGCTGTCCGGCTTCGTCAATGACTCCGAACGGTTGGTCGGTGTCGGCAACCAGGTCTATCAGGGTTTCAATTTTTGCACTCAATGAGACCGGGTGCGGACTGAGGGTTTCGCCTTCGGCCAGCGGGATCATGACCTTACCCGCCGAGAGCACTTTGTAGCGGGGAACATCTTCGGTGAAATCTGCGACGTACTTGTCGACCGGGTTGGCGACAATTTCCTCCGGTGTGCCGATCTGTGAGACAGCGCCGTCGCGCATAATCATGATGTGATCCCCCATTTTGATCGCCTCGAGAAAATCGTGAGTAATAAAAACCATTGTTTTCTTCAATCGAGCCTGCAGATCGAGCAGCTCATCCTGCATCTCGCGCCTGATCAGCGGATCGAGGGCGGAAAACGGCTCATCGAAAAGAAGAATTTCCGGCTCAACAGCCATCGCACGGGCCAGGCCGACACGCTGTTGCATACCGCCGGATAATTCCCTTGGATACCGATCTTCCCAACCGTCCAGTCCGACCAGTTTAATTGTGTCCAGTGCTTTACTGTAGCGGGACTCCCTGGATTCGCCGCGTACCTCAAGACCATAGGCGACGTTATCGATTACCCGCCGGTGCGGAAACAGGCCAAAGTGCTGAAACACCATGGCGAGCTTGTAGCGGCGCAGGGTTTTTAACTCGCGTTGCGACACCGAGGTGATGTCCTGTCCGTCGATGATTACCTGACCTTCCGTCGGATCGATCAGTCGCGACAGGCACCGCACCAAAGTGGATTTACCCGAACCGGACAGACCCATCACTACAAAGGTCTCTCCCTGCTCAACACTAAAGGAGACGTTTTTTACTGCGACAACGTGACCGGTCTGACGCTGAACTTCGTTACGCGACAGGCTGCGATCGAGCGTGTTCAGAGTTTGTTCGGGACTGGGCCCGAACACTTTCCAGATTTCACTACAGATTATTTTCGGGTCTGCCGCCATTCGGGTTCCGCTGCGCTGAGAGCGCCGTTTAATCATCACGTAGCTGACTGAAACTCCACTATACAACACCTCGCCGTGTGTCCGGTTGACAAAGCACGCCATGAAAGGCGGCGGGCGCGTTTTGCGTCGATGGGCAGATGGCGGTAGTATCGGGGGCATCGGAGAGGGCGGATCGCCGGAGCGCAGGCATCATTTCAGTATGACCACAGTTGCTGTGATGCAGGCGTCGCAGAGGCATTGGAACCGTCTGGCCGGCGCCTTGAGCTGGCGCGGGCGAAGTTACGCCAATTTAGCCGTTTCATTGTCCGTGCTGGCAGTGACAATGGTTGTCTACGCAGTGGCTGGCAATACGGTTGAGTTTCCACAGAGCATTGTCAACGGTTTTCCATTCGCAGACAAAGTCAACGAGGCACAAACGTGGCTCGAACAAAACATCAAGGTATATACGCGGGCGGTCGCAGGTTTCGTAGGCGTGCCGCTTGAGTGGATTGAAGAGAAACTGTGGGAACTGCCGTGGCTGTTTGTACTGTTACTCCTGGTGCTGCCAGCATTAGCCTATGGCGGACTTAAGCTTGGCTTACTGACGTTTGCCGGGGTGATGTTCTGGGGCATGGTGGACATGTGGTATGAGGCGATGTCCACACTCAGCCTGATGACGGTCTCCGTCTTTTTTTCTGTGACAACAGGCGTTTTAGTCGGCGTCATCGCGTCGCAGAGTGACCGCTTTGAGCTGTTCATCCGGCCGGTGCTCGATACGATGCAGACAATGCCTGCGTTTGTGTATCTCATACCGGCCATTTTCTTTTTTGGCATCGGAGCGACCTCTGCCGCGGTTGCAGTCATTATCTATGCACTGCCACCGGCAGCGCGGCTGACCAATCTTGGGATCAGGCAAGTACCGGCCGGTATGATCGAGGCCGCCAGGAGCTTCGGGTCCGGCACTCTTCAGACGCTGGTCAAGGTAAAACTGCCGCAGGCACTGCCTTCGATTATGCTGGGTGTAAATCAGACGATCATGATGGCGCTCGGTCTGGCTGTGCTGGCTGTATTTATCGGGGGTGGTGGACTGGGTGAGCAGGTGTGGAAGGCGCTGACGAAGCTTAAAGTCGGCTGGGCATTTGAAGGTGGCCTGTGCATTGTCTTTATGGCGATAATACTCGATCGACTCAGCTATGCGATCAGTGGTGTGAATGCACCGGTCCGGTGGTCGGACAAAACGTCACAGACGTTTCATCTGTTGCCTCAGCGATGGGACCACTCGCGGTTGGCACGTGCCATTGAATGGCCAATCGGCACACTCTGGAATGCGATTGGCGCAGCAGGCAGCGGTTTCACTCACGTGGTGGGTTTTGCGGTATCGCGTTTGTCAAAACGTGCCGGGCAGTTTCTCTTGGCGCGTCCATTTCTGGTGACAGGCGCCGTATTGTTGCTGTTGGTTTACCTCGTCGGCAGCGAAGTAAAGTGGATGAACAGTTTCCCCGGAAGCTGGGAGTTATCGCTTCGCGCTCCAATCGACGCGGCCATCAACTGGCTGACGGTTAACCCGACTTTCATCGGTATTACCAAGGCTATTCGATCAGCCATTTTCCTGTATTTGCTAAATCCACTTGATAACTTTCTCATCGGCTTGCCCTGGTGGTATCTGATGGCGCTGATTGCGGTCATCGTATGGGCGTCGGTCAGCTTGAGGTTTGCGCTGCTTACGCTTTCTTTTCTGCTGTTTCTTGCGGCTGCCGGGCTTTGGAAAATTACCCTGTTTACACTCGCTGCAACGTGTGTCTCGGTGATTATCTGTATGCTGATTGGCGTGCCCGTTGGAATAGCGGCTGCCTACTCACGTGCTGTCAATGCGGTGGTACAACCCGTACTCGATGCAATGCAGACCATGCCCGCTTTTGTGTACCTGATTCCCGCCTTGTTTTTCTTTGGCGGCAATAAAACCACTGCCATTATCGCAACGGTGATCTATGCCGTCCCACCGGTAATCCGACTGACGACGCTGGGGTTAAGGCAGGTGCCATCGGAGGTCAGTGAAGTGGCTGGTTCATTCGGTTCATCCACGTTCCAGACACTGATCAAAGTCAAGCTGCCGATGGCCTCTCCCTCAATCATTCTAGGGCTCAATCAGGCTGTCGTTTTTGCATTGGCGATGCAGGCGATCACGCCCTTAATCGGGGGGCTGGGGTTGGGCAAAGAGGTGTTCGATGCAATGAATTTCAGCAATTTTGGTAAGGGGCTGACCGCGGGCATCGGCATTGTGTTGCTGACAATTGTGCTGGACCGGGTGACTCAGGGCTGGACCAGCAACCAGCGTCGGGCGCTGGGTTTGTAAGTGGTCGAGGCGAAAAATGGCGTAATAGAGCGTGAAACTTTTTCCAATATAGGAAACAATGATCTTGTTCCGCGGCACGATGGGGTCCAGCTGAACCGTTTACACCGCTGATACATTTGATTCAGGCGAACAACACAGGTGAATCTATGAAACTACACAGCACAAGCAAAACTCTGGCAGTCGGTGGCATTTCCTTCGGGCTTGCGCTCGCAGCGATTGCTCCCGCGTCCGTCACAGCCGGCGGGTTACTGAAGTCGGCGGTTAACGACTGGACTGGCGGTGCAGTCATGTGTGAAATCGTCCATCAGATACTCGAAAGCGAGATGGACTACAAGATAAAGCGTATCGTCATGCCTTCCGGACCCGGACGCGATGAGGCGATCAGAAGCGGTGATCTGGACTACGGGTGTGAACTCTGGCCGTCCTACTCAACTTCCAACACGCAGTATGTGGAGGAGTTTGGAGGCGACGGCTCTATTGTAAAACTTGGCGAAGCCGGAGTCGTCGGAGTATCGAGCTATTATGTGCCTCGTTACATGGTCGAAGGGGAAACCGCGAGCGCTCCGGATCTGCGAACATGGGAAGATCTGAACCAGTATGCAGAGCAGTTTTCAACACTTGAAACCGGTGACAAAGGCAGGTTGCTCGGTTGTCCGGTGGCCGCATGGCTGTGCGAAGATACAAAGCGCATGGAAATGCTCGGGTTGGACTATGAAGCTGTAGAACTCGGATCAGAAGCCGCGCACTGGGCAGAAATGCAGGCGGCTTATAAGCGTCAGGAACCGTTCATCGCCTATGCCTGGGAACCACACTGGATCCATGCTGCGCTTGATCTGGTGAAAGTCTCGCTACCGGAACACTCCGAAGAAAGCTGGCCTGCCACCGGCTGGGCAAGAGATGTGACTTACAATTACGGGAATCCCGAGTTTGTCAAAGACAACCCGAAAGCAGCCGACTTCATCAAGAATTTTACACTGACAAATGATATGCAGGCGCCACTCATCCTGGCTATTGATGTCGATGGTCGCGAAATGGAAGAGGTGGTACAGGAGTGGATTGCTGCTAATGAGTCAACCTGGAAAGCCTGGTTGCCCGAGTAAGTAGTTATTAGGCGGCGTTTAACTGTGAAGGACCACCATTCGGTGGTCCTTCTACTGATTAGCAAAGTAGTTTTCTACTTCTCTATCCTCTGCAGAGCCTTCATCTTCCCGATGCTTGGAAAGCACTCTTACCGGGTCGATACTGGACCACAGTGGTGTCGAAGCCATCGCGCTCGCAAATAGTGCGCCCCCGCGAAAAGCCCATGCCAGCACTCCGGCGGTGGCACTCAGCGATACACCGAGTGTGGCATCGTTTGCAAGTTGATAACGCTTGCCATCATTCTGCTCAGAGTATTGAAAGTCATCATCAAGTTGTTTGAGCCCGTTTAGAAACTGCTGGTTCGACACGACATCATGCGGCCGCAGTGTTTTGACTTCGGTGAGTATCTCCACGGCGAAGGCACTGATGGTCACCTGTGATTCGGCGAGATCAGTTATTTTTGTAATATTGTGCTTTTTGACGGCGATTGCATCGAGAATATCGTCGATCGCCGAATTCATTTGGTTGCCGGCATCCGAGGCATAATCACCAGTCACGATAGTGGCAACCTCGTCGATGCTGTTGAGGTCTGACTGGTTCGCCTGCGCCTGAGCCTCGCCGAAAACACGCTCAAAAGGATCGATATAGGCTTCGGAAGCGGAGCCCGCCTGTATATTTTCAGTTGAAGTGGTAGTTTGAACCCCTTGCTCAGCGTTCGTTTCAGGTCGTGCAGGAATTGTTATTAATGGCTGCTCAGGGTTCAGGGTGTCCAGTGCTCCGCCGAGCGCAGGTTCAACAAGCACACTGACTGTGGCGATGGCGTAGACGCCGTCTTCATTGGTAACACGATAGCTGAAGCTATCCTCGAGCACTGCACTGCCGTCGTGCTGATAGGTGATCGAGCCGTCTGCGTCAATGGTGACTGTGCCTCTGGCAGGTGGCATTTCCAGTGAGACGACCCAATTAGGGTTCTGTGACAACGGACTTTCAGCGAGGAAAGTATAGCCGGAATCGAGCAGGTCATTGTCAGCCGAACGGAAATCCGCACCAAACTTGATTTGCAGGGATTCGTCTGCGATATCGGGTGCTTCATCAATGACTTCGTCAATTATCAGGGAAAACCGCCCTGTGGCCGGACCGACCCCATCCTCACCACCGTCGCTTACCTGTATGTCGAAGAAGTCGATCGAGGTCTCTGAGCCATCATGCTGGTAGCGTAGTGCGTCGCGCATTAGTGCGTCCAGTGTGAAGCGGGTGCCATTCGTGACCTGTACCCCATCCAGGGTCAGTACCCCGTTGACCGGAAGACTTAATATGGTGAAGGTCAGATCCTGCGGTGCCAGATCGTCGGCATCGGCAGCGGATAATACATCGGTATTCAGGCGGGCATCGCTACCCTCGTCTATGGTAATAGTTTCCCTTATAAGAAGGGGCGGATCATTAACACCCGGCACATCAAAATTAAGGTAGTTCTCGGTAGGATCGATCGTTATACCACCATTATCGATGCCGCCATCGTCGTGCACTCTAAAGGAAAAACCGTTATAGCCAATGCCGTTGACGTTCGGCGGAGGCACGTACTGCAACATGCCGCTCTCTATGTCCGTGGCGTCTATCACATTGCCCGGCGCAACCACCATTCCGTTGTTGAACAGAACACCTGCCTCGGGAATAGTGACGACCGTTAGTGCACTGAATTCGTTCTCGTCAAATTCATCGGTAAAACCAAAATCCGTCAGGTTAAAAACGTAAGTCGTATCCTCGGGAGTTGAAACCGTGTTATCCCTGCCGGACGGTGCGTCGTTTACATTGATAATCGAAAACGTGATGGCACTGGCAGTCTGTGCTTCATTCAATCCTCCTCGTTCGGTTCCGCCATCATCAACCACTTTGAACATCAATTGGTCGTACTGTACACCGTTTGCATTTGCGGTGGGAACGTATACGAGATGCCCGCTGGCCAGTTGCGAAGCTGAGATGAAGTCGTTAATGGATACGGATTGACCATCAAGGATAAGATTTCCGTTCGCAGGGAGTTGTGCCAGTAACAGACCAAAAAAGTTGTGGTTCTCGGCCGGATCGCTAAACCCGAGATCAGACAGCGTTATCGTGTAAGCGGTGTCTTCCAGAAAGGAAACTTCGATGTCTTCGCCCATCGGAGCGTCATTCACCTGCTCTATTTGCAGGGTGCTTGTTGCCGGGCGACTGTCCGACTGTGCGTCGCTTATTATCAGAGTCAGTTCGCGGGGTAGGGTAGATGGGTTCTCACTGAGATTCATGTAACTAACGGTGCGGAGCGCGGCTTCATATTCGGATATATTCGCCAGACCGCTCAGACTTAGCACGCCGCTGGCTGAGTCGTAGTCACCACTGATGCCAGCCGTCGGCGCAAAGCTCAGTACATCTTCGGAGGAGACGAAATTTTCGCTCACAAAGACGCGGGCACCGGTCAGTGTGCTATTGTCGACATCGGATATAATAAGCCCGCTGGCTATGGTCAGTGGCGCATTATTCTCCCGATAATTTAAAGTGTCGGCGTCGAAGGCTATCACTACCGGGTTGTCGTTAACCGCAGTAATTTGTAGTCCTCTGGTCGCGACATTACTGGAGCGCTCGCCATCGCTGGCAAGGTACTCTATTGTTCTTTGTTGTAACGAAGGATCATTGCTCAGGTTTACGTAGGTAACAGAGCGCAGTGCTGCCTGATAGTCTGCCACACTGGCTGAACCGGTCAGAACCAGGGTGCCGGTGGCCGGATCATAGTTTCCAGTGATATTGATCTGATCCACATAAACGAGAGCGTCCTCGCCTGCGGAGAAATTGTCGGTAATTACGATTGTTGCTGATTCAAGAGAACTGTCGTCAGGATCACTAATGGATACGGTGCTGCTTATCGGTATGGCAGCAGTGTTTTCCTCATAGAATAGTTCGGTGAACTCTATACCGCTGAGGGTCGGCTGGTCATTTGACGGGATAACCAGCAAATCCCGGGACGCTGTATTACTGTTTTGTGCCCCGTCGCTAACGGAAAATACGATACTGCGCGGAGACGCTGCCGGGTTCTCGCTGGAGTTAACGAAACTTACCGTGCGCAGCGCCGCTTCGTAGTCCGCCACGCTCGCGTCTCCGGTGAGTGTCAGTACACCGGTACCGGTATCGAACGTAGCGGAGATTGCAGACGTGTTCTGAAATACTAGCGAATCGCTTCCGGCAGCATAATTAGAGAAAATAGAAACTGTTGCGGATCGAATGACAAAATCATCCGCGTCGCTGATTGAGAGCGTGCCGGTGACCGGTATTGGTGTTGAGTTTTCGCTGAATAGTACAGAGGTAGCTTCTATTGATGACAGGAGTGGCGCATCGTTAATAGCATAGAGACTGATGTCACGCGTTGTGCTGTTACTGGTTGATGTGGCATCACTTACGGTGAATTCCAGGGTGCGCGCTACAGTAGTCGGGTCATCACTGATGTTTAGATAAGCCACACTGCGCAGGGCCTCCTGATACTGATCGGCAGTTGCCGTCCCGTTGAGCGTTAGCACACCGAGCGATTCGTCATAAGCCCCCGTTATCAGCGGCCTGTCCGTATAAATGAGGCGGTCTTCGGCCGGCGCGGGATTTGATGTGATCGATACCGTTGCCCCTGTCAGGAGAGTACTATCCGAATCGGTCACGGTCAGGTTGTTTGTTATGAGTACAGGAGCGCCATTTTCTGTATAACTGACCACTGCAGTTTCCATTGCGGACAAGCCAGGGGCATCGTTAACGGGCGTTATCTGAAGTAGTCGGGAGACTGTATTGCTGAAAGTATCGCCATCTGTCACCGTAATAGTGACTGTGCGGGTTTGATCTGACGGAACGTCGCTATTGTTGCGGTAGGTGACGGATCGGATTGCGGACTCATAGTCTGCGATTTCAGCGGTTCCGCTTAATGTTAGTGTGCCATTCAGGGCATCGTAAGTACCAGTGATGCCCGACTGGTTGCTGAAAACCAGTTCATCCTCTATTCCGGCGAAGTTACCACTGATGGCAAGTGTGGCTGATTGCAATTGAATGTCATCGAGGTCAACTATGGTCAATGATGAAGTTATTGTCAGAGGCGCGTCATTTTCCGTATACGCGGCGGGATCGGTTTCAATACCGGACAATACCGGTCCATCATTGACAGCGGTCAGTAAAATATCCCGGCTGGCGGCATTGCTATCCAGTGTACCGTCGTTGACCGTGACGCTGATGGTGCGGCTCAGTGTCGCTGGATTATCACTGCTGTTTTCATAGTTGACTGTTCTCAGTGCTGCCTGGTAGTCATTGACACTCGCAGTGCCCGTCAACGAGAGCTCGCCCGTCGTCACGTCGTAGTCGCCGGTGATCCCTGATTGATCGGTGAATAGAAGCACATCTTCACCGGGGCTGAAATTTCCGCTAATTCGTACGATTGCCGACTGTAGAACATCGTTGTCTGCGTCGTCGAGTGCAATCGTGTTGGTGATTGCTATTGGCGGCTCATTTTCTGTATAAGCGGCTGGTGTTGATTCAATTGAATGAAGCTCGGGAGCATCATTAACCGCAGTAACAATGATTGGCCGGCTTGTGCTATTGCTGTTCAGAGATCCGTCGTTAATCGTAAAGATGACAGTCCGGGTGGAATCCGCCGGGCTGTCGCTGGAGTTTTGATAAGTGACTGAGCGAAGTGCTGCCTGATAGTCGTTTACCGATGCGCTGCCGGTGAGCGTCAGCGTACCTGTGCTGACGTCATAGGTGCCTGAAATACCGGACTGACCAATAAACCCCAGTATGTCCTCACCAGTCTGAAGCCCTTCGCTGATAGCTACCGTGGCAGATTCTATGCGCGCATCGTCGGGGTCGCTAAGTACCAATGTGTCTGTGATAACTGCGGGGGGGGCATTTTCGACATAAGAAGTCGCGAAGGTCTCAAGGCTTGCAAGCGCAGGTGCATCGTTCACTGCGGTGACATCAATGTCTCTTGTGACGCTTGCTGAGTCCGTATCTCCGTCGTTTACAACGATAGTCAATGTCCGCGTGGTCGTCACCGGATTATCGCTGTTATTGTTATAAGTGACAGTTTGCAGCGCCGCCTCGTAGGCTGCCAGTGAGTCGGAGCCGGTTAGTAACAGCTCCCCAGTTGCGGCATTGAATGTACCACTGATATTGGTGGTGTTGACGAATGCAAGCTCATCCTCGCCTGGTGTGTAGTTTCCACTGATGGTTATTGTCGCTGATTCAAAACTGGTATCATCAACGTCAGCTACAGACAAACTGGCGCTTATCCCAAGCGGGCCATCGTTTTCCAGGTAGTCCAGCGTGGCAGATTCCAAACCGGTGATGCTCGGCGCATCATTGTTGTTGTTGAAGGTAACGTTACCCGCGACAGCCCCGGTATTCTCGATCCCGTCATCCACAGTGATATCAAATGACGGCGCAAACTCTGAGTTGTCGTGGACGAATACGACCTGGGCGCCAGTGACCTGATTCTGCGTGAAGCTCGTTATTGCCGCACCAGGCATGCTGGCCAGTTCAAACTGACCATGGGTGACGTTGCTTATCGTGAATCTCAGATCGTTGTCGTTGCTTTCCACGTCTGTAGCGGAAATATTGGCATTGTTTAGCGTAAGTACCTGCCCCTCAGACAGAGTAAAGTCGTTAGCAGTAAAAACCGGGGGATCATTGACCGCGTTGACTGTAATCGTCAGGGATTCGGTAATTGCTCGTGGATCAGCAGAACCTGCAGTTGTGCCATCATCGGCGACGGTAAAACTGAATGTGTCAGGGCCGCCGTTGGCGTTTGTGGCTGGACTGAAGTGCATCCCGCGCATTTGTGCGAGCGTATAATTTAACCCTGCGAGCACCGTCGTTGATCCGTCTGCGAGAACGATTCGGCCGAGCGCCGGATCGGGTACAGCGGTGACGGTATAAGTAAGCGTTTGCGACGTTTCGTCGTTGCCACCACCGGTCTCATAGTCAATTAAGGCGAGATCTAAACTGCTGAGCCCGCTGTCTTCGTCCACGATGAGATCATCAACGGCGCCGCTGGAACGCACGGGGGTGTCATTTATCTCGCTTATTATATAGGTACCAGTGGCCGGTGATGCGTCGATCCCCCCATCGTCATCATGCGCTGTGTAGGTAAATGTTGTTGTGCCATTCCAGTCAGGTGCGGGTACAAAGTAAAAAAAACGGCTGTTGGAGGACGTTGCGTAATCAGAATTCAGTGTTACCGGCGTCGACAATCCGGCATCGGTAAATAAAGTACCATTGAGTGGCAGTTCGGTTATTCGGATATGGTCGACAGTTCCATCGATATCCTGACCGCGTACGGAAATCAGAACACGTGCATCGTCCTCTTCGCCAACCAGAGATGTCGCATCATTGGTCGTTGGCAGATCGTTCACATCATCGATATCAATACTAACGATGCCAAGTGTCTGGTCGGAGCCGCCACCTGTGCCGGTGTTGCCATTGTCATTGATGACCACGGTAACGGTGTCAGCATTAGTCCCATTGAAGTGTTCAGTGCCGTGGAGGTACTGAATGTTCGACGGGGTGTTAAAGTAGCTATTCAGAGCAGCGAGAGAGCCAGTGAGCGTTCGGGCTGTGGCGGAACCACCAAAAGTCAGGCTGGCATCAGTCGCCAGGGTGAGTTCTCCACCGGTGGCAGTGGAGAGTGTAACCGTGAGGTTGACGGCGGAAGCATCGACATCACTGAAAGCGATTGCAGACAGATCAATATCACTCAGTACATCTTCGGTGACAGTAACATACGTGGGTAAAGTGCCGGCATTAAACGGATCATCGTTCACCGCATTTACCGCGATAGTCACCGTGTCTGCATCAGTCGCAGTATCACTGTCAGTAGACTGTACCGAGAGTGTGTCAGTGCCGTTGAAATGGGCGTTGCTCTGATAGATGAGGGATGCCAGCGTCGTGTTGATATCGGCAATGGTGCCGGACAGCGTCAGATCAGCTGCATCATTGGCCCCGGCAGAGACTGTCGCTGAACCACTGAGAGTGACATTCAGCGATCCGTTACTGACAGTAAGGCGAACGGTGGAGAGGTTGTCATCGTCATCAGCCACCGTAATACCGCTGATTGGCAGTGGAGTATCTTCATTGACGGCCTGTGCTCCCGGTACCGTATTCTCTGGTGTATCATTTACATTGGAAACAGTGAAACTGAATGTTGAGGTGAGATCGGTGCCGGTACCATCGTCGACAGTGAAATCAAAGGCATCGGCGACGGTTTGGGAGCCATCGTGATCGTAGGACACATTACCGGCATCGATGTCAGCCTGTGTAAAGGTGTCGTTGAGTGCCAGTGCAGTTCCGTTGAGACGCAGTATGCCGTTAACGGGCAGGGTGTCTATCGTGTAGACGAGTTGTGCGGCGGTATGGTCCTCATCGGTGGTTTGTAACATGGCAGTGGAAAGCGTATTGCCGGTTGAGCCCTCACTCACCATAGCGCCCGTGTTACTGGTCAGCACCTGTTCGTCATTGACCGCAGATATATCGACATCGATTGTGCCAAGGATTTGGTCAGTACCGCCGCCGGCGCCGGTGTTACCATTGTCATTGATCTGCACGGTAATGGTATCGACACTATTACCATTGAGATGTTGAGTGGCGTGCAAATACTGGATATTTGATGCTGTATTGAAATAATTATTCAGATCATCGAGTGGGCCGCTGAGGGTACGGGCTGTGGCAGTCCCGCTAATGATGAGGTTGGCATCAGCGGCAAGAGAGAGTTCTCCGCCGGTAGCAGTAAACAGTGTGACCGTGAGGCTGGCAGCAGCCGCATCGACATCACTGAAATCTACTGCAGACAGATCAACATGGCTCAGTAGATCTTCCGTGACCGTGACAACCGTGGGGAGTGTGCCAGTGTTGACCGGATCATCATTGACTGCATTGACTGCGATATCCAGTGTATCGCTGGTTCCAGTGTTTGCAGGCAGGGCGGCAATCTCTTCTGCTGACAGTGCCCGGCTGTAGATTCGGGCATCGTCAATTTTCCCGTGAAAATCGTAGAAGTTACCGCCATCGCCGGCTCGACCAATATAGGTATTGTAACCGTTGTTGTACTCGATAGGTCCACTGCCTGTGATGCTTCCCAGCAGCTTACCGTCGAGGTAATAAGAAAAATACGAAGACGCGTTGTCAATTGTCAGCGCTACATGACGCCACCCGGTGCCTATCAGATTCTGATTATTTGTAAGTGTATTGCTGACTCCTCCTGATTCATAGAATGCATTCAGATAACCGGATGCGTCCAGATAGAGTGCCGGAGTCAGCCCCATCGAAATAACAACGCTGCCCAGACTATCTACATCGTTTACATTAATCCAGGCAGCTAATGTGATGCTGTCCGGCTCATCGATTAGTCCGTTAACCTGTACGAAGTCACTGGATCCATCGAGGCTCAGTACCTGCCCGCGTTCAGTGTCCGACGCTATTCTCGCGTTTCCATTCAATGTACCATCATGGATGGTACCAGCGCTGTCGTCTTCCGCATTCGATTCGAAAGAGTAGAGTGCGTCCAGCTCCGCAGCGAGGGTGGTCGTCATGTCGAGGGCCACTGTTCCGTAGAAGTGGGTGTCTGCGAGAAACGTCATACCGTCGAGGGCGGCGTTTAAGTCTGACTCTGTACCGTCCAGCACCATCGTCGCACTGCCGTTACTGCCATCAACGAAGATCAGACCGCTGGTCTGCGAGAGTGTCAGCGTACCATTATTAACTGAAAGCTCGACTCGCAGACGAGTATTTTCAGAGTTGACAGTATCATTGACGCTGACTTCGGTGGAAGTGCCGGCGTTAAAGGTAAGCGTGTTGTCCTCATTGATCGTCTGAGCACCGGGAATGTTCTGCAGCGGCTCGGTACCATTGGTGACGGTGATGACGACCGCTTCACTGTAAGTATTACCGCTGGCACCTGTCGCGCTCACGGTGACAGTATGTGTGCTGCTTGTTTCAAAGTCCGGCGTTACTGCTGTACCTATCCATTTGTTCATGAGGTGCGCATGTAGATTGACCACATCGTTGCCGGTAAGCGCAGTATTGTTGTAGCTTATCTCAGCAATCAGTCCTTCGTACCAGAAAGCACCGGAAGCGTTTAGAGCGCCGTCGTGAAATTTTGCATTCCCCAGAACGGTACCGATTCCTGCGACACCGGAATGAGACGAAACAGGCGTCGGTGCATTCGCTCTGCCTGCCAATTCGCCGTTCAGATAGAGTGACATTATGCCGGTGGTGCTGTCGTAAACCATTGAGGTTACATAGCTTGTGTCGGGGTCTACTGACGCGGAGAGCCATTGGCCGTCCCAGTTGTTCGACTCGGAATAAGCACCTGCATACAGTCTGTTTCCGTCGAGGTAGAGATTAAATCCGTCAACCGTATCACCCTGCTCATAGACTACCTGTCGAGTCGAGGTATCGGCACCAGTCTGCAGTGCGACCGTGATGGTTTTCTCTCCATATTCCGCCAGGTTTATATCCGCACTGTCTGAAATACGCAGTCGATCATTAGCGCCATTGAACTGGAATGCATCCAGTCCGTTCATGGCTGAAGCCAATAATTGTGGGCCGGCGGCACCGTAATTGGCGTTGTTACCGCTCATCGACTTATCTGTCACTGCCAGAACTTCCGATCCAAACAAAAACAGCGTCGATGAATCCGAGGCATCAAGCCAGATCGCATGTTCAGGGAATTGGTTCGGGGGTGACGGATCAGCCAGTGATAGCTCCCCGGACCTTTGATCTACCGCGAACAGCGGTTCGCCCTGATCACTGATCTCATAGTTGAACCTGCCCAGCACTTCTGCGGCAGACCACTCGACGATGTAGCTGTTGGTGGTGACTGATAGTTTGGTGTCCCTCCATTCGCCGGTGTCATGAGTTAAACGTGCGTAATCCTCGTCTGCTGAAGCTGCGCTGGGCTCTTCGATGCTGTCGCTGTCTTTCCAGTTGGCAAAGTGGCCGTTCTGTGCGCTGCCATCTTTACTGCCCAGCCAGAAACGCTGGCTGTCGTCCTGTTCACCCTCGGTGTACCAGTACCAGTTGTTTTCATTAAGCTGATCACTGGCGCCAATCCAGACATCCTCTGGAGCAGCCAGTGTATTTGCGAGCGCTCGAACCAATTCATTCTCGTAGGCATCGGCTATAGTAACCAATTGACCCGATACACCATTGACCTGCATTTGCGTTGCGGCAGAATTTGCTGCTATCCAGCTATAGTCGCCTTCCACCACACGGTAAAATTTTCCGGTGGCGGCGTCATAGCTTAGATCGTGGTTTTGAGTTAACACATTAGATACCGCCTGTGGTACCTGAACTACACGAACGTTCGCGAGTTGTGCGCCGTATGGTGAACTGACCTGTGAGGCGAATTGCAGTACGGTTGCGCTTGAATCAGCAACAAAAGTCACAGAACGCTGTTCCCATTGCATGGTCGAAGTGGACCAGCCTTCAGGTTCTGTGATTGAGACAGCTTTTGTTTCCCCATTGATATTAACATCAATGAGTTTTTCATCAGGGGTGCCATCCCATGCACCGGACAGAGAGAAAATCACCTGATATGCCATTCCCGGCTCGGTAGTGAGCGTCTGGCTGATAGCACCAGCGCCGGTCCCCGACATATCAATCGAATAACCACCGAGCGGCGGTGATTCCACTAACGTGCGTGATAAATCAACATCGCCATAATCGACAGTCCAGTCACCTATGGTCTGGGTTGCGCTGTAACGCGTCCAGCTGGCGCCTGCACCGGTTTCAGTATAATTGCCGTCACTGACGATATCGTGGTTTAACGTCGGCAGCGCCGGCACGACAAAGCCAATACCGGCACCGCCGAGCGCGTGCTCGTGCAGGCGCAGGTCTTCCACCACACTGCCGGTTGTAAATCCGGCGCCGGTGACGTTGCCTATCGTCAAATTGCGCCCGGCTACGGTATCAACGACGTCGGTTGCTCCATCGAGACCGTCCATTTGCCAGTTGGCTACCAGCCCGATTGCGGCGGCATCGGCTGGTGGCACGTCGAGTTTACTCTGGTAATGCTGGCTGATATCAGCAGCACTGCGTACGTTGTTCCACACACGGACGTCGTAGAAGGTGCCGGAAAAGTTATCAAACGGATCATAGCCGGCATCAACACCATCCTGCTCCTGCCCCAGCACGATGGCTGAGACCGGGTCGTTGGATAATGACTGTCCGGCATGAACGTTGTCCAGCGACTCGGTTAATAGCCCGTCTACATAGACGGAAAGGTTCCCGATCGTGTTGTCCCAGCTCACGGCGATGTGGTGTCGTTCGCCATCGAGCAGCAGATCTGAATAGTGGGTATTTGACAGTGTAACGAGCTGATTATGTACATGGATACTCAACTCCCCGCTGGACAGAATACCCACGCTGAATGCGTTAACATGGCTGGTGGTCTCATAGGAAAACAGTGTATTGCTGTTATTGTCTTCAATGGGGTCTCCAGCGAAAGACATTTCCACAGTCATACTGGTAGCGCCACCCAGTATCTGTTGTGCATTATCCGTGATTAAATACGCACTGTTGCCACCTTCGGTGTTCAGTGAAATACCACTGGATATGTCCGAAATAGCCGGATCATACTCGGTGGCATCATCTATGGTAATTGTGGTCGTCTCTGTGTATCTGTTACCGGCCGCGTCCGTGACTGCAACAGTGATATCGTGTGTATCAGAAGCTTCGTAATCGAGTTTGTCGCTGTCGGCCACCGTGATGCGACCCGTGTCGCTGTTAATTGTAAATCGGCCATCTGCATCACCATCGGTGGCAAACGCAAAGGTATACCCGTTCAGTACGGCGCTTGCATCCCACTCTATAACGTAGTGATAAACTGCCGAGCCGCCGGCGTCCTGCCATTTTCCATCCGTGCCCATAAGTGCGTAGTCATCTGTGGCACTCAGGGCGGCGGGCTGTTCGCTACCGGGTGTGTCGACCCAGTTACTGTAAAAGCCGCTTTCAACGCTGCCGCCACTGTCGCCGACCCAGAAACGGGCGGTGTCATCCTGTTCTGTATTCTGGTACCAGTGCCAGTGCCCCTCTACATTTTGATCGGAACCCCCTATCCAGACTGCCCCTGCATTTTGCATAGCCACTGACAGAACCAGATCGTTTTCGTACTGGGATCCTATCGTCGCGAGGCGCCCGGCAACACCATTGAGCGTTTCAGTTAAGGCATTAGATGCGGCATCCTGCCAGGTGGCCATCGTACTGACGTGGCGGTAGAACTTGCCGGTAGAGGAGTCATAGACAAGAGTCGAATCATTGTTCAGTATCTCTGACACCGTGTTCGGTATGTGGGAAATGCTAACATCGGCGAGATATGGGCCAAAAGCGCTGTCTTCAAAGGACTGAAATTGAATCGATGAGGCCGTCGTTGATGCGGTGAATGTCAGCGTTCGATATTCCCAGTGCTCATTAATCCAGTCAGCCCCTATGTGGTCGATGGTATAGTCGGCGGCAACTCCATCAATCGCTACTCGAATTGTTTTAGAATCGGTATTTCCGCCTGCAAAATTCCCATTAAGTGCGAATGTGACCTGATAAGTCTCTCCGACCACTGTGTTAATTGAGTTGGATAGGATGGTGCCTGCGTCATCACCGCTTAGATCTACAGCAAGCCCCCCGCCCGGCGCTGTTACGATGGTATCCGGCTCAAGGTCGACACTGCCACCTATCACTGACCAGCCTCCAAATGACTGACCGCTTGAGTAGGTGGTGGAGACGGTTGGGGCGGTTATCTGGTTAAACTGGCCGTCATCAAGTATATCTAAATACACGTCCGGATCAGATGGTATTAGGTAACCTGCTGTTGTTCCGTTTGCATCTGATTCATAAACGTGCAGGTCGGATACGGGTGTACTGCTTATGTATCCGGTACCGCTTGCATGTGCAACGCTCAGGCGATTGTTTGTCGAGCCTTCGCTAACCAGATCGACTACCTGGTTAGCGCCATTTAGCTCCATTTGCCAGTTGGCGATAAGACCAATTGCGATTGCGTCCGCGGCGGATACGTCGAATTTGTGTTGTCGATTCAGTGCCAGCTCGGCACCGCTCTTTTCAGAGTTCCACACACGAACATCGTATAAAGTTCCCTGAAAACGTTCTTCTGGCTGGAAGCCAGCACCGTTACTATCCTGCTCCTGCCCGAACAGCAGGGTGCCTCCTGACTCAATTGAGGTCGCTACTTCAAGTCCACTTCCGTGATCTACCAGATCTCCATCAATATAAATGGCCCAGCTGCCGTTGGTATTGTCCCAACTGGTAGCAATGGTGTGTACATTCCCGTCTTGCAGGGAGGTATAGTCCATTGCATCAGAACTAATAAGGTTTCCGTTTATCGCAATCGCGAGCGTTGTCGCCTGTGGGCCGCTGTTAAACAGCTGAATTTTGAATTCATCGCCACTGCTGGCTCCGTAGGATATAAACGTGTGATCGCTGGCGGATCGGTCGGTAGAGAAAGTTACTTCTGTCGTCAGGGCGCTCAGACCGCCAAAGACACTGCTCCCGTCTGCTGCGATCAGATAGGCGTCGTTGCCCGCATCGGTGTTGAGTTCAATGCCACTGGAAAAGTTACTCGGTCCGTTCGTGGGCTCAGTCGACTCACTGATGGTGACGTCAATAGAGTAATTTCTGGTGTTAACTCCGTCAAATACGTCAATATTAATGGTATGAAGTGGATCAGTGAGCGCATCGAGCGCATCACCATCATTGAGTGTAATCGTGCCGCTATCAGCATCTATCGTAAAGGTGTTGGCAATGGTTTGTGAAGAGATCGAATAGGTGAGAGGGTGGGTGGCGTCCAGTACCTCATCTGCCCGCCACTCGGCCACGTAGCTGGCTGTATGTGCGGTAAATATGTCGTTCCAGGTACCGCTGCTCCACATCAGCAGACGATCCTCTCCGTCGGGATCGCCATGTCCTGATGCGTTATCGGGATTCCAGTCGCCATTCCACAGAACGAACGCATCATCGGGTGCGTACCCGTTCGCACCACCTTCCCAAAACTGATCTGCATCCGCGCCAGACTGCTGCCAGTACCATTTGCCTTCCTCTGTACTGTCTGTCGCACCCAGCCAGATCTGGTCTCCCAGCTCTGAAAAGAAGCCGGATACCAGTGCGTTCTCCGCAGCACTTCTGATGGTGACGAGTTGTCCGGAAACACCATTCAGAGCTGTGCTTTGAGCGGCGCTGCTGGCTGCAGTCCAGTTGATATCTGTGGAAACCAGTTGATAAAATTTCCCCGTTTCAGCGCTGTACCGTAGTGACGGATCAGCCGCAAGCAACGCTGCTATCTGCGATTCGCGCTCGGGGTCGATCCCAGTGACGGTGCCCACCGTTACCCCGTTCACCGCTGCTTCATCGATCTCGAACGTCAGTGTAGGCTGGTCAGGTGTGAAGCCTGGTTCAGCGATCTGTTTCAATGTCAGGTTGTTGCCGGAGACAGTATCCGGAACCACGCCATTTGCACTGAGCTGATCGAAGCGCCAGTTTGCGATCAGGCCCTGTTCATCGCGGGGTAGTTCGCTTCGATAGCCGGCTGCGATTTCATATTCTGTCCTGACATCGTCGAACAGTCGGGTGCTGTATATCGTAGCCTGATGAGCGGTGCTAACGTCAAAGTCGGATTCGACGTTATCCTGTTCATTACCAATTACCAGTGATCCATCGTGTGCGATCACTTTACCGGAAGCAAGCCCGCTACCGGAGTCGACCTCGCTGCCATTGACATACAGTACCCAGTTACCTCCGATACTGGTCCACGTAAATCCGATGGTATGCTCGGCACCGTCGGCGAGTGTACGCAAGTCAAAACCGGACAGTTCAATCGATTCGTCGGCTACCTGCACCAGAAGATCACCATCTGACCGCGTAACCAGCTTGAAACTGTCAGTGGTTGCGGTATAGGAAATCAGTGCCTGTGACGAGGCATCGACTGTTGCGTACCGATGTTCAAAGGTCAACGCATCGAGACCGCCAAGCAGGGAAGCGCCATCGTCCGCTACGAGATAGCTGTCCGTGCCTCCGGCGTGATTGAGTCGAAGTCCGCCGTCAGAGGTTTGTATAGGAATCAGGGCGCTCGGTGCGGCTCCTCCCGGGTCATCATCCACCGCGACTGTGTAATTTGAAACCTCCGAACTGTTGTCGCTAGAGTCTGTTGTAACAAGGGAGACAATATCACCGGGTGCAAGCATGACCGAGCTGAAACTGCCAGACGTAGTGCCTCCGCCACCGGTAGTTATAGAGCCGAGGTAACGCCGCGGCTCCGGGTCGCCGTTAGCAGACAGGCTACTGGCATAAAAGTCGATGGTGTAGCTGCCTGTTGCCAGTGACGTTGTATCAATGGAGTAGCTGAAGCGGCCGCTGTCTGAAATGCCTGCGGAATTCAGAATCGCCCAGTTCTGTTTATTGTTACCGCCGGTATCAACATCCCCCGTGTCATTGGCATCTGGTCCATCGGCACTGCTGCCCGAGGTGAGATCAATCGCGGGCCCATCACTGCCGTAAATGCTGTTGCCACGAATTTCGTTGCTGTCGCTGCCACTGTCAATCTGTATCCCGGCGTTGTTGGTGCCTGTGGAAAATCCGGAGTGGGCGATGGTATTTCCCTCACCGGTGCCAAGCCCGCCTATGGTGGTATTGCTCGCATTGCCAGTGATTAAGATCCCGTTTGCCGCACTGCCCCAGTCGTAATTGTGGCCGGCATTCGTACCGATTATATTGCCTTGTATATTTGTGCCTGCGCTAACGCCGTTGACTTCAATACCCGTTGTACCTGAACCGACGATTATATTGTCCAGTAATTGACTGGTATTGGGGCCCGCGCTGATCAATATGCCGGCGCCGGTATTTCCAATCTCTTCGGTGCCATCTGCCGAGGTGCCGATCAGGTTGTTTTGAAGAGTATTGTTATCCGTGAGGACATCGCCCAGATAAACGCCGGTAGTGTTGCCTGAGATAACGTTACCGAGGTTTGCTGTGGCACCGCCCACGGTCACCCCATCGGCGCCACCGGCTATCGCAGCGCCAGCGTCCGTGTTACCCACACTGGTGGAACCGTCGGCACCAACTCCGATATAGTTGCCGCTGACTGTCACACCGGAAGTGATAGCGTTCCCGTTGATTGAAACACCGACAGTGTTTCCGCCTACTATATTTCGTTCAAATGTATCGTTACTGCCGTCTCCGTCAGTACCGATGAGGTTCCCATTGGCTCCATCCAGTATCTGTATACCGTCATCGTTGTTACCGGCCGGTGTCAAACCGTCCTGCAGTAAACCGACATAATTCCCGTAGATCCAGTTATTGTTCGAGTTAATTGAAAGGCCGTCGTCGTCGGCATTAATCAGGACCAGTCCGCGCACTGTGGAGCCGTCCGCACCGGTCGCAATGCTCAAGCCGTCTGCTGCCCCGGCGAGCGCCGCATCAATGGTGATCACCGGAACGCCGTCACTGGCGTAGTCAGGTTCGCTCCAGCCGTCAATAAAGACGCTTTCACTCAGGGCCGGAAGGGCCGACAGCAGGCCGATGGTATGGGGTCCACTGCCTGGAATATTAAACTCAATAATATCTGCACCGGCGTTGGTATTTGCATCCAGAATTGCCTGTCTCAGCGAGCCGGGGCCGCTGTCCGCTGCCGTGTTGACGGTGTAAGTCGCCAGGGTGTGTGTCCACGCGACGACTGTATGGTCTGATACAACGGTTGCCGTGTCGATCGTTCCTGTATGCGACTCCAGCTCCCAGTCACCATCGAGGTCTGTATGGCCTGTATTGTCCACACTGGCGGCTACATCCGCTCCGGTGAGCGCGCTGATTGAACGAATGAGTTGCTGTCCATCTTCACTGGCGGCCACGTCGCAGCCATAGAAAAGCAGATCTGCCTGCTGCGTCAGAGCCTTGCTCCATGCGCCAAGCTGTGTCTGATACTGTGCCAGCGTATTTGTGTTCAGGGATTCGCTGCCAAGGTTTATCCTGCCATCGGCGCCATGTGAGATGACGTGGATCGCATCGACGTTCTGCATTTCATTGAGCGTAGCGGTGATCAATGCAATGCCGTTGGTGTCCGATCCGAATTCGATGACTTCGATGTCGACACCGGGCGGCGCACTGTCGCGAATGTCCTGTATCAGACTGTCAGCATCCGGGGCGCCGCTATAAACGAAGACGATTTCGGTTCTGACATCCGCCGCGTTTGAAGCATCGTCGCTGGGCGCAGCGGCGGTGTCGGACGCTGTTACTGCCGGCTGTTCCTTTGTCGTTTGATCCGCATCTGACGAGGTCCACTGACAGCTTGATATGATGGCGCTTGCAGCGCACGTGTGCAGTGTAATATGACCCTCCGGGGCCAGAGATTCCGTCCACTGTACCTGTTTTTCCGCATAGTCCGAGCTCTCGCCAAGAGCTGAGAACCGCACAAGTGCTTCATCGTTGCCCAGTATGTGGATTCCCTCAACGTCCGTGATTCCGTCGAGTACTTCTGTGATTTCCGCCACTCCGTCGTTGTGCACGTCCACGGGGATGGTGACCCATTCGGTCTCGTCAGGTGTGTCACGCTGCAACTCGGCGAGCAGCACATCGGCGTTGTCCGTGGTGTTGTCAACAAAGGCGATATGCAGGGCAGAGAACTGTGGCGTGAGTGGCATCTCAACGACATCACTGCCCTCCGGGGAATCCGGGTCCGGCACCGCGCCGTCTGCTTCGGTGTCGGTATCTGGCAGGTTGAGCGGGGTTGGTGCTGTTAGCGGTTCACCAGCGGGTGATGTCTGAAGCTCGTCAGTCGCTTCACTGTCGCCCCGGGGCTGCAATTGCGATGCGTCGTGCTGGGTTGACGGAAAAACCTCGGGCACAGGCGGCGAATCGACCGCGTGGCGCAAATGTTGAAGCAACGCTGCACCCGACACTGACTCGCTGGTATCCAGGTCATCGATCGGACCGTCAACGGGCTGAGTCAGGTCAGCCGAGAACATAATGCGTTGCTCAAGTGGCTCAACGAGCGATTGTGCCCGTTCGGTCGATTTTTTGCGCTTGAGCGGAATGGCGAACGTCTCCGGAAAATTCGGCACACCCCGGGGTAACTACCCGTTCTATCAATGATCCTTTTAAGCAAAGGGGTATGCAGGCGCATTGGTAATGCACAACGGGTTCCACAGACGATATTCGTAGCGGACCTGGGTCAATATTTGGGAAGTCGTGCGCGGTATTGGTGTGAACCGGGCGGTGATACGGCTGGTACAGCTTGTGCAGTGACGCGGCCACTGTTTAATGTGCGACGGCGAATGTGAATTCCGTCAACCTTGTTGCGGGTCACTAAACGGTTTGAGAGAACCGGATGTGCTTTTAATCCGATCGACAGAGTACTGCGGGTGACGGCTGTCTGCGTCAACTGCTGTGGGCGCAGTCGACGCGGTTACCCCTTAATACGATCAGTAGATTCCTGCCGCGTCTGAACGGTATATCCATGAGCCCCCGGCGAAGTTGTTGAGGCGGAAGGGTCTCCCGCCGCGCCTGGCTTGTCCAGCTGATCTGGCCGGCTGATTTGGTCCGCTGATTTGGCCAGACTCGCCTGTTCCATTCACGGGCATGCGGTACTGCAGGGCCGGGCATTGGCTCTGGGTGGTTTTGCTGATCTGGTCAGGAGGAACGAAATGGTTTAAAGCCGCAGGGCTTTTCAACACCCTGCTAAGCGTGTACTTCAGGGTTTCTTTGGTGTCTGATATTCAACTTCTTTCTGGAAGGTTTGCCAGACTGTCTCATATCCGACAAATCCTTTGTCGTTAGGCTGCATCTGTCTGGTTGTTACATATTCAGTTTTACCTTCCGGTACAACAGGGCGTTCGTTGCTTGATTCACTCATTTCGTTTTCTCTCGTTTAGGTGGTTAAAAGGGGTGTCTTGTCTCTTGCGGACGTGCAGGACGGACGCTCGCAGGTGAAGTCAAACCGGCCTGTGTACGGTGGTTGATTTTACATGAAACGAATTTCATATATACAGCACACCATCGCGACGATGACCAATCGCGCCGTAACCGTCGTCGCCGGCGGCTCTGCGCAATCGGGCCTCCACACGCAGCGCATTGATTGCGTCGTTGTCGATCACTTCGGGATACAGTGTGTGAAAACGTGCCACCTCCATCGCGTGCGGTCTGCATACGGACTCCATGCGTCGCCGATCGGCTCTGCTCAGGTTATGCAGCATTAAGAGCCTGGGTGATTGTCGTCGCAGGTAGCGTTGACAGAGATCGCCTTCGGTTGAATCGTGCCACTCTTCCCTAATCATAAACGGTGGAAATGTTACCGAGGGTGTCTGGCGCCGATCAAACCAGGCAGCCTTGCTGTTGGTACCGGCGCGTTCTGCAACCATACGTTCAACCCGGTAGTTCACCGGTGGTGCTTGTGCGTCGATCTCTGCTTGTGTTTTTTCTATTGGCATTACTGCAGCCGGTAGTGCCGTCCACTCAGCATGGGTTGGAAATTTTTCGATTTGAGAGGCCTCTGTACAAGAGAAGATCAGTGCCAGCGGATGCCCCTCATCGGCATCAAGCAGCCAGTATTCGTAGTGATCGCGACTGGTAAATGGTAACTCCGCACCCGACAGATACGTCAGCAGTTCGATCAGTTTCGGGTCGTTGTTTTCACTGGCCATTAAACTCGGGTCAGCGGCATAGCTGTGGACATCGTTTGCCGAAAGTGTGGCGACGCGTACATGGCTGCGATTCACATACTGAATTTCCCACACGGCGCCATCTATTGTCAGTGCACGGTACGTATCAGATTCTGCGATCTGTACCTGACCGGAGTAGGGGGGCATTAAACGTTCGGAGAAAGCTCTGATCATCGAACTAGACTTGCAGGGATGCGACCAGTGATTCGCACTGCGCCTTACGTTCTGTCGCTTTCTTGAAATAATCGCTGTAGTCGGTGCCTTCGAAAAGAGTAGCCAGTGAATCAAACTCAGACACGGCTGTTTCCGCCATATCGAGGTAATCAGATTCCATCGCCAGTGCCTGTAATGCGGAGGCGCGATTGGCAGACACCATGGCGCTGACCAGCGGCAGTTCCAGCGTCGACAACGCTTTCAGTACCTCTTCATAGAGAGGTACAGATGCTTCCAGCGATCCGATATCTTCTTCGTGCTCGCCGAGTCCCTGCATGGCGGCGGCAAGGTTGTTTTGTGTGATGGCCCAGGCAATCGTATCTTTTTCCCGGGTGCGCTCACTAAGTGCATTGCGAAAAGCGACGACAGATTGTTCGAGTGTTCTCGAACCTCTGCGCTGTACTCCAAGCTGATATAGCACAGTGCCCACGCCGGACATCGCGGCAGACCAGTCGTCGGGCACGCTTTGTCGCGGTAACTGCGTGGCAGCCTGCTGCATGGTTTGCAGTGATTGCTTAAGCATCCCCTTGTCATCTTCCAATGTGCCGACTGCCTGAATGACCAGGCCCGTATTGAATGTGGTCCGTGCCCACTCCAGCGGTGAGTCTTCTATCGTTCGAAGCTCAAGTGCCTGTTCATACGACAATGCGGCCTGCTCAAGGAAGTGTATGCTGCCACTGCGTTGTCCGATAAACCCCATGACATCACCGATGTTATGGTGAATTGCCGACAGGTGAACCGGGTCTTCACTGCGATCGGTCATCATTTGCATGCCCTGCAGCAGCTCGATCGACTGCTGAAACACGTGCGCACCGCCGAGTCTGAGTTCGCGCGTGTCGGCCTCGTCCTGCAGTGTATGCTGCGAGTTGGCCCATTCGATTAACGTCGGCTTATTGAGTGACAGCTCGAAAACTGTACTTTCAAAGCGCTGAATCGACTGGCTTAACGCGCCGTACACCGGTGACTCGCGATCAAGAATTGCCAGCAGGTCGCGTCCGGAGTTTTGATATCGCCACTGGAAATCGGCAGCTAAGCCTGGCGAAAGTACTGCCTCTGCATAAAGGTGGTTAGGCACGGTTGGCGGTATCTATATGCGTTACTTGTTGCTTCTGCTACTCACCGACCGGTTTGACTTTCTGGTCGGCGCCGACGATCTCGCTGATGTCCGGGTCAGCGTCGAGGGGGCCGCCGTGCTCAAGTTCCGCTTCAGTGGCATCGCGAACGGTCGTCACCGCGAGCTTGAATATCACCTCGCGACCGCACAACGGGTTATTGCCATCGATGGTGATGGTTTTTTCATCCGAACGGGTAACAATGAAGGTTTTGGTCTTACCCTCGGCGTTTTCCATTAAAATGGAAGTGCCGACTTCGTGGTATTCCTCGGGTACATTTTCCTTAAGGTCAGTGACCACCAGTGATTCGTCCCGTTTACCAAATAACTTGTTGCAGTCGATGGGTACTTCAATCACATCACCCGGCAGCTTTCCTTCCAGTTCTGCCGTTACCTGGGGGGCAAGTATTTCGTTTAAGCCGTGTACATAGCCAATCGGGTACTCAACCTCTGTCAACACATTTTTGCTTTTAGTGTCGATCACCTGGTAAGTCAGTTCAACCAGCTTGCCATCGGCGACCGGTTCTTCCATTGCGTTCTGGTTCATCAAACACCCCGGACAATTTGCCTGTCAGTCGCAGGCAATGTCAGTTAAAAAATGGAGGCACCGAAAATTTTGACTTCTCCCTCTTTGTTGTAACCCAGCACCATACGTCCCAGCCATTCCCCTTCCTTTTTGGTGCTTCGCACCCGGTACAGACAGGTCACGTGTTCACCACGCCGGATAAGTCCGAGGAAGTCGTACTTGCTGTCGAGGTTACGTGTCAGCTCACTTTTAGCGAATTGCTTACCGATCTCGACTTCATTGAGTCCGTACATCAGGTCGTAGGAGAAGTGGCGAATAAACTTGCCGTATTCGCCTTCATTCGAAAAACGTATCAGGTCGTCCCACATTGGGTGAGCTACAGCAGTTATGTCGTCGTCAGACTGCTCGATAAAGTTCATTCGGCTCTCTTAAGTTATCAGGCGCTGACGTTAGCCAGGTAAAGTGTGGCAAAGACGGGAACAGATCTGCTCTACAACGCCCCGGTCAAGTCGGGGCGTTGCTTGCTGCGAGCTTGTCTGCTCCGTCTTTCCGTCCGCTGGTGCTAACCTGCTGCCGCCTGTTCCGGTGCGTTTTCATCCACCAAGTGATAACACGGTGCTTTCTCCATCGTGTACTCACCCGTCTCGGG